>JBGCGG010000066.1:0-58191 GCA_045110585.1 Phormidesmis sp. | reverse complement strand
CATTTCGGACATTGCATAGCGCTTGGCACCTCACTTTGGACTTCTCGCCCTTGGGCGTAAATGAGGTAAGCTGTAGTGCTGGGAATAAACGAAAGCGGTAGCAAATTAGGATAGTGCTTGAGGAGAGGAAAAATACTTTTTACAGGTTGTTGTTTGTAAGATTACGCATTGCGAGTGTAATGCTAAGGTTAGCGTTGCTAGCGATTTAAGTTTCTCCATGGGCAGGGTGCGCTGGGCCAGTAAATCTGTTTTTGTACATACAGTGGGCGAAAGATGAGCGTTGATAGGTTGAGCCAGAGTGCATTATGAAGTTTCAGAAACGAATAGAAAAAGCATTCGGACGGTTTATCTGGACGTTTCGGTTCTTTGTTTTGCTGCCCGTTTTTTTTGGTTTGCTGAGTGCCGTTCGCTTTTTTATGATTGGCACGTACGATATTTTGGCTGGATTTCAGTTGCGGTTTGATCGCAATGATCCGGAAGGAACGATTACGACTCAAATTGTTTCTTATATTATTGGCGGGGTGGATTATTACCTGATTGGGATTGTGTTGTTGATTTTTAGTTATGGCATTTATGAGCTGTTTATTTCTAAAATTGATGAGCGCTTTGAGGACGATACTAATATTTTGCAGAGTGAGTCTTTGGAGGAGCTGAAAGGCAAGCTGGTGCAGGTGATTGCGGTGGCGCTGATTGTGAGTTTGTTTAAACAGATGTTGAACTTTGAGGTGCAGCAGGCGAGTGACTTGGTGTATATGGGGTCGGCTATCTTTTTAATTTCGCTCAGTAGCTATTTGTTGCAGCTGAACCATAAACCACTGCCGGAAAAAGAAAAGCTTAACCAAGAAAAGTTTGAGCAGGAAAGGTTTGAGCAGGAGCGGTTCGAGCAGGAGCGGTTCGAGCAGAGACGATTTGGACAGGAAAAAGAGCGGCGCTAGATTGTTTTTGGGTTGGAGCTGGACGGCTCGGGTTAAGTTTGTTGATGGTGTTTGTGCCAATGTTGGGCGATGTCTACGCGCCGACAAATCCAGACGTTTTCATGATTTTTTACGTAGTCTAAAAATTTGGCGAGGGCGGCGGCTCTGCCGGGTCTGCCGGAGAGGCGACAGTGCAAGCCAACGCTCATCATTTTGGGGGCTGTTTCGCCTTCGGTATACAGCATGTCGAAGGTGTCTTTTAGGTAGGTGAAGAACTGATCGCCAGCGTTAAAGCCTTGGGCGGTGGCGAAGCGCATGTCGTTGACATCGAGGGTGTAGGGGATGACGAGGTGAGGTTGGCCGTAGTCGTGGTTCCAGTAGGGGAGATCGTCGGCGTAGCTGTCGGCGTCGTATAGAAAGCCGCCTTCTTCGACGACTAGGCGGCGGGTGTTGGGGCTGTTGCGGCCTTGGTAAAAGCCGAGGGGGCGGGTGCCGATGACTTGGGTGTGGATGTCGATGGCTTTTTGGATGTGCGATCGCTCTACGTCTTCTCCCACGTATTGATAGTCAATCCACCGATACCCGTGGCTGGCGACTTCCCAGCCTGCTTCTACCATTGCTTTTCCGGCGGCGGGGTTTCGCTCTAGGGCCATTGCGACGGCGTAGACGGTGAGGGGCAAGTTTCGCTGGGTGAAGAGGCGGTGCAGTCGCCAAAATCCGGCGCGGCTGCCGTATTCGTACATGGATTCCATGTTGAGGTTGCGGACACCGAGGAGGGGCTGTGCGCCGATAATTTCGGAGAGGAAGGTTTCTGAGGCGGCATCGCCGTGGAGGATGCAGTTTTCGCCGCCTTCTTCGTAGTTGATTACGAACTGGAGGGCGAGCTGGGCTTGGTTTGGCCACTGGGGATGTGGTGGGTTTTGTCCGTAGCCGATGAGGTCACGAGGGTAGTTTGCAGTCATGTGGGGGCTTGCTCACTTATTATCTGAGGCAGATGTTATCCCATATTGTTTACTGGGATTGTTCGTTTGCACCTTATTTGTTTAGGACAATTAAGAAATGACCTTATCTCAAGAGAGCGCACCTAACTTTACAATTCGGGCGATGAGTCGGGATGAGCTGGATTTGGCTGTGGCGTGGGCAGCGGCGGAAGGGTGGAACCCTGGGCTGCATGATGCGGATTGCTTTTATGCGGCGGATGAGGGTGCCTTTTTGGTAGGACTCTTGGATGGGGAGCCGATCGCGAGTATTTCGGTGGTGAAGTATGAGGAGGGGTTTGGGTTTCTGGGGTTTTATATTGTGCGGCCCGCATTTAGGGGGCGCGGGTATGGGCGCGAGATGTGGCAGGCGGGGTTGGCGCGGTTAGACGGGAGAAATATTGGGTTGGATGGTGTGCTTGAACAACAGGAGAATTATTTAAAATCTGGGTTTAAGCTGGCGCACCGGAATATTCGATACGAAGGGGTGAAGGAGTCTGAGGCGAACTCAAAGAAACTGGAAGAGATTGTTGATGGTGAGATTGTTGAATTGGCTTCGGTGCCGTTTGAGGTGGTGAGGGCGTATGACAAGGAGATTTTTTTGTATGAGAGAGAGGCTTTTTTGCGGGAGTGGGTGCGATCGCCTCATCATCGGGCTTTGGGGATGATGAAGGATGGGCAGCTTGTGGGGTATGGGGTGTTGCGGCCTTGTCAGCGGGGGGACAAGATTGGCCCGTTGTTTGCGGATAGTGAGGCGGTAGCTGAAGGGCTGTTTTTGGCTTTGACAGCTTATGTGGAGGTGGGGAGCTGTTTTTATTTGGATGTGGTGGGGGTGAATGAGGCTGCGGTGGCGTTGGCGAGAAAGTATGGGATGAGGAGTGTGTTTGAGACGGCGAGGATGTATATGCAACAAGCGCCTGATTTACCACTGAATCGGATTTTTGGGATTACGACTTTTGAGTTGGGTTAAAAGAACATGCTGCTTTTGTCTCTATAGATGCATAAAGAAATATTTTCCCTAGTGGATGAAGGTTTTTCCTGAATCATTATTTTACGAGAATCGTTTCAGAGCGTTATGCAGCAATAGGTTAAAATCAATCCATAGCCTAAACTTATAGGTAATGTTTGGCATGAGTAAAAGAACAAGGATTTTAGTTCTATCCGCAAATCCGCAAGAAACTTCAAGACTACGCCTAGATCAGGAGGTTAGAGAGATAGAAGCTGGACTACGGCGCTCTAAAAATCGTGATCAATTTGAACTCATTTCAAGATGGGCGGTGCGCCCAAGAGATATTCAGCGTGCCCTGTTGGATACTCAGCCAAACATAATTCATTTCTCTGGTCATGGTGCTGGAGATGAAGGTTTGCTGTTTGAAGATGAGGAAGGCCGAGCTAAGTTAGTTGAAGGTCAGGCTCTAGCAAGGCTATTCGATCTATTTTCTGATGAGATAGAGTGTGTTGTTCTAAATGGCTGCTACTCTGAAGTACAAGCATCCTCAATTGCTCAGTATATTGACAATGTTGTTGGTATGAGTCAGGCAGTTAGCGACAGAGCTGCTATAGAGTTTTCAGTAGGCTTTTATGATGCTCTAGGAGATGGTAGATCGATAGATTTTGCTTACAAGTTTGGTCGAAATGCAATTGAGATGGCCGGGGTTCCTGAGAACCTCATTCCTGTGCTTAAGCAAAGGCAAACTCTATCAAATACTTTTAACCTCAGTGACTCTTCAATTGCAAATATAACAGGTTCAGGTTACATACAATATCAGCCAGATCTATCTTCAAACGTAGGCAAAGGTATTCAACTCTTTCTATCCTACGCTCATGAGGATGAGTCATGGAAAAATGAATTAGAAAAACATCTTAAGCTATTGCAACGTCAGAATATTATTTCGGTTTGGCACGATCGGGTAATTACAGCGGGCAGCAACTGGAGTGATGAAATCAGTGAGCATTTGGAAGCTGCGCAAGTTATTCTCCTATTAATCAGTGCTGATTTTATAGCATCTGATTATTGCTACGAAATTGAGATGAAAACGGCAATGGAGCGCCATTCATCAGGAAAAGCTAGAGTCATCCCGATTATTTTACGTTCTGTTGATTGGGTTGGCTCGCCATTTTCAAAACTACAAGCACTTCCTAAAAATGCAAAGCCTGTATCTTCCTGGGATAGCACGGATTTAGCACTGACCGATATTGCTCAGGGCATTCGCTTAGTCTGTGAGGAGTTACGGAGCCAAGATCAGGTCAGAGAAGCCATCGCAGAGAGAGGAACATTTCCTTCAGAACTAGTTCCACAAACATCTGAAGTTTTTCCAATCTTCGAAGTTTTCAAAACATCAGGTGTGCCAACAATTACTTTTGTTGAACCTGAAAAATTTCATTTAATTAAGTTGGCACTAATGCAGCCTGGCGTGGGTGTCGTAATTGAAGGGCCTTCTGGGATAGGTAAAACGACTGCACTCAAGAAAGCCCTCGAAGAAACTATTCCGGAAGACAAAGATGTACAGATATTCAGTTTAAGTGCACGGAAACCAAAAGACTTGTCTAGGATTAAGACAATTAGGCAGTGGCATAGCGGAGTGGCTGTTGTCGATGATTTTCATCGATTATCGATAGAGCTTCAGGAAATGCTGGTTGATTATCTCAAATATCTTGCTGATAACGAATTGCCTAAAAAATTGATAATTGTTGGTATTCCAAGCACAGGGAAACGCCTTGTCAATCTTGCTTTTGACATTGCGATGAGAGTTAAATTCTTCAGGCTTGGAAGAGTTAGAGATGAAATTGTTCTCAAAATGATAAATAGGGGAGAAGCAGCACTAAATATCGTTTTTGAACGCAAGTCGGATATTGTTCGTTCTGCAAATGGTAGTTTGAACGTAGCTCAATCCTTGTGCTATCACTTGGTTGCGAGGGAAGGCTTCGTGGAAACTCAGAGTAATACTGAAATTATTTCTGGAGATATTGAAATCGTTATTTCAGAAGTAATGAGCAATGAAATGGCACTAAAGTTTGACGATACTGTTAGAAGTTTTGCAGCTTTAGATGATCACACTGAAAGGACTTGCATAGAGATTCTAAAGGAGTTATCTCACTCTTCAGAAGGTTTTCTGTCGCTGAAGCAAATTCAAGATTCTCGGCCCGAGCTTAGTTCAGGAATTGAAAGTTTTATAGAGTATGAATACATAACGAGACTTTATGAGAAATGTCCCGATAGTCAAAACTATTTAGTGTATGACAATGAGCTATGCGCCTTAGTTGTTGACGATCCTCAACTAGGATTTTATCTATCTAATACACCTTTTGACCGTCTAAGTAAGCTTGTTGGGAAGACCTGACAAGAACTTCATTACATTGCCACCAACTTAATTGAATTCGCGCTAAATCTAGGCAAAATTAGCAATTTTTAGTGCATTGTAAAAACTGTCGAGGCTGTTTTGTAAATACTCGTACAGTGTTAGCTCCGGATCTGAAACTAAGTGAATTTTGGGAAAGCTTAAACCTGCGTCAGTTAGGTGCGTTGATGCGATCGCAATCAACAGCGCTCCAACCGTTTTAAAATCACCGTTGTGTAAATCCTTGCGTCCAGGCAAAATCAACTCTGCCCCGGGTAATTATTCTAATTCCATAATTAATGTTCTCCCAACGAGATCTGCTCAATAGAATTATTGATCCGGCTCTTTAGAATCTAAAGCTTAAGAGAAGGGAAACGGATTAGTTCAGGCGCAATTGCGCTTAAGCAGTCACGTAAATCTTCTAACGAAAACAATATATTTTCCAGGGCTAAGCAGCCTAATTTTAAGAATTTTTAGTCAGAAAGTACATGCATTCTATTTGCTCGTGTGGACACTAGCCCGCCGAGAGAGTCGTGGCAACTACAGGTAGACATCTGCACATCTTATGGAATGATAATCATTATCATTTTTAGTTTTGCCAGAATTGGTTATGACTTTCGCTGCGGTACCTACTGTCCCTGATACAACTGATATTGCGATTGTGGGGGCTGGGCCTCAGGCGCTGACGCTAGTGACTCACCTGCTGCAAAAGAAAAAGTCGATGCGAAACCGCTTTGTGGTGCTAGATCCGTCTGGGGGCTGGCTGCGGCAGTGGCACCATCAGTTTTCTGCCTACGAAATTCCGCACCTGCGCTCTCCAGCAGTGCATCACCCAGATCCTAATCCGCACGCGCTGCGTGGCTTTGCCGAAGGTCGCTATGACGAGCTATATCCGCCTTACGATTTGCCGGGGACTAAGCTCTTTCAAGAATTTTGTCAGGAGCTTATTCGTCGCTGGCAGCTTCAAGATCGGGTGATACCGGCCAAGGTAGACCGGGTTGAGCCGGTGCAACGCCAAAAAAATAGGCGGTTTCGGCTGGTGCTCGCAGATGGGCAAGTGATGTTTGCTAAGCGAGTGATTTTGGCGGTGTCAGGGGGAGTGCCCGCTGTGCCGAGTTGGGCAGAGGAGGCGCAGCAGCAGTTAGATGCGCAGTCAACGTATCCTGATGATTGCTTATTGCATGCTCATCAGGTGGACTTGCGGCAGCAGCAGCTAGCGGGTAAGCGGGTGCTAATTGTGGGCAGCGGGCTGACTAGCGGACACTTGGCGATAGGCGCGATCGCACGGGGTGCTCAGGTCATGATGATGGCCAGACGAAGCTTTTATGAAAAGCTATTCGATGCGGCTCCCGGCTGGCTGGGGCCAAAGTACCTTAAAGGGTTTCACGCTGAATCTGACTGGGAAGCTCGCTGGCAAATGATTCAATCGGCTCGCAATGGCGGCTCTTTAACGCCTGCGGTACTCACAAAGCTGCGCAAGCACAGTCACGACGATAAGGTGACTTTTTACGAGCAGTGCGAGGTGCGCTCAGCCGACTGGACTGGTGAGGCTTGGCAGGTGAGCTGTACCCATCCGGGCGCGCACCATTGCATTGCCCATCAGCCCATTGATCGAATCTGGCTGGCGACGGGCAGCAGACTGGATGTGACGCAGTGGCCGCTGCTGTCTGCTGTGCGCGATCGCTACCCGTTACAAACGGTTCATGGCCTGCCTGTATTGGATGAACATTTGCGCTGGCCGGGATGCAATTTGTTTGTGATGGGGGGCGCGGCGGCGCTGCAGGTGGGGCCAGTGGCGAGGAATTTATTTGGTGGAAAGTTGGCGAGCGATCGCATTGTTCCTGCGTTGGTTAAAACTCGCTCTTGGTAAAGGTTTGGTCATAAATTTGAGCATGGGCTCAACAGAAATTTCAACAATTGTTTGGAATCAATGTTGGAATCAATGTTTGCTAAATAGCCAGTCTTAAATACACACCTTGAAACCATCACTTTGTGAATGAGAACTGTGTAACAACTTGTTTAATTTTTCGCCTGTACGGAATAGGAAGGCGTGTCTTAGGATACAAACTAACAATGATTATCATTCTCATTCTTTGATGGGGCATCTTTTTTATGGTTGTAACGGTTGATTTTGGCGATCGCGCACTTTCTGATCCGCGTTCTCATGGGGGCGCTGATACGGGGGCTGATGCGAGTCAGCCATTGGGGCTGTCTGCGCGCTCTATTTTGGCGGGCGTAAATGCGGTTGAACTCGACTGCTTGCCGACGGTTTGGCAACAGATAGCCAGTGGGCAGGTGAACGTAGGTCACAGCGATCCTGATTTTTTGGTTGCTTTGGCGCGATTGTTTTTCACGAAAGGCACCGACTGTAGCTCGGAAGTTTTTCAGCAAGGCGCTGATCTTCAAGATTCTAGTTTTCAAGCTTTTTATACCAAAGGCGTGCAGGAGACGTTGACTTTCTTTGGGGATGATTTTTTAATCACGGCGTATCCTAATTTTGGTCGGGTTAAACAGACCGCCAAGGCGCAAGATGGCGCTGAGCGGGTGATTGATTTTGTGCAGGCGGTGTTTGATGATTTTGGCTACGATTTGCCTGCGAGTTTTTATTGGATGCTGCTGTGCCCGATTGAACGAGACTCTATTTATGAGGCGCGTCCGATGTTTTTTGATCCTCGGATGCAAGGGGTGAAGCGAGCTTATGACGCTTGCTTGCATGGGTTTAATGTGACGGCGATGCTGATGCGAGTGCAGACTCATGCTTCACAGCGAGGGTTGTTGCTTCAGCATGGCTGCGGCTGCGATCATTCTCTGGCGCAGATGATTCCTGGTGGCGAACCGCTCTCTTTTGAATTTGAAAGTGACAAGGGCCGTCAAAAGGCGATTACGGCTTATTTGTGGCGCTGTTGGAATGAGTATTTGCTGTTTCCGTTGGGCGTTCATGCGCATACGTTAGCGCTGTAGGTTGAGCGCTGCAAATGGAGCGCAGTAGAGTATGAAAATTGCGATCGCGGGAGCAGGTGTTAGCGGTTTTGCCACGCTGGGCTATCTGGTGGAACATCTGCGCGAAATGCCGTCGGTTGAAGCAGTTATTTATCTGTTGCAGCCGCCAAGAGAGATTCGCTTAGATAATCTGACTGCGCCGCAGCGCGATCGCCTTACCCAGCTTAAGGCGATCGGCATCGACCCTAGTCAATTGTATGGCGGTGGTCAGGTTTATCACCCAGTGCAGCCTTCGCTGTTTACCTTTAATGGCAATAGCGCTGCTCGCGGGTTTAACTTTGCCCTTGGTCGCTATGATTCTAACGATTACTTTGAGTGGATACAGGCTAATCGCGGCCTGCTGGCTAGCCTGTATCCAGACTTTGCCCCAGAAAAACAACAGCAGCGTCACGGCGGCCACACCCTTGATGACATTGAGGGCACCACGCCTCGGGGCGCTTATGGGCTGTATCTTCACGAGCAGTTTTTGGCGCTGCAGGCTCACTTGCCTGAGCACATTACGCTGCACACCGTGCCTGAGGCGCTGCATACTTTTGCGGCATATCCTTCTCAGGCAAATTCTCACACTGAATTACCTATTACTGTTGAAACTGAAACTCGCCAGTTAGTTGTTGATTATTTGGTTGATGCAACCGGTCATCGCTATGCCAAACTGCGACCTGAGTGGGCGGGGCGGGTGTTTGGGGCTTATCCCTGCGATCGCTATGGTCAAAACAACTTACCGAAAGAGATAACCGTTGTTGGTGCTGGCCCTGCAGGCATTGAAGTTGCGCTGCACGCACTGCATAATCTGAGTGTGGAGTGCGTTACGCTGGTAAGCCACCGCGCTCAAGCTAGACTCCCGCAAATAGAACCCACAGAACGTTATGAGTGCCAGTGGCTTACCCGTGAAAAAATGCGGTGCCAACCCACTGCTGCTTATGCTGAAGTGCTGCTTCAAAAAGAACTTGAAACTTGTTACAAGGCTTGCAATTTGCCCTATTCAGGTTGGGATTCGCTGTTTGAAATAGATGATTATCCCCGCTTTTTATCGGATTATTTAAAATCAACAGAATCCTCTTCAAACCATCCCTTAGCCCATTTAGTTCGTCCAGTAATGTCATTTTACGGGCAGGTAAAAGATTTGCTCTCACCTGCCCAACAAATAGAACTACAACAGCTGATCAATCGGGTAAGACCCTTGTTTGCAACTCAGTCTCGGCCCTGCGCTGAACTCATGCTAGCTGCCCTTAAGGCAGATCGGCTGAAACTAATGGCAGGAGAGTTCTTGCTAGATCAACCTACGCCAACTATCTTGCAGCCAGACGGTACTCAGATTCACCCAAGCTGTGTCATTTTGGCTACAGGCTTTGCCCCATCAATGCCTGCTGTTTATTCGCAGGTTGTTAATAATACTAGCTGCTACCAGGTGCTAGGGACTTCGTTAAGTGAGGTACACAGGCGAGCGGCAAACGTTGCAGAGGCTATACATACAATCGCGGCAAGAGATGCAATGATTGCACAACACCCCTCATTCTTTTAGCAATAATATGGACTGGCTGCTAGATCCTTTGACTTATGAATTTATGCAGCAGGCGCTGGCAGCCGGTGTGCTAATGGGCATTTTGTGTCCGATTGTTGGTACTTATTTGATTGTGCAACGGATGGCACTGTTGGGAGATGTAGTGGCGCATGCCGTGCTACCAGGGCTTGCGATCGCTAATTTCCTTAATTTTCCTTTGCTTGCTGGTGCCTTTGTTTCTGGCATGCTCGGGACTTTTGTGATGAGCTGGATTCGGGCGCAATCTAAGGTCAAAGTGGATGCGGCAATGGCTATCACGTTCTCCAGCTTTTTCTCGCTGGGCATTACCCTACTAGCCGGTTTGCGCAGCCGCTTAGATCTTGAAGAATTGCTGTTTGGCGATATCCTCAGCATTGCACCCGCAGATGTGTGGAAAATTGGGCTGGTTACGCTGGTGGTGCTGGTGGGTGTGAAAGTGTTCTATAAAGAGCTGTTGTTTTTTACGTTTGATCAGCTAGGTGCAGAAGCGGTTGGCCTACCTGTGGGCGCGATTAATTTTGGGTTAATGGCGGCCATTACGCTGACGATTGTTGCCAGCATCAAGGCGGTGGGCGTTATTTTGGTGGTGGCGCTAATGGTAAACCCGGCGGCAGCGGCTTATTTGCTGACTAAGGAACTGCACTGGATGATGATGGTGGGCGCAGGGTTAGGGGTGCTTTCTTCCATCGTAGGAATGTACATTAGTTACTACTTCAACACGCCATCTGGCCCAGCGATCGCGCTGACTCTTTTTGTATGTTTTTTGTTAGCTTTGTTGTTTAGTCCTAGTCAAGGGATTTTGACGCGTAATCGAGGACAATCTAAAGCCTGATTGAGAGAGTTTATGCTAGCAAGCAAACGGAATGGCGTTTTGACTATGCAAGGCGGCTTGACTGTTCGTACCGTAAGCCTGCTGAATGTTTTCCATTGTCATCACCGCTTGAGGCTTGTCGTTTGCCAGCACGCGGCGATTGAGTAACAGCAGCCGATGATAGCGGTTGAGCGCCTCGCCCCATTCATGGCTGCAAACCAGCAGCGTCTTACCCTGCTCACTGAGATCAGTGAAAATGCTCAACATTATCGCTTCTGTTGTTTTATCGATACCGCTGAACGGTTCATCTAGCAAAAATAGGTTGGGGTGCTGTGCCAAGGCACGCGCGAGAAAAATGCGCTGTTGTTGCCCGCCTGAGAGCTGACCAATGGGCCGATTGCGAAGAGATAACATCCCTACTCTCTCAAGCGCTGCACTCACTCTTTGTTTGGCTTTGGCATTGGGCGAGCGTCCCCAGCCGATGGCTCTTATTTGTGCCATCATCACCACGTTCCAGGCCGTAATGGGATAGTCCCAATCGATTTGCGATCGCTGTGGGACATAAGCCACTTGTCTCCGGTGTTGTTTCAGCGAAGTCCCGTTTAATAAAATTTTTCCTTGATAAGGCGTTAGCCCTAAAATTGCTTTCACTAGAGTGCTTTTTCCAGCACCGTTGGGGCCAATTAGCCCTACCCATTCACCTGCCTGCAGCGTCAGCGAAACCGCTGTGAGTGCTTCAATTCCTCGGTAATTAACTGACAGATTTTGAACCGTTAACATACTGAAGAACTGATAATCATTATCGTATACGGGAAAAGCTTAACAGATTATTTCTATGCAGCTTCGGTTAGGGTGTAAAATTTTGATAATGATAATCATTATCGGTTTTTGATGCCCATGCTTAAGGGTTGTCTAGCAGAAGACGGTTTGTCTGAAGAGGTGTCAGCAACTGGCATACCTAGAAAAGGTGTGCCGCTTATTGATAGCGATGTGATTTTACTGAATAAAACTGACTTGGTAAGTGCTGATAAAGTCAGTGCCATTGAGCAAGATATTCATCTTTTACAATCTGGTGCGCGGATTTTGATCGGGAGCTTGCAAAGTGATTTTAACCTCCCGCTATCGGCTATTTTAGAGGTAGAGCTGGCCGAGTCTACCTTGGATTCAGATTCGGGGTTTGATCGTTATTCGCTTTCCAGATATTCACTTTCCAGATATTCGCTTTCACAGAGAGAACTCACTGACCGTCTGGTTTCCGATCATTTTGTTTCAATTCCTTTTCAAAGCGATCGCCCCTTTGACTTCACTAAGTTTGAGTATTTTCTGAGGCAGCAACTCCCTGAGGCAATTTTTCGAGCCAAAGGGATTCTCTGGTTTGACCATCAGCCGCAGCGGTATCTTTTTCACCTCGCTGGTAAGCGCTTCGAGCTTTTTCCTGAGGCTACCGCAGATACTGCGGATAGTCTCTCTACTGATGCTTTTTCTGATATTCAGGTGCCTTTTAACCAAAGTCAGCTTCTGCTCATTGGTCACAAACTTAATGCACTTCAAATTCATCAACAGCTTATCAATTGTTTATCCGGTTAGCTAACCTCTAGGAGACAAGTATGGCTACGCCTTCAGCCCCAGATTTTGCCAACATCGTGCCGTTAGAAATAGATGATAAACGACTGCCTGTCACAATTATTACGGGTTTTTTGGGCAGTGGAAAAACCACTCTACTCAACCATGTGTTAGAGACCTTTGAAGACTGTAAGGTTGCTGTGTTAGTGAATGAATTTGGCGACATTAATATCGATAGCCAGTTCATTGTTCAGGTCGATGAAGACATGATTGAGCTGACTAATGGCTGTATTTGTTGCAGTATTAATGATGATCTGTTGAATGCGGTTTATCGAATTTTGGAGCGCCGTGAGCAAACGGATTATTTAATTGTAGAAACCACGGGAATTGCCGATCCGCTGCCGATTACCCTCACTTTTCTAGGCACAGAATTGAGGGATTTGACTCGACTCGATTCAATTCTAACTCTGGTAGATGCTGAGTCTTTTGTTCCAGATATTTTTGAGAGCCAGGCGGCCTACAGCCAAATTGCCTACGGCGATATTATTATCTTGAACAAAACAGATTTGGTAACGAGCGATCGCATAGAGTCTTTAGAGAAAAGTCTGCGCGATATTAAAACGGGTGCCAGAATTTTAAGAGCTGAACAGGGGAAAGTGCCGCTGCCGCTGATTATTGATGTCAAGTTGGGGGAGGCGGGTGTCTATCAAGAGCAGGCTAAGGCTCAAGAGACAGTTAAAGAGAAAAAACATGACGTTGAGACGGCTAAGTCTCATGGTCATGGCCATTCACATGATCATGATCATTCAACTCACGATCATTCAACTCACGATCATTCAACCCATGACCATTCAACCCATGATCATCATTCTGACCATTTAGAAAATGATGGATTTATGTCGTTTTCTTTTCAGTGCGATCGCCCTTTTTCGCTCATGCACTTTCAGCAGTTCTTAGATAATCACCTGCCTGAAAATGTTTTTCGCGCTAAGGGAATTTTATGGTTTCGAGAAAGCCCTGCCAGGCATTTCTTTCAGCTTACGGGCAAACGATTCCAGCTTGAAGAAGATAGGTGGCCAGGTGAGCGCCAAAACCAGCTCGTGTTCATTGGTCGAAATCTAGATCAAGAGATGCTTCAACAACTGCTAGAAGATTGTGTAGTATCTGTTGTGCAGGGCGCGCACAATCCAAAAAATTCTAAGGTGTGATAAAAAATTTGGAAGTTAGATGACTGGCCCAATTTTTCTTCTAAAGACTGGATCGGGCAATCTTCAACGGTCATAGATGCGCCACAGTTCAGGCAGGTTAGATAGTGGCTTTCATCAGAAGTGAGAGCATATGTCCATTCGCCTTTGGGCAAAGCCCTGGCCTGAACAAACCCCTTAACTTGTAAGGATCTCAATGATCGATATACGGTTGCCAGTCCGACAGACTGCTTTTGTTCTTTTAATTGTCGATAAATGGCCTGCGCTGTCATGGCCTCACCGGCCTGCTCTATTAATCGATGAACCTGATTTTGGGCGCGGGTTAGGTTAGACGATGAAGAGAACGACTTTGGAGACTTAGAAGAATCGGGTTCCATAACAGCATGCTCATTACGAAAATGTGACAAATTGCTTAGCCTGAGATACGCGTTAGCAGGCGTGCGCATTAACGGTTATACGCATTAACCAGATGGACGGAGTTCAGTATACAGATAGAAGTCCGTCTATAAACTAACAATGATTCTCATTTTCATTTTATGGGGTGAGGTTACGAATGTCACTCAGCGACCGTGAGGCAGTTGCTGAGCTGTTGATGGATTTTGAGTACATCTAACTGACGTCCAATGATCACGATTTGGTTTTGTGTGGGAGCCTGTCGGTCATCGGCTTGGAGGCTACAGCGCTTACCGGCAAGCTGAAAAATGTAGCGTTTGGGTTGGCCAGAAAACCATAAAATGCCTTTGGCACGGAAAATATCTTCAGAGAGCTGATGATTGAGGAAATGTTCAAACTTGGACAACTCAAAGGGGCGATCGCTAGAAAAGGGTACAGAAATAAAGCGATCGCGCACCACATGTTCTGACGCTACCGCCTCTGGCGTTCCGCCTGCTGCCACAATCGCGTCAGCATCCGCCAGTCCAATATCTAAAATCGCATTCAGCGGTAGCGAATCATCCCCTTCTAAGCTGCACCGTAAAAGCCTTGCATCCGCTTTCATGGCCCCAATCTGTTGTTCAATTTTTGCAATCTTCTCTTCACTGGCCAAATCACACTTATTGAGTAACAGTACATCGCTAAACAGCAGCTGATTGCTGTAGGCGCTGCTGTCTAATAGATTGGAGTCAAAGGCATCCATATCGACTACTCCTAGCACAGAGTCTAGCCGAGTCAAGGCTTTTAGCTCGGTTCCAACAAACGTCATCATGATCGGTAGCGGATCGGCCACTCCCGTGGTTTCTATCACCAGGCAGTCTATTTTCTCAGGCCGCTCTAACACTTCATAAACCGAATCCACCAAACTTTCGTTAATGGTGCAGCAAATGCAGCCGTTGCTCAGTTCCACCATGCTTTGATCTGCAGAGACCAAAAGCTGTGTGTCTATATCGATATCGCCAAATTCATTTACCAGCACAGCGACCTTGAGTCCTTCACAATTGTTTAGAATGTGATTCAGTAAGGTAGTTTTTCCACTACCTAAAAATCCTGTGATGATGGTTACTGGCATTCCCTGTTTAGGCATCTCAACCGTTGTTGGTTCAGCCACTGTTGTTGTCTGTATAGCATTGGTGTTTACGGCGTTTGTTTTCATCGTGGTTCTCTATATGATGCTTTCGAATAAATTTGGTACGCTGCCTTTCAACATCCTTTCAATATCCTAAAGTGTAGGCAAAGAATTACTCATAATCAGAACGCTGCCGCTGTCTTCGTTGAGCCGCACAATGGTGAGATAGCGGAAGGCTTCCCCCTGCAAAATTTGATAGGTTAGTCCTGGCGAAAGGTTTTTGAGCGGTTGCAGCTTAAAGTCTGATTGGTTGCTAAGTTTAGGCTTAATGATGGCGTCTACAACTGCCTCAGGCGTTTGCTCTGGGAAAAGGTGATAAGAAGAAACATCGAGTTTCGGCTGATCGTTTTCATCAAAGAAATCGCTGACCTGATTCGGCTCCCCAAATAGACTAAAGATGTCCAGCAGCGACATCCCTTCAAATCCGCCGCTTTGGGTCTGAAGGTAGCCGATGAAGCTTCCCCAAGCAGCGGAAATTGCTGCATCATTATCCTCGGCCTCGTCCCCATTACCCTCGGCTTCATCCCCATTACCTTCGGCTTCATTCTCATTACCTTCGGCTTCATCCCCTTCGGCCTCGTCTTCCTCATTCGCTAGATCTCTTTCATTACCGTTATTCCTTTTATCATCGCTATTGTCACTTACATTGATAGGCTCAGTGACAGCATCCTTTTCAGGCATGCTATCAGGTGTAGGCATTTCCTCAATAGCAGGCTCTTCTATTGAAGCAACTGCTGGCTCAACAGCGCTAGCCGCAGGGGGCAAATCGGCTGACAGTGCTGATGGAGATGATACAGCAGCAGGTGGGCTGGGTATTGCGGTAGGAACAGCAGACAAAGGCGATGGCTCGTTAATTGGCGAACTCGGTAACTGACTGGCTGAAACCACAGCTATTGGCATAGCCGAAATGGTCACTGCTGATGGGCGAGCGTCTTTTTGCCACGGTAAGCATGCCAGCCAACTGTGGAACAACACAGAAACTAAAAGCAGTGCACCCCGATTGCGCGCCCTCCTCGTCACTTTCTTTGTCGCTACAGCGTGTTCTCGCAATCGAAACTCCCGTGTTGTTAACAGCCTTATCCTGTGTCGTTGACAGACCCAAAGACTGAACTTATACTATCAAACTATGATAATGATTATCATTCTCGATATTTATTAAAGTTGCATCTGCAATTCACCTTTTCCCCCACATTTATCACCTGTGAGACGATTGTTCATGAGATTTTCTCTTCGATTATTCACTCTGCTCGCTACGGGTGGCACGCTTGCCCTTTTTCCTCACATGCTGGCAGCTCGCAGCCAAGGCAATGCCAAGGTTGTTGTTAGTCATAGCGTACTCTGCGATCTCACTCAACAAATCGCTCAAGATACCGTAGATGTTACCTGTCTGATTGAATCGGGAGAAGATCCCCATGTTTACAACGCTACCCCTTCAGACAGGCGTGTTATTGAAGATGCCGAATTGCTACTGTATAGCGGTTATAATTTTGAGCCAGATATTATTCAAATGCTAGAGGCAACAGATAGCACTGTCCCTAGAATTGCAGTTGCTGAAGCTGCCGTAACCGATCCGCTTATTGGCGCACATCACCACCACGACCATGCAGGCCACTCGGACGAAGAACACGGCGATGAAGAACATGGCGATGAAGAACACGGCGATGAAGAACACGGCGATGAAGAACACGGCGAGCATGGCGAGCACTCAGATCATGAGGAAGACGAGCATGAAGAACATGGTCACCATGAAGAAGATGAACATGGTGATCACTCAGATCACGAAGAAGGCGAACATGACGAAAAAGATGGTCATGATGATCACTCAGACCATGAAGAAGAAGGCGAAGCGGATCCCCACGTTTGGCACGATGCAGAAAATGGGATAGAGATGGTGCAGGTTATCCAAAGGCAGCTCAGTGAAACATTTCCAAATAATGCTTCGCTCTATCAAGCTAACGCTGAAACTTTAGTTGCTCAGCTCACGCAGCTCGATACTTGGATTCATCAACAGATAAAGACCGTTCCTGAATCGCAACGTGTGCTTGTCAGCACTCACGATGCTTTGGGTTACTATGCAGAGGCTTACAACATTCGCATAGAAGCCGCACTAGCCAGCTTCAGTACAGAGGCTCGCCCGTCGGCTGCTGATTTAAGAGAACTTATTGATGCGGTTGAAGATAGCAACGTGCCGACTGTTTTTGTGGAATCAACCAGTAATCCTCGCTTAATTGAAGCTGTTTCTCGAGAAACAGACATTCAGGTCTCGGCAGAACCTCTCTATGCAGACAGCTTGGGAGAAGCCGGTACACCTGCTGCGACTTATCAGGGTATGCTTACTGCAAACACCTGCACAATTGTAGAGGGGCTGGGTGGTAACTGTGATGAAGCCGGTGCTCAGACTCTGCTGAAGTAAGTATCATTTTGCACGTTGTTGAATAGTCTGTCGAATGAAATGAGATGACTCGATTTCAACAGACTATTCAACATCTTCGAACTATTCAACACCTTCGAAGCGCCAGGGTACTGGATCGACGGCAATGCCATTGACATATAGCCCCCAGTGCAGATGTGGGCCTGTTGAAGCACCGGTTGATCCTACTCCACCAACGGTTTGCCCAGCTGCGACAAACTCACCTTCTTGAACATCGATACGGTGCATGTGAATCATGATGCTTAGCACTCCCTGCCCGTGGTCGATGCCTACTGTGTTGCCGTGGATTTCAAACCCATCTTGCACTCGGCCAACTAACCGAATGTGGCCAGCTGCTGGGGCAACAATTGAGGAGCCGGTAGCTGCGGAATAATCCACACCCCGATGGTAATAGTCTTCTGCAAAAACACCGTTGTAGTAGCGCTGTACGCCAAATTCTGTGCTGACATAGCCTGAGCTTGGCCGTAGTAAAGGGCCTTGCCAATGACGCTCTGGGGTGACGAGTTGTTTGAATTCAGCCACCCGATCAAATTCATGGTCGGTACCCAAATCTGATGAGCCGGGTGGCAGCGTAATGTATTGAGTGCGAAACCAACGGTCTCTAATCGTGACGTTATGAGATTGCATGACTCCTGCCTGTGTCACCTGAATTGTTCGCTTTCCTGGTGATTCGAGTGGACTGGTGGGTATAAATGCTCGAAAGCGATTCCTAGATAAACGGAAGCTAGGATACTGGTTGTTGCCAATAGAAACGACTGGTTTGTCGTTTTCTGTAGCGTCTTCTGTGATGATGAGAATCGAAAGCGTGTCGCCTAATTGAGGACTGGCTGGCAGTAGCATGACTTGATATGCCTGCGCCGGATTGCTGTGTAGACCCCAAGTAGCGCAGCCACTGGCTACTGCCATTGCCGATAGAAAGACTCGCCGAGAAAGTTTTGTCATTTCGCCATCCTAGACTGCAATAGAAACCCCATAACAGATGGAATATCAGCCGTGAAGTAGGTTGGTATTTTACAACATTTTGAGAATGATAATCATTGTCTTTTATGCTATGGCTTTACTTGCTGTAGAAAGAACTCTTTAGCTTTAGAGTATGCGACTAGAAGGGATGTCCTGCCTGCTGAAGCAGGAGATGGCGTTTCGCAATATTTATTGATTGTTATATTTGTGCAAATATGCAAATATGGGGTTATGAACGAAAACGAAGCGCAAGAATTGGCAGATTTGCTGAAGGCATTAGGAGAGTTTAACCGGCTTTCCCTTGTCTACAGGTTGTGCCAGTGTAAAGCGCCTCAAAATGCAATGTGCTTGTGTGAATGCTGCAGTGTGGACGCTTCTGGCGTTTCGCGTCATCTTAAAGTTCTCTCTCAAGAGGGGATTGTTAGCTCTGAAAGGAAGGGGCGTGAGATTCAGTACTCGCTGAACAGAGCTGAGGTGTCAAAGCGGCTTCGTGAACTTGCCGATTTGATTGAAGCAGAACCATTGCTTGAAAACTAGGAGATAAGGATATGGAAAATACGACTCAGAAAAAGACTTGTAATTGTGATTGTGGTAAGGATAAGTGTTGTGAGGAAAAGACCTGCGAGTGCTGTAAAGAGACTTGCTGTTGTGGTGAATAAACCCTAGATTCCACAAGTCATTTTCTGGACAGAAAACGTTTAGGAAATGGCGAAACACAACTTGCTTTTTAAGCTAGGGGCAGAACAAAGCTTCCCCTAGCTTGTTTTGTAGACTTTGTCTTTGAACTAGTCTTTGAATTAGTCTTGCTCGTTAGTCGAGTTTTAATCTAGTACATTAATCACGCCGCAAGCCGCTGCACCTTGGGCCGCATTCGTCAAAAAGCTATCATCATTTGTCAAAATACCGACGCCACCTGCTGCGACAGCACCGACCACCAAATCTTCAGTGAGGCTGCGCTCGCCTTCTTCTTGTAGTGCATCGTTAGCAACGTTGCAAGCAACGCCTGCTGCTGCACCATTGACCGCGTCATCAACACCGACGCGATCGCCGAAAATCACACCTGTTCCTAAGCCAACTCCGGCCCCAATTGCCGCATCTTCTAGCAGATCGTCTGCTTGGGCAGGTTTAGCTAACATTGCCATCACGCCAGTTAGTGCGATCGCAGCTAGCCAAGGCGCAAGAACATTCTTAGAAGCGTTAAAGCATTTCATAAGTACACCTCATTACGGAGTGAAGAGCATTACGGAGTGAAGAAATTTCAACCGTGACAGTGATTTAAATCATACCTAACCGGAGCAAACATGGCACAACTTTATTTGTTTTTGAGCTGTGCTGCGCAGTCAATTCAAAATGAAGCCAATGAGCAATGCTGCTTGCGGTTGAATCATCGTCAATTAAGATGAACAGCTATAGTGCGACACGCCACCAACGGCAGAAAATGCGCTAGGTCTTAGACGATAGTATTTATCTTCTACTGCTTGTGATTGCTCATCATAGGGATGGTTCAGCACTGCTTGCAGCTCTTTCACTAAGGTGTAGTCACCCTGCATGGCTTGTTGATAGGCCGGAACAATCAACCATTCTCGCCATGCGTATTTTGGGTTAGTCTGTTTCATCTTTGTGGATAGCTCAGTCAGGCTGCCTTCGTTAAGGACAATATCGCGCCAGCTTTTTAGCCAAGACTGCCACTGCGTATCTAATTGCTCATCGAGCGGTTGGGAAATCTCTCCCGAAAAGCTTTTTTGCAATGCTGAGATATCGTCTGGAATGTGAGATAGCTCGCGGAAGAAAATGGTGTAATCGACCTTTGAGTGGGTCATTAACTGGATTAATTCCTTAAATAGCTCTGGGTGAAATTCGCTCAAGCCAAGTTTGGCCGCCCACATTTGTTGGAGCTGTTGTTGCATGGCTTCTGCGAAGCCTTTGCGTACTTGGTCAAATTGTTCTAAGGCTTCAGCATCTTCTGCGAGTAGCGGTCTCACAGATTTCCAAAACATGTGATAATTCGCTTCTGCTGCCCTTGGCTGATTGAAGAATGAAAAGTGTTCTCCGCCGCCCGTCCAAGGTTGAAACCAAGGGTTAAAACTTTCACAAAATCCAAAGGGGCCATAGTCGAGAGTGAAGCCACCAGCGGCGCAGTTGTCGCTGTTAAAATTACCCTGACAATATCCCACACGTAGCCAATTGGCCACCATTGATGTGAGACGCTGGCGAAATAGCTGAGATAACTCAACCAATTGATCGGCAAAACTAAGATTCTGATTAATGTCGCGTTTGTATTCTCGCTCTATTAAGTGCGACACTATCATGCGCAACTCTTCTAATGCTTTTGGGTGAGCATTGCTGCGCTCCTCCTTTGTAAGGGCTGCGCCAACGCGGCGAGCAAATAGCTCTAGCTGACCCACGCGCAAAAAGGAGGGGGCCACGCGAGTTGAAATGGCGACAGGATTATCTACTAAAACATCAGGTTCAAGAGATTGGGAGCCTTGAGAATACCAAGGCCGGGCAACGGTCTCAGATTTAGAAACATACAGCGTTAAGGCGCGCGATGTGGGAACGCCTAAAGCGTGCATATAGTCTTGTGCTAGAAACTCACGCACACTTGAGCGGAGGACGGCGCGTCCTTCGGCGCCACGGCAATAGGGCGTTGGGCCACCCCCTTTCAGTTGCATTTCCCAGCGCTGACCATTGAATATTCCTTCAAATACAGATATTGCCCGACCATCGCCATATCCATTGCCCGTGCCGAATGGACAGTTGTGGATATATTCGGTGCCATAAATCGATAGTGCATAGCCAGTTGCCCAGCCAACCTGACGCATAGGCGCTTGCGCAGCAGAGAGATCACCTGAAAATACATGGCGAAAGTTTTCATTAAGCGCCAGCTCATCGCTCAACCCAAGTTCCTTAAAAAAAGTGCTGCTATGGGTGACATATTCTGGTTCTGCAAGTGGCGTGGGTGTGACAGGGACGAAATGACCCGAAAAAACCTGGCGGGCATAGTGATCATCACCATCTTCGGTGGCGTCAGGATCGGCATTTAGGGTATCCATCAGAGAATAATCTGCCAATTGCACGAACTCATCGAAGGTCGTTACATAAGGCTCAGCAGATTGCTCAGCAGATTGTTCAGCAGAGAGTTTAGATGGCGTTGACATTGTTGCTAGCGCTGATATCGGCAGCTATATTTGTGATAAAAGTTTGTCGTATTCTGCATGCGAGCCGATCCAAAATCAAACTATGGTGTTACCAGTTCGTTGCTCAACTACTACTCTATAGCTTTTGCTGATCAGCATCCAGCCTTTCAGCGCTGGCAGCATACCTACATGGCTCAACTCAACTCCGGCGAGGATCATAAAATACGGTACTAAAGCAAGATATTGCATGCTCCCTGTATTCATTCGTGACTGATTAGTCGCGAATGACACCTGACAAATAATAGCGAACAAATAACAGAGGTTGTGGACAATGCTGTGAAAGGTGTAGCGATCGCCTTCACAGGGCATCGCTAATTTGTAGTTTTATGAGAATGATTATCATTCCTATAAAATAGTGATACGCTACTGGCGTTGATTTAAAGATTGAACTCAGTTAGATATCTGTCCTATGCCAACCACATCGGTCTCTTCTCCAATCCAACCTGTTATAAAGCCCTTCCACAGCTAACGCGACTTTGACTGATTCAACTTCTATTAATTCTGACCTCTGTTGTTCGACAGCGATATTTGAACTGATGAGAAACGGCGTATCCCACATCGTTTTTAGCCTGTGCTCGAGTACGTTAACTGACTGAATTGTTAATCTATGCCTGTTTCTAATACCCCTAGCATTACTTTAGTGGCCGGCCCACCCGGAATTGGTAAAACAACCTGGATTAGCCAGTTTCTCTCTACTTCTAATCAACCGCTATTTTATTTCTGTCCAGGAGCTGGAACAGAAGCCGGTGCAGATGTCATAGATCGACTGCGCATTAGCTATTGTTTTCCGCAGGTAACAGTCATAGATGACAGTCAGGCGGCGGCCCTGCTGATGAATTTGCCTGATCAAGCGCAGGTTTATATAGAGGTAGGCGCTCATCTCGATTTGGCCGCATTGCCCTTTAACAGTTTGCCCTGCCGCAAGGTAGCGATTGTCCCCCCTGAACTGGCGCAACTCACCGCGCAGTCGGAATGGCACAGTTGGGCTAATGAATTGGTGGCAGTCAACAACATTCAGACGCCTGCTCCCAATGACCTGCCCAACTTTTGTCGTATGTCTCTTACAGGGCAGGTGTTTGATCCGCCCAGTTTAGAAGTGTTGTTGACTGAGGTGACAGGCGGCGCTTATGGCTCGGTTATTCGTATGAAAGGTGTGTTTGAGCTACCGGATGGACAAGCCTTTTATATTGATTTTGTGGAAGGGTTGGAGGGCATTGAATATACTGAATTGAAGCTTGAGCGATCGCTTAAAGGAAGACCCACTCGTTTGAGCGGACTAGAAGTGATTGGATACCATTTGCAGCAGAAGGCGATGGCTGAAACACTTCAAGCGTCTTGTCTGTCGGATGAGCTGTTAGCTCAGTACCAACGGCAGTACCGACAACATTACAACGCTGATTCAACGACTAGCTCAGATAATAGCCTAAAGAATAGCCCAGAGGAGAGTGTGGTATGAAACTAGCAGTTATTTCCTGTATTCACGGTAATGCTGAAGCGCTAGATGCAGTTCTTGCTGACATTGATACGCAAAAAGCAGAAGAGATTTATTGTTTGGGTGATTTGGTGGGCTATGGCCCTTACCCTAACGAGGTTGTGCAGAGAATTCGCTCCCTCGATATTTCCTCTTGTCAGGGCTGCTGGGATGAAGACATTGTGGATGGATTAAATGCCTGTGAGTGTAGCTACCCCTCGCAGCTAGCCGAATATCGCGGGCACCTTGCCCATGAATGGACGGATAGAGAAATTCATCCTGAAGTACGTGAGTATTTGGCAACGTTGCCTTTAACCCTGAAAAAAGACAATCTTTGTTTTGTGCATGGTAGCCCCAATAGTCAGCATGAGTATTTGCTGCCGAGTATGGATGGCTTTGCTGCCTTGGAAAGAGTGCTCGCTGCCGATGCCGATGTGTTGTTTTGTGGACACACTCATGTGCCCTATGAGAGAAAGCTGGAAAATGCGTCCTTGTCCGTGAAAGTAGGCGCGGTGGAAAGCGGTGAGCACACACAACAGTTTCAGGTGCCCCTGAAGCGGATTATTAACGCTGGCTCTGTGGGAGAACCCCGCCACGGTAGACCCAATGCCACTTACGTCATTTATGACACTGATGCGGCCCAGGTCACCTTACGAGAAGTTGAGTACGACTATAAGAAGACCTGTGAGGCGATTGTGGAAAAAGGATTGCCGCCTATTTTTGCTTGGCGGTTAGCGAAAGGCATGGAGTTTGCTGAACGCGCAGACGATGCGAGTCATGTGTGTGAGCGTTAGCAGTCAGTATTAAAAGGCCAGTATCAGAAGCCAGTATCAGAGGATAGAAGCAACCCATGAAGTGGGCAATTTTGAGTGGCATTGAAGGTAATTTAGCTGCCTACGAGGCGGTGTTGAAAGATCTGCGGCGGCTGCGACAGCCGGTGACGGAGCTTTATGTTTTAGGTGATGTGATTGGCCTACAAGGCAACAACTTGCAAGGCGACCACTTGCAGGGCAAAAATCAAAGCAACAACCTGCAAAGCGATAATGAGGCGGTTATTCGGCGGCTGCGTCATCCTGGCGAGGGTGAGCTTAAGCCTCAGGTGTGTGTGGGCTGGTGGGAAGAACAGTGCTTTAGCTTGCACGGCCTGAGTGGCTTGCCCGATGCACCTGAGCTGATGGCCGCAGTGGGTGGCGATGGCGTGAAGGCCCTGTGGGATTCGGTTTCTCGTAAGTCGGTGAAGTGGTTGCAAATGCAGCACTTTGGTTTTCATGAGCTAGATTGTTTGCTGATTCACGGCAGCATGGCTGGCTACGCCGATGAGCTAACGCCTGAAACCCCAGCGATTGAACTGTGCGATCGCCTCATTCGCGCCGATGCGAACCATCTCTTTTGCGGACGCTCAGGCCGCACTTTTGAGTGTTGGGTCGCCCCTAGCCAACTGCACTCCACCGTGACTACCCTAGATGGGCCTCAACCTGTTCAAGACCAAAGCAAAACGCCTCGGCGCATTGTGGGTGTTGGTTCAGTGGGGCGTAATCCAGGACAGGCCAGCTACACGTTGTACAGTCCAGGCAGCAACCAGCTTTCATTTAAAACTGTGAAATATAGGCAGGTAAAAAAGGAGAAAGCAAAGGGGTTTGCCGCCCGTCAGGGTTGACTTATGTAGAACACCCTACATTTTGTCATTAGCTTGTGAGAAGAAAAAGCTTAGTGGTTTCTCGCAGAGGGTAAGAGAGCGTTGTAAAGTCATCTAAATCGATTGCTTTATCGATGACTTTGTGGCCACTTTCACCTGCTTTTATGGGGGTAAAACAAGATTGATTTAAGACAGTGGTTCAGATTCGTTTATATCCGTTGTTTCGTGGATACTACCATCGGGTAAAACGGTTTGGCTGAGCGTTGCACCGTTGAGCTGCTCTTGTTGTACGTTGGCCCACCGCATTTCGGCGTTGGTGAGGTTGGTTTCCCAGAGATTGGCACCGGTGAGGTCTGTGCCGCGCAGGTTGGCTGCTCGCAAATCGGCGTGGGAGAGATCGCTGCCTACTAAATCGGCGTGGCTGAGGTTTGCTCCGGCGAGGTTCGCACCAGTGAGGTTGGTTTCGCGTAGGTTTGCGCCTTCTAGGTTAGTGCCGGCAAGGTTGCATTCTTTGAGGTTGGCTCTGGGGAGTTTGATGCCTGCGAGGTTGGATTTGGGAGCTTCTAGCCATTTTAGTGGGACGCCATCGTGGTGGAGATCTCGTAGGGCTTTGTTGCGGGCGTAGCTGGTGGTAACGTTGGCGGCGGCGGCGGTGTCGATGACGCGCCAAGCTTCGTAGTGCCTTTGGGTTTTGCGATCGGGTGCGGCTTTGACGTAAAGGATGACGGCAAGGACGAGGGCGATCGCTTCAGCATCGGCCAACAGCATGGTGAGAATGTCTCTGGGGGAGAGCGTTGTGTCCTCTTGCTTGATAAAAATTACTAAAATAGAGAGCAACACAAATGAAATAACAGCGACTAGCCAAGTCGGAATGGCTTGGACTTTCTCTTCGAGCCGATGAATAGATTGGCGAGAGAAAAAAGAGGACTGAGGCGAGCGAGGGGCCATTTTAGTAGGTGAGTTGCAGTATGTTGATCCTGGACGGCTTGATTGTGGACGGTTTCACTTTGGACGGTTCTATTTTGAACGGTTCAATCTTTCAGATGTAAAAACTTAGTGCAGGCGGGGTGAACTCTAAACTGGTCAATATTTTCGAGGTTGATGGTAGGCAGCTCGTAGTGGCCCAGGTATGCCCCGCGATGCTTGATAGATTGCTTGATAGATTTGGATGGGCTCGTTTGGGGAACGAGGGCTTTGAGGAAGCCGATTTTCCACAGAATTTGTTTGAGTTCTAAATAGTCGAGATCGATGACCCAGCTAGCAGCGCGTTCTACATCAAGTTCGCCGACGGCGATGGAAAGAAGTAAAAAGTCGAGATCTTCTTTGGTGTAATAAGTGTTTTGACCGCGAAAAATTTCAAACACGTCTAGTAGGTGTGGATATTGAAAGCGGTACTCGGAGGCGAGATCTCGGGTTTTTTGTTCGGAGTAGGATTCTTCGGCAGCAGCGATCGCGCATTCATCAATCCGCTTAGCCACCAGTGAATAATCAATCGATTCTACGCAGAGCTTGCAAAACTGCAGCAGTTCACGGGGCCGCAGCTGAGTGCGATCAATAATATAGTCGAGCGATTCTACATCTGAGGTGGCCAGCTTAGAAACAAAAATGGCTTTCCATCGCTTGAGCGCGGGAAGGTTTGCTGCTTCTGGAAAAGAGTGCGCAATGCGCCGGGCGATGAGTTCTAATAGCTCATTTTTTCCCCAGCGAATAATCTCCACATCTTCGCGAATTTTCTGGGCGTCTTCATAAATCTGCGGAATGTTATCAAATAGCTCTTGCCGGATAGAAACATAGATGCGCAGGTTCGGCGCAAGCAAATTTATTTTTTGCGTGGCTTGAAACAGACCCGCCAGAAAATACTTGGCATCTTCAGAGTTATCCCAGCCGTTATCCAGCTCATCGACTAAGACGGTGATGCGGGTATTTTGCAAGACGTTTTTAAGGCTGGGCAGCAGCGTTTTAATTTCTTCTAGGTCGTATAGCGCTTGTAGCTCTGAGCGGATGCCCCCATCGTAAGAGGCTATTTTGACCTGCTCAATGCGCTTTAGATAGTTCACTAAAATGCCAATGGAGTTATTGGCCTGGGTGATGTCGTTGTTATTGACATAGTTATAAATATTTTTTTGAGCGCCGAGCAGGAGGCCGCGCTTATTTTGAGCGATGCGTTTGAATATGAGATTGTATAGCAGGTATTGCCAGGCTACTGAGTAGGCGCTTTGTTTGCCCCAGGAGCCTTCTTTTTCGCTGCGCAAATATTCTGACAGCAGTTCGTAGGAGTAGTCTTCGGGCGCTAGCTCTAAAACGAGGTTGCCTTTGCGGCGCTCGCTGGTGGCAATGTATTTAAAAATGGCGCTTTTGCCTGCGCCCCGATTACCGACTAAAATCGTTTTCCGCCCATTGAGAAAGCGGTTGTAGGCATGGTTTTCGTAAAAGTAATCTGCCAGTCCGATATCGATGTCGCGTTCAGCGGAATCTGAGCCTAAGTTAAGGCTTTTGATGTCTAATCGCATAGGTGTGTCGACCGGAGAGGTATCGACATCAAGTTTAAACTTACAGGTGATGCTTGAAAAGTACCCGCGATATTACTTGACAGCGTACGAACACGTACTAAATGGGAGGATCGCTAGAGGCTAGTTCAAACCCCAGTTAAACGCCAGCTAAGCCCCAGTTCAATTCCAGTTCAATTCCAGTCAAGTTCTAGTCAATCTGTAGTTTTTGTATGTGTCATTGCTACACATGCCATTGCGATGCTACCTAAGAAATTCGTTTGGTTACCTCTGGTAATAGGGCTAGAAATTGGCCTGGTCACGTTCTATGCGATTACCGTAATGCTGAATGCAGGCGATCCCTTTCATCTTGTAGATGTAAACGGGGTGAGAACGTTGCCGTCATTATTGCAGGCAACCCAACTTTTTTTACTCGGTGCAGTGCCCCTGTGGATGTTCATCACCTATCGTGGTTCGTCGGTGCCGCCTTCTCGACATCTGTTGCTCGTTACAGCGATCTTCTTTCTTTTTACTTCTGTAGATGAATTGTTTAAGCTTAATTTTATATTTCATCAGCACCAACTGTGGAAATCCATTTATCTTGCTTTAGGGCTTTCTATTCCTATTCTGTTTTACAGAGATTTAGGACGTCTAGTTCGGATCTATCCTAAAGAAATGCGATTGATTGGTATTGGCATCATCATTTTCTTGGTAGGCGGTTTTGGTTTGGAAATTTTTCGGAGGCAGGTTCAAGAACCTTATTGGTACCAGTTATTTGGCAGATGGAAATTTTATCAGGTCGATGCTATTCGAACGGCTTTGGAAGAGTTAGGAGAAATGCTAGGAGAAACCCTAGTGCTGAAGGGCACGGTGAGCTTAATGCAACAACGAAAAGTACAGCTTATGTCAATAGAACCTCCTTGTTGAGTCAGAATTAGTTGTTCAGCTTCATTAAATGAACGATTCACAAATGAATTATCCAACCTCCTTCTTGAAGGCCAGCTTTATGCACAATATTGTTTGGCTGGGTTTATTAGGAGTCAGTAATTAACGGATGCATACGCTGCGAGAAGGTACGGTCTGTGTTGATTGCTAGTCGAGTTAGCGGTTGTGGCTAAAGGGTATTAGAAATTACTTATGCCCTAACTAACTCGACAGATGCAATATGGCGAAAGGCTCCTAGCATCAGCGTAGCGTAGCCTCTCCGAGAAGAATTGCTGATGTTTTAGCTAACTCGATAGACGCAATAGGTGCGGAAAGGCTACCCCTTTGCCGAAAACTACACAGCGCACTGCCAAATTATGCAATCTATGTTTGATATTTTGCGCAATAAGATTATCTGAAAACAAACTCCCCTAGAGGCTCGGCAATACTTACTATCAAGTCACTTGAGTGAAGCAGCGTTTTAGATCGTGATCGCTCTGCACTCTGACTTGTTTTAAGGAAGTTCATTATGGCTAACTACGACTTAGATACCCTCTCTAGCGAAGTTGTCAGCAGAGATTACTATGGGTTAACAACAACTGATCCCACCGATGTTTTTGAATTCGATATCAGTAACACCCGCAGCATAAATCTCTCCTTACACAACATTAGTAGTGGAGATGATGCTGATCTCAGACTCTATGAAGATAGCAACGGCAATGGCGTTTTAGATTCGAGTGACCAGCTTGTTGCTAGCTCCTTAAATGCTAGCAATGCTAATGACAGTATTGACTATCTTGCTAGTGCTGGCACTTACTTTGCGGAGGTCTCACGTTACGACTATGGTAGCAGCGGCTCGGTCTCTTATAACCTTGATCTGTCTGCTACCTACAATATTGGCGGGCTTAGCAGCCAAATTTCTAGTCAAGACAGCTATTACCTTTCGTCTTCCGACCCAACCGATGTCTTTGAGTTTAGTATTGCCAATAGTCGCAATATTAGCCTTTATCTTCACGATATTAGTGCGGGTGATGATGCCGATCTTTATCTTTATGAAGACAGTAATGGCAATGGCATTTTCGATTCAGATGATCAGCAAGTCGCTAGTTCACTTAACGGCAGTAACACCAGCGATAGCGTTGATTATCAAGCGAGTGCCGGTACCTACTTTGCAGAAGTCTCACGCTATGACTACGGCAGCAGCGGTTCGGTCTCTTATAACCTCGATTTGTCTGCTACTTACGGTATTGGTGAGCTCAGTAGTCAAATTGTTAGCCAAGATAACTATTCTCTTACTACATCAGATCCGACCGATGTCTTTGAGTTTAATATTGCCAACAACCGCAATATCAGCCTTCATCTTCACGATATTAGTGCGGGTGATGATGCGGATCTCTATCTTTATGAAGACAGTAATGGTAACGGCATTTTCGATTCAGATGATCAGCAAGTTGCTAGTTCAACTAACGGCAGCAACACCAACGACAGCATTGATTATCAAGCGAGTGCCGGTACCTACTTTGCAGAAGTCTCACGCTATGACTACGGCAGTAGCGATTCTGTTTCATATAACCTTGATTTATCTGCAACTTATGATGTTGGCACGTTGAGTACAGTCCCGGTTAATCGCGATAACTACGGTCTGAGTGAGTCAGATCCTACTGATGTTTTTGAGTTTGAGATCTCAAGTAATCAAGAAATTGATCTGTCACTCCATAACATTAGTGCGGGTGACGACGCGGATCTCTATCTTTATGAAGATAGTAATGGTAACGGCATCTTTGATTCGGATGATCAGCAAGTTGCTAGTTCAATGAATGGAAGCAATGCGGATGATACGATTAACTACCAGGCCAGTACGGGTATTTATTTTGCGGAGGTCTCGCGTTACGATCCTGGTAGCAGTGGCTCGGTCTCGTACGATTTAGAGCTATCTGTAGGCGCTGTTACACCGCCAACAACACCAACACCGCCAACGAACAATGTACCGGTTACCTATCAATCCTTTGATGCGAGCCAAGTCTTCTCTCTCAACAGCAATGCTGGGGCAAACCATACTATTTATCTAGATTTTGATGGTCATACAATGACCGATACTTTGTGGAATCAAAGATATGCCAACGGCACTAGCATTACCAATTCTGCTTATGATACCGATGGCGATGCATCATCTTTCTCTATTGATGAAAGAGAAGCGATTTGGGAAATGTGGCAGCGGGTTGCAGAAGACTTTATGCCCTTTGATGTGAATGTAACAACATCGCTATCTTCGACTGACCAACTCATCAACACAGGGGGTAGTGATACTCAGTGGGGGGCTCGTATTGTGATTGGTGGAAACAGCAGTTGGTCGGGTGATAACGTTGCTGGATTTGCGTTCCTAGGAACATTTGGTGACTCTGTCGATACCCCAGGTTTCTCTTTTTCAGAAGGTCGCTCTACGCTAGCCATTGCTGAAACGATTACTCATGAAGCTGGTCATATGCTGGGGCTAGAGCATGATGGAACAACGGCGGGTGAGGAGTACTACTCAGGGCATAACACCGGGTTTGTAGACTGGGCACCCATTATGGGGGGAGGCAATGCGCATGACTTTACCCAATGGAGCCAGGGTGAATACAATAATGCCAATAACCGAGAAGATGACCTCGACATTATTACGGGTAACGGTTTCGGTTATCGGGCTGATGATTATGGTGATTCTTTAACCAACGCAGCCGCACTTTCAGTCAATGGTGGTATGGCTGAAGGCTACGGCATCATTGAAACTAATACGGATGTGGATTGGTTTAGCTTTACTTCATCGACCGGTAATATTGACTTAGATATTAATCCCTTTGATTTGGGTCCAAATTTAGACATTATGGCTGAGCTACGCGACTCTGTAGGGCAGGTAATTAGCACTTTTGACACCCTGGGGTCGCTCGCAACCAACGTAACGGCTAACCTCAATCCAGGGCAATATTTCTTGACAGTGACAGGAACGGGAGAGGGTAATCCCGTCACTGGCTATAGTGACTACGGCAGCTTAGGTCAATATTCTATCGATGGCACCATCGCATAGGTGCTCTATTGAAGACTGTTTTAGTTTATACCTGTTGAATCTATGCCTGCTGAATTTTAGTGATTACTGAGTTCAGCAGGCTTTCGTTCTCTTGAAGTTTCATGCCATCTCAATAGCATTTTTGTGTTGGATAAGTGGTTGAATACTTGTATTTTAATAAATTTGTTTCTATAAATTTTATTAGATTAATGGTTAATAGACAGCCCGCAGTTATATCTCACGATAAAGTTTCTTATAAGCTTAAAAATACTCGCTTATGCACTCACTAGTGTGCATAAACATTACGATGTCTTGTCTCTTGCGTCGTTTCATCACGCACTGTTCTACTTGGGTTGTCGCATGCATGCGCTCATTTAATCGATTTAAAGCGTTCAAAACATTTTTGTTCACTAGTGCATTAGGGATCGCACTTAGCTTAGGTCAGTTATCTCCGCATTTTTTAGGTGCAACAGCTGTGATTGCTCAGTCTTCAACACCAGCCCAACTAGTGAAAATGGGCGTTGAGGCCCACCAACAAGGAGACTATCGGGGCGCAATAACTATTTGGGAACAAGCACTTGCAATGTACCCGCCAGAGGCACTGACCGAGCGGGCAATAATTAATGAAAACTTGGCTCGCACAACTCAACAAGTGGGCGAAACTGCGATCGCACTTGATTATTGGAAAACTGCCGCGAGTGCTTACCAAGCGGCCAACAACACGCGTCAATTTGGGCGAATGCTCACTGAGCAAGCCCAAGTGTACATTAGCCGAGGGCAGCATCAGCGGGCGGCAGCTCTGTTGTGTGGCACTGTGCCTAACGTTGAATATGTACAGGTGGGCAACATTCAAGTTAAACAGAGATATGGGCAGCAGCGTGAGGAAGTAGATGCTGAAATCCTTGATGCAGCGGCAGGTATTGATGATCTTGGTCAAGCCAAACTATGTTCTGGTGGTGCTTATGCGATCGCGAATGAAACCAGTGATGTTCAGGGACAGGCCGCTGCGCTGGGCAGCTTAGCAGAGACTAATCGACTACGTGGACGCTACGAAAAGGCTCAAGCGCTGCTTAAAATTGGTCTGGCGTTTGCGCACACACATAATCTGTCTCAGTACGAAGCTCCGATGCTCAATAGCTTAGGCAACCTCTATATACGGCAGTCACAAGTGGCACGGAGGCGCGCTGAATCTGTTGAATTAGTCGGTATCAATGTAGAAATTGCCAACGGTCTGCACGATGAAGCCCGTGACTACAGTCAAGATGCACTGGCAACCCTTAAACAATCTATTAAAGCTGCTGTCAGCACAGATGATGCAGGCGCTGAACTAAGTGCTCAGGTTAACCTATTGCTATTACAGCAGCAGCTTTCTGAAGAGTCTCCCATATTTTTGACCTTCATACCGTCTACCCAGGAGCGACTACGCCAACTTATTGAGCAGCTTCCTCCTAATCGAGAAACGGTCTATGCCGCTATCTCACTGGCCAAATCTTATCAAACAACGATAGGAGATTTTAGCTGTCAGTCGTCATCACAGCGACTGCTAAACCAAGATTCTACACAACAATCTTGGTTAGAAACGGCTCACCGTCTGGCCCAGCACATTCAAGATTCGCGCGCTGAGTCTTTTGTACTTGGATCGCTAGGGCATTTAGCTGAGTGCCAAGGTCGCTTAGAAGAAGCCATTTATTTTACTCAACAGGCTCAGCTAGCAGCGGGTCATGGACTAACAGAGTCTGCTGATAGTGCGTACTTATGGGAGTGGCAGATGGGTCGATTGTATTGGAAAAAAGATGACTTAGAGCTGGCGGCGGCGGCCTATGAGCAGGCAATTGCTACCCTCGAAACTATTCGTACAGATATTCTTACTGCTGATCGAGAGCTACAGTTTGATTTTCGCGATACCGTTGAACCCATTTACCGGCAGTCTATTGAACTACAGCTGGCCATGCTGCCTAAAAGCGCTACTAACACGATGCTTAACTCGGTTATAGAGTTACCTGCCGCTCAAGCGAAGCGGACACTTCAGACTATCGATAATCTACGATTGGCAGAACTGCAAAATTTCTTTGGTGATGATTGTATTGTTACATCCACTGCAAATACTTCTGATCAACTGCTCAAAAACAATTCACAGACAGCTGTCATTAGTTCTATTGTGCTTTCTCATCAGGTTGTGCTTATGGTCACTATTCCCAATGAATCCACTAAGGTGATTCGGCTGGGAAATATTGAATCGTTAAAGCAAGATGCTGAGATATTTCAAGCAAAGCTTAAGCGCTTTACAGACTTAGACTATGATTTTAGTGTGTCTCAACGACTGTATCAGCGACTGTTTCGTGATTTACAACCTGTTTTAGAAGACGCAGACATTCATACCCTTGTTTTTATTCAAGATGGGTTTCTGCGCAATATTCCAATGGCTGCACTTCACGACGGGCAGCATTATCTAATAGAGAATTACGCGATCGCCGCCACGCCTGCTTTGGGGCTAACAGCTGTACCCGCTATTCGTAAGCCTGTTTTGAAGGCATTGGCTGTCGGCTTGAGTGAAGCGACTACCACTGAAAGCGGTCAAAGATTTGCGAAGTTAGATTCTGTTCCTGATGAGCTAGAATCAGTTGCCGAACAGCTCCCCAACAGTACTATTCTTTTAAACCGAGATTTTACAAAACTGACTCTGACATCAGCGCTAGAGAATTCGGCCTACTCGGTCTTACATTTAGCGACACATGGTCAGTTTAGTACGATCCCAGAAGAGACTTTTGTGGTCACAGGGACTGCCGATACGGGGCTCGCTGATATCGGCACTGCCGATACGCTCACATTTGGTGAATTAGAAGCGCTTATTCGAGTCGCTTCTCCCAATGCTGATCCCGTTGATTTGATTACATTGACTGCTTGTGAGACGGCCACCGGAGATGATCGAGCTACGCTGGGCCTAGCGGGAGTCGCTATTCGAGCGGGGGCAAGAAGTGTAATTGCTTCTTTGTGGAAAGTAGATGATGACACCGCTGCTGATGTGATTAAACAGTTTTATGGCTATTTAAAACAACCCGAACTTAGCAAAGCTCAAGCCCTGCAGCATGCTCAAATAGATGCTATTCATAAAAGTAGCCGTGCTAATCCAGGGCGGTGGGCACCTTTGTTGTTAGTTGGTAGTTGGCAATAACTTGAGTGTGTTTGTTCTGTTTAGGCTGTGTCTCTATCCCTGAGCGGCGTCTACATACTCGCACGGGCGGCCCAATACTAAACGTCCATCCGCAAGCTGATAGACCGCCTGTGGTTCAGCAATAGCTACGTTATTGTCTGTGTTAGGCAACGTTTGAATGTCGCCTACAGGATATCTGGATTGTGAGGTTCCGGGCTGCTGGGGTAGGCCCTCTCTATTGGTAATCGTAAAACTGCGATCGCTTTCAGTCCGTTGAGCAACGCAGCGATTGCTGACGAATCTATCGAGATTGACAATATTACCTGACAGTTCACTTAAGCTATTTTCAATAAAAGTAGAATCATTGACAGCAATTTGCCCAGAGGCGACGCCGCCAGTTGCATTGATATCTGTACGACCGTTCTTGTCAAAGGCTAATGAATCGTTTTCGAGGACAGCACGATTTGCATCTTCTCCAAAGTAGGTGGTTTGACTCAGATCGATATCACCGCCCCGTCCATCTGCTGCAAAAGCAAGAATATCACTGTCGTCTAAGGCAATTAAAGTGTTAGCGATGACCTGAATATTGCCACTGCTATTGTCGCCAGCGTTAACGAAAGTTTGAATATCGCTGTCCTCTTGTAGAACAACATCTGCTGCTGTGATTTGGATCTGACCGCCAGAGCTGAACTCCGCACTCGTAGAAATGGTGCCATTTGAAGCCTCTAATCGATTTTGCAGATTGATGACCACATTGCCTGCATTCCCTAGTCCTTGGCTGGTCGCCGATAAAACGCCACCATCGGAGATATAAAGATTAGCTGCATTAACTTCTATATCTCCGCCTTCTCCTATCGCGTCTAATTCAATGCTGGTAAAAGCTGCGCTTGCACTTCCATCTGGATCAGTCCCAATAAATTGGGCACTCTCTTCAACATTTAAAATAACGTTGCCCGCGTCACCCGTTCCAAACGTTGCTGCGCTGAGTGCCGCGCCATTGAGTACCTCCAAATTTCGGGCATTTACCTGCACATTCCCGCCTTGTCCAACGCCCCGACGAGCCGTGCGACTGAATGCGCCACTGGCTCTGTTACCAATTGAGCTATCTTCTGAATTGTTTGATTGCGGTTCCTCTATAAAGGCGACACTGCCTTCAAACTGAGCTGTCTCTTCGATATCTAAAATAACGTTTCCTGCATTACCCAGTCCGAAGGTGCTTGTACTGAGTCGTGCGCCTCCGAGAACTTGTAGATTTCCTGCTGTAATCTGTACATTTCCGCCGTTTCCTTCAGCTGTCATGACTTGACCAGGGCCAGAAACACTGCTAATCGCACCGCTTATTCTTGTACTGTCACGACCTGGCACACTGCCTTCAAATCGCGCGGTGTCTGCAATGGTCAAAATAATATTGCCTGCATTGCCAATTCCGAATGTTCTCGTACTCAGTCGTGCGCCCTCAAGCAGTTGTAGATTGCGGGCATTAATGCGTATGTTTCCGCCTTGCCCTTGGCTTCTTGCTTGAATATTGCTAAATGCACCACTTTCATTCTGACTAATAGGATCGAATCCCTCAAAACGAGCTGTTTCTTGAATATTTAAAATCACATTGCCTGCGTCACCCAAGCCGAAGCTACTGGTTCCAATGCGCGCGCCATCAAGTACGTTCAAATTACGGGCGCTGATCTCTACTGTACCGCCTTTTCCTTCGGCAGTATTTCTAACGTCGCTAAACACACCGCCAGGATTGTTCGGAAAGCCTAGTATCATAGAAACGCCTGAAAAATTTACGGTTTCATCAACAGAAATCAGGATGTCACCTGCATTCCCTTGTCCAAAGGTAGATGCTGCTAGAATAGCGCCCTCCAAAAGATCTAGATTGCGGGCCTGAATACGAATATTGCCACCCTCTCCAGTGGCCTTTGCCCCCCCTAAATTACTGAACGCGCCCGTGCGCTGGATGCCATCAGAGGCGTCAAATTGAACGGTGCCATTGGCGACAATCACAATATCTCCAACTTCACCAGCCCCTGTTGTAGCAATCACACTATTGGTGAACGTAATATCATTACGGGCATTGAGATAAGCCTCACCGCCTTGTCTGTCTTCGATACCTCGGATATTGATGCCGCTGCCGTAGAGACCGTTTCCGGTTACGGAGATATTGCCACTGGCTAACGCTGAGTTCGGTTGATATTGATTTGTGAGTAGGACCAGTCCATTGGCAGCATCTATGAAGATATCGCCGATGGTAATGTCGGCACTGGTCGTTGTTGGTATATTGCTAGGCGGCGATAACGGTACACCTGCCTCATCAAAAAAAGTGCCAGAAAGTTCGCCTACTGTCCCTAGTGGTTCGCCAATAACAGCTGGACTGACACCTGCTCTGATATCTACTGTTGGTTTAGCACTACCGTCAACTACAACAACTGTCCCTTCAGATAGCGTGACAGTCGCGAGTTCAGGGGTTGTTTCGGGCGCGATCGCATTGCCGGTCTGATCGGCGCTTGTGATTGTCACTGTGCCGATATCTACAGCACCTCCGGCTAGAATGTGTAGAGATGCGCCTTCATAGGTGGCAAAACTAACATTACCTTGAGAACGAATAATGGGATCATCAGGACTTAGCAGATCTCCTGCGCTGCCCACTAAGTCTTCTATTTTAAAATTTCCACCACTCCAATAATGCGCATCTCCTTGAACCGGCCCTGCGGAACGCAGCAGCATATCTCCAGATGAAAATAGCCCACTATCCGGATGGCTTAAAGCTAAAATATCGACTTGATCATTACCCTGAATCAGTAAATCCTGACCTGCAAAAGCGATAAAAGGGGTCTCGGTTGTATCTCGAATTTGCAGGGTGTCGGTTGCCAATAGTGAGAGATTACCTGCAGCTTCAATTTGCACTTGCAAGTCGAGCGAACTGCCCGCTAACGTGACATCGTCTCCACTGATTAGCTGTCCTTTAGCCACAATATCGCCTGAGCGATCTGTCAAATAGTTCCAAAACGAGACACTCGGGCTTACGGCCAATAGCGATGAAGCGGCTGGATCGGTTGCACTGAAAATTTCATTGCCGAATGCTATGGCCTCTGCAGTGGTGCCATAGAAAGAGCCTGTTATATCTAACTCAGCGTTGTCGCCAAAAATTAAGCCGTTGGGATTGAGAAAAAATAAATCAGCTGATCCGGCAACACCTAAACTGCCTAAAATATAAGACGAACTATCGCCTGTAACTCGGCTCACAATCGCATCGATATAGGTCGGGTTAGCAAAATAAACGCGTTGCCCGTCAGCTACATTAAATTCACTAAAGCTGTGGAAAAGGTTGTTTCCGCGAGCAGCACCCCCTTCGATTAGTTCTGCAAGCTCTCCCTTGATGAGCACATCAGATAATACGACTGATGATTCAGTTTCTAATGTTGCATCTGGTACTATTTGCGCTGTAGCAATCTGAGCTCTTGAACTAAAAGCTGTTAAGAAAAAGATACAGGCTGGGACAAAGGGAACAAAGCGGCGGTCAAGAAACCGAAACATAGAACACAACCAAAGTAGAGCACCGAAACATGAGGAAATTATAGTAATCTCTGCTGAGATGCTTGTTTTTCTATGGTTTTCTTTATAGAAACAGTAGTCTTTGCTGCTTTAAAAGCCAGCTTTTAGTGATTAGATTACTTGGCATTAGGAATGAGTCTTACAAACCTACTATCGAAGGGATTGGCTGATTTCTGCTTTGGACACTGGTCACAATCAACAGAAATCAACGGATGCATACTTTGTGAGAAGGCAGGGCATACGTTGCTTGTGAGTCGATTTAGCTGCTGTAGCTAAAGAGTTATAGCGTTAGCGTAGCCTCTCTGAAAAGAGTTATTTAGTGTAGGTTTCCTCACGGCTGACCGCTTCCCATCATGACTGTCTAGGTTTAAATGTTTCTGGGCTTGGATTCTACTAAGCCCAAGTAAGTCTGAGTTTGTATTTGCAAGTCTACGTATTCCTGAAATCGTCTGGTGACATTTTTTACTCGTTGTTGCTTTTTTAGGGATAATTTTCCAAAAACAAATAACTTTTATTGATTTGACGAGCTAAGGTTAGCCAGTTGAAATTATGACATGTGAATATGGTTAGATATACTGATTAAATAAGAGCGTGTTAGAGATTGATTGCGGTTAGGCAATGTTGTCGCTTTAGGGCAAGTCAGAAAGCTATTTTTTATGCTTTATGACTTTCTTTCAGATGCTTTTAGTTTTGGCTTGGCCTGTTGCTTTAAATCTGTAATAGATAGTGAAAAGTGCAGCTCGGCATTTTGACAGAATTTGGCGCTCAGCTCTGTTCTTAGCAAAATGTTTTTAGCACAATGTTAGCTAGCGAAGATGCACTTGAGTTGTGGGTGTAGCAAGGGGGGCTTGGGGTGAATTGTTTTGCGCTGATTGGTTTTCTGTTGTGGATGAATGCTTTGCTGGGTCTGGCAATGCCAGTAGCCGCTCAGACGCACTCGACGCCCATTCCCGATCCTTTTGAGGAAAGTTCGCCGGGATTGCTTGTCCCATTGCCAGACTCACTGCCATCTCCAGTAGTCCCATTGCAGCTAGAAGATTTGCGTATTCAGCCTGAAGCCATATCGCCGAATCCAACTGTTGAAGAGGCAATGCCGTTTGATGAGGTTATAGAAGGCCAAACGGAAGACGGACGGACGGAAGAAGAACGCGGTGGCGGTAGATCAGAGGGGCCGCCTGTAACGTTTCGCGTTAGTGAGATTCAGGTGCTGGGTAATACGCGTTTTGAGTCTGAAATTGAAGCTTTGGTGCGTGACTTAGAAGCACAGGACATTACGCTGGCTGATTTGCTAACGTTGCGTGCTGAGATTACGAAACTGTATGTAGATGCAGGCTATATTTCATCGGGGGCGTTCGTGCCAGCCAATCAAGTTTTTGAGAATAATGGTACTGTTTCTATTCAGGTGGTAGAAGGTGAACTTGAGCAGATTCAGATTTTGGGATTGAATCGATTGCGTGAGCGCTATGTCCGTAATCGCCTGAGGCGTGCAGCCCAACCACCGCTGAATGTGAACCGTTTAGAACAGGAATTACAGCTTTTGCAGGTGGATCCATTGCTGCAAAGCGTGAATGCGGACTTGACGGCTGGCAGTGGTCCCGGAGAAAATATCCTGGTTTTAGATCTGACGGAGGCTGATGCCTTTTGGGGGCGGTTCGAGATCGACAATTACCGGTCACCGAGTATTGGTTCGCTGCAGGGTACAGCGACTGTAGAACATCTCAATTTGCTGGGCCTGGGCGATCGCTTAAATTTAGGATATGGCCTCACCGAAGGGCTTGATACTTATCAGACGAACTATACACTACCTGTGAATGGGCGCGGTGGCACGGCTCAAATTCGCTATCAAACCTCAGAGAGCAACATTGTTGAAGATGCCTTTGCTGAGGCAGGCATTCGCAGTGAAAGTGATACGCTTTCGTTGAATTTTCGCCAGCCCATTAGCCGTTCTATTTCCCATGAATTTACGCTCGGGATCGGATTTGATCGGCGTGTGAGTCGTAGCTTTATTCTCGATGACATGCCCTTTTCTTTTTCGGTAGGGCCAGAAGAAGGGGTTTCTAAAGTGAGCGCGCTCCGATTTTCTCAGGAGTGGGTTAATCGGGATCGTAATACGGTGCTTGCAGCGCGATCGCAATTTAACGTTGGCTTAGGTCTTTTTGATGCCACGGTGAACAACTTAGGGACGGACGGACGCTTCTTTTCTTGGCAAGGACAGTTCCAGTGGGTTGAGCAGTTTTCGCCCGAAACATTATTGCTCACCCGGCTCAACACTCAGCTCACGCCAGATTCACTGCTGCCGCTAGAGCGCTTTAGTATTGGTGGCATTAATACCGTACGCGGCTATGCGCAAAATCAACTTGTGACTGATAATGCAGTGACCCTTTCTACAGAGCTGCGTTTTCCCGTCGCTGAGGGCTTGCAGCTGACCCCATTTATTGATGCGGGCGGCGGTTGGAATAACCAAGCACCTAATCTCAATCCGTCATTTTTGTTGGGTACAGGGCTGGGGCTGCGGTGGCAACCTCTCGATTATCTTAATTTACGGTTAGACTATGGCATTCCTCTTATTTCTGCAAACGATAAAGGCAACTCCCTACAAGAAAATGGCTTTTACTTTTCGCTTAATCTGCTGCCGTTTTAAAAGCTTTGCACTTTTCGGCAATTGATTTAGCCTTTTAGCACAGCCAGCTCCGCTTGAAACCCCGTCAAACTGGTGTCAATCATTTATACACTAACGTCATGATTCCAGCAGAGGCAGATGGTTTTTCTCTTAATTCCTCAATTTCTGAAGCCACAGCAGCATCAGCAGAGAAGTTAGATAAAGGCTTAGAAAATCAAGGCTTAGAAAATCAGGAATTAGAGAAAAAAAGAGTAAAAGATAAAAGAGCAGATGATCCTTTAGAACCCAACTGTTCTGAGGCCACTGAGCTGTTGCAGTGGTGGCATCGTTGGCAAATGCAGATGCTCTGCCAAGAGGCTAACTATATTCGCAATGATTTGTTGCAGGAGGTGTTTGCTATTCGCCGTCAATTAGAGAGCGCTTTTGAGACGACGACTGCTAAGCCGCACGGAAAGCCTCAGGCTAATATCAGCCAGCGTAAGGTAGATAGTGATCTCCATTTGGCCAAGCTTACACAGCTCTATGCATCATTGGAGCAGCTTAGCGATCGCTTGGAGTCTCCCTATGGTCAAGAGGCTTTGCCTTTGGCTTTGCGCCATACGGTCGAACCTTGGCAGCAGCATTTGCCTATTACCTTTGATTTTCCCCAGACGTGGGAACTTGAACCTGCGCTTCAAGTTCGACTGCTAATTGCGGTGGTTAATGTGCTGTGTCTAACACTGGCCTCTAGTGAGCAGCAACCTCAAAACTGCTTTATTCGTTTAACTCAGTGTTTTACACAGTCAAGGCCATTTAAAGAAATGAGCGCAACAATTACTTTTTGTGACCTGCCACCACCGGTTTTCATGGAAACTGTGACGGCCGAGCTAACCCCTATACTGAAAACCTTTCAGTTGCTAACGCAAGGCAGTTACACCATTCAGAAGCAGGCTCATCAATGGAGCTGGATACTTCGCTTTCCCCATTCTTGATAGTTGCTTCCCCACCTCTATTTTCCTCATCTTTTTGCCCCCGATTGATTCTCCTGGTGCTTTCTATGACAACAACAATCACTCAGATTAAAATCTTAGTCGTTGACGACCATGAAGCTGTTCTTGGTGGCACGTTAAGTGCCCTCCAAAAAGACTATGCTACCGCTAAAATTTCAACTGCTACAACAGCTCAAGATGCCTTGCAAGAGCTGGCCGTTGATTTACCTGATATCGTGATTGCTGATTTGTCCATTCCTATGCAGTCTGGTGGTGTGCCCCAGATCAAAAACGGGATGCAGCTACTACGCCAGCTTATGAGCGACTATCCAGATCTCAATATTGTGGTGCAAAGCGCTCATGTTCGCTCTTTAGTGCGGCTTAAACCCTCGATTGATACTCACCGAGGTGGGTTTACCATTGCTGACAAAAATCTATCTATGAAAGAGATGCTAGTGAAAGTTGACTGGGCGCTCAAGGGGGTGATCTATACTCCACGCGATATGAGAAATGGCATAGAAGTGCGGCCCGAATGGCTCCAAGTGTTGCAACTTGCTTTTCAAGAAGGGTTGCAAGATAAGGCGATCGCAGAGCGTATGAATGTGGCTGAGCGTACCGTGCGCTACTACTGGAGTAAAGTGCAGAATGCTTTAGACATTTACCCTGAAGCCGGTAAAAATATTCGCATTAAAACTGAGATTCGAGCGCGTGAGGAAGGCTTACTCGATTAATCTAAAGACTGTAGTCTGTAAAGAATTTAGTCCATAAACGCAACAGGCCATGGGCTGAATTTGCTTTGAAAACCCTTCACAAAACAACTCTATAAGTCAGGCATATTCATGAAAAGGACGCAGGCTAATCAGCCGATTCTTGGCTCGTCAATTTTCAGGCCGACAAAGTCTTTAGACAGTTGGCAGGCGAATTTATTTTTACCTGGTATGGTTGTGATTTTGTTGGTTTTACTGGCAAGAGCCTTTGGCTGGATTCAAGTGCTAGAGCTCAAAACGTTAGATATATTTTTGCGGATTCGCCCTACAGAACCTAAAGATGAACGTATTTTAATTGTTGGTATTGACGAAGATGATATTCAACAAACTGGGGCTTATCCTATCCCGGATCAAACGTTAGCAAACTTGTTACAGCAGCTATCTCAACATAATCCTCGCTCCATCGGTTTGGATATTATCCGTGACTTACCTGTGGAGCCAGGCCACGCTCAGTTAAAAGCGAGCTTAAAGACACTACCTAATCTAGTTGGCATTGAGAGAATTTCTTCCGATTGGGTGAAACCCCATACCCTTCTGCCTACGCAGGTAGGTTTTGTTGATTTTCCTCACGATCCGGATGGTTTTATTCGTCGTACCTATTTGGAAGCACTTCCCCCTGAGTCACATCCTGATAGCGATAGATGGCGGGGTTCGTTTGCCTTTGTGCTCGCCGCACGATATCTGGCAGCATCAGGATTTGAGCTTGAAAATGGGCAGCAAAATCCTGAAAACCCGCAATTTGGAGAGACAGAACTATTTGGGCTGCGATCTAACTCAGGGAGCTATGTTGGGGTTGAACCGGTTGGTGTGCAAATGCTTATCAACGTTCGCAGCGGCCCGGAACCCTTTGAAATTGTGTCTATGACGGATGTATTAGATGGGCGCATCGGCGCAAATCGGATTGAAGATAGGGTGGTGCTGATTGGAATCACCTCGCTTACTGTTAAAGACGTGCTGAATTCAGGGGCTGTCAATCAAAGCAATCCAGGTTTGGTGAATGGGGTTGAAATGCATGCCCATATTGTTAGCCAACTGATTAGTACGGTGATGGATAATCGCCAGATGATAACGGTTTGGCCAGATGCCTGGGAATATCTGTGGATTGTGCTAGCGGGCGGGGTGGGTATTTTATTGCCCCGATTTATTTTAAGACCAGTGAGGTATGTGCTGGCAGTACTGGCAGTTTCTTTTTTGTTGGTGGGTGGGTCAGTATTGGGGCTATGGCTGGTGGGCTGGTGGATACCGGTTGTTCCTAGTGTAGGTATCTTTTTAATGAATGCGGGCATTTTGCCAGCGTTTTATGTGTATGATCGAACGCTGCGATCACGCATTGAAGAACGACAGCGTGTCATTGAACACTCTTATGACAACATTCACAGTGGGCCATTACAAACACTGGCTTTGTTATTGAAAAACAAAGAAACGCTTGATCCTGCCGTTGCAATACAGTTAGAGACACTCAATCGTGAATTACGGCAGGTATATGAACGACTGTTACAAAAGTCTGTGCCGTACGACGAGCAGCTATCTTTAGGCAATCAACATTTGGTGGATTTGCGCCACCCGCTGCATGAAATTTTGTATGAGGTCTATACCGAAACCCTTACGCGTGATTTTCCTGGGTTTAAGACAATTAAGTTTAAGGTTGTGAAGTTTGAGCCGTTGCAAACAGTGGGGTTAGGCACAGATGAAAAACAAGCACTTTGTCGCTTTTTGGAAGAAGCACTTTGTAATGTGGGTAAGCATGCATTAGGTACTAAGCGGTTAACTGTGCATTGTTCAACGACAGATACAGAGAATGTGATTCGAGTAGAAGACAATAGTTCTGTGATACGTGGCAATAATAATATCTGGGATGGTATAAAACATGGCTTGCCTGTTAATGACTCGACTATGAATGGCTTGCCTGAGAGCAGTTTTGATAGCCGTGGTCGTGGTACACAGCAGGCCACAGCGATCGCTCAGCGCTTAGGTGGCCACTTTCAGCGGTACGCTTTGCATCCTGGCACTGCTTGTGAGCTACGCTGGCCACGCTCGCCTGCTCCATCTGAATGGTACAAATCCAGACAAGATGGGAAAAAGTATTCTCTTTTTTTGAGATTTAGTGAAAAATATCGAGATCAATAGATACACTGATATATGAAATAAAGCTTCTCTCTCTAAGGAGATTTTGACTGTTGATTTTTTCTCCTAGTAGCTTTTTTGCTAGTCAGTTTTTTAACTAAATTATTTATCACTTGTTGCCATGATGGGACTAACACGTCAAGTATGTTGTATGGGATTATGTTTGGGCAGTATTGTGAGCTTTGTGCCTAGACCATTGCAGTCCGTTAGTGCGGCTCTCGTTTCTACGCAACGTAACCAAAATAATGAGATTCACTTGCAAGCTACTCACTTACAAGCCACTTACTTTGAGCAAATTTCACAGGCTCGTCGTAAGCCTCGGCGACGAGGCCGGTATCGCTCTCCGGATAACGTTCGTATTCCTCAGCAAGATCATTCAGGTGGTGGTGTACGAGGGTGCGGTGAAGAAGTTGTAGCAATGGCACCGAGAGTCAGTAGTATCGGCCAGACAGCCGTTACGCATCCTACGTTTGTTTGGTATAGCCAAAGTGACAGCGCTGACCCCCTAGAATTGCAGCTTTACCGCTATCGATCTGGCTTGTCTGCTGCCAATGACTTAGAGAGAGTTTTTATTCGGCAAGTTGACGACAGCCGTAAAGGTTATATGTCTTATACGTTGCCAGCAGATCAGCCAGGACTTAAAGTTGGTGAGATTTATTTATGGCAGGTTGTTCTTTACTGCGATCCTAATCGTGAAGAAGTGGGAATGTGGACATCTGCCGATATGGAAGTTGTGTCTGCGTCATCAGAGACTGTCCTTGCCACATTAGAGAATGTTGCAGGTAATACACTAGAAAATGCTCAAATATTTGCAGAAAATGGCTTGTGGTATGAAGCTATTGCAGCTGTCTATGGGGCCAACACCTCGGCAGAAGCAAACCTCCGCCGGACGCTATTACAGGATCTGATTGAATTAGAGTCAGAGGTTGAAGCTAATCAAATAGAAGAGATTGTTGATCAGCTACAACGGGTTTCAGAGATGAACTAGCTGTTTGGATGGTTATTTAGACGCCCAGTGCTGATAATTGCGCCTCAATTGCACGGACAATTGCCTCAGATTTTGTGGGATTTAGGGCATCTAGGTGAGGGCATGCGAACCGGCCAGAATCGTTGTCATAGTACTGGCCTGAGGCTGCTGAAAATTCATCGGAGAGGGCGGCGCGGGTGAGGATGTCAGCGCCGATGTTGATGTCTCCGCCTGCTACGCCGTAGGCTTCTTTGACCATTTTGCTGCCCAGCATTGAGGCTGGATTGACGGCGACGATGGTGGGGCCTGATGTACCGAGAGACTGGGCGAGATGGCGAGACCACATGGTGATGGCTAGTTTGCTTTGTGCGTAGGCGGCGCCATCGGATAGGCGGATTTGGCCGGTGAGTGCTTGTAGGTTAACGGGAGACTGGGCTGCGGAGGAGAGGTTGATGACTCGCCCGGAGGGGCCGATGAGGGGGAGAAGGCGTTGGGTGAGGCGGTAGGGGGCGATCGCATTCACTACAAACCGGACGTCTAGTCCATCTGGTGTAATGGGATTAGGCGTGCTGTAAACGCCTGCATTATTGATGAGGACATCTAGTGCAGTGTTCTTTTTCGTTACGGCTTGGGCTAGCGCTTCAACATCAGCCATCTGGGATAAATCGGCGATGTAGCTTTCGGTTATTTCTCTTTTTGATACCGCAGAGATTGCTTTTTCAGCTTCTGTTAGTTTTACTGGATTGCGTCCGTGCAGCAAAATGGTGTGACCTTGTGCAGCCAGCATTTTAGCTGTGGCTAATCCGATGCCGTCGGTGGCGCCTGTAATCAGAATCTTTTTGGACATAACGGTGCTCTCCTTTTTGCTGGTTCTCTCTTTTAAATTGAATTTAGGCTGAAAATGCTGGCAGGACTTTTTCGGCTAATTGTGTGAGCGTTGTTTCTACATCTGCTTGGTTAAAGCGTAGATTAAGCGCTACGTGGTTCACGCCTATTTTTTCTAGTGATTTTAGATAGGTGCGAAGGTGATTTACGCCTATCTGAAAGCCTAAGTGAATGGGCCTTGGGGGTGTATCGGGGTCTGGGGTGAGATCTATGTATAGGGGCTGCATGACGGGTTTTGTTGAACCGTCGGCGGATTTCGGTGCAGATTCGATGTGCGATCGCCAGTCCTGAATCACTTTTTCTTGCATGGCCGAACTGCGCGGGTAGGTAATCCAGCCATCGCTATTTTGTGCGCTCCATTCGGGTGCTTGACGGCTGCTGCCTGTAACTAGCAAGGGCAGTTTTCCAGAGACGGGCTTCGGTAGCATATCCATTCCGCCATTAGGATTACCAAAGGCATTCTCAAATCTGGGTGAGTTTTCACCCATGCGGCGAATGTAGTCAAAGCTTTCTCGAAACCGGGTGCCTCGTTCTTCAAAAGGGAAATTGAGGGCGGGATATTCTTCTGGGCGATCGCCGGAAGCTACGCCAAGAATAAGCCGACCACCTGAGAGCACATCGGCGCTGGCCGCAGCTTTAGCCACGTGGGCCGGATGACGCACGGGCAAAATGATGCTGGCTACGCCGAGGGCAATATTGTTTGTTTGACCCGCTAAAAAGCCGAGATAAACGAACGGATCGTACGTTTGACCCGCGTCTCCAAAAGAAGGCACGTTAAAAGGGACATCGCGTAGCCAAACGGCAGCAAAGCCGAGTTGTTCTGCTAATTGAACGCGCTCAATGTGGCGAGCCATAGTCGGGACTGGCCCTCGCGCATAGGACTCAATGGGTACCACTAGGCCGAGGCTCAGCCGGTTTGGGCGGAACACGGTGTTGTAGCCTCGATTGATGGATTGAAAGCTGATGTTTTGCTTTATCTCTTTAGGCTTTATTTCTTTAGGCTTTATCTCTTTAGGCTTTATCTCTTTAGGCTTTGTCTCTTTAGGGAGCTTTTTGGGGATCTCTTTCAAATTTTTGAGCATTTTGAATTCTGTCTCCTCGAATTCTATTGCTTACTTAACGTCTTGCACACTCACGACCATCTCTGGCCAACTGCGCTGATTGTCCATGTCAAACTGTGCGCCGTTTTCATCTGCCCATGCAAAGCGCTTTAGAGCAGGGGTTTGGCTGGTGGCCTGATATAGCCAGTAGGCTTCTTCTTTGAGGGCTTCGTCAATGGGCTTATCGATAGAAGCGTAGACGGTTTGTTTGCAGGCATTGATGGACTCAGCGGGCCAGCGGGCGATGCGGTTGGCTAAGGCTTTTACAAAGGGACCAATCTCTTCGGGGTCGAGGGCTTTGTTGATGGTGCCATAGGCTTCTGCTTGATCCGCGTCAAAGTCTTGTGCACCTAAGATAATTTCGAGGGCGCGGCCTAGACCGGTTTGACGGGCCATGCGCGATGCGCCGCCGCCGCAGGGAAGGATGCCCATACCCACTTCCATTTGCATAAATTTGGCTTTGCCTCGGGCTGCGAAGCGCATATCACAGGCGAGGGCAAATTCGTGGCCGCCACCACGGGCAAAGCCTTCTATTTTGGCGATGGTGGCTTGGGGGAGCTTGCTAATGCGCTCTAGCACAACCTGCAAATCGAGGAGGGTGACTTCGCTGCGGGAAACGGCGATCGCGGACATATCTTTGAGAAAGTTGGTGTCGGCGTGGGCGACGAAGATTTCAGGATTGGCAGATTGAAAGACAACGACTTTGACGGTGCGATCAGCTTCGAGCTTTTGGGCCAACATGTTGAGGTCGGCAAGCATGGGCAGACCTTGAATATTGACGGGGGGATAGTCGAAGGTGACCCAGGCGATCGCATTTTCGACCGTAACGTTGAAAGTGGTGAAGTTGTCGTAGTTCATATGGGTTCTCCTGATTTTCTCGTTTTGGCGCTTCCGATTGGCGCTTTCGATTGGCGAGTGCAGTGCTTGAACTCGTTATTAGCATGGTAATCATTCGGCAGAAAAAGATAATCAGGCTTGCGACGAAATGATAATTCGGATATTTTTGATAAATGGATGTTTTATCGCTTCGTTTATTTCTGAGAATTGCAGCGCTTGGTGGGATTACGGCGGCGGCGCAGGATTTGTCTTTGTCACCGGCTAGTGCCAGTGCTCGGTTAGTGAAATTAGAAGAAACGGTTGGGGTTCGATTGTTTAACAGAACAACTCGGGCCGTTTCTTTGACGACAGATGGGGATGCTTTTTTGCCGTATGCGCAACAGATTATAGAAACGCTGGAAACAGGGCTGAGCGCGGTTAAAGGGCAAGGGGCGGAAGCGGAAGGTTTGCTGCGAATGACCATGCCTGGTTCTTTTGGCCGGATGTATATTATTCCGGCCTTGGCAGATTTTCATGCGCGCTATCCGCGCATTCAGCTTGATTTACGGCTATCGGACACTGTTTTGGATGTGGTTGAAGGGGCGTACGATCTGATTATTCGGAATGCGCCGTTGGTTGATAGCCGTTTGATTGTGCGAAAGTTAGCGGCTGATCGGCGGCTGTTGGCGGCGTCTCCGGCTTATTTGGAGCAGTATGGTACGCCTGCGGTTCCTGATGATTTGGCTGGGCATCAGTGTATTAGCTTGGCTGAAGCGACTAAGTGGACGTTTAAAAATGGGCAAACGGTGAGCGTTCCGCTTTCGTTTGTGGTGAATGATGGTGAGGCTTTGCGGCAAATGCTGGAGCAGGGAATGGGCATTGGCGTAAAGTCTGTTTGGAACGCTAGTGAAAGTTTGAAGGCTGGGCGGCTGGTTGAGGTGATGCCAGATTTTCCATTGGTGACGGATGTTTCTCTTTAGTTGCTGTATCCGAGCCGCCGAATTATTGCGCCCAAAGTTCATGCCATGATTGATTTTTTGTTAGAGCGGTTTCAGCCTGTGCCGCCGTGGGCGTCTTAGTGGAATGGGCGGCTGGTTAGAAACGTTTCTGTGTGTTGAGTGAATGTGAAGGAATAGGGGAGAAAATGGTTTGGCGAGAGGGGTTTAAAACATACTGAGGCTGTATACATTCATAGGGGCAGCTCTTTATGAACGGTAAGCAGCTAATTGTGTTAGGACAGCCAGGGACGGGGGTTGAAAAGCAGGCGATCGCACTGGCGGATCGTTGGAGTGTGCCGTTTGTTTCGGTAAATGATCTGGTGCAAAAAGAGCTGGCGAAATTATCTAAAGGGGCCTCCGAACTGGCGTCTGAGGCGATGGCGTGCTTAGAGGCCGGGGAGCCGGTGCCGGATAAGATTTTGCTGAAGTTACTGCGCCGTAGAATTGAGCAGCCAGATATGCTGGATGGCTGGGTGCTGGTGGATTTCCCCAGTTCGGTTGCGCAGGCTTCGGCGCTGGATGAGGTGCTGATGCGGTTTGAGCGTGATCCGGTGGAGGTGGCTTATTTAAAGGGCCGGACGGGATTGTTGATTAGCCGGGTGGTGAAGGAGACCGGTGAGCCGGTACCGGTGGTTCGCGATCGCTTGTTGCAGCATGAAGATGCCACGCTGCCTGTGATTGAGCAGTATGCGCGGGATGGGCGTTTGCATACGGTGAATGGCTGCTTGAGTGAGAAGGAAGTGGCGAATGCGCTGTATATGCTGGGGCAAGAAGAGACGGGCGCGGCGGCGCTGATTCGTGATGAGGCAGAGTTGGATGCGCTGCTCGAGGAAGATGTGCTGCTAGTGGTAGATGGCATGGCCTCTTGGTGTGGGTCTTGTAAGCTGGTGGCTCCAATGGTGGATCAGTTGGCTGAGGCTTATGGGGATCGGGCTAAGGTGGTGAAGATGGACTTTGATGCGAATAAGCAGATTCCAAAGCGGTTTGGATTGAAAGGAATGCCTGCGGTGATGTTTTTTAAGGGGGGCGAGCTAAAAGAGACGCTGACGGGGGTGAAGCCGTATAAGGCTTATAGTGCAACGGTGACGAGTTTGTTGGAGTAGGATTGTGCGGTTTGAGATTGTGTCGTTTGGGGTGTGTTTAGGTAAGAGATTCCGTAAACACGCAGCGGCCCAGAGAGAGATCGAATAGGTGCAGGCCGTATTCTTGGGAGAGTGCTTTAAATATTTTTAAGCCTCTGACGCTGTTGCCGTCTTTATCAATAGGGGGCGAGAAGGTGGCAATGCCTGCTTTGCCCGGAACGATGGCAATGATGCCACCTGAAACGCCACTTTTGGCGGGGATGCCGACACGATAGGCCCATTCCCCGGCTCTGTTGTACATGCCGCAGGTGTACATAACGCTAAGCAGGTCTTTGACGTAGTCGGCTTTTAAAGCTTGGGTTTTTGTGATGGGCTGAGTGCCGTTATTAGCGAGGGTTGCGGCCATCATGGCTAGGTTTTGACAGTTGACGATAACAGAGCACTGCTGAAAGTAGAGATCGAGGGCGGTGTCAATGTCTTGATCAATCATGTTGAAATTTAGCATGAGGTGGGCCATGGCTCGGTTGCGGTGGCCGGTGGAGCGCTCCGACATAAAGGTGGGCATGTCGATCATGACGTTGTTGTTGAGGTAGCGCTCGAACATGGCGAGTAAGCGATTGAGTTTGTCGGTGGGATCGTTGCCTTTGATGAGGCTGGTGGTGGCGATCGCGCCTGCGTTAATCATGGGGTTGAAGGGTCGCTTGGAGTCTTCATCTAAGCGAATGAGTGAGTTAAAGGGATCGCCGGTTGGCTCTACGCCTACAATGTCGAGGAGTTCGTTGCGTCCGTGGTCTTCTAGGGCTAGGCCGTAGGCAAATACTTTTGAAATGGACTGGATGGTGAAGTTTTGCTGGGTATCTCCTACTTCAAAAATTTGGCCGTCGGTGGTGACGATGCTAATGCCAAACCAATCGGGATTGGCTTTGGTGAGTTCTGGAATGTAGCTGGCTAGCTGTCCTTCGTTTAGGGTGCGATAGCGGCTGTGGAGATCGTTGATGAATTTTTGCAGAGAAACCATTGCAGAAAAGCTGTAGGGCAGCGCGAGTGAGTGATGCGATTTTAATAGCTTTTATGACGTATGGCGTGTATTGGGATGGTTTTTTCAAGGCGTGTTTGCGGTTTGACGATTTGACGACGAATTTAGAGGATGTAGGGGTGCTGTTTATGCGCTGATTTCAGTCTTTATGTCTCAGTTTTATCGAGGGCGATTGGCTCCGACGCCGACGGGCCATTTACATTTAGGCCATGCGAGAACGTTTTGGATGGCGCAGCAGCGGGCGGCGGCGGGGGAGCTAGTGCTGCGGGTGGAAGATTTGGATGAGAACCGATGTAAGCCTGAGTACTATGCAGATATGTTGGAAGATTTGGCGTGGTTTGGTTTTCGGTGGCAGGAGGGGCCGGATGTGGGTGGGGCGTTGGGGCCGTATTGTCAGCGCGATCGCCGTTTTTTGTATTTGCGGGCTTGGCAAAGGCTGAGGGCGACGGGGGCAATTTATCCGAGTCCGCATTCTCGTAAGGATGTGGCGAGGGCGTTGAGTGCGCCGCATGAGGGGGATAAGGAGATTATTTTTCCGGTGGGGTTACGGCCTGATGACTGGGAAAAGCCTGATGTGCCAGGAGAGGTGAATTGGCGGTTTCGGGTGCCGGATGGGGAGGCGATCGCGTTTGTGGATGTGAGGTGTGGGCCGCAGCGTTTTGTGGCGGGGGAGGATTTTGGAGATTTTATTGTGTGGCGGCGGGATGGGTTTCCTAGCTATGAGTTAGCGGTGGTGGTGGATGATTATGAGATGGCGATTTCTGAGGTGGTGAGGGGGGAGGATTTGCTGTTGAATACGGCGAAGCAGGTTTTGTTGTATCGGGCGTTAGGATGGGCGATGCCTGCTTTTTATCATTGTGAGCTGGTGAGGGATGAGTGTGGGAAGCGGCTGGCAAAGCGAGATGGGGCAAGAAGTTTGCGGGGGATGAGGACGCAGGGGATGGTGCCGGAAGCGATTAGGGCTGGCTGGTAGGGTGGTTGGGTTGGGTTGTTGTTGGCAGTTTGTCAGCAGTTATTTGGCAGTTATTTGGCAGTTATTTGGCGTCGTGGGTGTAAAAGAGAGAGAGTTTGCGGGCTGGCGCGTAAGAAATGGTGATTGTGGTAAGAGGTAAAGTTTTGTATGTATCAGGTGATACAAAATGGTGGGTATTTCTATAATTTAGATACGTGAAACGGGAAAAGTGTCTAGGATTTTTCAGCTTAAAGCTCTTTTAGCGAATGTTCTTTGAATAAAGGGTCTTTTGATCAAAGGTCTTTTGAGCCAAGTTCTTTTGCTCAATATTCTCTTAATTGAGATTTTCTTAATTGAGATTCTTGGACGAAGGTTCTTGGACGAAGGTTCTTTTAAAGGCATTCTTTGAAGAGATAATCTTTTTTGTCTTTTGTTGAAAGGGCTGTCTTTGAACGGTGTGCGGAGAGCAAGCTTTATAGGCTGCTTTCTGCGCGCTTTCAGAAACATATTCAGTTACAAAAAAATAACTTCACTATATTGGAAAGGAGAAAAACCATGAAACGCTCTTTAGTCTCTGGTTTGACGGTTCTTTTTGCTGGGTTTGCGATCGCTTCGGCGGCGAATGCTAAGCCCTTGAATTTTAATAGTGCTGCTGCTGACTACAACGGCGATGGGGTGGTAACGATGTTCGAGCTGCATTTGCACCATTTGGATACGCAGACAAATTAGGGGCAGAGATGTGTGAAGTGCGGGGAGTTGTTATGTTGAATTTTCCTGCACTTCACAGATGCTGCGTGTATTGAGAGAGCGTATTGATCGGTAAGTGGTGAACCAAGCTCGAACGTAGATGTGTGTACACAGTAGTTCTGATTAAAGGAGAGCTGTGATGAAAAACGGTTGTGCGAGTCGATTATGGTTTTGGTCTATTTTTTGGGTGTTGTTTCCGGTGGTGCTGCTGACGGGTGCTCCGGTGTTGGCAGAAGCGCCTGGGGTGGAAGCGCCTGGGGTGGAAGCGCCTGGGGTGGACGAGGGAATGGTGATGCGGCAGCACCATAGGCGGCAGAATAATGTGCGGAGGCTGCGGTTGCTAAACCGCTGTGTGGGCTGTGACCTGGAAAGGGTGAGCTTGCTAGAGGCTGGGTTGGTGGGTGCGGATTTGCGCGGTGCGAATTTGTTTGCGGCGGATTTGGCGGGGAGTGACCTAACGAATGCGAATTTGGCGGGGGCCAATTTGACCGGTGTGAATTTGACGGGGGCGGCGCTGGTGAATACGAATTTATCTCATGCGCGGTTGGACTGGGTGAATTTTAGTGATGCTGAGCTGAATACGGTTAATTTTGTGGGGGCGACGACGCAGAATATTAATTTAATGGGTGCTCGGTTAGAGAATACGTTTATTGGGATTGGTGGGCCAGAGGGGGTGATTGGTGCACCTTTGGAGCTGATTGTTCCGTTTGAGGAGACGAGGCTGCCGGGGGAACGGTATTGATGAGTGAGCATTCTTTAATGCCGTAAAGCGACGCGGGAAGGTCACCGCTTGCGAAGGGGGATTTATTTCTGTTTTTTATATTTTTACTTTAAGTGGAATAAAGGCGGTTAGCGGTAAATAAAAAAAAGGGGGCTGCTGATAATTAGCGGCTCCCTTTTTGGCGTTCTTATAAAGTTATTGTCATAAAGTTGTTGTCATATAGTTATTTCTTTCTTCTATAAAACACTTTATTCTGCGCTTATACGGCGGCGAGTTTGCGGGCGGGGCGTTTGCGTTCGCTGGGGCGGGTGCCGCCGACCATTTCGTATTGGTCGCTTTCTTTGTCGTAGCGGGTGGCGATGCCGGGGAGGACTTTGTTGCTGATGTGGGAGAGGGCTTTTTCGGCGCGGTCTAGTTCGTTGGCGGCGGCATCTACTTTGGTGAGGAGATCGTTGTAGGTGGCGAGTTTAGTGCGAAGGTCTTTGACTTTTGATTCTAGGTTGGAGGTGCTACAGCCGCCGCCGAGGTCGAGTTTAGGGCTGATGATTTTCATGCCGGAGAGGCGGCGTTCGGCGGTGGTGATGAGGGCGGTTGAGTTTCGTTTTTGACGGGCCATTGTTGCTTCCGTTTTGTAAGTTTGCGGCAAAGTTCAGGCTGAGTGAGCAAAGCCACGGGTGCGCTGTTCTTGCTTGTGTACAAGTTGCCCGCTATCCGGAAGAAAAGATACAGCGTTGTTTGGGGGGAATTACAGATTTTTTGTGGGGGGTATATGTTCTTTTTGTTTTTGTGGGGGAAATTGCGGGGAGTATAGAGTAATGTTTATGTTGGAGAGGAGTTGAGTAGATTAGGTCGTGGCAAAAGCTTGTTTGGTGGTGGCAAAAGCTTGTTTAGTGGCGACAAAAGTTTGTTTGGTGATGACAAAAGCTTGTTTGGTGGTGGCAAAAGCTTGTTTAGTGGCGGCAAAAGCTTGTTTAGTGGCGGCAAAAGCTTGTTTGGTGATGACAGAAGCTTGTTGGGTGATGGCAAAAAGTTGTTTGATGGCGGCAAAAGGAAAAAGTGGGATGGCAAGCTGTTGGGTGATGGCTCATCGTACTTTTTGAGAAGGGTAGAACTTTACATCGTTCATCGTTCATCATTCATCGTTTCTTCTACGGCCACTGGTTGCAGATGTCGCGGATGGATTGGAGGGCGGTGGGGAGGGTGTGAGGGTCGCCGAGGCGGGTGAGGGTGGCTTGGCTATTGGGGAGGAGTTCGATTAGATTAGAGCGTTTTTGGTAGGCAAGAACGTCTAAGACTTGAGCCCATTCGGAGAAGGTGATGTTGTTGTTTTCTAGGGCGGGTAAAAAAGCGGTGAAGGCTTGAGCGCAGTAGTATTTTTCTTGGATTGACCAGGCAATTTCTAGGGTTTGAGGTAAGTATTGCGTAGGTAGATGCTGTGCGAGTGCGCTCAGCGCCCACGAGCGGTCAGATTCATCTTTAATCTGTCGCGTCATCTTCAGTGCTTTGGGCCAGTGTTTTTGGGGCAGATGCTGGGCGAGATCGCGCAGCGCAATCGCGCGGTCAGATTCATCTTTAATCTGTCTTATCATCTCCAGTGCTTTGGGCCATAGCTCGGGTAGATGCTGGGCGATCGCGCTCAGCGCCCTCGCGCGGTCAGATTCATTTTTAATCTGTCTTGTTATCTCCAGTGCGTCAGGCCATAGCTCGAGCAGATGCTGAGCGATCTCGCTCAGCGCACTCGCACGCGAAGATTCATCTTTAATCTGTCTTGTCATCTCCAGTGCTTCGGGCCAGTGTTCCTGAGGTAGATGCTGTGCGATCTCGCTCAGCGCAATCGCGCGGTAAGATTCATCTTTAATTTGTCGCGTCATTTCCACTGCGTCAGGCCATAGCTCAGGCAGATGTTGTGCGATCTCGCTCAGCGCACTCGAACGCCAATATTCATCTTTAATCTGTCGCGTCATCTCCAGTGCTTTAGGCCATAGCTCAGGCAAATGCTGGGCTATGGCAATCATGGCTGTTGCACAATCAGCGGGGTCTTGAATTTGATGGCTAATGTCAATTGCCCTTGGCAGATAGCGAGGGGGTAATTTTTTAATCACTTTGGTAAGAGCAAAGGCTCTATAGGAAAAACCGCTTGTCTGGTTACGATGTTCTCCGTAGCGATCTTCTATTTGCTGGATAGCGGTCAGCACATCTGGCCATACAGTTGGGAAGCACTCTGCTAATTTACTCAGTACATAGGAGCGGTAAGCTGCATCCTTTATCTGCCCCACCGTTTTCAGTACCTCTGGCAGCAGCGCCTCCGGCATATAAGGCGCAATGGCAGAAATACACGCTGCTCGCTGCCAAGGATTTTGCGCCTGCTGCGCATAGGCCAACCCCTGCGCAGGCTGCCAGTACCCTTCTTTCACCAGCCCGCCCACCATCTCAGCCGGTATGTTACTCGCCAAGCTATTCAGCGATCCTCGCACCAGCGCATACCGATACAGCAGCGCCACCGTCTCCCCCGGCGCAGCCTCATAATTCTCTTTGGCCAGCGCCCAAGCCCGCCCCACATCATTCACAAATCCCGCCGGTTGGCCCAGGGCATTACAGGCCTCATACCAGCCATTGCGCCCTTGTACATTGCTGGCCGCTAGCAGCGCATGAATCGCGTCTGGCTGCTGTGCCTGCTCCATATGCCAGGTTAAGTGGGCAAAAATGTAGCCGTCATTTTTTAGCGTGTGCCATAGCGGTTGCCCATCTGCTCCCTTCTCTACTTTTTCCGCATACTTGGCCAGCAGTTCACCATGCGCCTGAGCCACTGTTAGCCCTAACCCCGGCAGCTCACCATTTTTTTCCGGCACCACCGACAGCGTCAATAATGTCTGCGCCAAATCATGCATCAAATCATGCATCCGGTAGCTGGCCCGCTCATCTGCCTGCTGCACGCCTTGCAACACCAAAGACTTTGCCTGAAACTTACGCAGAATCGAACCCGCTTGCCGCCGGTTCACTTGCCACAGCGTTTCTGCCATGTCTCGTGTCAGGCTTACATCTTCAGGAACGACACCTAACCAAGCAAACTGCTGTAATTCTTCGTTGCTTAACTGCCTCAAACTAAGATTAAAGCAAGCCCGCAAGCTGTACTGCCGTCGCTTTTCATCATCTGGCATTTCTGATCGGCCATACACATCCAGTGTTTCTAGCCGATCTATCTCTTCTGCAAAGTCTTCTAGTAGTTCTTTCCAGCTCACCCCATCATTAATCTGTGAGGCAGCTAGTTCTAATGCCAGCGGCAAGTAACCTACACGGTCTGCAAATGTTAAAGCCCGTTTTCGCGATGTCTTACTTAATGGTTCAGTAATCTTCTGCGTTATCAAATCCAGCGCTTGAGTTTTGTTCATCACATTTAGTGCATGAATTTGCGCGCCTGCAATCCTTGCTTCTCGTGTGGTCACCAGCACTCGGCTTTTTGCACCACCCACCCGAAAGGGTTCTAAGTGTGCTGGATTCCATACATCATCTACCACTAGCAAAATGCACTTGTCATACAGCAGCGTACGCAAATGACTGGAGGCCGAAGATACTGCCGTTGGTTTGTAGTCATGGTCACCTAGCTCTTTAATCCATCCATTGAGCTTAGGAAGAATATCTGGATTTTGTCCTAGCGTTTCCCACAAAATGCCATCTGCAAAAAAGCGCTGTACATCTTGCTCGTGGGCTAATTTTGCGGCGAGTACTGATTTCCCAATTCCGCCTAACCCGTGAATGGCACTAACTACTAACGTGCCACCTTTATCATTTTCACAAAGTAGCTGCTCTTTTACGGCGTCTTGGGTGTCTGGGCGTTCTACAAAGTGATCTGGCAGCGGGGGCATTTGGAGGGGCACCCGATATTGCTCGACTAAGCTTTTCTGTGGAGGTTGAGTTCGTGGAGGTTGGGGCGAACGGCTTTGGTCAACTGCAAAAAAACCTTGCTCATCTAGCTTCGTAAGCTGATTTCCAAAGTGCTCTCTCAACCCTTCAATATTTTCGTATGGAGTTTTATAATGCTTTAGCTCTTTTAGTTTTGCTTCAAATTCCCACAAGCTCTTAAGCTCGTCCTGGTCTCTGGTATTCCAGGGCTTGAAGTACGTGTAGATTAATGGCCTTTTATTTTCAGTAAATTTTCCAAAAGCATGGCCAAATTCTTCAGCAGTGAACTGGCCGACTTTGTTTTGCACGAGCATTACAAAGATGTCGCAGTCTTCTACAGCTTTGTTGTATTCACTTTGCAAGCCTTCCTTTGACATTGCATCGAGAAAGTTCTCCCAGCGGATGACTCGAAGGAAAATGTCGCGATCACGCCATTCGTCATTTTTATTGCTGATAAAAATTTGAAACTGATCGCGGTCTGCTTTCAGTTCTGAGGATGAAGCCAGGAAGATCTTGATTTCGCTCATTTAAGAGGGCTTTTGGAGGGCTTTTGGAAGGCTTTTGGGCGGTTTTGGATAGTTTATCTTGTCGTAGCGTATTTGGGTGGGTGGGGGTTTGGGTATGTAGGATTGTAGGAATTTTCGTAAGTAGGGTGATGTCATCATACTTTCACCATAACGGTTGATATTCCGTACATGTGTGTACTTCTTTGTGGATTCTGTAGGGGATTAATAGAGGCGACGGTATG
>JBGCGG010000065.1:0-54045 GCA_045110585.1 Phormidesmis sp. | reverse complement strand
TGTCGGCGCAGCCGTCGGTGCCAGCAGCAACGCAGGCATTCTCTATAGCTTTGGAATTGCGGCTTCTCAGTTTTATAAAACAAAGCGTGAAAAGCAAACTCAAGAGACTTCAGAATGACTAGCTTTGAGTGAGATTAGCTTTAAGTGAATAATTTCGAATGAATGATGTTTAGTCGCGGCTTTTAAGTTGACAGCTCTTAATCTGGCGGCTTTTAAGTTGCCTGCCACCAAGTCAAAAAAAATGAATCAAAGATGAATAGTTAAATCACTTTATTCAGTTACACCAACAATTTCTGTAGCCAGTTTCTACAGCCCAGATGACATATCACAAAAAATAGTTGCATTAATTATGCAACCTGGTTATGATTGCTAAATTGGCAAATGCCAATGTGTAAAAACAAGCCATCTAGCGGCGCTAGAGAATCGAGATGAGTATCTTCCTAACAGTGTGCATCGCACACTAGGAAAAACCTTATATTGATCTAACTAATCTTGATTAAGTAGATTTAGATCCTAACCATAAGGTCAACCAACCCTAGAAATTACCCTTTCAAGCATTAACTAGGAGGAATCCCCATGGCTTCAATTAACATTCATTCTCAAATCCTCTTTATTACCAGCAAAATTCGCAGCTAAGCGTTTCTAATCCGGTTCGTTAAGAATATTTTTGGCTGCGCATTCCTTTTATAAAGGAGGTAGTAGGCGTTTAGCTGGCCTTTGAACGGCTCTTTTTTCAGCTGCTGAAAAGTAAGCTGAAGAGCAAAGTCGTGGGGCGATCGCCCATGCAAATGGACCAACACTCAAGCGTACAAAACGCCAAACATAAAAGGTGCTAAACGCAGTGAGATTGTTCATGTGTGACATTAATTCGCATGTAAAAATATCACTGCGCCAACAGCGCAACTATACGCAACGGAATTTAAACCACAAGCGAGACAACAGGTATCTCTTATGGTGAAAACCTATTGCAACAAACAGCATCTTTGATGCCGACAGTAGCTGTTGCCATTTTGTTCTTCACGTTCAGAATTTATTCACACACACATCTATTCCAGAATCATGCAAAAGTTTCTTTCCATCCTGGGATACTACAAACACTACTGGCGGATCACCATTTTTACAGCCGCCATGATGAGTTTGTTCGAGATTATCGATCTCCTTGTCCCCTATGCTACAGGCCAAATCCTTAATCTCATTGCAGGGCAACCCGTAGATGGCATTCTTCAGAAATTAATCAATCAAGTCGCTACAGCGCTTAATCAGCCCGCTACTCAGCAGTTCTCACTCATCATTCTGGTTGCCATCGTCGGCATCACCACTGTGGGCAGAGCGCCCATTCAGCCGTGGATTGGCGGCTGGTTTAGCTGGGATACTGCTTTCCGCGCCCGCCGAGAACATGCCGAAAAAGCACTTCAGAAGATACTCACTCTTCCGTTAGATTTTTATGATGAGAACAACCCAGGCCGAATTGCAGCCCGAGTAGCCAAAGGGCTATCTAACTACACTTGGACGTATCCTGGCATCACGGGTCAGTTCATTCCTAAAGTCGTGCGCATCATCGGTGTATTTGTCGTCATCGGCCTTATCGATTGGCGCATCGCAGCCATTGTTCTCTTTTCAGTATTAGGCATTCTTCTCCACAGCCTCATCGGGCTAAAAGCACTCTCGCAGCGAGAAGAAAAGCTAGATAAATACATTGAGAATACCGATAGTCGCAGTTCAGAGATTATCTCTAACATCAAAACCGTTAAGGCATTTGGCAACGAACTCACAGAGCTTCAGCGCCAAACGCAGCGACTAGATAGAGAATTCAAAGTGCTAGACTACCGGGTACACAAAGGTTACACAAAACTCAGCACATACCAGCGAACCATTGTACAAAGCTGCATGTTCGTAGTGCTTATTGCAACGCTTTGGCTCACCGTCAATAGCAAAATCTCCGTCGGCCACTTTATCACCGTACTCACCGTTGCCAGCATGGCCTACGCCGAGGTAGACCCCATCTGCGATATTGCAGAAATGTTTGCCCGTCGCTACGCACCCATGTCTCGCTTTCAAGAGTTCATGTCTCTCCCACCGGGAAGAGATGCCGGTGCCCTATTGCCCAATGGCCCTGCTTACAGCTTCACCGGCAAAGTTCACTTTCACAATCTCACCTTTGGCTACAATCCAGATACGCCTGTGCTCAACACCATTGAGCTGTTGATTGAACCGTATCAAACAGTAGCCTTAGTAGGCCGCTCCGGTTCAGGAAAATCTACGCTAGTCAAGCTGTTACTGCGCTACTTTGAACCCAATCAAGGAGGAGTGCTCATAGACGGCACAGATATTAGACAATTAGACGTAACCAGCTACCGTAAACGACTAGCGATCGTTCACCAAGAGGTGGACATCTTCAATGGAACGCTGATAGAAAATTTGTTGTACGGCAACCCTACCGCAAGCTTTGAAGAAATTGAAACCGCCTGCAAAATTGCGCAGGCGCATGACTTCATTCAAAAGCTGCCGAAGGGATATTTCACCACGGTAGGAGAACGGGGCGTTCGCATTTCGGGCGGGCAGCGTCAGCGAATTGGCATTGCCAGAGCATTGATTGTAAACCCAGATGTACTGGTGTTTGATGAAGCGACTTCTAGTCTGGATTATGAGTCTGAAAGGGCTATTCAGGTGGCAATGCGATCGCTCTTTGGCACACGCACGCTCATCATCATCGCCCACCGCCTTAGCACTGTCCGCGACGCCGACAAGATTGTTGTCCTCGACCAAGGCAGCATCTCTCAGGTAGGCAGTCATGACGAACTATTAGAAGAAGGCGGTCTCTATCAGCGACTCCATACCCTTCAAGAAAGCGGTGCGCTGATTGAATAGAGCACCGATTATCATCTTTCCAAATAGAAAGTGCTACCATCCCAAAACTCTCTGAAGCTGAGGTTTCAGAGAGTCTTGGGCATAGACTATTGAACGTACAACTATCGAATATGTTTTACGAGAATGCTCATCACTTCACCTTGCCGAGGAGTGATAATGAGCTGATCGTTAGGAATAGGGACTGCGTATTCGCGTGACTTCGGGGTCTTGGCTATTTTTGGTGAAGCCTCGACAGCAGAGCAAAATGAGGATTGATGCACTGAATTATCAATCTCATGGAACTCTTGCAGCATATACTCCCTAACCAATCAGTGTTGACCTTGAAAAGCTGGGAGGTGGATACCGCTAGTGATCGCTTCGTCTTGAAAGTCAGTTCGATGCAGATGATCGCTCACTGCCCGTTATGTCATTGCCCAAGTGATTCTCAATAGAGAGGCTTTGCCAACGCATTCATAGTCACTACGAACGCACGCTGAAAGACCTGCCACTCGTCCAGTTCAGCCTGACAATTCTGCTGGAAGTGTGTAAGTCCTTCTGTGGCAATGCCAGTTGTCAGCGTCGCATCTTTACTGAGCGCTTATCCGATGTGGTCGCCCCTTGGGCTAGACAAACTGTCTGCTATCGAAAACGGCTAAAGGAGATCGCCTTAGCGCTGGGAGGCCATACCACCGTTCGGTTGGGGCATCAGCTAGGCTTTAGCCACAGTCGCAATACATTCCTCAACGTACTGTCACACGTCCTCCTTCCACCGATACAAACACCTCGCATCTTGGGAGTAGATGACTTCGCCCTGCGCCGAGGCCAGCATTACGGCACTATCCTCGTTGACTTAGACGCTCATCAACCGATTGCGCTACTACAAGACCGAACAGCAAAGACGTTAGCCGCATGGCTCACAGCGCATCCTGGCGTTGAAATTCTGTCGCGTGACCGTTCCAAAGCCTACAAACGGGGCATGAGCGAGGGCGCACCTCAAGCTATTCAAGTAGCAGACCGCTTCCACTTATTGCAAAACCTAGAAGAAACGCTCGAAAAGGCCTTTCAAGGAAAGTCACAGGCCATTAAATCCATTGAAACTGCCCAGTTGCAAGCTGACGGAATTGCTCTCCCCGAGCTACCCAAACCGAAAACGTCACGTCAACAGCGACGTGACGAAAAACGTACCCAGCGTTTAGAAACCTACAATCAAGCTCATGCCTTCAGCAAACAAGGCTACACAATCAAAGATATTTCTCATCATCTGGGTATGGGTAAGCGCACCGTCTATACCTATCTCTCTCATGACAGCTTTCCAAAGTGGCAAACGCCTAATCGACACTATACCAGTGGTCTTGATGCCTACAAACCCTACTTGATTGAGCAATGGCAACAAGGGAAACGACACGCTAAGCAACTGTTTAAGGAAATTCAACAACATGGTTTTATGGGTAGCTATGCGATGGTTGCTCGTTATCTTCAGCCATTGCGTCAATCAGCACCGCCCTTGAGACCAGACCCTGAAGCACTGAATGATTTACCCGGTCGTGGCCCTGCCCCAAAAGTCAAACGTGCCAATCAGAAAGCACTCAGTGCACGGCAGGTCGCATGGCTTATCTTGCAGCGTCCCGAAACACTAGATGACGAACAAGAACAACTCTTAGAAAAACTAGCGGCACAGCCTGACCTATCAGAGCCTATTGCCCTAGCTCAGGCGTTTCTTGAATTGGTGAGACAACGCTTGCCTGATCAATTGGATGATTGGCTAAAGAACGCGATGAACAGTTCCATCAAGGCATTCCAGACTTTCTCTAAAAGTTTGAGGGAAGATTATGATGCTGTCAAAGCAGGTGTCACCTTAGAAGTGAGCAACGGACAAGTGGAAGGCCAAAACAATCGACTAAAGATGCTCAAGCGACAGATGTTTGGGCGGGCGAGGCTGGACTTTCTAGCCAAGCGATTCATCCTGAGCTGAAGGCACTTTTACAAGATTTTTTTGCTTCACCAAAAGTTGCCAAGATCCCGAAGTCACGCGAATACGCAATTGCAGACTGGCGGTTGAAAAATATAAAACCCATTTGAGATCTACTAGAATGCCAGAGAACCGATAGTAGAGCATACAATCAAGTCATCATGGGCTATTCCAGCAGTCTCAGCGATAAAGAGTGGGAAATTTTTGAACCGCTGTCTTGGTGCGCATTCCCTAGCGCCGCAAAGCGACGCGGGGTCGCTTTGCGGCGCTAGAGATTTTGCCGAAGAAGCATCAGACTCGCCCGCCCGAGTGGACTAAGCGAGAAATCATGGACGGCATCCTGTATCAGCTCAAGAACGGCTGTAACTGGGCTGACCTACCCAAGGACCTGCCATCGTACTCCACCGTGTACTAGCATTACAATCCATGGCGAGCCGCTGGCGTGTTTGAAGAGCTGATGCGGGTGTTGCATGAGCGAGTTCGGACACAGGTTAAAAAAAGCCCAAATGGACAAGGCTCATAATGAGTGACTCTCAAGCTGTGAAGAACACTTGCACAGCAAGTGCGGTTTCCAAAGGCTTCTGTTTCTACAAATCTACAAACGGCATCAAACGGCATCTGATGGTGGATACGTTAGGCTTTCCGTTCTTTACGCTTTGTACACCTGCTAACGTATCGAACGAGGCTGGCTTGATATTGATGCTGAGCGCGAATATCGATTACTTCAAGTCGAAGCCCGTTAATGAACCGAAGGTTACGATTCTTTTGGACAATGGTTATCACCTCGATAAGTTGATAGAAGCCTTAAAGCAGGTATATCCAAATATCTTAAAGAAAGTTCGATTTAAACTCGCACCAAAGCCCTCGAAGCAAGAGAAAGCAGCGCAGGGAAAGAGTGGGTTTGTCCCTATTCCAACGCGATGGGGAATTAAGCGTTCTAACGCATGGATGGAGCGATGTAAGCGTTTGACTAAGAACTTTAAGAGAACGCTGGACAACGCAAAAGCGAAAATCAACCTTTGCTTCGTTAGGCTAAGACTCAAGAGGGTTGCAGCCAGCTCTTGAGATCTCAAATAGGTTCTATAGGACAAAAGCTTGCAAGATAGTCAGAGAGAGAATTTCATAAGTTAACCACAACTTCCGAAACTCCCATGTTTAAGCTTAATACTTGGCGTTGTTGTTTGAACGAAAGTTACGGAAGGGGATCGTGTCTCAACAAAAATTTGTGTAAGATATGAGTCATTAGAGATCATTAGAAACAATAACAGATCCAAGTATTCAGAGAGGTTATCTCAATGAATAGACTTAATCGGAAACAAAGGGGGTTAAAATGGCCTCAAACCCTTGCCACATAGACGTTTGACTTATATTCAGAACCGCTTCTAAAACCCTTGCAGGGCAAGAGCTCTACTATTTCCGATTAAGTCTAATGAATGAAATAGCTAAAAAGTAATACTGTGAGGCAGGCGTTTATTTTTAATAACTGTGGTATACACAGATGCAAGCTGGTGAGCAATAACCTGCCAACTGTAACGTTCTTTGGCTAACTTCCGCCCATTTTCTCCTAGCATATGTCTAAGTGACGTACTGTCAATCAGGATCTCTATCGAGCGAACTAACTCATCTTCTGTACCTTCTACAATTAGACCTGCATTAGCTGCTGATATCTCTGGAGAAATTTGCACACCAGGAGTTGTTATCACAGGCAATCCAGCAGCCAATGCTTCGGCGATCGCAACGCCGAAGTTTTCAGAGAAAGAAGGTAGAACAAAAACAGATGATCCTTGTAACAGTAAGTCCTTTTCTTTACCTTGAACAAACCCAGTGAATGTAACATACTTATTAAGATTAAGCGAATCCACTAGTACAGTCAACTCTTTCACATAATCAGGATCACCGGTGCCGGCTAGCAATAAGTGCACAGGTGTCTCGTTTTTCACTAAACGAGACAACGATTGAATAAGCAGCTCTGGACGCTTTTTACAGTGTAACCTTGATAGAAATACGATCACAAAAGTGTTATCAGGCAGGGAGTATTGCCGGCGCAGATATTGCTTAGCATTGGGTAGTGTCGAGGGAACATCCACGCCTAATGGCACTGTCGCAGTCGGAGTTTGAATGCCAAATTTCTGTACATCATTGGCCTCATCTGGAGTAGTACAGTGGATTGCGGCTGCATGACCTAACAAGCGGCGCTCAACGAAAGTTGAATAGAGTTGCTTCTTTAATTTGCTCTGTTCGAGCGCCCATTGGCTAAGCTGTCCCATTGTTCTCATGGTGTAAGGTACCTGCTGGTGTCTGGCAATAAAGTTGGCACAAGCAGGCGCATATGAGAACAGATAGTGGGTATCGAGCACATCATAATGATGGACTGATTGCCACAGCCAGCGTGTAATGGCAGGCGAAAAAATAAACTCTTTTAGGGGATGTGCATATCTAGGCAGAAACCAAATAGGAACCTGTTTATAGAAGGTTCGCTGATAGAGTGGGACATCCAACAATTTTTCTCTATTGTCATCAGTCGTAACAATTTCAGCGTCAATACCAATTTCACAAAGCGTTTTAACAATGTTTAGAGCGACATGAGTCGGCCCGCCTAAGAGAGGGCTTACAGAAGGAATAACGTGTAGAACTTTCATAGGATTTCGAAATTACACTTGTTTTTACTATTTGCCTCTTACTGCCCGCTACTTACTATTGGCTACTTATAGAGAGTACTCACCATTTTTGAGATTTTTAGGTTTAAGCAGCCTTGATTTCAAAAAGGGTAGAAAGTAAATTAGTACAACAGCAACATACAAAGACTTTGTAATAGAGTTAATAATCAACGTCATTCCCCATTCTGCCTGCAGCGCGGTTAGGAGGATAAAAGGAAGCCACGACAACCACAAAATGCTTCTGTCAGCTGCTAGCTGAGTAATGAATGAAAAGAGATAGCCTATGCACGCTCCATAAACAAAAACCATCGCGATACCGCCTTTACGGCCAAAATTAGCAAATGCCTCACCTAGCAAACCAAGCCCCATCGAGACACCGCGAATGTTGAAGCCTGTATATTTTCTGAACTGCTCTAGCGAGTTGGCCTGTGCGCCTTTATTGTCAGGCTGCAGGAATCTGGGCAACAAAGCATCTTGTAGGGCAGAGGACAAGGTCTCTCCATAACCGTAAGGTTGGATATCCGGAACTCTTGCAATCACTCTAGATACAATCCAGCCTTGATTGTATCGAACGAGCTTATCACCAAGATAGTTATCGGACTCTAAATAAATCTGCTTGTTAGTGCTCAGCATATTCTCTTTTACTAAGCCTCCTAGAACAAATAATTTATCAAGCGGAGTCAGTGATTCGCTAACGGTCTGGTTGCGAAAATCAGCTTTTACGTTGTTAATCAAAACTAGCGCTGTGATCAGTATTAAAATAATCGGAATTAACTTCCAGTTCCACTTTTGAACGTGGGCCAGGATGATAAGAGTAAAAGCACTCCAAAGAACAAGTTCGTAGAATACGCCGCTTGCAACCACTTGCAACAGCAGAGAAGAGAAGACAACTAAAAACCGCCACTGCCATCCTTTTGTTCGAGTCAAGAGCCAAGATAACAGACCGACAAACCGCAGCTGTGTCAATATATATATAAAAAAGCCTAGACTAATTGGCACTATCGTTAGGATAGAACCCAATAAAATCAGACCGTCCATGAATTTCTTTTCCTGGGGATCAAGAGGTCTGACAACACCGAGCAGATGCTGACTGTCAGAGCGTCTACCCATTGATAAATGCAGCCCTAACCATAAGGCCACCGTCGCTGGCACCGCAAAGGAGAAGTAGGCATCCATATCAACAGCCATCGTGCCAAACTGCAATCCTTTGGACACAGGTGGATAGGCATACGATAAAAATGGCGCAATAATGAGTTGAATACAGGAGACGAATGCTGCCAAACCTGGAAAGACGATATGGCGATTACTAGTTACAACAAGGTGAATGCAGACAAAAACAGAAAAGCCAATACCAATAGTCGGCCAAACTGCGGCTTGAGGAACAAACCCACTTACAAGCAAAACTATCACAGTTAAAGGCAGACCATATATGCCCCATTCATATGGAGTCATGCCCAGATAAAGCTTTTGTCCACCACCAGGAAATGGCTGAGCGCTGAGAGAAATTCTACTCATGTCTTAACAACTTGAATTCATAGCATTTACGATGGCACTTCCTGCCGCCTTGACTGAATATTGAGCAACGTGAGCTTTAGCCATATGCCCCATCTCGTGCGCTACTGATTTTTGACTTAGCGTTAGCATATGTCTGCTCAATGCTTGAACATCTCCCAGCGGATAAATAAATCCTGTTTGATTGTTGAATACTAGATCTGGGCCACAGCCTACGTGATCAGAAACTATAGCAGGCAAGCCACAGCTCATAGCCTCATTGATGACCAATCCCCACGTTTCTGAATTGGAAGGCAGCACAATAACATCGGCTACTAAGTAGGCTTTTGGCATCTCAGTTTGATTTAGAAATCCTGTAAACGTAACCGGGAGGTCTTTCTCTTGACAAAAACTTTCACAGGCACGGCGCAGCAGGCCATCACCAACCATCAACCCACGAATCTTCTCACCGGATGGAAGATTCGCTAGCAGCTTCTCAATAGCACATAAAAAATCTAGTGGTCGTTTTTCTTCTTCAAATTTTCCAACGAATAGAAAAGTGGTTTCGTCCGGATGAAGAGACCAGGCATCCCTGATAGCTGAAGCACTTGAGCGATTCTTATCTAGCTGCTGCCTAAACCAGTCGCCATCGACAAAGTGAGGACTATGAATCACCTGTTTCGCCCGATAGTAGGTGAAATAGTCTGCTGACCATTTTCCTACTGCAAAACAACCACTGAAACGCTTGATAAAGCGAGGATAGGTGATCTTTTTAATCAGTTTTTTGTAGTAGGGAAGGGGCAACCGTAAATGTGAATCTCCTCTAACAAATATAGGCGTTTGCGTTTGCCAACAGGCTCTCATCGCCTGCCACATGCTTTTGGTGTACCATCCAAGTACCAAAAAAGCATCAAATTGCTCTCGACTGATAATATTTTTAATCTCAGGGGTATCGCAGCCTTCAAAGGTCTGAAGATGAGGCTCTTTTGACTCATTTTTCAACCAAACGTGATTATATCCAGACGTTAGGTCTACGTCCCACTTAAATGCAATGTTAAAGCCTACTCCCAGCTGCGCAGCAGATGGCTGATGTGCATAAAAAACGGTCAAATCGAGACCTTCTTGCGCAGTTAGATACCTGTATAGTGGCACATAGTACTGGATAGGATGAGTTGAGAGGATGCCTAGCTTCATGATTGTTAGTTTGGAGCTGCGAGAGCTTTATCAAAAACAGCGGTCAGTCTATGCGTCATGCTGCGCGCAGAGTATTGTTCAAAGGCTCTCCAGTTCGTGTTGGGCTGCCATGTCGTTAGCTGAATCAAGCGCTGTTTAATGTCGTCTACTTTCTGGCTGACTCTTTCACTATCGTTGTATATTACCGATAATCCTGCATCTGTTTCTTTTAACACGTTCACAACGCTGCTAGCCTCGTGAAAGATAGCCAGCAAAGGACGATTTGCCATAATTCCCGGATAGAGCTTAGATGCCGTGTAATGTTGCTCGGTTGTACCTAAAACTAAAGTCGCATCCGCTTGGGATAACACGGTAATGGCATCCAAAAACGGAATACGACTGCGGTGCTCTGTCACAACATCGCTAACGCCCATTTCTATTGCCATGGGTTCAACTAACCCTTTTTTGGCATCTGGGTCGTACGTGGTGCCGACAAAGAAAAAGCGGAATCGTTGATATACACCTGGTTCGCTATGCTTAAGTGCCTTGAGTGCTTCAAATAGCGCTCGCAAAGTCTCATAGCCTTTGGGTAACATAGCGCCTACATAGACAACATTAAAGTATCTATCGTCGGCGCAAAAAAATGAATTGTGCTGAGGATGCTTTTTTATGTATTCAAAATCAGTAAGTTCACCCCCATAGGGAATCGAGGTAAACTGGCTAGGAGATAGGGTCGGATAACGTGCTCTTACGCCTTCGTTTGTGCCAGCAGAAACAGCAGTAATTTGCGCAGTTTCTTTTACTGCAAAAGGTTCAAGCGCGATCGCCATCTTTCTAAACCAGTATGCCTTTGTCCAGGGAGGATCATCCTTACCTAAAGACATCACCCACGGATCAATGTAATCCATCACATATGGAATACCTAACTCTTTTTTGATGATTCTGCCTACTAAAAAAGTGTGCCACGGAGGACCTGGGATGAACAACAGATCGATGGTCTGCTGGCGACAGATCTCGCGAGCAGACTGGAGCTGATGCCAAAATGCACGAATACCCAGATCGCCAATACCGAGCTTGCGAGTCCACTTAAAGCTCAAGGCTTTGCTTCTTACAATCTTGAGGCAGTCAGGAATGATATTGGCAAACTGCCAGTCAGGCGGTTCTTCTAAAAAATCAGGCTCTACTGTAGAAACAATGGGGAACCAGCCAAATTCCTCTAAATGATTGGTAAAATAGCGAACTCGGTGCGTAGGTGGGTAGCTACTGGGAGAGAATTGCGGAGCAATAATTAGAACTGTTTTCATCTTTATTTTGCAAAAGAGGGCGTCAGTAAGCACTTTGCCAAACGATCTGACTGGCGACGATATTCATAGCTTTCAGCAATTTTGCGCAAAGCTAAAGAATCTACTGAAAGCTTAGTCTCACAAAATGCGCGCATTTTGTGAGCAATTAACTGAGGCTTTGCTTCCCTAATCAGAAAATCATTTCCTAACTGCCTAACAATTTCTGGAATAGCACCAACTTCTGTAGCGATTGTAGGTATACCGCTAGCGAAAGCTTCTAGAATAATGAGTCCAAAGCACTCCAATGCCTTAGTAGGCAAGATAAAACAGTCAGCAGCTTGATAACAAGCTGGTAAATCTTCATCCGAAACTCTACCTAAAAAAAACACATTTCTTTCTAAAGAAAGAGTTTTAACTAATGATTCAAGGTTTTCTCGCTCCGGGCCACTTCCACCAATTATCAAGCGGCAGGATTTTCCTTCATGACAAAGCAATCCCACAGCCTTAATTAATTCATCTAACCCCATACGAGGAACCAAACGACGTATGGTAAAAAAGATAGGACTGTTGTTATCTTGCCAAGGCGCACCTAAACGACGGCGTATAGATTGTTTGTCTTGACAAGGACGAAACCTTTCGAGATCAACCCAAAGGTTACGAACAACCCCTTTGTTACCGACAGGTTTTGGATAGTCTCGGCTAATCTCTTTCAAAGTAAACTTAGAATCTGTTTGAATAATATCAGCCCTCTTATAAACAGAAGATTCTATGTAGGAAAGCAACTTAAGCGCTAGCTGTCGCTGAAGCGAGAGATGGCCTGTCTGCGCTACATCTTGAGATAGTCCCCAATGCGCTCTGTGTTCTTGAACCAATGGAGAGTGTACGCTAAAAGAAGCTGCTTGCAAATGTCTTTTTAGCGCCTGAGAAGCCCCTATGAACTGGAGCGGATCGTGCCCGTTGAGATATTTGATGGGATACTGTTGATAAATTCTCTTAGCCAGCCTGCGGCTATACAGAATATGGTTTAGCAGATTGCCTAAGCTAGGCGAATTTCCGTTTGGCTTTGGATATTTCCAAACCTCTACGCCATTGTGAGTGATAGTTGTAACGTTAGAGTCGCTTTCTGAAGCAGCCAAGTAAAAAACACGATAGTTTTCCTCGGCTAGATATTCGGCAAACTCGGTAGCAACTTTATAAGCCCCACCGGGAGATTCGTGGAACCACGCTCCCCCCGTAATTAAAACGCCTGGTTTAGGTTGATTATTCACTAGCTCTCTCTGTAGTTATGCATTAGGAAATGTAGTCCTGTATTAAGTAGAAAGTGATGCATTAGGTAAGATTTGCAATGGCAGCTAAAAATTTCTCTTTCTCACGATCCCAATTAAAAATACTTTGGCCAGCGTTCCAAGCAGACTGACGAATACTGCGCAATGTATCATTCTGAAAAACTGCATTAATCTGACTTGCCAGACTCTTATAATTACCAGCTTCGTACTGAACACCCACTTCTGGGACGCTGTTCATAACCTCCTGCTGTCCAGGTGTCTTTGTAGCCACTACCGCATTTCCAGCTAAAAGATAGACAAACAGCTTATTAGTGACAGTTAGCAACCTATTTTCGCTTACCGGCTGCTCTAGTGCTAATCCGAAGTCATGATTAGCGGCATCACGGACTAGATCTTCGGCATAGATGGGCGGATGAAAATGTAGCGCATCGGCTACGCCGTACTGTGTTGCTAGCTCTAACAGGGTATTTTTTACATTTTCGGTCAGCTTTCCTCTTAGATGTAAATTGACAGGCTTGTGCAATAGCGACATTGCCCGGATAAAGTCTTGTAAGCCTCTATCGAGGGAAATGACCTGAGAGAACCAATACGCCGTGTAGCTATCAGTCTCTTTTGAGATGCTATCTGAGTTCAGAGAACACGAATTTTGAAATTTAATGTCTGATACGTATGTTAGGGGAAATACGTTATACAGGACCGTTGGAGGAGTGATAGAAAAAATATCGGCTAGCCTATTTGCGATTTCTTTAGAAGGCGCACTTGTATAATTACATCGATGAATATACTTGCTCATTGTGTAGCGTTTGAGCTTTGCCAGCAGCGGATCATAAGTTTCTGTCGAGTCTTCCTCAACATGAAAGTCTTCGATATCAAAGCCCAATAGAGCACCTGTTGCCGCTGCGGCCTTAGCGGCAATAGGTAACGCCTGTAAATTATGAGCAATATAAAGTTCAGCAGGTTCTGCTAACGCCGCTTTGAGGGTTTCTGAAAAATAGCGACAGAAAGCGAGTTCTGCCACATTGAAAGCAAGAATATGTTTGGCGAGCAGTTTGAACAGCTGACTGCGAATGCCCGTATTCAGCCAGCGGTATCTGCCCCAAAAGTTGTCAGGTAAAAAGTTAAGTCTTGTACATGCCCAATCTCGACTTTTGAGAAGCACTTTGTCGCTTTGTTCTCTTTCTTCAGTGTTAGAAATAGAAACCACTCTAACTTCATACCCTGCCTCGTGTAGAGCATCAGCTTCTTTTAAAAGCCGGGGATTGTAGGCCACGTGCGTATTCGTCACCAAGCATACCTTCATTTCACTCGCCCCAAAAACTAAGAACGGTTCTGTATTACCTTTAGAAGTACCTTGTCAATTCCATCGACCATCTGGGTGGTGCTGAAGTGTTCACAGGTATGCTGCCGACACCGCTTCTTAAAAGCAGGGTCAGCATCCACCATTGACAGAATATGATCCATCGTAGAAGCTAGGTCAGCGGAATTTCCAGGAGAGAATAGACACTGTGTGAATTCCCCGGTTAATATTTCCGGAATGCCTCCAGTTCGGCTAGCGATCGCAGGTGTCCCACAGGCCATCGATTCGATAATAGAACGTCCAAATGGCTCAGAATGTAAACTAGGCAACACACTGACGTCACTTGCCTGGAATAAGGGAGTTGTTTCGTTGAGGTGACCTAAGAATTTGACTGTGCTAGTAATGCCTAATGATACTGCTAAGTTTTTAAGAGAATTCACATAATGCTGCCCTGCTACCTCATCTTGGTGACACAACGGTTTACCTGCAATCAGTAAGAATGTACTCTCCGGATTATAGTCTTGATGGTCAATTAGCTGAGAGAAGGCATTAATAAGTATCTCGACTCCTTTCTCTCTATCCAGCCTGCCAACATATGAGATCACTTTTGCCTGTTGTGATATACCTAATTCTTCGCGCAAGGGTGAAGGATAGTTACTTGGCGTAAAAGTTTCAGTATTAATGCCATTATAAACAACATCTACTTTGCTTTTGTTCACACCACTCTCATCCCAATCCTGCTGAGTTTTCTCAGATATTGTGATGAATCGATCTACACCCTTAAGTCCAATTTCCCACTGCTTACAAAAAGTCTCAGGAGGTGGCAGTCGAAGATGACAGACGTAGGGTACATTCTTAAGAAAAGATACAGCAGCACCAAAAAGGCTATCGTGATATTGATTGCTATAAACAATGGTGTCAGAACGAGTAGGCACTTTAAGGACATCATTAATAAAGCTAATCAGGGAGCTTAAGTTATTTTTACTATTAATGAAATACCCATCAACTTTAATAATGGCATCACAAATTTTCCGATATCTTTCCAGAAGATTTCCTTCTTTTATATATAAGAGACTTACGCTATGTCCTCTAGAGGCTAAGCCTTCACAAGCATCAATCAAGCTCCTTTCTTGACCGCCTCTAAAGGAAGAAGGCTCATTTTCAAGAACAACTATATTCATTGCGATCACTCAATTCGAATTTCATTTTCAAAAACTAAGAAGATTGGCTCAAGACACTTTTCCAAGCGCCTCTCTAAAGCGCTTCATGAGTCGGCCACGATTGCGTGTGACCAGACTAGGATTGATCATCTTCCTAATATCTGTGCAAAAAACAGATTTCCCAGAGATACGAGAGATTTCTCTGGATTGAAGCTCGCTGCTCTCAACAAAAAGAACACTTTCAGAATCTACATATGCCTTGGCTTTGTGAGTAGCGTAGCAGTTTGCCTCTATTCGGGCCTGCTTACTGGGTAAATCCAGCATAATCAGCTCTCCATATTCGATCCTATGCTCCTTTAGCCAAGCTTCCGTGTAGGAGCGATACTTTTCTAACCTATTAGTAACAATGCGGCCTAGCTGAACAGTTGGACGCAGATAAGGTTCAACCGTTTGAAGAAAGTGGATGTAGTTCTCGGCATCATCATTTTCTTCTTCGTTGGGATCTCGACACAGCACACCGTCTAAATCTACGCACGATTTAGTGAGCAGGTCATGATGCATAAAATTCCACTCAAATAATCTTGGTAGAGGGCAAATATCATAATAGAAATCAACCAGATTTTTCGACTCTGGAAGAACAAAAACCGCCCCATAAAAAATTTCTTTTTCAATTTTTTTTTCGCGCACACGTGCTTTTATCTCTCTAATAGAACGACCTGAATAAATACTGTCTTCTAAAATAAGAACTCTTTTACAGTCGTCAAAAGAGTTTGTCTCACCTCTTAGCCTAAATCCAGTTTCAAGCAGCTTGCCTGATAAAAATCCTTCTAAGTCAGTCAGCAAACAATTGAGATGAAGTGCCAGCAAATTAGCTGCCAACAAACCACTCCTAGGCATCCCAACAATCAAATCAATGTCAGGCGGATTCTTAGCCAAATTATTTGAAATGTGTCTGTTAAGATCTTCAACTGAGCGGTAATGATAATCCATAAATTTAAGGTGTTAGTAATATAAGGCTGAAGCAGGAGATAAGAATCACTTAACGGAAGCTTATTGGCTGGCAGGATTAAAACAAAATGCTCATGCTCTGGCTGGTCGCCTTATTCTGGCAATAATTATCCGATAGACAATTTCTTTTAGAACAACATAGGACAGCTTTGCATAAAAGAAATCATCAAAATACATTTTTGTATGCTTTTGGCATAGCGTAAAAAGCCTTTTCGGGTTGTGAATGATATAACCAGCAGCCCAGACATAGACTCTTGCTTTGATCTTTCTCCAGTTTTCGGAAGGAATGTTCACATTGCTCCCTAGCCACCTAACCCATCTAAAATTATCAACAATTGCTTCTAGTTCGTCTGTTTTTGTTCTAGCATTATTTAAATGGTGACGAAAGAAATTTTGATGGCTTGCGACAAAAGCAATATCAGAATTCATCAGTATTCTGCCCCAAAATACTTTGTCTCCACTTAGACGCATCGTTTTTTCTAAAAAATTTTCAGTTGAAACACAGCTTCGTCTAAACACAACTGCACTGGCATTGGGAATCGTATTTTTTAAGCAAAAGTATCTTTTCGCTTCGTCTACCCCACTGTTAATAAAGTCTGTTTTCCATCTGTCAGGGTCTACTTCGTCAGTCCATTGGAGATAAGAATACATGATCGTATCTCTCTCATCGACGGCCCATGACTGAGTGTAGGCAAGCCCAACATTGGGATAGGTTTCTAGTATGTCAACCAGTGTTTCTAGAAAAAGTGAATCTGCGAAATCGTCTGATTCAGCAATCCAGACGAACTCACCCGAGGTTTGCCTTAGCCCGCTGTGCCATTGCTGAAAAGGACTTCCACTATTTTTAACATTAAAATGATGCTTGACTCTAGGATCAAGCTGAGTGTAAGACGCTATAATTTCTTGACTATTATCAGTAGAACAATCGTCTAAAACGAGCAGCTCAAAGTCTTGATAGGACTGTCCTAAAATGCTGTCTATACGCTTTTCTAGATATTTTGAGTGATTGTAGTTCGGAACAATCACGCTTACTTTCGGCATGGCTTCCTCTTAGTTTCTTGTTATTCCACGAAAGCATTTAAAGCCTTATCTATTTTCTTATTCTTCCAGGCAGCTAGTTGAAAGACAGTTAGCTGAGAAACAGTTAGCTTACAGACAGTATAAAGCTAGCCTGATCGCCTGCTTTTTTTTGATTTGAATCAGCTGACAGTTTTTCATAGTGTTCAATTTCTGTAGCTGTGAAAAACCTGCCCATATTTCCTGCGTAGTTATTAAGAAATTCAACGCTTGAAATATCCTTTTCGTAGAGCTGACTTCTAACAAACTGCTTAAAGTCTGAATCATAAATGACCTTATCAACGCTCAAACCGCAATCTGTAGCCAGCGATCTAAAGCTTTTTTCGGAATGAAGTAAGACATGCCTAGGCGCATCAAGCTGAAACCAGTTTTCCTTATGCTCCTCCCAGGCTTTACCACCGACTAGAGGAATGCGAATGCAGATTTTGCCTTTGTCTTCAAGTAAATTTTTAATGATTTCTAGTATCCTAGCATGCTCAAACATGTGTTCAAGAGAGTGGTTTAAGATGATGCCGTCAAACTTTCCATTAATACTCTCAACTGTATCTCTCTTTAGCTCAAAGCCTGATATCCGAGTGTCAATACCTTCAGGTAGATAGGGATCAACGCCTGTCAGATGCTTAAAGCCCAACGCTTTTAGCCTTAAAAGCAGTCCGCCGCCGCCACAACCAATGTCTAAGATCTTAGAGCTTAGACTCAGGTTAAGATAAGAGAGAGTGTGCATCAATTCTGGAGACGACTTTATAGAAGCCATCAACTGTCCTATCACCCCTTTGCCTGTAAGCGTAGAGCGATCACGCATTGCAATTAATCGCTGCTTTGCGCTTAATGAAGACGGCTCTGTAGGCGTGTGGCAATGATAGTTCTCAGGATAGAAAGAAGACATCTGCGCTGGAGGATCTGAGAGATATAAAGCGCTGCAGTTTGAGCACTGAAAATAGTTGAACGTTTGACGCGTACCGTAATACATTTCTTTGGGCTGATAGCTCGCTTGCGGATTGTCAGCCTTACATACAGGACAAGCAAGCTGAACGGGCACATTTGTTATCTGAGTAGCCATTTTGCTTTTACAGTAAGTGGACAAAATAAGTTTCAGCATCCAAAAAAGGAAAAAGAAACTTCCTTTACAATTGAGTAGAACGAATTTTTAAGTTGCGTTCAAGCTATGCTGCCTCAGCTCATTAATACTTAAGCTGTCAACAAGATTGACGAGTTCGACAAAGTGTTTCGAGTACTCAAATCTTTCCAGATAGATACGCTGGGAATTTTGACTATATTCGTCGTAGTTGTTCATAATTTTTTCAACTGCGGCAGGAATAGCGGTAACGTCCTCAATCCAGCATCCACAGCCTTCTTTATCAACCCAGCGGAGCGATTCAATGTTACAGCAGATAAGCGGTAGGCCACAACTTAGATACAAACCTAGTTTGCCGGCTGTTCCTCCATTTCGAGATTCTTCTGGATCGTTGCGGTTATAAAGCATTAACCCTATATCTGCAGAAGAGGTTGCATAGTGCATCATTTCAGCTGGCAAGACCCAGGGTGAAATAGAGATATTCTCAGCCTGTTGCTTTCCGCTTAAAGTACCGCGATAGCGCCCCTGTAAAACAACATGTATACTCTGGCTCCATTCAGATGCTTGCGCAAGAACACTATCAATCAGCGACCATGCACCGCTGCCGCTGTGAAGCAAAATAGATTGATTTTCAGAAATATTCAGCGTCTCGCGATAAAATGAACTCTCAATAGACGACTGCTTCGCAGGCGCATTTGGCGTCACAATACAGGGATGATCGTCAGGTAGACAGTTTTCTTTCTTAGTTAGCTTAAATCTCTCTTTGCTCAGCGCAATGGTAAAGAGGCACTGCTGGTTAGCCCAGGCCTCTCGATGTTTCCACTTAACAGCATCCGCTTCAGAAAGATTTTTCTGCGCAATTGACCACTGTACCTTCTGATGCGTGTAGACCTCATCGGATAAGCATATAATTGGAATATTAAATAGCTTGCCAACTCGCGCAGCCCAGTAGAGTGCCCATTGGGGAGTAGCGATAATAGCCTGATACTTGTGAGAGCTTCCCCAGCAGCTAAGCTGTCTTAGCAGCTTGAGCAGCTTATATCTAGATCGCTGATACAAGTTTACGCTCAAATGTTCGTGGCGAAGAGAGGGGAGAGGATGCGTCAGCGAAAACGGCATATACAAATCGACCTGCCAGCCACTGTCAAGAAAATGAATGACCATCTCTCGAAAGCAAAAGTGCGCATCTATGTAGGGTCTATCAAAGAAAAGAGCTATTTTTTTTAGCATAGTGTTAAGAAACAGCGACGATATCTCTTTCTGGTTGCTCAAATAGGTCTGTCAGAGCAGATTGCCGGATAAAGATGGCGTCCACCTGCAAAATCCTGCCGTCGCTAGGGTTTCGAATCTGAGAAATTTCTCCTTGATAGACAAAGCCCAACCCTGTGAGAAGCTTATACATATCATCAAATAGCATTTGCTCTTTGTACAGCTTTACCATTGAAGCTTCAACTATCAAAATGTCCGCTTCACGTAAAACCTCTAAGCCTCCCTTGATGACTTTCTCCTCATAGCCTTGTACATCTATCTTTAGCAGCACTGGCTTTTCTAAAGCAATCTTATCTTTGAAGCTATCTAGACGCTTGACATGGATATCAACGGCTCTAGAGTTTTGGGTTTGAGTGAACGATTGTTTGTGTAAGTCGTCCATCTCTAAAAAAGAAGAAGAGGGTGTAAAATCATTTCTAAAAAATTTAAGGATTTCTTCTTTTTCACCCAGGGCCGAATTAAATGCCTCAAAACGACTTATGTGTTGTGTTCTAGTCAAAAGCTGCTGATAGCAATCTCCCAAAGGTTCAAATGAATAGATCGCAGCATTTGGACATATCTCATTAATGCGAACAGCAAAATCTCCATCGTTGGCTCCAATATCAATGACTGTCTTAATATTGAGATTCTCTAGCCATTTCGTCTTTTGCTTTTTAGTTTCAAGCTCGTGCTGCCGCCTGTAAACCGTGTTGTGAATCTCTAAATTCCAGAGACTGAGAAGCTGTTTGAGTTTATTTTTCATGTTTTCAAGTAGCTCAATACTGTTACTAATACATATTTTCTAAGCATGCCTGAGCACAACAAGAGCATGATCAGGAGATAACGTAGGCATGCCAGAATATTCTTTTTTAACGAGAGAAGATAAAAGATTTTTAAAGAAACTAATTTTATTTTTCTTACAGCTAACTGAATAAGCTTCAGCAGCTTTTGAGTGATAGGTAGGTATCCAAAGCTCTATGTCAAAAGATGTGAACTTTTTTATGTATTTTTTAGAAGGGAATACGATATGTTCTGGAAAGCGGGTGTACCACCATAGTGATTGAGCCAGAACAGCAGAAAAAGAAGATATATCACCAGAGAGGAAAATAAAGTAACCTCCTGGGTTGAGCCTTTCAGCACACTGTTTCATAAATTCTGGAACATCGTACAAGTGCTCTATTAGGTCAAACGCCGTTATGACATCGAATTTTTGTTCAGCGCCAAAGCTTTCCCATTTGTCATGTGCGATATGGCCCTTCGTATTCAAAACTTTTAGACTGGTTTGAGAGTATTCTAATCCAAACGTTTTACATCCCTTATCTTTGGCATAATCTAGAAATTCTCCTGAGTTACAGCCTATATCTAAAACTGTTTTATTTTCTATTAGAATCTTTGAGAATAAAACAGTCGTCGCTTCTGACTTAGCCTCAGAAAATTTCAGATGATTAATCCAACGATCAGCTGAACTCCCTTCGCTATAAAGTGAGATTGAAGTGTTCTCTGGAATAATATTTTGAATGAAGCCTGAACTGCAACGGCGACACTTCCAAAGTTCAGGAGAATGCTCAACTTCTATTCTCTCAGTAGAATAATACAGATTCTCTGGATAAGGAGATTTCCCTAAGGCATAAATATTCTTGGCCTTGCATAGTGGGCATCTTGAGTGCACTATATTATTTTTTATTGTTTTATACATATCTATATTTATGTAACTTTGCCGGACAACCAAGCACTATTGAAAATGGCTCAACATCTCTTGTCACCACTGAGCCTGCTCCTACAACGGCACCTTCTCCCACTGTTACGCCTGGTAAAACAACTGAGTGAGCGCCAATCCACACATCATCTTCAATAATCACTTTTGACTTTTTCAAGGTTTGATTCATAGGTGTTTCTGTATAGTCATGCGATAAAGAGGTAATTGCCACATGAGAAGCAATCATCACACGGTTCCCAATTTCTATCCCACCGCCACCCCAAAGATGAACATAGGCTGCAATAGAAACGTTGCTCCCAATAGAGACTTGTTCTGCCTGTGATATTGAAGCTGGGAACTGTAGGAAAAGCTCCTCCCCACATGACTTTAAGTGACTTACCAAAAATTCTGTATGTACCTTATTCCATAACCTATGAATTTTTTCAAATAGTAGTAAGACTATTTTTTTTTGTTTTTTTAGCATTTAATCCGGGATTAAACTTATAGCTCCACTTGTGAGGCAATCAAGCTGCATCATGAGTCCATGAACCCACTAAGCTAACGCGTCCGAGACGGCTATCGAATTTTTTTCCTCCTACAAAACATGATTCTATATTTAAGAAACCAACACATTCTACCCAGTCAACAAACTCACCTAAATGATCAAATATTCCTGCGGAAACCATGTATTTTCCTGGCAAAAGACAATTCTTAAATTCTAAATTAACGGTTCCACAATTAGATGAGGGAACAATGAATGAATCAGAATCTCTTTGAAAAAGACTAGCCTGAACTTCTCCATCCATAGAATAAATTAAAACGAAAAAGCTAACTTCCTTCACTTTTTCATTGGCAGCTAACTCGCTAACGGAATAGTCTAGCGAAATGGTAATGTTTTCAAACACTGAGGAGAAACACTCACCTACTAGAGAATTAAGCTGACATGCATCTATATTTAGTTTTTGATTGCCTGAAATGTGCTTATAGCTATTTGCAGAATCAGTGAACTTTTGAATACCGCTCTCGGCATATATTTCTATAGCTTTTTGAGGTGTACCATCATAGTCGATACAGCCTTTGTTGAGCACAATCGCTCTAGAACAGAGCTGCTTAACTGTACTCATATTGTGACTCACAAACAGAATCGTTCTGCCACTTTTACTTACTTCTTCCATCTTGCCAATACATTTTTTCTGAAAATTACCATCTCCTACTGCGAGAACTTCATCTACGATTAAAATCTCAGGCTCTAGATGTGCTGCAACAGCAAAAGCAAGTCGAACATACATACCAGATGAGTATCGCTTAACAGGCATGTCTAAAAATTTCTCAACTTCAGCAAATGCTACAATTTCGTCAAATTTCCTAACAATCTCAATCTTTTCCATGCCTAAGATTGCTCCATTCAAGTAAATGTTCTCTCTCCCTGTAAGCTCTGGATGAAATCCTGTGCCAACTTCCAGCAAGCTAGCAACACGCCCTTTTAAGTGAATACGACCCTTAGTAGGTTCTGTAATACGACTGAGAACTTTAAGCAGTGTTGATTTTCCAGCTCCGTTATGCCCAATAATACCAACGCGATCTCCCTGATTTATTTTAAAAGAGATATTGTCAAGAGCCCAGAATCCCTCGTCTGCTATATTTTTCTCTAATATTTTTTCAGAACTAAACCTTTTAGTAATGTTCTGAATACCGTTAGAAAGAATATCTCGTAGAGCTGTATAGGACTGGTTTTCTTTTAGGCTACCAATCTTATATCTTTTTCCTAGGTTTTCAACACGAACAACAGTATTTGACATGGAAAATTAAGAGATAAGAAAACTAGAGACTATATAGAAAATTGAAATTAGATAACGTCAGCAAATGTTCGTTCCATACGTCTAAAATATCGAATGCCTGTTATCAAAGTCACTGCTACTAAAGCTAAGGAAAGAAAAAAACCTGGCCAGAATATTTGTGATGCACCGCCTAAAATCGCCCAACGAAAACCATCAATCACGCCTACCATTGGATTGAGTGAATACAGTAATCGCCATTTGTCTGGAACAATAGCACTGGAAAAACCCACTGGCGAAATATACAGACCAAACTGTACAATGAATGGCACGATATATCGGAAGTCTCGATATTGCACATTTAGTGAGCACAACCACAAGCCGGAGCCAATTGAAGCGGCGATAGCAATCAAGACAAATATAGGCAATGTCACAATTCGCCAACTTGGGACAAAGTCATACCATGCCATTAGCGCTAAGAGAATCACTCCAGAAATCATAAAATCTGCGAAGCTAACAACGACTGCGCTAGTTGGTACGACTAGCCTTGGGAAGTAAACTTTAGAGACCAAATTTGCATTCGAGATTAAACTATTACTGCACTCACTGAGAGAATTTGCAAAGAATTGCCAGGGCAACATAGCAGAAAAAACAAGAATCGGGTAAGGCACCCCCTGAGATGGGAGATTAGCTAGATTGCCAAACACAATTGTAAATACCACCATAGTTAGAAAGGGTCTAATCAGTGCCCAAGCTAACCCAATAACAGTTTGCTTATAGCGAACAAGAATATCTCGCCAGGCCAAAAAATAAAATAATTCTCGGTATTTCCATATATCTTTCCAATACTGTCGCTCTGTACGTCCTGCTTCAATAATTAATTCTGGAGGGTTACGGCTCATAGATTTAAAGATCCAACATCTTTTTTACAACGTCAGGCATTTTAGATTGTGCACTCCAGCCGAGCTTAGACTTTGCCTTATCTGCACAACCCTTGCCTATCAGAATTTCGGCAGGCCGATATATGCTCTTGTCAATAACAACATATGCTCTCCAATCGAGATCAAGGCATGCAAATGTTAGCTCAACAAATTTTTCCAAGCTATAAGATTCACCTGTAGCGATGACAAAATCATCAGGCTGATTCTGTTGAAGCATAAGGTAAATCACCTCTACATACTCAGGAGCCCATCCCCAGTCTCGCTGAATAGCCAAATTTCCTAAGTAAAGTTTTTCGTAGCTGCCATTGGCAATTCGTTTGGCAGCCTTCACTATCTTTTGAGTCACAAATCGTTCTGGGCGCAGCAGTGATTCACAATTAAATAGAATCCCAGAGCAAGCAAATACTCCGTACGCATCACGATAGCTATCAACTTCCCCAAATGCCGTGATTTTAGCCACAGCATTTGGGCTTTTAGGGCTAAAGCAGGTTTTTTCAGTAGCGCCAACATCGCCAGAAATTTGCCCAAAGCACTCACCCGAACCGGCATTGTAGAAACGAATAGGGCGTTCCGTAAACCTTATGGCTTCTAATAAGTTGAATGTCCCTGTAGCAATACTCTCCAAAGTTTCTACAGGCTGATCAAAAGAAAGCCCCACAGAGCTTTGCCCAGCTAGATTATAGATTTCATCTGGGCAAACCTTCATGATAACTTGTAAGACACTACGAAAATCAGTCAGTGCCATAGAGATAAGACTGACCTGCTCCTTAATGCCTAATATAGATAGCTTTTTAAAAGCAGAGATTTGAGCATCACGTGAGGTACCAACAACTCGATACCCTTTACTCAGCAGAAGCTTGGCAAGATAAGCGCCGTCTTGGCCAGAGATACCACAAATTAAAGCTGTTTTCACTATTCAAGAAAATGGATATAAAAGACACTAATGGTAGATACTTGATTCAACTTTCAGAAACGTACTCTCGACAACCGAGAATCTTTATCAATCAATATCATTGTCAGATATATCAAAGATTCTTTATACGAACATGCCAATAATTATCTCAGGGCACCACTAAGTTGTCTCCCGAGTAAATACAGAGTAAGTATAAGAAAAAAAAAATTCTTAGGTTGATTAAAAGTATAAACCCGTGTTTTTACGGATTTTTCATATACTGTAGCCATATGCCAAATAGCGTTATAACCAAACAACTTTATATCCATCAAAAATAAACCGCCAGGCACGAATGTATCTGTGCCTGGCGGTTTCTGCTAAAAGATAAAAAATCTGATGAAATGTTTTATAGATTACTGCATGACTTAACTATCCGCATTTAGCTAGCAGCGGATTTTACTACCGTAAGATACTGTTGTGCAATAATTTCTGAAGTAAAGTTCACCTCTAAATATTCTCGACCAGACTGCCCTAACTGCTTCGACTTCATCTGATTATGCGCTAGCTCACAAATATAATCAGATAAACGCTTGCTGTCTCCATTAGCAAAAGCCGCACCACAGCCTACCGTCTTCAGGAGTTCATTTAGATAAGAACTTGGCGGACAAATGGCGGCAATCGGTCGACCTGAGGCCATTGCCGGATATAGCTTGCTAGGTGCCACTAAGTTCTGCATCCCCTTTGCTACACTCACTAGAGATAAGTCACTAGCCGTTAGTGAATAGGGCAGCACATTTTTCTCTTGGTAGGGTAAAAAGCGAATATTGCTGAGCCCACATGCTGCAACATTTGCCTTAAGGCTATCTCGCTTTGCGCCTCCACCAATACAAACAAAGACAATAGGCTCATCTTTTAGTAAGCAAGCTGTCTCAAACAACGTATCAATATCGTGACAGCGACCCATATTACCTGAATACAGGACGACAAAAGAATCCACTAAGTTATGCTCTTTAGCAAACCAATTATTTTCTTTTTCTAATGGGACAATCTGTTTCTCATTAGACCAGCTATGAATGACCGAAATCTTACTAGCTACGTCTGGGCAATTCTTAATAACCTGCCGCTCCATAGAAGAGCTAAGCACAATAATACTCTCTGCCCTCCTCCAAATCTGTTGATTGAGGAATCGCCAAATTTTAGCAATTAGATGATTAGATTCAATAACCTCTAGCTCTATCGCAATATCTGGATACAGATCATACAGTAAGCAAACATAGGATGTTCCTAGCAACAGATTGGCAAAATAAGCAATAACTGGCAGAAAAGGCGGCGCGGTAGTCACCAACATCACATCGTACTGACGCGATCGCCTCATCAAATGCAAAATAGCTCGCACTGCAAACAGCAGTCCATTCACTGCTTTGCCTCGGATGCGACTGGGAAACAAGCGACTCATGCGCGATCGCTTTACTTCTACTCGCCCGTTCTGCTCTACATTGGGCGCATCTTCTTTTTCAAAGGCATAACCGGGTTGCCCCGTAAACACTGTCACATCTACGCCCTGCTGCCCCAACTGCTTGCTTAACTCTTCAATAAGTTGACCAGTTGCCGCAAAATCAGGTGGGAAGAACTGCGTCAGAATCATGAGCTTTAGAGCGCTATCCTGCTGTTCAGATGCAACAGTCTGCTGAACAGACTGAGACATAGATGGCTGCTGAGCCGTACCCATATCTCGATCTAAAGATTTTCCAATCACCATATAGCTTTCTCTACAACAACATTAGAATCTTTACTCTGTGGCACCTGTCGATTTTTTAGTTGGGCCACAAGCTGCCAAATAAAAAATCCCATTAACACAGCACTCCCCGTCCATAGAGTGAAATAACCTGCAACGCCAGCAAACGTTAATGCTAAGGAGCCACTGGCAAAGGTAAGCAAATACATAACCCACACAACTGTTTTGTAGTTAAGCTCTCTGTTGAGCAAGCGATGATGTATGTGCAAATTATCTGCGCTAAACGGCGATCGCCTTTGATAAAGTCGGGCTACAATCACACTGGTCATATCACCGATGGGAACGGCCAAAATCAACAACGGAAGGAGACTCGCCATCGGCATATCTACCTGCTGAGGGCCAACTATGCAAAGGCTCGCTAACATGAAGCCCAAAAAATAAGAACCACCATCTCCCATAAATATCTCGGCAGGATTGTAGTTGTAGACTAAAAATCCTAACAAGCTCCCCAATAATGCTGAAGCGATTAAAGCAACCATCGGCTGAGCTGTCGAAATTGCGAGCGAGGTAATCACAGCAGTGGCAATAGCAGAAACACCCGCAGCTAAACCATCTAGGCCATCAATCCAGTTAATAGCATTAACCACACCAGCTATCCACAACACGGTTATTGGTAAGCTCCACCACCCGAGTGAACAAGGCACTAAACCCGGCAGAAACAAAGTGTCTATCCGCAAGCCAAAAATCCAAAGAACAGCCGCAATCAGTCCTTGTAGCCACAGTCGATGAACTGCCGAAAGATCAAATAAGTCATCGGCAAAGCCTATTAGGAAAAAACCGGCACCTCCTATTATTAGCAGCCATACCATTGCAATTTCCGCAGATGGCACGCCTCCCACAACGGTTGAGAAGTCAAACCATAAAAAAGCGCTTCCAATTGCACATAGTGTCGCCACAAAAACTGCAACACCGCCTAATCTCACCATTGGCTGTTGATGAATTTTTCGCGCATTGGGCGAATCAAGCTTGTTACACTTCAGTGCAATAACTTTAATCAGAGGTGTTAGACGTAAGGCTATAACTACGGCCAAAAATAAAACTGTTATGTAGATCCAATAAATGGTCATTTTTATTTTCCTGTCCTGGAAAATTTATCGTTATAAAAAATCACTTACTCAGATTTCGACAAACAACTGACAGTTGTCTATCTATTTTCAATATTTTTCTTAACTACACCCGCTCATTAACATTCCCAATCTAGTAAGAAAGGCATATTGAAAAAGAGTATTAAGAAATCATTTTTATAGCTGTTGTTAACGATGAAGGACGTTTGTTTGACGCTATCTCGATTGGGGTAAGAGCATTTGATTGGAATTGATCGGACTGCCGAAATATTAGAAAGGGATGGATGGTTATTCTTCTCTCATTCTGAGGGTCAATCTGAACTTTAATAAAGCTATGAAATTTTTGTTTCTTCTGGCCACGTCCATGCACACCTGCATACAAACGAGAAGTTGCTACCACACGTGTACGGCTGCGTTCACCTTCAGAAATACGCTCTAAAATATCGGCACCTGCTTGCCGCTGCCGCCGAATATCTACGCCACTCCCCCCACAAACAATCCAGTCAGTATGAGAATCTGCATGGCCAGTATCGCCCGTTTTCACATGCTCAAAGCAATGAGCATGGCCACTCAAGACAAGATCAATCAATGGAGGCTGCTTTAAGGCTAAATACAATTGAGAAGTCTGTTTCAGCGATAAATCTACTCTGTCTAAAACAGCCCTTAAATGCCTACGAACCCAAAGTGTTTCAGGCTGCTGCCAGCGACTCTCTTCTGTTGTATAAGGAGAGTGGTGTAAATATACAATCCGTGCAATCGTTTTCGGCACTTCGTTATCGCCATCAAGATCAGCTTGCCAAGACTGTATTAGAGATTTCTCCAACCAATCCAACTGTTCCTGGTCAAAACCTTTAGCATCTGATGCCATATTCCAGGTATTAGAATCTAAAGCAAAAAAATCTACTCCCCTATAGCGATATTGATAGTATCGGTTCGGCAATCGGGTAAATTTATTTGGACAGTAGTTCAAACAATATTGAGAAACATCTTTATCAGCAGTATTCTCTTTTGCTGAAGCACTATAGTGGTTAATTAAATGCTGTCTTAGCTGACTAGCACTTAGCTTACTTAGATTATCTAAAAATGTTTTATCATAAGCTTCACCGCCTTCACCGCCATAGTGACCAAAGTCGAGGCCTAGCTTTCGGAAACCGTTGCAAACTTTATATAGTAATGTTCGCCAAATTTTATGATGGTGATGTTTCCCATAATCATGATTACCAGGAACTGGAAAAAATGGCTGATTAAAAACAACGTTTTCACTGGTATAGAGATCGCTCTTGGGCATCTGAGATAGCAAAAAACGATAAGGCCTTAGAAATCCGTTTAAATAGCTCTGATAGGAACCAATGGGATAAGTGATATCTCCGGTATGTAATATCAGAGAGTGGCCTTCCTGGTTGATTCCTATGTTTTTATTTTCAGCAAGTGAATCGCTTTTCAGCAGTTCTTTCGCAAAATCAAAAGAAAATTTACCTGATGAATTCCCTTTCACAATGCCTGCATCCGTGTCGCCAATGACTAAAAAGGAAAAAGGCGTCGATGCATCAGGTGCATTATTGATAACTAATCGAGTAAAATCTACCGCGTCAGGCTTTCTATCACTTAAGTTCATCATTTTCACTTAGGAAAGAAGAAGAGAAAGAGGATGAACTGGCTGAAGAAATAGGTGCAAAATTAGAGATAGATGGACTACCATTCTCAACAGATTGGTCATTATCATCTTCACCGTAGGTGTAGTAACGATAGCCACTCATAGAACTAGCCTTAACACCATTCGCTACTAACCCTAAAGTTTGAATTTGAGCCAACTTTAAGGTCTCTATGGTTTGTTTCAGAACCGTTTTATCTGTTTTGCCAATGCGGGTAACCAGCACCAGCCCATCTGTACGACGGCCAATTAAGCTCACATCAGCAAGTCCAGTGGCAGGCGGTGCATCGTATATTACGAGATCAAAGCATCGATCAAACGTACCCATCAACTGCTGCATTCTCTGAGAGGCTAAAAGCTTAGTTGGATCCGGTGGAATTTTACCGGCGGTGAGCACAAACAGTTGGCCATTCGGCTCCACCTGCTGAATAACAGACTTCAAAGGTAAATCGTCTGCAATGAGGTTAGATAGCCCTAAATCATTAGACAGATTCAAGCGATCATGGACTTGGGGCTTACGTAAGTCAGTATCCACTACTAGGACCCGCTGACCCATCGCAGTTGCCACCTGCGCCAGATGAGCAGCAACGGTTGATTTACCATCTCCGGGCAATGCCGAACTAATGAGGATAGAACGAATAGGATGATCGGAACTCAACATGCGAATGTTGGTGTGCAGTACACGTAAAGCCTCTAAAAAGCTGGACTCACTATCACCACCGTAGCCATAAACAGAAGACAGTTTGCCACTGTTGCCCCTTTTCAGAAGTGCATCTACAGCATTTATAAGACTTACTTTTTCAGTGCTGCGGCTATCTTTCAGTTCACGATTGAAGGGTAAAGTTCCTAACAGAGGCAGCTTTGTTCCGCTCTTTAAGTCATCTACCGTATGATACACATTATCTAATTTCTCTAGCATGAGGGCAGCACCTACCCCTAGCAGCAAACTAGCAACTGCACCGAGGAGTATGCTGCGAGGAAGATTAGGGGAAATGGGATTAGTAGGCTGCACAGGCACTTCAATCAGCTGCCAAGGAATTTCTGTTTGAGCAGCTTCTATCTCAAGGGTCTCACGAGTGATTTTAAAGCGAGTGAGTGATTCTGTTGCGACTGCTAGTTCGCGTTCTAAGTCAGCATATTGACGCATAAGAGAGGGTAATTGTTCAGCGCCAGTGCTTACATTGGCTTCGGCATTAGCAAGGATTTCGCTTTGCACCTGCATAGACTGAAGATCATTAGCAGCGATCGCCTGTTCAGTATCCAATACTCTTGCCGCTTCTTGCTCTAGAAGTGGCACAATATTGTCTATTCTTTCTTCCAGCACTCTAATCGCTAAGCTATCTGGCTGAAAGCGAGTCAGCTCTTCTGCGATGGTGGTTTCTACAGAGCGCAGCTCACTTAGCAACTGCTGATAAATAGGCGCATCCGCTAAAGAGGCTAAACCACCACTTTGCTGTTGTAAATTCTCTAATTTTTGTGTGGCTTCCGATAGCGATTGATTAACTGATAAGCGCCGCTCCGCAATACTGCTAGCTTGAGAAGAGATCTGATCTGCTTGAATATCAGGTGTAATAAAATTATATTGCTTACGAAATGACTCTAAACGATCTTGAATTAGAGTGACTTGAGATTGCAAATCAGGTAGCTGATTTTCAACAAAGTTAATCCCCTGCCTCAGATTAGTTTGTCGTTCATCTAAAGAATATTTGAGGTAGCTCTTAGAAAGCTGATCTAGCACCATCTGGATCTGAACCGGATCGGTTCCGGTGTAGCTCACCTGCAAAATTTTAGTGTCTCCCAATCGAGAAATATTTAAATTTTCCAGCAGCGACAAATAGCTTATGTCAGGGTAGGTTTGATTTAGCTGCTCTGCTAAAGGCTCTATGAGTTCTGGACTCCGAAGTACTTGCACCTGTGTTGCATAATCCAGACCAGAACCTCTACCCAAACTTTGCTCTCCCAGCACTGAAGTAAGTTCTGAAAAGTCTTCGTCTGCATTCACAGGCTCTACCAGCACGCGAAACTGCCCCTGATAAATTTCAGGTTGTCGCAGCGCCTTCACAGTAGTAATAACCATACCGATCGCCGCAACGCCAGCAATCACCCAAGCGCGACGCCGCACCACAGAAAGTAAGTTCCGTAGATCATCATCTTCCTCTTGTTGAGCTTGCAGTTGCCAAGCATCTAATAATGAATGTGTTTCGAGAGGAGAAATCGCCATTGGCCCTGCAGAAGAGCCATTAGAAGGGCCAGCAGGGGAGGCAGTCGAAGCACCCTTATTAAACAGCGGAAATGAAGAAGGAGATTGAGAGGCATCCATGCGATCGCACGATAATTTTAAAGAAAAAAGTCAAAAATATGTTGAAAACCGCTTGACATAAACGGTATGGGAAAAGCACCTAAAACAAATTAAACAACAAGCCCAAAGGAGCCAGCAAAGGCGTGAATGGACTCAGCGTAGAGTCAACCGCATCATTAAAGCGAGCGCGTCCATTTCTACCTACCACAATCACATCGTTATTGAGTATCAAGGGATTCCCTTCAGGATCAATTCCCGTTTCAAGGCTAACTTCCACTTCCCGTTGCGTTACGCTACCGTTAGGGTTAAGCCGTATTAGCTCCACCGTTTCAGTAGCCCTGCGGTTAAAGCCACCTGCTGCTAATATGGCCTGGTTTAAAGTAGTATCCGGTGCAACTTCAAGCACACCAGGCCGTTCCACTTCACCTACTACATTGACAGTAACCTCATCAGGAGAAAAATTAGCAGCCGTTAGCTGAGCCACTTCACTGGGAGTAGCTTCAGTCGTCATAGGCACAATCACTGTATCGCCCTGCTGCAGAACCAAATCCTGACTAATGTCACCGTCTTGTAGCAACTGCCAAAAGTCTAAATCAATAACTTGTTCGTTACCACTACGCGTTTGCCTGCGCACCTGAATATTTCTAATATCAGCAGAAGGCTTAATTCCGCCTGCTGTTTGAACAACCTGAGTCACAGTTGTTCTTCCGCCTGTTTGAGCTTCCCCGCCAAATTCGTAAGCCCCCGGACGGGCAACTTCACCGACAACGGCTACCACCATCTCTTGCTGTATATTGGCAGCAAGATTAGACGCCGACAATCGACCGGTCTCGGCAATGTCTACCGTACTAGTCTCACCAATAACAATGGCATCCCCGTCACGCAGCGCAACGTCTTGGCGCACATCACCATTATTCAACAGCGCCCACAAATCTAAACTTACTGTTTGGGCTGCCTGAGAAACACCTTTAGTACGCCGGAGTTGAACCTGCCTAAGATTAGCCGCTTGGGTCACGCCGCCCGCCGCCTGCAGCGCTTGGGCAACCGTGGGAAATTGAGCGCCGTTTTCAGGAGAGAGAGTATAGAGACCCGGCTGAGCAACTTCTCCTGCGATCGCAACTCTTAAAGGTCTAGGCGTCTCTAAAACGACCGTAACCTCCGGGTAGCGTAACTCAGAGGAATAGGCACGAGAAATGACCTCTCCGGCCTCACGCAATGTCAGCCCCGAAACACTCACCAGCCCAACCACTGGCAAATTCAAAGAACCATCCGCAGTCACTTGCTGACTACCGCTATACTCCGGCACGTTGAAAATATCTATTGCAACGGCATCGCCAGCACCCAATGGATACTCATCACTTAAAGCGCTTGATGCCACTGTAGCTGCAGCTGTTGGCACAGAAAATGTAGGCAATACAGGTTCGGCCGCAAGGGCTTGATGGCCTACAGCACTCACCAGAACCAGCTCTGTTGCACTCACAACAAGGGCAAGTTGCAGCCTTACCGGCAACATCCGCCGCCATTTCGTTTTTACTTTCACCATTATCTTTCCTGAACTGCTTTAGATATTTTCCTAACTGACTTATACCTACAGATACAACAGATTATTATCGGCAAGAATAAAGAGAGAGATCAACTTTCTTTTACCCTTGAAATCACTGATCTTTTAGACATGCCTGCACAACAACTCAGCTGCAATCGACCTTAATCAAATATAAAAATAACTTGATTTTAAGCCTATGAATAAACTACCCAAAGCAAAGCCATAAATATCGAAATAAGTTGATAGAAGCAAATTAACCTGCCAGAACAATAGAGGCCAAGAGCTGACTGACTAAACCCTCATGCACAAGCACTTTTCAAAGTGCAAATAATTACTCTCTTCTACAAGAGAATGTCAACCGTAACTTTGTCCAAGTCAAGGGCTTCAGTATTTCTACGGATTTTTATATCCACCCATAAAGCTTCATAGATTTACTAAGAAATTGTACGGGAATATTTCAAAGGTTGCGTGTATCTGACTATTTTTTCTACCTTTGATGCATCAACGTTGAAATAAGTCAGTGCTTTTACTGAATTGCAAGATTCCGATGATTTGAGCACTTCTGTTACCGCCCCAAAGCAGAAGACGAAATCTGACATGCATTCAAACATTCTTAGTTAATACACTTATGTCAAGGGAAGCGTTTCGTCCATGCGCATGAAATTTATCACCTTATCCAGCGCTCTTTTATGTGCAGCCGCAATACTATCACCGATTGCTAAAGCTGCTGAATTATTGAAAGACAGTGCTGCGCCTACGGGCCCTCTTGTCACTCAGCCAAAGGCTCAGCCTGCTTCTAATAGCGCTGCATTATTAGATCTATTGCCTGTTGGCAATTATTCAACCATAGAAGCGCTAAGAACCTCCGGAAGGACTGCATCAGAAGGAGAGACGCTAGCACAGTCTCTCCCTTCACCAGCACAAATTCTCCAGATTCAGCAAGATCTAAGAGATCTGGAACTCCCAACACCTACCGCCAGCCCGCGACGGGCATATCCTAGCATTTCTATTTCAAACCCTACTGGTTATGGCGCAGATAAAGGGCAGATATTTGCAGGTGTTGGCTATCAGTCCAGAACAAGATTTAGCGGCGGCGCTAATCCTGGAACACCTTTCGGCGGCGGCAGTCAAGATGGTGCTGTAGGTATTGGGTTCGGCTTAGGAGATGCCCGTCGCAGTATAGGCGTGCAGCTCTCCTATGTTGCAGCTAGCTTCGGAGGTAGCCGAGATCCGCTTAGCGGCGGCATCAATGTCAAAGTACACAAACGCTTTGGCAACAACTGGGCAGCAGCAGTTGGTGGTGATGGCATCATTAACTTTGGCCGTCTCCCTGAGAACGGTGCAAGTGGAAATGGCGTTGTCGAATTCAATGATTTTGAAAATACGTATTACGGCAGCGTTTCTCACATTGTTTCGCTTAGAGAAGACTACAATCAGCCATTTAGTCGTCTTATCCTGACCGGTGGAGCAGGCACGGGTCGCTTCCGTTCAGTCGATCAAATTGTGAATGGTGAATTTGGAGTGGGTGTTTTTGGTAGCGCCGCACTGCAAGTCGTCCCTTCTACAAATCTCATCACCGAATGGACAGGTCAGGATTTAGCGGTAGGGGTTTCTGTAGCACCTTTTCGCAATGTGCCAATTGTCTTCACACCTGCACTACGTGATCTTGCAGGAGAAGGGGATGGCGATCCTCGCTTTGTTTTAGGTATCGGCTTCTCACTGAACGACCTCTTTTAAAGTGACCTCTTGAAACCATTTTCTATCAGCCCTGACTTGCCGGACTTTGGAGATTAAAGATTAGTTACTAGTCTTTAAAATCTGGCACAGACTGGGTGCATCTCAGCTTTATCTATTATTGCTGCTCTAGCCCTCATATACAGCAAAGGATTTTTCTCTCATGACAGTATTTCGTTTTGCCAGTCACGCACTCGCTGCCATAACGGTAACGGCTCTGGCCACACCGGCCTTAGCACAAAGTAATGTTTCCGATATTACCGGCCCTAATGTCTCTGATATTACTGGCCCTAACACCTCTGATATTACTGGAACAAACGTAGCTGATGACAGTTCTCAACGCGCAGCCGCAGCCGGATTTAATCAAGATAGCGTTCGTCAACTTGCCGATGATTTGGGCGCAACCTACACCATTTGTAGTGGTGGCGGCGACTGCAGTGTTTTCTTTGAACTGTATGAACAAAGCACAACCATTTTAGGGCAGTAATTTAGATTAATTGTTTAGGTCAGTCACATTCTTTTCGTCACAGCTAGAGCCACCAGTCATGATGGCTCTAGTTTTTTATGGGCGGTTTTTATAGGCAGTTTTTATGAGCAGCTTGTTATAGGCAGTCTTTTTCAGCACAGGTAAATTCAGCTAGAGCGGACATCTAAAGCATCACGGAGGCCGTCGCCAACATAGTTCACACTTAGCACGGTCAAAAAGATTGCTAAGCCTGGAAAAATGACCAAATGAGGTGCGCTTTGAATGTAGTTTTGAGCATCGAATAGCATTCGGCCCCAAGTAGGAACGTCGGGTGGAAAACCAATGCCCAAGAAGCTAAGTGTCGATTCGGTAATGATGGCGTTTCCGACACCCAGAGTCGCGGCCACAATGACCGGGCCAATTACGTTAGGTAAAATGTGCCGCCATACAATGCGAATGGAACTTGCGCCCAGTGATTCAGCAGCCTGAACAAACGCTTTTTCTTTAGTCGCTAAAAATCCGGCCCTGACAAGTCGCGCCGTGCTCATCCAAGTGAGTCCGCCAATGACGAGAATAATCAAGAGAAAAATGCCGAGTTCTGGCCCAGCAACACCGCGCATCGTATCTCGAAACAAGTAAATAATCAGCAATAGCAGCGGTAGCTGCGGCAAGGACAAGAACAAATCTGTGAGGCGCATAAGCACATTGTCTATAAAGCCGCCACAAAAACCTGAAATGGTACCAATCAAGGTACCGAGTGAGATGGATACCAGCATAGCAGTGATACCAACGGCAATGCTGACTCGGCCGCCCCAGAGCATTCTGGCAAGCTGATCTTGCCCGCGATCATTGGTGCCAAAAAGATGTTGAAGGCTGGGCAGGCGATTAGCTTGGCTATAGTCAATGGTGCTGTAGTCGGCGGTGTAGAGCAAAGGGCCGAAAGTGACGCTTCCGATAAATAGGAGAAGAACTAATGACCCCAGCATAGCCATTCGATCGCGTTTAAACTGTCGCCAAGCTGTTTTTTTATTTACGTCTGAATATGAGTTCGTAGCAGCATGGCCAGAAGGCGGTGACGAAGCAGGAACGTTGGCAGAATCAGGCATAGAAGTGGGGCGCTAAATGCTCAGGACAAGCTAAATACTCAGGGCAAATGGTATCACTGCATTTGCTGTTTAGTCTGATTCCTAGTATTAATTCCAGCTTCGAGAGGCTTTGCACCAGGCTTCAATGTGAGCGATCGCAGCCGATACTCCATTCTCATAGTGAGTTTTTGTCTCATAGTAAGTTTTTGTCTCATAGTGAGTTTTTGGCCGTTCTCTTCTAGCTGTTACCAAAGGTCGCACAGCAGCGATCGCACCTTCTGCATCTGTGACCAAACAGCCACCATACTGTCGAATTCGTCTCTCCTGTCGGTCATACCGGCGAGGAAATGCAAACGCAACCAAAGGAATGTGGAGCGCTTCGCATTCATGCACCAAGTTATAGCCACCGCTACCTACCACTACATCAGCAAACTGCAACACATCCATACCCGGCCAATGAAAAAGCCAAAGCGCGGCAGGGCAAGTGGTAGGACACGTCGCGGCCAAACATCGCACAGTGGCATGGGGGAAAGCCGCAGATAGTTGGTACGTAAGGTGACCAAAAATATTCAATTCGTCGGGCTGACCAGCTGCGCAAACAACGACCAGTGGCTTTTGGGCAGAGAAATGCCACTGAGGTAACGGCTGAGAAATTAAATCTGTTGGGCTGCGGCTCAGCCAAGGCGCAGTTACTTGAGCTTGGGACAAGTGAATAAATGGCACGTTTGACTCACCCGGAATCAAAATGCCGTCATAATAATTGCTGACAAAAGAGTCTAAATCCTTATCTTTAACGTAGTAAGGATCTAAATCTCGATGCACTAACACACGACAAGTCTCTTGCTTTTGAGGAATCAGCCTTATCAGCTCTCCAATTAATCCACGAGGAAAAGTATCAACAATCAAACAGCTGTAGTCAATCTCTTCTAGTTTTGATTGGATAGTACGCTTAGCAGCAGCTATGGCATCTAAGGTAGGCAGCTCTGTTTTAGGGAGAATATGTAGGGTTAGAGATTGCTTGTGTTCGTCGGTTTGGCTGTTGGGCTGCAGCGCGGGCACCAATTTTTTAGCGTAAGGGCTATTCACGAGTAAATGAACCGGACGGTGCCGGACGGCAACTTGAGCCAAGGCCAAGGCCCGATTCAGATGGCCCCAACCACCGCCCAATGCATAAATGAACCAGGCGTTAGCTGGCATCTAAGTCCATTTCGTAATCGCGATCGCCTTCTTCTGCAAAGCTGGCCGCATCAGATTCATTAAAATCCACATCGCGGCTGTGGGGATCGTAATGGTAGTGGTGACGGTGATAATAATAATCGTGGCCCCAATAGCCTCGGCCATAGCGGCCATAGCCAGGGTAATAATCATAATCATGACGGTATCGATCTCGATTGGGATCAATCTGACCGTTCTGGCAATCTGGGCAGCCTTGCGTCGTGGTTCGTCCGCAGCGGCGCTTGAACAAAAAGCCGACCTTGTGGGTGCAAGTACCGTCTGGGCCAAAGAAATTTGCCGCGCCCTCACGGTTTTCCAAACCGGATTGAGAAGCAAGGTTAGCACTCCCTGTAGAGCCTGCCGCTAGCCCCATAGCCATTCCACCACCTATTCCACCGGCCATTCCACCGGCCATTCCGCTGGCCATTCCGCCACCTATTCCACGGCCTACAGCAGGGGTAGCAGGGGGGGCAGCAGGAGATGCAGCGGGAGGCTGACTCACATTACTCACAGACGGGTCAGCCACAGGTGCCATGCCTGCGAAGGGATCTACATGGTGAGCCGTCGTTGGGCTAGCCAGAATAGCAACGGTAATTTCAAAGGGGCCAATGGTGATGCGATCGCCTTCGTTCACCCGCTGCATGCCCGCCACCGTGCCATTCACCAGCGTTTGATGATCGTCCTCACGATTCATAATCGCCAGCCCGCCTTTTGCCTCCGCCATAATGGCGTGAAAAGGGGCGACCTGTTCGTTTGCCAGCACCATTCGCCGCACAGCTTTGTTCTTCATGGCGCTTGGCATATCACCAAACTCACGACCAAATGCGATGGGCGTTTCTAATGTGGGCGATCGCACCTGCTGCGTATTAGGATCTGTCCAAGTAAGCTGAACCCGCATCTGCCCCTCCCTAATTCACGCCTGAACTATTCACCGCATACGCCAGCGCTGCCTGCTGAGGCGGCGTTAACACATCAAAACCAAACGGCGTCATCGCCGCCGGGATCATCGGGGACTTTGTAGATATCACGGTCTCTTCACTCGCATCTCGTAAAGACGTTTTCCCTTTTTTAACCTTTACCTTATACAGCGATTCCTTTTCAGGTGACTCAATTTCGTACCCATAGTCACGCTTCTTAATGCGATAAATCGGTTGGTCTGCGCCATCTTCTAATTTCAAATCACCATCATCTTGCAAACGCAAAACATATAGCTCCTCGCTTTGTTCTGCATTTTCTAATTTCCAATAGCCATCTTGCGTAACCACATACCCCAGCACTGTTTCATCAGGGGCTTTGATCTTCACCTTCTGGCTATCGTCTACTTTTAATCGCGCTAGCTCATTGTCATTGGCATCAACAAACTTAGCGCCGTCAGACTTAAATTTTAGCGAGTACTTTTCAGCCCCATCTGCCTGCTTAAATTTAATTTTCTCAACCGCCGACTGACTGACTTCAGAAGTCTCAGATGAGGTACCAGAGGCTGTACCCGATGACGTAGAAATATCTTTTTCAGCAGCGCTGCTACAGCCAAAAACAATGAGCGAGATAGTCAGCAGTGAGCAAGCCTTAAGCGTTAGTTTGTAATAGCGAGACATAAAATTATATAGATGATTTTGAAAGTTCTTTGGAGAGATTTAAAACCTGGTAAGCACTCAACAGCATCTGCGTAAATAGCTGATACAAACCGTCTTCATCTAGTCCATAAGGAGAAACTTTGGCCTTAATCAGAAGCTGATGATCATTGACTTTTATCTTTTTGAGCATCACACTTTGCGGCAAATTGACCGCCCCCTCCAAATCAGACTGTAGGGCAGTCACTGCGCCATATCGTTTGCGAGGAAACTTCAGCAACAGCTTTGCTTCCATGCCCTTTGGCTTAGTCTTCTTTTTGTATTTCGTTTTACCGCTTCTACTCCGCTTTGAGCCAGAGCGCACAACCGTTAGATCTGTGAGCATCAGCACAAACAACGTATTGTCTAAAAACTGTCCAGACAATTGCAGCCAAGGATCTTCAAAAGTTCTTTGTGTCCAGCCGCGCCTACCAGGCCATGGTGCTTTCGCTGTTTGTTTCTTTTTATGAGTAGGGTTAGAAAAATCGACACGGACATCAAACGCAGCGCCCTTGACCATGTCGCGGCCCAACATGTCCACCAGCCGCGTAGGTAGCTTATAGCGCAAATCAGGGATATCGAGCCGGCCCCAACGGATGCCTAAGATCAGGGTAATCACAGCAACCGCTGCAAAAATGGAGGCCAAGGTTAAGCCAAAGGATGAACTCGCCCAAATGATCGTGAAAAATGCGCCGAACCCAAAAATGCAGGCAGCGATTAGGTAGCGACTTCGTTTCTTTTCGGCCTGCTTATCTTGCTCAGCAATCTGCTTAAAGTTGGCCTGCAGTTGAATCGCAGAAGGAGATCCTTTATACACCAGCGTTTTGCCAAACGATTTTAGATTAAACGCCACCAGCCACCTCCTTTTTACACTAAACGTCCACAGCACCTAGTTTTCGCCACACGCCTTAAAATATATATCAAAATTCATTGATGAAAGGATACCTAGATATTACGGAAGTTGTGGGCAAGCCCTGCATGGACATACGGACATTTACCGTCTTCTGAACGTGCACAGTACTAAGGCATACTTCAATAGATTTTGATATGAGCCTACTCACCCATGACGCTGCCAATCGCCTACCTCTCTTTTGACGTGGTGCCCTCTCACAAGGGCGCAGCAGTGCATATCGAATCTTTTGTGCGATCACTTGCCCAAGCCAACCCAACGCCACACATTCCCATAGAGTTGGTCACCGTCGCCGCAGCGACTAATGCGCCCACTGCTAACTGGCCTGGAGTCAATCACACCGTCCTGCCCGCCGTCGGCAAAACGCTGATAGATCGAATCATTCACTTTCGTCGGCACCTGCAAACTTGGCTACAGGGCAAACGCTTTGATGTCATTCAGGTGAGATCCATCTTTGAAGGCATGATCATCGCCCGGCAGAAACAACAGTTTTGTAATCGGCTTATCTTCGAGGTGAATGGACTACCTTCTATTGAGCTGAAGTATCGCTATCCCAAAGTGGCCGAAGATTTGGAGCTAATGAACAAATTGCTCACCCAAGAGAGGCTGTGCTTAGCTGCTGCCGATAAAATTGTGACGCCCAGCTACGTCACCAAGGCGCATCTGATGCAGCGTGGCGTTTCTTCAGAGCGCATTCAAGTCATTCCAAATGGCGTTGACTTATCGGTGTTTACCTATCAAGCACCGAAAGTAGAAACGCCGCTAGAAGCCATGCACATGCTGTACTTCGGAACGCTGTCTGCTTGGCAAGGTGTGGATTTAGCTATCGATGCGTTGTCGCTGTATCGCCGCGATTTTGAGGCCAAGCTAACGATTGTTGGCCCGGCAAAAGGCAAGCAAATTGCCAAGCTAGAAAAGCTCATTCAAAAATTAAAAGTAACTGACTTTGTTGATATATTACCGGCGCGGCCTCAACGAGAGCTAGTAGAGCTTATGCACCAAGCAGATGTAATTGTTGCGCCACTAAAGGCAAATGATCGGAATTTGGTGCAGGGGTGCTGTCCGCTCAAGGTCATTGAAGGTATGGCATCAGGCACACCTGTGATTACCACAGAGTTGCCTGTGGTGACTGATTTAGGAGAGTGTGAAAAACACTTTTTAGCCGTGCGTCCAGGTTCGGCTAAGGCCATTAAGGATGGAATGCTGCGGCTGAGAACAGATGCAGAGCTAAGACGGCTACTTTCTGAGCAAGGGCGACAGCAGGTTGAGCAAAAATATGATTGGGCGATCGCCCATCGCGCACTGCTAGAAATTTATAAACCCATGTCATGCGCAGTCCATCCCGTGACCACTTAGCCTTGCAGATCAAGCTTTTCAGATCAGGCTTTTCAGATAACGGCCATGATCTCATAGCCAATAGAACGCATCCTTTAACCAAACAGCAAACAGCACAGTGAAAAAGGGCTCTTCCGGAGCTTCTCCACTGTGCTGTTTTGCTAATGTCGCAAGGTAGACGCCCTTATATGACCAGCCGTAATATTGCGACAATCCTAGGTTAAGCCTCTAAATCCATCAACCAATTAACGGCGACGATAAGGAACAGCCTTCTCAAAATCGAGCTTATCAAGCTTAGTCGGCGTCGCAGCAGAACCTCTAGGATTAATACGCTTCGCCATATCTGTAAACAAGATAGGATCGCCATTTTTTGCCTGCTGCTCGTAGGGTTTGAAGCTGCGAACCGCTTCTTTCCAAATAAATTGAGGAAATCCTAGCTGAGAACGGTGATAGGCATCATAACGGGGTGAAGTGATATTGAACGGAATTTCGCCCACTTCACGACTGGGCAATATCCGCCTGCGGTGAAAAGGCACCGTATTCTCGCCAAAGTTTTCGATGTACTCATCACTATTGAGCAAGTCATCGACAAAACCTTTAACGCCCTTAGTCATCACAATTGCAGACCAAGCGATTTTCTCTCGTTCGCTATAAACGCGGCGTCCCAGCACTTTTTCAACACAGTGTTCAACAAATCGATAGTTACTGTTTTTATGGTAGAAGCTATCGATAAATGTATTCGAAAGCAATAGCCCTCGGATAAAGTCACGAACGGTAATTTGCCGAATTCGCAATTGGGATTCCAGCACCGTTTCACGGTCCCACTTAAATGCGCAAAAGAAGATTTGTCGATAGGCCGCGTTAATCAAATTCTCCATCCCTGTTGAAGAGAATTGATCATCGGCAGAATAAATGACTGTTTCATCATCCCGAGCGCCCAGGGCATCTACGCGCTGATTAGGACAGGAGGGAGAATAAGCTAATAAAGGAATACTCACGTTTGTACAAATCCTACATTTAACAACACTTCAATTTGACTGCACGGTAACTGGAGAGATTTAAACCTGACATCGCAAATATCTTTATGTATTCAGGTATTTACAACTCGATAGACATTAGATCGAGACATTAGTTCAAGACATCAGGTTAAAACATCAGTTCAAGACATCAGTTCAAGACATCGGTTCAAGACATCGAATCAAAACATTAAAGCGGCGTAATGCTAGCAATTTTTCCGCCTTGACGCTGCACTCTTTGCATATGAGCGTTCAGTTCCTCATAAGGAATAATGACGGCTTTATTAACCCGGCGAACCTTGGGATATCCCTGCCTACTGATAGCAGCGACTTCCACCCGGAACAAACGGCCAGAGCCAAAGGCTTTTGAACCACCAAAAGAGCTAAACAACGCATCGCCTTTAGCCGCACCTTGGTAAGCAAACCCATTTCCAGATGTGGGCACTACCGCAGAGGCCGTATTGCGAGCTAAATCATTCACCAATCGAGGGGCTTTGCCAATAATTTGGGCGCGATCGCTACTGGCATAGCCACGATAGAGCTGAAGCAAACGCGGAAAGCCAACCGAGCGCTGACCGACCCCAGTGGTCACCAAATCAAGGAAATAAGGAACAATATTTTCGCCAAAGTTCGTTTGGTACTCCGGTGAGTCAATGTAGGAATCAATATCCGCCTCAAACCCCTCCGATTCATACAAATTCAGGTGTGTATTAATTTCTGATTGAGCGTAGGGGGCGCGCCCTAATAAGTGCTTATAATTCAGCTCAATCGTACGGCTTTGAAAACTGTTGTGAAAAAATTTCTCTTTGTACAGTTCTGACTTAGCTACTTGACGAACAAAGGCTTGAACCGTAATTTTGCGATCACGCAGCAAAGACTCTGCAATCACTAACCGCTCAGAGGCCAAGAGATGTGGATTTCCTAACACCTGCTTATAAACGGCAAGAATCACCGCTTCAATCTCGCCTTGGCTAGCCTGAGGCCGTAGCTCTAACGGCGCAGAATCACTAAACGCCGACGTTCCTAGTCGAGAGGCTGCTGTTGTAATAGCCACCTAAAAATTCTCCTTATCAATACTTTCGTCACAGGATGAGGCAATAAACCGTGAGGCAATAAACCGTGAGGCAATAGTGACTGACCTAGACAGCCGTCACACTCACCACGCGCTTGCCAGCTCGACTCAACTGTTTCAGCTTTGTTGTTAGCTGGTTATAAGGCACCAGAAGCTCAGTAGTTGCCTGCCGAATAGCAGCACTATTCGCCGTGCTATTTGCCGCAGAGCCAACAATGCGCAGCCGGAACATATCTCCGCGCGTACCCCCTAAAGCACCTGAGATAGACCCCGGCGAGGCCGCTGCAATGGGCCTAGTTAAGTTTCTAGCCACATCCCAAGTGAGCCGAGGCTGCTTTTGCCCCTGAGCGCGATCGCTATTTGCATAGCCGCGATAGAGCTGAAGCAAACGACTAAAGCCCACCGCACGTTGACCAGGATGATCCACCTGAAAATCTCGATAGCAGGGGACGATATTATCGCCAAAACTTTCATCATATTCTGCTGACCCCAGATAGGAATCAATCTCAGCCTCATATCCCTGAGCAATAAACAGATCTAAATGAGTGGAGATCTCTGTTTGATCGTAAGGTGCACGACCTAAAAAATGCTTAAAGTTGAGTTCAATAAAACGCACATGAAAATTAGGATATAAAAACTTCTCACGATATAGCTCTGAAAGCGCGATCGCTCGAATAAACGATCTAACAGAAATCACACCTTGAACAAACAGTGATTCTTGCGTCACCAGCCGTTCAGACGCCATCAAATAGTCATTGCCCAATATCTGCCGATAGGCCGCTAAAATTACAGACTGAGCATCCTCTTGAGTCCAATTAGGACGCAATTCAACGCGTTCAGACTCCTCAAAAGGACGAATTCCAAACCTTCCCGCTTCCTGTAAGCCAGCCATGTTTCCCTCTCCTAACGCAATTATTCAAGCAACAACTTTTTAAATCAACAGTTTTTTTACAGCTAGCAATTAACCGAGCAATGACGCTTACCTAGATAGCGATCGCCTCAAAAACGGTTTTCTTGCTCACGTTTGCCCTCGGCTTCCGTATCCGCATAGCCATGAGCCGTTGACTAATGAACCCACATGGTTGCCTCACCCCATCCCATCGGTCACCTCTCCAGAGAAATGGCACGTAGTGACAGGGTGAGTCAACACTTTTTGCACCTAGTTAGCTCAGTGCGTTGATAATGTAGTCAAGGTAGGAGTTAGTCTCAAGTGCCGGATCTCCTGACAAACCATGATTCGCTTTAATGTACTTAAGCGCTTCCACATACCAGCCAGGCACCAGCTCAAAGCTACTGTGCATTTCAGCCAAACCAGCCAACAGAAATTCATCAGCAGGCCCTGTGCCACCCGCAATGAGGCAGTACTGCACCATGCGCACGTAATAGCCAATATCTCTTAAACACTTGGCCTTGCCCGTCTCATCAGAGGCGTAGTTGTTGCCCTGTAGTTGTGTCGTATAAGGGAACTTTTGATAAACAGCATTAGCTGCACCGCTAGCTAGCTGGTCAGCTTTGGCACCCAGTACTTTAGCAGCTTCCAAATCAGCCTCCGCTAAGCGCAGACGACCAAAGGCGACTTGTAGCTCGGTATTGCCTAGGTAGCGACCTTGAGAATCAGCAGCGACAACCGCTTCAGTTAATTGCGTTTTCATTGGAATAATCTCTCCCTAAATGTTGCTTCGTGTTGGTCTAATGTTTTGAATGACTTGTATTCTGAATGACTTGTGTTCTGAATAGCGTGCGCGCTGAAAAGCATATACTCACGCCCTATTGTTGCAACAGCGCTTAGCTCACAGCGGCAGCAGCACGATCAAAATAGCCAGATAGCTCAGAGATCAAAGAACTACAATCTCCCTGAGTGATATTAGAGCGGTCATTCGCAAGGGCGATCGCGGCGTCCTTCATTTTGGAAATACTGTTGGCCACAGAAGCACCCGGCACCCCCAATGCCACATATGTTTCACGCAAACCATTCAAGCAGCGGTCATCTAGCACGCTGGCATCACCCAAAAACATCGCATAAGTGACATAGCGCAAAACAATATCCATATCGCGCAGGCAGGCAGAAACCCGACGATTCGTATACGCATTACCACCCGGTGCCACAAGCTGAGGCTGTTCTGCAAATAAAGCCCGCGCCGCATTAGTCACAATCGCAGAAGAATTGCTGCTAATACGATTGACGACATCAGTCCGCTTGGCACCCTCTTTCACAGTGGCTAGCAGGGCATCAATTTGACCATTGCTAACTAGCTGCCCCTGCCTATCAGACTGGGCAACAACCTTAGTAAAGACATCCAACATCGAATCAATCTCCTAATAAATTTTCTTAGCAATCGCTCAACGGTTGTTTCAGGTGGCAAGAAGTAACGGTTAAGCAATCATGGGTGCTGACTCAGCGCTTGCTCAATAATCGGTATGGTCGCAGTCGGTATATTCACCCTCTTCATCAGCGTGAAAAATCGCGGAAAACGACTTTCTTTCAGCTTTCAGGGTTGCAAATCAACAAACAATCTAAATACCTCAAACACTAAGGACTGAAAGCATTTCAAACCCGCACTGTTATTTAATCAATCCGCTTGTGCAGATTTTGTGCACGGCAGTGTGTATAAACAGTTACAATCGCTGAAACCGTCTTACCAGAACTATTAAGAGCAGCTAAAACAGTTTAAATAGCCCTCAGAAAACTTTGCCTTTCGTTACATATACAGAACGGCCAAGAAAAGAAAGAAAGAAAGAAAGAAAAGAGAAAGGAAAGTAGTAGTGAAAGAGAATGCTGAAATATTTAAATTCACATTTAAATGTAATGCAAAAAAGGTGTGTGATGCGATCGCACCACACACCTCTCAGCGTTGTTCATACCAGCCTCACTTAAAAGGCTGACACAAAAATAAGCGTAGAAAAAACCCTAAATGCCTATCTTAAAAGCGCGGTCATCTCACGCTAACTTATCGACTAAAGCCGTCACTCTCTTTTTGATTTCATCGCGAATCTCTGGGAAAATCTCTGGGCGCTCTGCAGGATCTTCTAGCGCCCAATCATCAAAATAACCTTGCTGAATCCAAGCTTCTGGCAAGCTCACCCCACAGCCACAGAGAGAAATGACCGCATCAAAGTCTTCCGCTTGAAAATCGGCCAGCGCATCTGACGTTTGATCCGTAATGTCAATTCCAATATCGGCCATTGTTGCGATCGCCTCTGATCTGACTGAACTCGCCTCCAGCCCAGAACTCACCACCTCAATTTTGCCCGCCCCAATGCGCTTCGCAAACCCTTCCGCCATCTGCGACCGAGAAGAATTTTTCTTACACACAAACATCACCTTTTGCATCTGCTGCCCGCTCCTTTCCTACACTTAATATGTTCAGTCACTTCCCGCGCTGTCATGCTTTGCAGCCTGCATGCACCCAACCGTTGCTAAAACTGAAACCAGCCAAATCATAGCCCGATCACCCCTTAACTTAGGGTTAAGAACACAAGACCAGCCATTATTAGGCCAGACCTCAGACCATGAAAAAAGCCACTCCTCCCAAAGCCACCCCCAAAAACACCTCACACAGCACCCAAAAGGAAACCCTCAGAAAACTCGCTATCTTACCGACCCTACTAGGGGGCTTAATCGGGGGAACCATCGGCATTAACCAACTCACCACAGCGCCGTTATTAGCCCAATCCTGGGGTATTGAAGCCAGCTCTGGCGAAGCGACTGATCAAGTAACAGAAGCAACACCACCTACCGAAGCCAATCCAGAAACCAAACCCTCTATTACACCGCCCACGATAGAACCCGCACCCTTGATTACCGATATCTCTAACTACCGTGAATACGGCCAGGTCATTGAACGAACCAAGTCTATGATTCGCGACCCCGAAGCGCGTAGCCTTGCAGAAGCGCGGAATCTACAAATTATGGACGTAACTTGGGAAGATACAGGCCGCTTCGACAATTCATCTGTAGGGCCAAACATCAGCGACATGACGATTCAAGTCGAACATCGCGACCCGCGTTCCGGAGAAGCTAACCTGCACCTGATGCCCGTCATCCGCTATCCCAACTTCTCAGATCGCACCGCTGATGTACCCATGCAGCAGCTCTCCGTACTCACCGGCAACGAAAAAGGCGAAGACGTAGAACCCACACTGCTCGCCGAAGTACTCGAAGATTTGCGCAGCTACCTCACTGAGCCAGACTCTTGGAAAGGCCGTCGCAGTTCTCTCTTAGCCGAACGCGACTCCCACGTTTTGGTCAGCGCGCAAGCAGCTTTCCTGCCCATTCCCAAAGGCGGAGAAGCCACATTCAACCCTGTTTTATTTAACTACCAGTCTTACCCTGGTGACCCTGCTGTTCTCACCATTCTCGCTACCCGCGAAGGCACCAGTACCACCATCATCGACAATCAGCGCGATGGCTTCGATGCCGGTCGAACCTGGGGTCAACGCTTATTCTTTAACAAAAGTGGTGAACGCGCCAGCCTAACCGGCAAACGCATCAGCGATTTTCGGGCAGAACAAAGCGAAACAGAAAGCAATGCCACCACCCTGCCCCCCGTAGAAGTCAGCGAAGAAGACGGGTTAAACATGGTGATGCTCATTCAGGTGCCCCTTAAGCAAAAAGAAGCGTTTGGTAACTTTGAGGCATCAGCTGATTCATCTGCCCTAGCCGCCGCCCCAATGATGGCCATGGAAAGAGCCCGTGCCAGCAACGTAGAAGCAGCAGTCATTGGTCATGGCCCCGTAGAAGGCCCCTTTACAGAAATTGATGACCTCGACATTGAGCGCGATCCTAACTTTCCCATCCGCGTAACGGTTCAGTTCTACAAAGCCACTAGTAATGGCGTTGTTTCAGAAAAAGATCTCGCTGAAATTGACGAGCAAATTTCTCGCATCTACGACGACGCAGACTATGTGGGCAGCCTAGTCACCGATGGGCGCACCGGAAGACCTACTGAATATGTGGGCGAACACACTGAGCCTGAAGACTGGTGGGAAGAGTTTTGGAAGCACAGCGAAAACCGATTGGGGATGACACGCAATGAAGCGAAAGACTTACTAGATCGGCTACGCGGACAAAACTAAGCGCTTAATAGCCTTTAAGCAAAACCAGGAAAACAACAGACTAAAAACCACCATCAAAAACCGTCTTAGGATGCGGTTTTTGATGGTGGTTTTTCATTTTTTAAGCAGCAGCTTCTTAAAATAGTTGCTTAAAAAACGGCTTCTTAAAAACAGCTTCTTAAAAACGGCCTCTGGAGAACAATCCTTAGCAGAAGCTTCTGAATTTTCAATCTTCAACTGAACGCAATAGCTTCCGTAGCAAACGAGTGAGTGCTTCTTTTTCATCCGCATTCAAACTCGCCAGCATCTTGTGCTCATTTTCCACATGGGCCGTTACCGTCTCTTCTATTAGCGCAAAGCCCTTATCCGTCATTTTAATTAGCGTGCCTCGGCGATCGCTCTCATCCGGAATTCGTGCCACCAGCCCGGCGGTCTCCAACCGATCAATCCGATTCGTCATCGTGCCAGAAGACACCATCATCGATTTAAACAACGCCGTTGGCGAAAGCTGATACGGCGCGCCCGAGCGCCGCAACGTTGCCAACACATCAAACTCACCAGGATTCAATCCATACTGCGCAAACACTTTACCAATCGCCTTACGGTAATGGTTAGCCAACCGAGTCGTGCGGCCAATCAACCCCATCGGTGACACATCTAAGTCAGGCCGTTCGCGATGCCACTGCGCCAATATTGCATCTACTGCGTCCGTTTCCGCTGAAGCCATACCCACCAGAACTTTAATGGCAATAATCTTACCATCGAGAGATATTCAGGAATCTTGAAACTAAGTATCTCAACATCAAGATATTTTTTGTTAGTATCTCAATATCGAGTATCTTGAAGTCGAGATATATATGAAAAACCACGCGTCGCGCCTCAGCGACATTCTGCTGACGTCTCTAGCACCCATTTCCTGGGGCACTACCTACATTGTCACCACCGAATTTTTGCCACCGGGCCATCCGCTGCTAGTCGCGTCCATGCGAGCGTTGCCCATTGGTTTGTTGCTCACCATTAGCCTGCGCAAGCTTCCCCAGGGCATCTGGTGGCTACGGATGCTGATTTTGGGCGGGTTAAATATTGGTATTTTTCAGGCCCTGCTATTTGTCGCTGCGTATCGGTTGCCTGGTGGCGTGGCGGCCACAACAGGAGCGATTCAGCCATTGCTAGTCGCAGTGTTTGCCTGGGCTATTTTGAACCGCAAGCCCTCTAAGCTTTCTTTTGTCGCCGCGATCGCAGGCTTCATCGGCGTAGGATTGTTGGTATTAGGCCCCAGTGCACAGCTAGATTCTATTGGTATTCTTGCGGCTCTAGCCGGGGCCGGGGCAATGGGCCTAGGCACCGTATTAGTGAAGCGCTGGAAACCACCCGTTTCGCTCATGGTATTCACCGCTTGGCAGCTCACCATTGGCGGGGCCATGTTACTCCCGGTGGCGCTCATTACCGAAGGCCCATTTGCAGAGGTCACGCGTACCAACCTCTGGGGTTTTATTTACCTCGGCCTCATTGGTACGGGGCTGGCCTATGCCCTTTGGTTCCGGGGCATTAATCGCCTCAGCCCTTCTGCGGCTTCGTATTTAGGCTTGCTCAGTCCGGTGGTCGCTACGCTAATTGGCTACCTCTTTTTGCAAGAAACCTTTACCCCCGTTCAAATGATCGGAATCGCAGTTGTGCTGGCCAGCGTTGTGATTGGTCAACAGGCAAACGCACACGATTAATCTGCCCGGTCATAGCCAAACCGTAGCCCGGCCATAGGGTACATAACCGTCATCTGCTAACGCATTCTCTTCTCACAAGTTTTTTCTCCTCACAAATTCTCTCTCCTCACCAGTTTTTTCTCCTCACAAGTTTTCTCTTTATTACTAGTTCTCTCTTCTCACAAATTCTCTCTTACCATAGAAAAATATGACCATTCAACATATCAATCCCCCGACACTCGGTAACCCTTCTCACTATGGTTTCACTAACCTTGTCGTTGTCCCTGAAAATCAAAAATTAGTGTTCATTGCAGGCCAAAGCGGCGCAGATGAGCAAGGCCACTATGGCAGCTTTGACCATCAGCTAAAGCGGGCCTTTGAAAAACTCAGAAAGGCTGTCGCCGCAGTGGATGCAACGCCTGATCACATCGTGAAAATCACCATTCTCTGCGTAGACTATGACCGCGAACGGCAAACGCTGATCTCAGCCGAACGCAATGCCATGTGGCCTGATGATGTCATTAAGCCCGCCAGCACCATTATTCCAGTGCCTTGCTTATCTAGCGATGCAATGCTGTTTGAAATTGATGCGATCGCGGCTATTCCATAGACATTCGCCTGCCCATCCGCCTAACGGCCATTCCATCGCTATCCGCCTGTCCATCCCTCTGCCCGTCCTCCCAAGCGGTAACCATCCATCGCCACTGACTCAGCATCATGAACAACTACATTTGCACAACCTGCGGCACCCAGTTTGCCGAAACCCAAACCCCACCCGAGCACTGCCCCATCTGCACAGATGAACGGCAGTACGTCTCACCAGAGGGTCAAAACTGGACTACGCTCAGCGCCCTCCAAACCGACCATCACAACCGTATAGAAAAACAAGACCACAAGCTCTACGGAATTGGCATCGAGCCATCATTTGGCATTGGCCAACGGGCGCTGCTCATTCAATCAGCGGAAGGCAATGTACTTTGGGACTGCATTAGTTTGGTCGATGATGACACCATCGAAGCTGTGAACGCACTGGGCGGCATTAGCGCGATCGCGATTTCCCATCCCCACTATTACTCAGCGGCTATCGAGTGGGCACACGCATTCAATGTAAGCGTCTATCTCCATGCAGCAGATCGAATATGGGTGATGCGGCCCGATTCCAGCCTTGTATTTTGGGACGAGGAAACACTCACCCTCAACCCAAGCATTACCCTCATCAGAACCGGTGGCCACTTCGATGGCGGCACCGTTTGTCATTGGAGCGCAGGCAGCCAAGGCACCGGAACGCTACTGACCGGAGACATTATTCAAGTGGTAGCCGATAAACGCTGGGTGAGCTTTATGTATAGCTACCCCAACTTAATTCCACTGCCTGCCAATAAAGTAAAGCGCATTGTAGAAGTCCTTAAGCCCTACGCTTTTGAAAAGCTATATGGCGCTTGGTGGAAAGCCATTGTCGTTACAGATGCCAAAAACAGGGTAAAGCTATCTGCCGAACGCTATGTCAACGCTATCTCTGAGTAAAGCAAAAACGCACTTCTCATAACAGTCATTCGCCTCATTACTTACCGGCCAATACAAGCGCTATTACCAGCCTTACTCAAATCCCAAGCTCTGACGGTACCATCATCGCTACCGCTAATTAGCGTATCGCCGCCATCTGTAAAAGCAATGGACTGTATAGGCCCCGTCTGTTCACTCAGGGTGCAGTGCATGCGCCCTTCCACCCAGTTCCACGTTTTAACTGTTTGATCTTCGCTGCTGCTAGCCAGTACCTGACCATCAGGGCTAAAGGCCACATCTGTCACCACTGAGCTATGGCCGGAGAGGGTCTGAATTAATCGACCAGTTTCAATATCCCAGACATGAATAAAATTGCTGTTGCTAGCACTCGCAACGTAGCGACCGTCAGGACTCACAGAAAGGCTCACAATTTCACTGACATTTTGCGCTGCGTTACTGCTAGTAGATGAATTGCTAGTAGGCGGACTACTCGCCAAGGTAAGCGTAATTTGATTGCGGGCAATATCCCACACGTGAAGGGTGCCAGTGCGATCGCCACTAATCAGCAGGTTAGGATTAGTCGGATGAAAGGCAAGCGCAGTCATCGCGGGGCCAGTGGCCTTGAGCGCCCGGCCACGCAGGTTGGTTTGGCTTTTCTGAGACGCGATCGCCTCAACCGGCCACACCTTTAAAGTACCGTTACCGCTCCCGCTAGCAATCAGGCTACCGTCAACGTTGGCCGCAACGCTCAAAATGCGACCCGAGTTATCCGCAATAATCGTAATCAATTCGCCAGCGTCAAGATCCCACAGCTTAATTTCACCAGAGCCACTACCCGTCACCAAGCGCAAGGGCACAGCGCTGTCATTAGCACGGTTCACCACAGCTAAGTCGTTCACATAGCTATTGTGAACCAAAGGCGAAAATGCATTTGAACCTGCACCTGCACCTACAGGCCAAATGCGAACCGTATTATCGTGACTACCCGTAATAACCAGCGGAGCCTGGGCGGCAGCACTAGCAGCACGTAATTCCGTGCTTAGGGGAGTGGCAATACTGACCACAGGCGCAGCGTGATTGCCCAAAACGTTCGCCAACGGCAGGGTTGCTGGCGCGGTCACGCTGGCTGAAAGCGTACGCCCCCCACTGCTCAGGCCAGTGCTTGTGAGCGTACGCACTGGGGGGGTGTTGCTGCGCTGATTATTACGAACAGCATCACTAGCTTCAGAGCCTGTTACAGAAGCAATCGGCACAGGCGCACCCCCAATAGCATCCGCAAGATTAAGCACTAAATGTAAAGTGCCAACCGTTGCCCCAGCCGCCACAAGTACCGCAAAGAAAGGAAAAAGATGACGCCCTTTAGCGCGATGATTTGAAGGGGGCTGCGGGCGATTCTCTGGGCGATTTTTATGATGCATTATTTGCAGTGCCAAGATTTTAATGAACCAAAAGTCACTACCCTGGCGCGATATGTAATTGGCTTTTGTGATGGTTCTCTAGTTGCGTTTAGGGCTACAGCGCCCTTTTCAAAGCGCCCTTGTCTATGAGAATTTTCAGGTCGTTTTTATAAAAGAAGGAGTAAAGGTAAAAAATAGACACCAAACCCTAATTGACTTGATTTGATATGAGAAAGTTGCTTACGTTTATTGCCTATTTTGGCAAATGCTAGCAACAAAGCCATATTTAACGTTACACGAATAATCCGTGAAATCCCTGAAGCTAGGACATAGATTAGATGAAAAAACGACCTTTACATCTACAGCTGAGGCATTTTATACATGCTGACAGGCCAGTATTAACAGCCCTATCTATTCGCAAGTCTGAATAATGGCCCAGCGTCTAAAGCATCCACCTGTCCCTATTGAACCCACGCAATATTGACCTACCGCACACTTAAATTATGCTGTGACCAGTCTTGTCATGCCCAGTCTTGTCATGTCCAGTCTTGTCTTGTCCAGTCTTGTCATGCCCAGTCTTGCCGTGGCAATGCTGACCTACACGCTACTGGCCTACACGCTAGTAAGGCAATCGAATACAAAACTCAGTGCCTTGCCCAAGTTCAGACTGCACATCTATGGTGCCACCATGGGCTTCAACAATGATTTGGCGGGAAATCC
>JBGCGG010000064.1:0-105072 GCA_045110585.1 Phormidesmis sp. | reverse complement strand
CATCCATCCACCAATGGCCATGAAGGCACAGGGGAAGAGCAGCAGACCGGACCAGCCTACGAATACAAAACGGTCGCGCTTTAGCCAGTCGTCAACGACGTCAAATCGTCCCCGACGGGCGGGCGCTTGTCCCATTGCAATAGTCATTTCAAATCCTCTCAAATGGCATAAAGTCCTTTCTCGCTTGAACCGCCACTACACAAAAAGATGAGCAGGGTTCAAACATCAATTGGACTGAAGGTACGAATAAATCCACTGAAAACATTCAGGGATGATATCGGGCCAGTCCATGATTGGGCAGCTAAAAATCACTACCCCAAAGGATTTTGGCATGTACTTATCATAAGGACTGATTCCTATTTTTACAATCTGTCACGTAAATTCTCAGATTGTTTTCAAGCGGAAAACACTGATATGTCGTTCTCATTTAAGACGAGGGGCAATGACATTCAATAGCTTGTGTAGAAAGGGAAATAGACTAAACCCTTTGACTGTTTGACGTATATCGAAATGGGGTGAGAAATAGTTTGATCTGTGCGATCGCGTCTATATCTTAATAATTATTTTCGTAATCATACGGCAAAGGCGCTCAGATGCCTTTTTTCGCGGTGCTGGCAGTCGCTGAAAGTGCCTGCCAGAGTGGAGTTTCCTTTTTCGAGGTCGTGCCTGCTGGTGGTGTGCAGCGCTAGGGCAATGGTGTGAATATGGCCTCTACTTAATACAGGCTATAAACATTGCTATGCGCAGACAGTGGGCTTAAGCAGATACCATCTAAAAACGTTTGAATCCTAGCTCCTATATCTTTAGACGCTCTCTGAACTATGACCGCTTCTAAATCACCCACCCCTATCAAATCCTCTTCAAAATCTGGTTCTTCTGTCCTGAAGCGCGATATTTTAGGCGCACGACGGCCAAGTAATTATTTCTGGGCAGGGGTTACTGCGATTGGCGGTACAGGCTTTTTCCTGTCGGGCCTCTCTAGTTTTTTGCACACTAATTTGCTGCCATTTTCTGATTTGCCTGCGCAGCTTGTGTTTATTCCGCAGGGCATTGCTATGGGCTTTTATGGCACCGTTGCCCTGTTGCTGTTTACATACTTGAGCTTAATTATTCTGTGGAATGTGGGCGGTGGTTTTAATTCGTTTGATAAAGGGGCCGGTGAGGCACGGATCTTTAGATTCGGTTTTCCTGGCAAAAATCGTGAGATTGACTTGCGCTACGCCCTCAAAGATATTTTGGCCGTCCGCGCAGAAATTAAGGAGGGGCTAAACCCTAAGCGCGTTTTGTATCTCAAAGTGAAAGGCAAGGGCGATATTCCTTTGACGCGTGTGGGTCAGCCAATCTCTCTTGCTGATTTGGAAAACCAAGGCGCTGAGCTGGCTCGATTCTTACAGGTGCCTTTGGAAGGGTTGTAGAGCCTTATGGCTGCGTAACGTATCGCTCTCGGATAAATCTGCAGGATAGGCATCATTGAATCGGTGGCAGTGCCGTGGAAGAATAAGCCACATTTTATAAATGATGCCTGCATTTTGATGCTGATATGTTTGTGCTATGCCCTGACTCGCGTGGGTTTGACGCATGGCATGTGCAGGCATCTACAGACATATAAGCCACATACACTGAGGGAAGTTACGTTTATGAAATCAGGGATGAAGCAATCGAAGTCGCGGTTTAATCTGCGCTCTAAGTCTCGTTTGAATGGGGCGACATTTGGCGTTCTAATGGCGTTTTCTTTGCTGTTGGGTAGCTGCACAGCGGCTGAAACGCCTATTGCTGATGAAGCGGTTGCACCGCCGCCAGTGGCCGCAGCCGTGCTGCCGAGCGCAGAGGAGATGACCGCAGGGTTGGCTCGCCTTAATGGCAAGGCGACGGCGGAGATTAAGGTTGGCAGTAAGGTGATTACCGTTGAGCTAGATGGTAATAGCGCTCCTGTGACGGCGGGTAACTTTGTAGATTTGGCTCAAAAGGGCGTGTACGACGGGACGATTTTCCACCGCGTGGTGCGATCTCCTGAACCTTTCGTTGCTCAAGGCGGTGATCCCCAAAGTACGGATCCTTCCATTCCTATTAACCGGCTCGGTACCGGTGGCTATGTAGAAAATGGCCGAGAGCGCACTATTCCATTGGAAATTTTGCCAGTGGATGCAGATGAGCCTTTGTACGGCCAGACATTCCCAGAAGCGGGACTGTCTGCCAAACCTGTGCTGGATCATAAGCGAGGGGCGATCGCGATGGCTCGCTCTGGGGTCAATACCGCATCGTCTCAGTTTTATATCACCCTGGCAGACGTTGCCTTTTTAGATGGTAACTATGCGGTGTTTGGCTATGTGACAGACGGCATGGATGTGGTGGATAGCATTCGAGTTGAGGATGTGATTCAGTATGTGAAGATTACGGCTGGGGGCGATAACTTGGTAACGGCTGCGCCTGCTGCTGAAGCCGATGCTGAAGCTGCTGAGTAGATGACGGATGTTGTCGTTACAGGGATTAGCCTGACGACGGCATTGGGGCCGACGGCTGATACAAATTGGCAACGACTAATGGCTGGTGAAAGCGCGATCGCGCTTCGCCAGCCATTTGCTGATTTGGCCCCTGGCCCTTTAGCCATGGCCGGAAAGTATCCGATTGAACTGGGGCCGTTGACCCAGCAGTTAGTCAATGCTGCTTGCCAAGATGCTGCTATCAGTCGCGCTCAGCTACAGGCAGAGACCTGCGGGGTTGTGGTTGGTTCTAGTCGGAGTCATTTAAAGACTTGGGAGCAAATGGCGATCGCAGTCAAAGCAAAAGGCTATGAGGCTGACGCTCTCCAAAACTGGCTACCTTCTTTGCCCCATCAACCTGCTCTTCTCGCGGCGCAGCAAATGGGCGCGATGGGGCCAGTGCTGGCTCCAATGGCCGCTTGTGCGACGGGAGTGTGGGCCGTTGCGCAAGCGGCAGATTTGATTCGGAATGGTCAGTGCGATCGCGTGTTAGCAGGCGCTGTGGAAGCGCCTATTACGCCCTTGACGTTAGCTGGTTTTCGCAAAATGGGGGCGCTCGCTACAACAGGCTGCTACCCATTTGATGTGAATCGAGAGGGCTTTGTGCTGGGAGAAGGCGGTGCGCTGATGATGTTAGAGGCGGTGCATTTAGCTAAGCAGCGAGGCGCAAAAATATATGGCAAGGTGCTAGCAGCGGGTATCACGAATGATAGTCACCATGTCAGCTCGTTTGACCCTAGCTATGTTATGGGGCAGCGAGCGGTGGAGCTATGTTTGCGCCGAAGCGGGCTATCGCCTCAAGATATTGACGCGGTGCATGTGCATGGAACAAGCACGGCCCAAAATGACCGCATGGAAGCCAGCTTAATAGAGCGATGGCTACCAGGCGTGCCAATTATGGCAACGAAGGGGGCTACAGGGCACACGCTGGGTGCATCAGGGGCGTTAATTGTGGCGCTGAGTTTGCTGAGCTTGCGTAAGCAAGCGCTAGGGCCTTGCGTGGGGTTAAAAGAAGCCGCGTTTGATCTGAACTTTGAGCGAGAGGGCGGGCCAGCAAAGATAGAAAAGACGCTGTGCTTCAGCTTTGGTTTTGGCGGGCAGAACGCGGTGCTGGCGATCGCTCGTTAGAAAAACGCTCGTTAGAAAAAACAGTTTCCTGCTGTGCATACTTCGAATGGTTCCTTCCTAAGTAAGTAACAGGCGCAAGCCAAGCGTTAAAAAGCAAGTCGTTGCTTGACGCTAAACCACTACTTAAATTGCAGGAACTCTGATTATGACAACTCAATCCATTTCCACTAAAACAGTTTCCTTGGGCCTAGCAACAGCCGTCATTGCGATCGCCTTGGGAACGCCTAACGCCGTTGCCAGAGAATTTTCAACGCGGGCTCCTATTACTGCGCAGCAAATGACAGCGCAGCAAAGAAGGACACCTAGCCGCACACCTAGTCGCACACCTAGTCGCACCATTGAAACTGTGCGCCCTGTCATGACAACACCGACTTCAACACCGACCAATATTGACGGCTTTGCCTACGAGCATTCAATCGTGGGGAATTGGCAAGGCACCATGAACTATTCTGGTGATGATGTTCTCGTACATTTTGAGCTGAATTTTAACAACAACGGCCAAGGCAACTGGAAGATTCATGGTTCTGACTATGACCCCGTAAACGATGAATGGAATCCTGTGATTCTTCAACAAGGGCAGCTCAGCCACTCTGTGCAAAACAACACTGTTGCCATACAGCTCAATGGTTTCAACTCACCTATGAGTTTGCAAGGAAATCTCCTAAACAATGGCACCAAAATCTCAGGCTCCGTGGAAGAAACGGGTCAAGTATTTATATTCAACAAAGGATAATGAAAAGACAAAGATAATTGAAAGACTCGGGCACCGAAGTAAGGGTAGCGCTTAGAAACCCCCACAAGCATAGAGCTAATGGGGGTTCGCTTTATCTTGACGTTTTGATTGCCTGTCGAGTTAGATGCTTGAGAACTGTTCCTGAGAGTTATACCTGAGAATTATGCCTGATAACTATGTCTGAGAATTATGTCTGACCTACCTTATTGACGAGCCAACGCTGTGCCAACGAAGTCGCCTTAGCAGGATACGCCTCTGGTCGCTGAACAAGTTCTGCAAGAAATTGCCAGTGCAAAGAGAACAGATTACTGTGGGTTACTTGATGTTCATGAATAGCTTCTTTAACAGCAGCCCACGCTACGCTACAGACATCTTGTCCTAATTGCTCTTGAGCCTCAATCAAGCCTGTGGGTGAACCTGGATTAAACTCGGTGATATATGGCGTCTCTTTCCCGATTACATCAACACCTACAATCACAATACCCTGCTTTTTTCCCCATTCAACGACTTGATGTGCAGCCACTACAGTGCTGGGTGAAATATCTTCTAGTGAAACAGCAACACCCGTCCCCCCCTGTGCCATATTGGCGAGTTTCCCTTCCTGAGATGGCATCCGATTCACCGCAGCAATGGGTTTTCCGTTGACATAGAAAATACGCATATCTCCGTCTTTAACATCTGGAAGAAACTTCTGCGCCACAATAACAGGGCGATTACTAGCCACTTTCTCCTCAGCATAGGCATAAACTTGTTGCTGCCAATCTTCACTAACTAAGTTGATAATATTTACATCATTGCCGCCATAACTTTGGGTTGCCTTCAGTACCAGTCTCTGGTCACCTTCGTCTTTCATTTTCTCTCCAAAGTTAATGAGCTTCTCTGCATCAGCAGTGGCAATACTCGGTGGACATAGGTGCGGGAACTCAGTAACAACAGCAACTTTATCTTCTGCGCTCAGCGTTGCTGCACCTTTGTTGAGCACACAAATACTAGGATGTAAATTAGCAACAATTTGCTGTGTTGACCAGTCACCACGATCATCTTGACGCTGTAAAACAGCATCAGGTGCCGAAATACAGTCACTTCCTATGTCAATACCTGGCTGACAGTCAAGCACCATTTTGACGACACTATCTTGAACAATAGGTGTGGAAACCAGCTTGTTCTTTGTTGGGTGTTGCTGCGGCACAAAGGCCGTAATTTCCTGAGCTTCCGCATAGACATTGCCAACACTACTGCCGGAATCAATAACAAAACCCTTTGGCGTTGTTATAAAAACTCGGTCACCATTTTTGATGGCGGCTTCCATCAGCCCCAGTGATGTATCATGCCCAGGCTCCAAAACATGGATAGGATCAATGATGAACAATATGGTTTCTATCTTTTTCATTCGATTCAATACCTTGATTTATGAGGATTTATGAAAAGTTGGCAGTTCAAGTTTGATCAGACAGCATGTTTGCTCTGCCCAGTCTTCGTTCTGATCGCGAGAATGCTAACGCTGGCTTTCCCCTCTGTTTGAAAGGAAACACCTGTTGCAAGGAAACACCTGTTTCAAGGAAACACCTGTTAAGTTCAGAAAATGGCGTTTTTTCTCAAGAGAGCTTTTAGACTATCTCAGTAACTGCGGATAGCTTGTTGAGATAGCGTTGTTGGCCATTTTCTGCTGGCTAGCAAAACATATGCTGTTTATTAGCAGAACACAGGGGTGGGTAAGAGTTCATTGTGTTCTCCGAACTGGGCGTAACCCGTTAGTAAATCTAACTTGTCTGAATAGTGCGGTTTACCCAATTGTTCTGGATCGATATCGAGGCGTTGCAATGCTCCACGATATTGGCTGGCTTCATTGGTGTAGATTGTGGATTGAAGCTTGGCCAGTATCTGTTGCATTTCTGGCGTATTTTCTTTAACAAGTAGCTCCCGGCAAGCAAGGGTAACGATATCTTTCCATACTCTGATGGCAGGCACCCCAGTGCCAGGTAAGACGGCTTTATGAATGCCCTCATGCAACAAATTGCGCTGCAAAATCTTATTGCGCTCGTAATGTTCTTGCTGGCTGGCTTGTTTCTCAAGTAGCCCATATCGCTCTACGATCCTACGGAACTGGCCGCGTGCGTCGCTGCTATGAGTGAGACCATGAATAAGTGCCACATTCATCACCGCCTTATTCATCCCTCCACCGTCAGGAATGCGAAATTCCACAAGACATACCATCCCATTGGGGGTAACTGTTGGTTTCACACGGTAGCTGTTGTAGCATGTGCGCGAGTGATTGATATATTGCTCTAATGTAGGTGCAATAAATGCATTGCCAACATACATCCCGCCACTTTTGACAAGCTCAGCGAACGTAATTGATTGATCGAGCTTGTGCAGATTACCGAGCTGATCAATGCCGTACCACATCGGTTGATTTGTGATGTGTGCGATCACATCATTCAACGTGACTTCTCCTGATAGCCTTGGTGGTAGGCCAAAACGCTCATCACTGCGAGTGAGGCTAGCATCCCATAAGAGTTCACGTGCAGAGTTTTGCGTATTATCAAAACGTGAAAACGGACTGGCATGATTGGCTGCGGCAATCAATGGTGTTACGGCACCTATAAGGGTTAGCGTCTCTTCAAGTGCTGCTTGGCTGTGAATGGCAAATGTGGTGTGAATGCCGCAGGTTGCGAGAAGATCGTAAACAGAATAAGGCTGCTTTGCAGTGTGAATACTGCGCTGAAAACTGGGAATCACCAGCTCCGTGCGCTCATCGAAAAGTAATCCTTGATTTATGTAGTTGAGATAAGAATGATCAGACCAGTTAGCACTTGGATGGACAGGTAATGCTGATAGCCTTAATCCGTGATGGTTGGCTGTTTTCCACAATAGGCTTTCTGCTTCCACACCATGACGATAGAGTGCCGTAATGGAGTCACGAGGGGCAGAGGCAAACTCCAGTTGCTGCGCAAGATCTAAGGTGTAGGTGGCACCATCCGTATCATCATTAGCAGCCTGCAAATCTCTTAATACACACTGAATTTGACGGGCGTTAGCGATATGCCCTGCACAATCTTTGCGCTGTTGTAAAGCGTATAGTTCAACCTCAAATCCGTAAGTCTGAGGCAGTGTTGTCTCTTCACTTAGAGATTTTGCGTAAAATGAAAAAATATCTTCTAAGCTCAGAAGCCACTGGTCTTCTTCTGCAAGTTGCACTACGCTCGTCATGTTTTATATGGTTTTTCTAAGGGGGTGCTGTAGAATCGTACACTTGTCTGAATTCTGCAAAACCCTCAGATTTAGGCTGCTTTGAAGGCTCAATGCCCTATTCATTCGTTTGTTTTCTCAGCAGCGCAAGCGTATCAAGCATCCCTTAAATATTGAGACATAAGGCTTTGCCTCCCTAAAAAACGAGATGTAAGGCTTTTGAAAAAAATAGATAAAAAGCATCATATTTCAGTATCAGGCTTAACAAAAGCTTAATTTTTTGCATCGTATTGTTCCGTATCCATCTAGCTAGTCCCAATCTTGTAGGGCTGATGTCCAAGCTTCTAAGCGGTGAGTTACCTGTGTCCTTCTTGACTCAAACGTTGCTGCAACCCAGATAAATAAGAGCCCCAACACAATTCCTGCGGCCCAGAGTAAGAGAGAGTTTTCGCTGATAAACAACCACATCACTCTGATAACTTGCAGCATAAAAGTTGTTGTTCCTACATACAAAAAGGCGCGCACCTTTAGGCCGAGTCCGGCAAAAATTAGTCCGGTGCAGAGCGCAAGGGTGATAGCTGCGTAGACGAGTGTAGGGGTGTAGACTTCGGCTTGATACAGCGCGGCAAGACTGATGAGGCCACTGGAGACAATGCGCAGCCAGTGCCGTGGCTGTCGGTTTGGGGTGCCCTGCAGGCTGGGCTCTATTTCTACAAAGTAGAGCAGGGAGAGGCCCATAATAATGCTGCCTGCGAGTAGGGTGAGCCAGCCTTGCGAATCTAAATAGCGCACCAGAGCCCAATCCAACAATCCGATGCTGATGTAGCTGAGCCGAACCTGATTTCGCGCTTTGCCCATCCACGCGTAGAAGGCTCCGACCACGAGTAGCGTCTGCGTTGGTACGGTGTAGCTGATGGCGACGCTAAGAACAGAAAGCGGGAGCCAAAGGGTGAGTATATCCCACGGTTTGGGTGGCCACCCGAGTGCTTTCCAGCGGATGCGAGCGAGAATGAGACTGGCCACGCAGGCTGCAATGCCGCCCCAGGTGATGAGGAACATGCGGTCGGGGAACCACACGATGCGGTTATGCAAGGCGATGAGCAGCGCTTGCACAATGCCAAAACTTGTCCAAAAGGTGTAATCGGCAGCGAACACTTGAGGCGTGAGGCGTTGGTTCCCGGTGGCTAGGGCATAGGCGACTAGCAAAATGCCGACTCCTGTCCAGAGCATAATACCGGTAGGTTGACTGAGTCCTTCGAGGGTGGCAATGAAAGCAAAGCCAGTGCCGATGACCCAGTGAGCATGGGCGATGTGCTGAAGGGCAGCGGCGGGAATGAGGAGATAGCGCAGGAGCCAGGGGCTGAGGAGCCTGTGGGCGTAGGCGATCGCAATTCCCAACAGTGCTAATAACGTAAATCCATCCCCCGGTTGCCCGCCGCTAGCCTGCAACATCCGATAAATGAGTAGCTCATAGGCCCCGATAGATAGCGCAGCTAGCCCTAAGTAGCTAAATGGATTGAGTGTAGGTTGGCGGCGTCCAACGCCGATCGCGATCGCCCCTGCAAAAATCGTAAACAGTCCGCTATCGGCCACAAAGATGCTGTGCCCCATGGCCACACCCAGCAAGGCAAAGGCGATGGGAATGCCGTGCCAGCTAGCGCGATAAGGCGGTCTTTTGAGTGTCCACAAATCACCTGCAATTTGCGCAGTCAGCCCCATCGCGAGGGTGGCGATCGCAATCTCTTTTAGCCCTGCACCTTGATGCGCTAACGCCAATACCACCACAATCTCACTCGTCCAAGCCAAGCCCCAATATCGCCATTCAGCAGGCCGATGATGGATAGCCTCTAAGAGTGCGGCCGCGAGGAGAATGAAGGAAGCGATCGCATATTCAGGGACATAATCTGAGAGCCACACAAAAGAATCCGGTGCGTCAACTATTGCCCCAGCGACAATGGTGCCGTACACCAAGAACGTCCCCATCGTGAGCAAACTCCAAACCAGGGCCGCCGTTTGGTAAATCGTAGATAAATCTCCTGCTTTTTGCGCTAGCCTCCGCCGCCATAGCCACAGCCCCCAAATGACCAACGGCCAATAGAGGTGTATTTGCACCCCATGAGTACTAGGCAAGACATTGGCATAGAACCATAGGATAGTCGTGGCGGTGAGCATTAGCCCAGAACCCACTGTAAAGAGGGCCGCAGCCGTGGTTCTCACAATTCGGGTATTCGCGGCTGCACATAGGGTGCCAACCGTGAAGCTAGCAATGACTGGAAGCCAGCCATCGGCCCCTGAAAAGAGCCAAAGCGTTTGTAGAAGTGTCGCGAGGAAGGCCAGGGCAGCCGTGACCTTGGGATCAATTGCCTTTTTATGGTTGGCCACAAAGGTCAACCCAATGGGAACAGTGAGCCAAATCCAAATGGCCTCAGCGCTGCTTTGAGAAGTGCCTTGATTGAGTGCAAGTAGCCAATAGCAGAGTGCGCCTAACCCAATGCCTATTTGGCCGGTGCTAAGTTTCCAGCGAGGATGGTGCAGGCTGAGGTGGAGCACACCTTCCGTGATCGCCCCTGCTAACGCAACCCAAGCCCACTCGAGATAGCTCAAGTTCGGTGATACATAGTTAATGCAGGCCGCAATCGCGCTTACCCCTACCAAATGCGTCAGCGTTACTAGGGGCATAGAAGAGTCTCTAAGCCGCAGCACAACTGCCAGAATCACGGTAGAGATCACCAGATTCGCGGTTATTGTAAAGCTATTGGTTACACTCAACAGCGTCAAGCAAGCGCCCAAGCCCAGCGATAGCCATTCTGTATCCATAGCCAGCTTGTTTTGCTCCCAACGCTTAAGCTGACCTACAAAAAACAACATGCCAATCAAAAATGGAATGAAGCCTAAGCTCAGCCATTCGTAGTAACTAATCGGCTGAGGCGAGAGCTGCGCGGCTAGTCGGGTGAGTGCGGTGTCGCGTGTGCTGGGCGGAATGAGTGCGCCAAACAGCCAGTAGGTTTGTGCCGAAATGGCAATCAGGGCAAGATTTTGCGCAGGCTTCCAGTCGCGCTTGAGTGCGTCCCAAAGCAGCGAGAGCGCAAGGAAGCTAACCGCGATCGCCTGCCAAGGCTGCGGCTGCGTTACACACACGGCCCATCCTATAAACAGCAATAGGCTGCCTGCCAATCCCCAGAGCTGAGGCTCCGATTTTTGAGTGTTGCTTCTGGTTAGCCAAACTAATAACCATCCACAAATGCCTGCCGCTAGCCCCAACTGATGAGGCGGCACCTGCGCGATAAACAAGCTTCTAAAAAGAAGAATCACGACCACTAGTGCGATCGTCAGCGCCTCAAAAGACAGCAGCCTAGAAGCGAAACGCTGCTTTTCCTGATCCGCATCTTTGGTTTGTGCGCCATCGGCACGCTCACGGCTCACTTTCTTGTCTTGATAGGTCAGATTAACTGCCGTACTCACCGTGCCAATATAGGTGGCCAATACTGGCCAAGCCGCTATTCCACCCGTCATCCATCCCAAATGCAGCCAGCTTAAGCCGATAAAATTGGCTTGGTGCGATCGCGCTGAAAACTGGGTTAAGGCTATGTAGCTCAACCCCAACGCTGCTAATACCCCAACGCCTAATCCCATCGCGCTTGTCATCACGCCTAAGGCATCCATCATCCAAAAGTTAATGGGAATGAGCAGCAGCGTTGTGAGCGACAGCATTTTGGTGGTGGACTGTAGCTTCTCTTGCCCGCCAGTCCATATGCTCGCTCCCCAAAACAACAGTGTGTAGGCCAACAAAATGGCATACTGACCCACTGAAGAAAATGACTGCCACTGACTTGCGGCCAACACCCCTGAGGAAATAACAACGAGAAAGACGCCCAGGAACAACAGCCAGATGACACTAAATTCTTCTAATAAGGCGCGTATGGCTTTCGCTATCTTCCTGTCGTTGGGGGGCGCTGAGCGCTGAGCGGCTCCTGGTGCTTCCGCTAAAAAATCAGATGGGGCGAAATCAGATGATGAACTGACACCGGCGTGCAGGGGGCTGAGCGGTGGCGCGGATTGCTGTGCGGATTGTGGTGCGGACTGATTTGTCCAGACAGGCTCGCTCATGGTGCCTGCTAGGTCGCGAACTTGCGATTCTGTAAGCAGGCCAAGTCGAACCCACTGATCGAGGCCCTCTAAAAGGCGATCGCGAACATGTTCAGAGGTGAGATCTAGCCGGATGTTGAGCCGCATAATCAGTGTTTCTGTGTGGTCTCGGAGGAGTGCTTTAGAGCATACGCCCGCTAAGTTGTGGATACCCGCATTTATAACCAGATTTCAGAATGACCTACCTTTCAAAACATTTTGATACAACAAAAAAGGAGCCACGCACATCTGCGTGGCTCCTTTTTCAAGCGTTGGCTTACTTAGAGATTGTTTGCTAAAGCAATAGGGTTACGCTTCAGCTTTCTCTGCTCTCTGGTAATACACGGTTTGCCCTTCATTAGGCACATAGATGCATTCGCGTGCAGAGCGCCATAGGCTCTTGACGATAGGCTCTTTAGATTCTCTGAAGTACTCTCCCATCACAGGCTTAATCGCCTCTGTTGCATCTTTGAGGTAGTAGTGAGGCATGTTCAAAAAGATGTGGTGTGCAACGTGGGTCCCAATGTTGTGGTGAATGTTATTAAACAAACCGTAGTCGCGATCAATCGTGGAGACAGCGCCTTTGAGGAAGTACCAGTTATCGTTGCGGTACCAAGGAATGTCAGCTTCAGTGTGGTGCAAGAAGGTGACCAAATCTAGCCAAACCACAAATACGAGGTAAGGCATGATGTAGTAATTAAACAAAAACAATGGGCCAGCCGTAACGCCAATAAAGCCTAAGAACGCAACGAATAGCGCGATGCAAGTGGTGCTGGTAATGACATCCCACTTTTCTGACTCACGGAACAAGGGGCTGCTAGGCAAGAAGTGAGAGCCTTTGCGACCGGGTGAGCGGAAGAACAGATAAAACGGATATGCAAACAGGAAGAACGTGAAGCGAATGGTTCTACCAACGGTGTCCATCCCATCGTAGGTTTCTTTAGAAATGGGGTACCAGCTCTCATCGGTGTCGATGTTGCCAGTATTGGCGTGGTGGGTGCGGTGGCTAATGCGCCAGCCGTGGTAAGGCACCAAAATAGGCGTGTGGCTAAGGTGCCCGATTAGGTTATTTAGCCATTTGGATTTAGAGAACGAACCGTGACCGCAGTCGTGTCCAACGACGAACAAAGCCCAGAACATGGTGCCTTGAGCGAGCCAAAAGAGTGGGAAAAAGAGCCAGGAGTTAATGCTGTAAGCGATCGCATACAGTCCAGCGATAATGCCGATATCTAAGAAAAAGTAAGAAAGCGATCGCCATGCAGACGGCTGGAAACAATAGTCAGGAATGGCGTCTTTTAGGTCTTTGAGCGTAAACGGAAGTTCTTCCTCTGGAGAGGGACTAAACGAAGAAACGACGGGTCGGGTACTTACTTGCACGTTCTACCTATTGAAACTTTGAAACTGTGAAATGAAAAGTTGCACCATAATTTTGGCCAGAGCTAAGGTAAGCGGGCAGATGCACCCGCCGCCTGAGTGCCTTCTTATAGTTCTCTAAGTTTTCATTTACAAAGCTTTACAGTACTACATTTGCGTACACAGTATTCCCCTGCGCCGATGTCAAAATAAGCTTTTTTGATGGTTTTCGGCCGAATCGCCGTGTTTCGTTGGGCCGATTTTTGTGTGGCAACACGGTGAGGTCGGCCACTCTCTTCTTCAAAGTTTCGTTATTTCTTGCCGGTTCATTCGTTTGCTGGGGGAAGGTTGAATCCTAAAGACGGCTCTGAGAAGACGACTTAGAGAGCTACTCCGAAACCGCTCAGACAAAACCGGTTAAACCCTTCTGAGGTAACGCTTGTGAAAATTTCTGCATCCGCTCCTTTCTGGCTCCTTTTAGGATTGTGTGCTTGCACGCCCGCATCCGTCGAGACGGTGATGCCTGCTGCTGAAACCGCTTCCGCAGGCGGTGAAGCCACAATTATTGTTGCTGATACATCTGACGCTGTTGTCGATGCGCCTGAACCTCAGCGCATTGCCGCGGTTGGTGAAGGCGCTGGCTCAGAAACTGGCTCAGAAACTAGCGCGATCGCTTCGCTCAGCCCTGTCCCACCTAATGGGATTGAGAGCCTAACGCCTGAAGGTCTTAAGTATTTTCAAGGCATGGGGCCGCTAGAATATGCTGCCCGGCTTGCGGGTGAGCCTGCTGTGCCTACGTGGCGTGTTCGTTTACGCCTGATTCCTCAAGATACTGGCGAGCCAGATGGTTTTGCCTACCTGGTCAAAACTGACCATTACAATCTGTCGCCTGCTCTTTACGATTCGCTAGTTGCGTCGTACGGCGATAACGCTGACCCAAGCTTAAACGACGATAGCCCCCACCAAAGCTTTCAGCTAACGTTTGCGCCAGTGATGTCTATTGCCGCAGATTGGTTGAGCGATCGCACTCAGTTCAGCCGGTTCCCGGTCACTGATAATCCGCCCTGTGACACAGCCGCTCAGTTTCAGCTAGGCTGCGCCGAGTTATTTAGCCCGCTACAAGAAGATGCCTGGAAAGATATGGGCGTTGTCTCTGTAGAGGCTGCGCCCTGGGACGAGGGCTTTAATCCGCTGTATGGCATGGTCAGAATGCTGGCTCAGCAGGCAGGCAATTTAGAGGCTGGCGGCAATGCTGCCTTTTGGGTCGATGGAGAAATTCCTGAAGGCAGCGGTGAAGCGCGTCCGTGGGTGGAGGTACTGATAGATAATTACGCCGGTAATGGTGGTGGTTACCAAGGCTTTTGGATTGAGCGTGCCGCTGACGATAGCATTAGCAGTGTGATTCACCATGTTTACTATGGCGGTGTGGGCACGTCGGTAGAGGGTAGGGCGAGTAGAGCTGTTGTTTGCCGTCGGGGTGACGCTGCGGGCCAAATTCGCCCGATTTGTCCGTGATGTTTTGCCGCTGCCGTGATGTTTTTGCCTATGCAAGGAAACTCAGTCAATACTCAGTCAATACATGGTTTCACAACCTGCCGATACATGAGCAGTGATGCGTACTTAAAGCCTTTGTCCCTAGCTTTCTATCTTCGCAACCGTAACGCCTTTTCCCCCGTCTGTTTGCTCAGCTGATTCAAAGCTTTTTACCTGAGGGTGCAGTTTCAAATAGTCTTGAACGCCGCGCCGGAGCTTGCCCGTGCCATGACCGTGAATAATCCATAAGGGGCCTCTGGCATGGGCGATCGCCTCTTCAATCACACTCTCCGCCTCTGCCACGCGCATCCCACGCAAATCCACCGTGTTGCTTTCTGTTTTGACCATAGGCGCTTCTGGCACCGTCTTAGCCACGGGCTGTGCTTTTGGCTTTTTCTCTATTGGCTCTGCCTTTTCCCCTTTCAAAGACTCAATGTCAGAAAGATCGACGCTCATTTTCATAATGCCAAAGCGCACCGCGACTTTTCCGTCATCATCGGCCTCTTCAATGACTTCTGCGACTTGCCCACCTAAGCTGGCTAATCGTACCCGTTCCCCTTCTTTGGGCCGATAGCCCGTTCCCGCACTTTTGACTTTAGCGGGATGCTTGCCGGTGGGCAGTCTCTTTTCTTCAATTTCATTGAGGGCTTCTGTTGCTTTTTGTGCGTCTTGCCCCGTATTTCCGCCCTTTTGCAAATCTCGAATTACTTTGGCGACTTCTGCACGGGCATGGAGCAGTGCGGTTTCTACAGATTTCTCCTGTTGGCGTTTTAGCTTTTGTTCTCGATCTCGCAAACTCTGCGCCCTAGCTTCCACTTCTTTATAGAATTTTTCTGCTTTGGCAACGAGCTTTTCTGCTTCCGCTGCTCGTTTTTCCTGCTGTCTGCGCTGTGACTCTAGCCCTTCAATCACCTGATTTACATCTTCGCTAGCGCCGCCCATTCTCTTTTTGGCTAGCTCTAGCACCTCTTCTTTTAACCCTAGTCTTTGGGCAATAGAGAGCGCGTTAGATCGACCAGGAATTCCCCATAGCAAGCGATAGGTGGGCGCTAGTTTAACGTCATCAAACTCCACTGAAGCATTCTCAAAGCGCTCATCTTCGTATTTGAGAGATTTGAGTTCGCCATAGTGGGTGGTCGCGACGGTGAGTCGGGTGTTTTCGGCGAGATATTTGAGCAGGGCGATCGCTAAAGCACTGCCCTCGGATGGATCTGTCCCTGCGCCAACTTCATCGAGTAACACCAAAGAATTAGCAGCCGAACTGGCAGTCGAATCGGCAGTCGAATCAGCAGGCGATTCGGCGGTTTCTTGATCCTGAGCTTCTATATCACTTGCTAGCTGATCTAAAACACGCCCAATTCGCTTGACATGTCCTGAAAAAGTAGAAAGACTTTGCTCAATGGATTGCTCATCGCCAATGTCGGCGAGCACGGAATCAAACCAAGGCAGCTCTACAGGTTCTTTGGCTGGAATAAACATGCCAACTTTGGCCATTAAAGCCGTTAGGCCAAGCGTTTTAAGAGTGACTGTTTTCCCACCTGTGTTGGGGCCAGTAATTGCAATAACCCTTAGATCTGGACGGATGACTAAATCGGTGGGAACAACTTTGCCGCTCTGTTCTTTTTTCTGTTGCCAGAGCAGTAGTGGATGCTTGAGCTGGCGCAGCGTAATTTGTTCTTTTTGGACAAATCTTGGCGCATTCCCTTCCATCCACAGGCCGTACTGCGCGCGCGCGGCCGCTAGGTCTAACCGGACGACGGTAATCATCAGATGCTCTAGCTCAGGCAGCACTTCCGCAACCTGATAGGTGAGCTTTTGCCGAATGGCCTCTTCTTCAATTTCTTCTTCTTTTCGCAGGGCGCGGCGTTTGTTGCCGTTATCGACTACGCTGTGCGGCTCTACATAAAGCGTGGCACCACTGGTGGAGGTGTCGTGCACAATGCCGGGTACCGCATCTTTGCGGTCGGCTTTGATGGGAACGACGAAGCGATCGCTCCGCTGCGTAATGAGGTTTTCCTGTACGGCATTGCCCTGCCGTTGCAGGATGCGCTGAAGTTTGGCATAAATGCGATCTCGCACTACCTTGAGCTGCTGGCGCACATTTCCTAATTTGACACTGGCTCTATCGGCAACTTTGCCTCGATCATCTATGCATTGATGAATGTCTTGTTTCAGCTCAGGAAAGGTGCGCAAATCAGCCACTAACGTTTGCAGCACCGGCAAATCATCCTGTGCGTCAATTTGCCTGCGCAGCTTCCGCGTTCCAGATAGCGTGGTCGCAATGTCTAATAGCTCATCCCCTGAAAGGATGCCTTGCACCCGCGCTCGTTCCAGCGACACGCCAATATCGCGAATGCCCCCAAACTGAAGTCCGCCAATGGTAGATTCCAGCTCCGCCGCTTCTACCGTTTGAGCAAGCAATGCCTCACTTTCGGCCCGCGTTTGGGGGATTTGTAATTGCTGTGCGGCAATGGTGCCAATATTGGTGGCGGTAAAGGTGGCTAGATGGCGACACAGACGCGGCCATTCTAATAAGTTCAGCGTCTCTTGTTGAATTTGGTTTTTGACGGGGCGGTTAGCTTTTGGCAACGGGATATTTGGCAACGGGATATTTGGAGCGATTCCGAAAAAATTAACATTCTGTTCTTCCTTATTATAGGGATGCAGCCCCGCAAAAACGTTCCTATCCGAAGGAGGAAACGCTACGCTACCCACCCCATTACTGATTCACAACTACAGCGGCGATTCGCTAGTTCCCAAGAAGCTTGCGATTAAACCGGTCAATTTGGCCACGGCTCAGTCTGCGATCGCGCTCTTTCAAGGTGCGGTGGGTGAAACGCAGGGTGAATTAGATGGCGAATTGCATATCTGGGAAGGCGAAGGGACTGACTATCGCATTAAGCGCGGTCTGGCTCATATTTTGCGAAATAGCTTTAGTGAATTTGAAATTGTGAGTCCGTTGGATCCAGATGAGTTGCGCGATCGCATATTTACCCTTGCGGCCACTGCCACCCCCACCCCCAGTAATGCTAAGACTCATCTACAAACCCTCGCGGTTCAGCTCAGTCAAGAATTGGATCGTGACGTAGAACCCGTCCATATTCAAAAGGGTCTATATGCCGATCTCAAAGAAAACCGCATCCTGACCAGCTTCAATGCGCCCGCCCCCGAAGATCTGCTCCACCGCTACAACCTCTCTCAAGTTCAAGGCATTTTTTACAAAGCCAGCCACGTCGTAATGCATTTACACCGCAACGATCCTGGCGAATACAAGCTCATGTTTAAATACCTTAAGCTGTTTCGCCTCATGACCTACATCGAAGGCGAAGCCGACCAGGGCTTTACCATCACCATTGATGGCCCTGCCAGCCTATTTAAAGCCAGCACTCGCTATGGCGTAGATATTGCCAAGCTTATCCCTGCTATTTTGCATGTCACCCGCTGGCAGCTCACGGCTAAGCTGCAATGGAAAAATCCTTACACCAAACTAGAGCAAGAAAAAACCTTCAGCCTGGCGGACAGTTGCGATTTGGTCAGTCACTATCCACCCGGCAAGCCTTACGACAGCATGCTAGAGCAAGCTTTTGCTGAGAAGTGGGCTAAGCTCACAACCCAGGGCAAAACCGATTGGCAATTAGAGCGCGAGGTGGACTTAATTCCGATTCCTGGCAGCGTCATGATTCCTGATTTTCGGTTGGTTCATCCGGATGGTCGCGTTCATTTATTAGAGATTGTGGGGTATTGGCGACCGGAGTATTTGCGGAAAAAGTTTTATCAAGCGCGGCAGGCGGAAAATAGGAACTTAGTGCTGGCCATTTCAGAGCGCTTAAACCTAGAGAAGGCCGGGGTTGATGTGACGAATACGCCTGCCAAAATTGTTTGGTTCAAGGATAAATTACAGCCAAAGGCGGTTTTGAAGGCGATTGAACCAGATGAGGGTGCGTAATGGGCTGTGTAGTGTGCTGTGTAATGGGCTGAGAGAGACGCTGCCAAGCTTTTAGGGGCGTTTTGTTGGCTGTTTTGGGGGGCGTTACTCTATTCCAATGATTGTGAAGGAACCAAGGCAATAGAAGCTATAGAAGCGCCTTAGAAGGGAACTTTAACTACACGCAAGTACCCCAGCCGTTGAATCTACTGACGCTATGAGCACGATATTAGTTGTAGATGATAGCCCAATGCTCCGAGAGATGATTACTGGTCTCTTAGACAAATCGGGCTTGAGCATTTCTGTAGCGAAGGACGGCCAGGAAGCCAAGGAAAAAATTGCTACAGAACCGCCGGATCTGGTCGTTTTGGATGTGGTGATGCCGAACATGAATGGCTATGAGCTTTGCCGCTGGGTAAAAAGTAATCCGACGACGAAGCATGTACTGGTTATTTTATGTTCGTCTAAGAGTGAAGAATTTGATCGATACTGGGGCATTAAGCAAGGCGCAGATGCCTATGTGATTAAGCCATTCCGGCCTGGTGAGCTATTGGGTACGGTGCAAACGCTGCTGGCGAGTAAGGTCAGCTAACCATTCCTACTCTCTATTCTTTTAACCTGCCATTCTTTCAACCCGCCATTCTTTCAACCCGCAGTCTAAAATCTAGGCTGCGGGTTCATTGCTTTAATTAGGCGCATATGGGACAGAAAAAAGCGGCACTCCCTCCAGGGTTGATTATTCGAACAGGCAAGTTTGTGTGGAATACGATGTGGCACACGATGATGTCGCAGATGGCACCGCGAAGTAAGGACGGGGCTTATGTACGGCCTGAAAGTGCATTTCGCGATCGCACTATCACACCGGAAGCTAACCGCTATTTCCTCATTGTCGGCATGAGCTGCCCTTGGGCGCATCGCACCTTAGTTACGCGCGCGCTCAAAGGGCTAACAGCCGCGATAGATGTGTTTACTGTGTATCCATCGACGGATGAAGGATGTTGGCTAATTGAGCGAGAACAGGTGCCACCGAGGCCAGCTGAGCCATTGCTGGCAGATTGCCATGCGCTGCTAGATGTCTATAACCGCTGTCAGGCGGGCTATGAGGGGCGGGCTACGGTGCCGGTTTTGTGCGATCGCGCAACCAAAACCATCATTAATAATGAAAGCGCCGACATCATTGAGCTGCTCAACAGCGAATTTGGTGATATCGCTACCGGCCCAGACCTTTACCCAGAAGCGCTCAGGCCACAAATCGATGCGCTCAATGAGAAAATTTATGCCACCGTCAATAATGGCGTATATCGCTGTGGCTTTGCGCAGACTCAAGACGCGTACGACCAAGCCGTCAGTGAACTATTCGATACCTTAGATGAACTTGACAGTACGCTCGCTGAGCAACGCTATTTGTGCGGCGCTCAACTCACCCTGGCAGATGTTCGGCTATTTACTACGCTTATTCGCTTCGATGTTGCCTATCACGGCATTTTTAAATGCAACCGCTGCCGCATTAGCGACTATCCCCACCTCAGCGGCTACCTGCGTGATATTTATCAGCTTCCCGGCATCGCTGAAACCTGCGACATTGACGCTGTAAAACGAGACTACTACGGCAATTTGTTTCCGCTTAATCCAGGCGGCATTGTTCCGGTGGGGCCAGGGTGGGACGGGCTGCTAGCGGCACATGGGCGAGAAATGCTTTAGGGGCAGCTGGGTGTTTTAACTGGGGCCGCTGTCTTAACCTGGCTTGCAGCAAATCCCAAAGACGGATGTAAAGCCGTGTAAAAACGTGGTCGCACCGACGGGGCCAATCTCTCCATTGCAAAAGAATCCGCCAATGGGCAAGGGGCCAAGATACTGCTCGAACATATCCGAGTCGAAATTAGGCTCATCGTACAAGCCTTCCCCTCGGCCTGTGCAGGAAAATAGCAGCGCCCCAACGGGTGAAGATCCTTTGCTCTCAAGCTTATTTTCTAGGCTTTCTACCCGGTAGCGGCGGAGCAGGTTTTCTAAATCTTCTGCGGAGGTTTGGGCATCGCGCATGTGGAACTGAATGCGCATGCCGGAGCGAATTTTGTCGGCAACGGCGATGGAGCCATTGCGCGGATCGACGCCGACCAGGTTGCGGATGAGAAAGTCACGGCGGGTGAGGCTGGGCTTAAATCCGCTTTGTGCAACGCCAATGAAAAGGGCATTTTGCGCAAGCTCGCGTTCTTCTTCGTCCATATTCTGGAAGATGTTTTGCAAGATCTCCAGAGGCGTTTGTGCTTCTGTACTCGTTTCAATATCGCCGGTGTCTTGCTCTAGCTTGAGCACAATATTGCGATCGCCCTCACTAACGCGATACAGATCTCCGATGGGCCGACAGCCTTGAGCCACAATGGTCTCCATCACAATATCGCCACTCATGGCAACGCCCACCATGCCCTCGCGATACATTTTGCCATTGCAAAACAGGCCACTGCTGCGGTTGAAGCTTTCTACCCCCGCTAATCCACCCACCTTAGGCGAGCCAGGATAGGCAAAATCTATGCCCTGTAAAAATTCGCTAGTGCCAGAAGAAAAGGGATCGGCCAGGATGACAAAAATTGGCTGCGACTGTGGGGAGACGCCAATCAGCTCACTCCATCGTTCTGGTGGTGCATCCAAATCGGGCAGATCAGCGGCTGTGAGGTGAAATGTCCCCACGTCTACATTGGGCAGCGATGCCAACGTCAGGCTAAGGGCGGCCCCTTCTTCTACCTCTTCAGGGAAATCATCCGCCATGCCAATGACGCCGCTACCACTACAGCCCACGATGTAGTCTACATCTAACTGCGCCTTCAAAAGCGGTAAGAGCCGAGTGTACTCACTCGCAAATGCGATAGAGACAAACACCAATGCTAGATTGGGCTTTTGTCCCTCAAGCTGCTGGGTGGTTTGACTGACCACTTCTTTCACAGCTGCTTCTAGTGAGGCACTGGTAGAAATCGCACTGGCCCACTTCATGTTCGGGGATTCCTTAAGATAATTCTACGGATAGAGTATTTTATCCATGCCGACTGACATAATATAAACATCTCATCGTTGGCTGAGAGCAGCTCTAGCTTGGAGGTGTCCTTTCTAAGGGAGTCTTCGAGAGCAGTTCTTTAGCGCATTGAGTGGCCGTTAAGCTGATATTAATGATACGGCAGTTTGGCAAATGACCAAGCTAGAATCACATTACAGCTGATATCTCGAAACCATCTTATCCATACGTGCCATGAGCGATATCCAAGAAAAAATCAAGACTGAGACCGAAGCAGCTCGTGAAGCTTGCAAAACAGACGGCAGCAACTCTGAAGAATGTGCGGCTGCTTGGGACGTTGTAGAGGAGCTACAAGCTGAAGCCTCCCACCAGCGCCAAAACACACCCGAAAAGTCCTCCTTCGATAAGTACTGTGACGAAAACCCTGAAGCTGACGAGTGCCGAGTCTACGACAACTAAGCCTTTTCGCGTCAGAAATTAATTCAAAGCTCTAGGGGGTAAAGCTGAAAGGCCCAAACTCCAAGGCTTAAGCCTCCAAGAACCAAAGTTCTAATGCTTTAAAGTTACAACGATTAAAGTTACAACGGGCTTGATGCCTGATTGATTTCTGAAAAAAACAGTTCTTCGAAGCTTAGCCTTGAAGGGCTGGGTTTTCTAAGAGATTCCTTAAGAAACGTGGATAGAATTGCCTACCTTTAGGTGTTCTGTCCGCGTTTTATTTTTGGGGTTTCTGGGCTGTTGCACGGAGGGCTTACATTCGTTTTGTTACGCTAAATGGGCTTTCTTCTAAATGACTTGACAAATAGGCTTCTGGTTGTCGAGTAGGTGATACATTGATGACTGCCCATCTATATTCTTGAGAATTCAGTGTATAACTTGGCGTTCATTCCGGCCTTCATTCCGACATTTACAGAGCCTGCATCCGTTCTTCCCCTCGTTTGGACGGACTATCGGTTGGCGCTGTTATTTGCCGTGTTTATCCCACTGACCATTTTGATTTGGTCTTGGGTGCAAAAGTCGGAAGCGATTAGCTTACTGATGACGATTTATTGGCGAGTGGCCAGTTTGTTGGCCATTACGGTTTATCTGCTGATTGGAGGCTGGGGCATTGGGTTTATCACTGCGCTATTAGCCAAAGTCTTGATGCCACTGAGTGTATGGTTCTGGGCGGACTTGAACGAGGAGATCAGAGAGCAGCCTAAGAAATCGCTGAATCTGGCCTTTAATGTGTGGCGCTGGGCGCTGACCATTTATTGCGTATGTGGTGCGGTAGTGCAGCTATTTTCTCTATCCTGTGCCTTTGTGTCAGTGGCGCTCGGTGGGGCTACTTGCCAAGCTTGGCGCGAGCCTTCTCTCGTATTCAAAGATGTTTTCCACGGCGGCTTTACGAACGGTTTCTTGGGATTCTGGGGAATTGTGGGCCTCGTGATATACGGGCTGTACTTGGGTTATTTCTTAGTCGTGAGATTGAGTCGCCAAGGGCGTACCGCGCTGAACCAGTAATGTTTTGCAGTGAATTTCTGAAGTGAAGCCCTGAAGTAATGCCATGACTTGCTCAATTGCAGATGCATCGCTAGGTGCTCGGCTAGAAAGCTATACTTTGCGGTTTCCTCAAGAAGTCCTTCTTGTGCAAGCTTCAATTGCAGGGGCAGCGGACACGATTGTTGTGTTCAAAGGGTTTTCAAGCTCATTGGTGCGCCCGACGGCGTACGACCCGGAGGTGCCAACGCTGCCTGGTGGCGCGGCGATTGAGTGCATTGATAGATTAAAGGGGCCTTATACGCCTGAATCTCCTGACTATATTGAGCAGGGGATGAGCCTAGAAGCCTTTACTGCCAGACTGGTAGAAAATGAGCTGTAGATGGTACGTAACACCGCAGGCGCCAGAAATATTCCTTTAGGTGAAATACCTTAAACCAACCTTTCATCTCTGTCTGATATCGCACATTTTGGCTTTCAGCTGCCACAATAGTGAGGTTATTGTCAGACTTTTGGCGTTCATTTGACGATCGCTGGTTCGCTCTGGCTAGTTGTTATGTTGGCCAGTAACCCACAACTTTGATATGTACAAAACACAAGACCTGCATGTGGTCGAAAACCGCCCCTTGATTCCTCCTAACCAGCTTCTTGAGCAACTTCCTTTAACGGGAGCAGAAGCAGAGCTTGTGACGCAAACACGCGATCGCATTCGCAACATCATGCACAACGAAGACCGCAGAATGCTGGTTATCGTTGGCCCCTGTTCGGTACATGATGTAGACGCCGCTTATGAATACGCACAGCACCTCGTAAAGCTGCGCGAAAAGTTCGCAGATCAGCTAGAAGTAGTGATGCGGGTGTATTTTGAGAAGCCTCGCACCAGCATCGGCTGGAAAGGTTTGATTAACGATCCCCATTTGGATGGCAGTTACGATATCAATGAGGGCCTGCGCCTTGCCCGTAAGCTATTGCTAGATCTAGCTGAGATGGGGTTGCCTGCAGGCACTGAACTATTGGATCCGATTACGCCCCAGTACATTGCCGATGTCATTACCTGGACTGCCATTGGCGCGCGTACAACTGAGAGCCAAACCCATCGAGAAATGGCCTCTGGCCTATCAATGCCGATTGGCTTTAAGAACAACACCAACGGCAGCTTGGATGCGGCAACTAATGCCATGCTTGCAGCTAGTCAGCCCCACCATTTTCTAGGTATTAACAAGAGTGGCCATGCCAGCATTGTTTCTACTACGGGTAATGCAGATGGTCACTTAGTGTTGCGGGGCGGTAAGCAAGGGCCAAACTACGATGCTGAGAATGTGGAAGCGGCAGCGGCTTCGCTGGCTCAGAATAATCTCAATCCTCGGCTGATGGTGGACTGTAGCCATGCCAATGCGAATAAAGACCATACACGTCAAAGTACTGTGCTGGAAAGCATTGCGGAACAAGTCGCTGCTGGTTCTCAGCATTTGATGGGTGCGATGATTGAAAGCCATTTGGTGGAGGGAAAACAGCCGATTCCTAAGAACTTGGCTGATTTGAAATACGGCCAAAGCATCACAGATGCTTGCGTCAATATTGAGACGACCACTGAAATGTTGGAGATGTTAGCGGCGGCTGTGAGAAAGTCTGTCAGTGAGACGGTGCCTCAAGGTTAGGGACTGCCTACCCATCGGTTGGAGGTTGCTCTCAAGTGTGGCTATTTACGTTTCTTCTGGCGCGGTGCCCATTTTGGGTTCTGTGTCAGAAGTTTCGCTGTCTGTTGCTGTTGAGGGTAGCTGCCAAGTCGCAACCGGTAGGCTTGCGCCGTTTAATCCTCGCATGATGCGCGCTACCTGAGGGGAGGGTTCGCCTTCTTTGGGGATGAACACAACAAAAAGGGGGTGTGGGGTTTCGGTACCTTCTGCCAGGAGGTGTTTGTGCTTGCGGGGCATCACCCACTCTACGCCTTGGCCAAGTTCTACTTGGGTTCGTCGCCAGCGGCTAAGCAAATCAGAAAATTCTTCATCGGGCCGCTGGATGAAGAGCACAATTTCAATACCGGTTTTAATTTTCCATTCGGGGTCGCACATCATCAGTGCGATGTCGCAGGGGAGCGGCCGGATGTGGTAACGGGTGTCAATAATGCCGCCGGTTTCTTCTTTCTCACGGCTGCGAACATTGGGTAGGGGCACAGCGACGACGCTGACTTCAGGGCGGCGGACGCTGGGAAGGGCCTCAAAGTAAGGGCGGTGCTGCATTAACAAAGAAAGGATGCCATCGTAGTGGCAGCAGTCTGCGAGGAGTGCTTCGTAGGCGTTGCGCTGCTGTGTGTAAGTGTAATGAGTGCTCAATTCACTTACATCGCTATCTGATGAGTTTGTTCGGGTAGATGCCAACTGTCTGTCACTTGTTAAATGCCTTAGCAGTGGTAGTTTTCCCGGTTACAGAGGCTCATTTCAGAAAATAATGCATTTTTCACCATCATTTGGCGGGTAAGGGTACTTCTAACGGCTCCTTAAAATTATGGCCTTCCTCAATTGTGGCGTGTCCTCACATTAGGCTTTTCTCTGCTAGCTGATTGCGTGAGCGCGGTTTGAATCACTTTCTCGTATTGTTTTCTCGTATTACTCAAAAAGCTTGTTTAAAAAGCTTTGGTTGATGTGTCCTTTTCAAGTGATGAAAAGACTTGAAATGTCCTATCTCCCAATAAAAGATCCCTCTATTAGACTGTCCTTGCGAACACACTGTTCTACCGACGTTCTCTCGACGTTCTACTAACAAGGAGAACCTTCAGTCGTTAGTGTCTTGCAAAGATCTTCCTGAAAGCGGCTTCTCTAATGTTGAATTTAAGGCGCTTCTAAACTGACGCACTTTCGTCTATAGGGTTGCACCAACCGCTAATCTATTCCCGTTAGCAAAGTCCCAGCCAGATAGGGCGCGTTTACCAGCCGGTTTCACTTCATGTAGCAAAAGCTGACCGTCGCCAGTTTGAATAACAGGGCCGTAGTTTTTGAGAATGGCGACGATGGTGCCAGGCGGATGGTTTTGGGTTGTGTCGATAGATTGGTAAAGCGTTTGCATTTCATTGGGTAACTGTCCTAAAGATTCCTCACTCAAGGGCACTGTTGCACTTACTTTCATTGGCTTATCTCGAAACTGAGTTACACAATTTGGATAAAATCCCCGTACTTGATTGTGCAAAGCCTTCGCACTCTTACTCCAATCCAGTCCGTAATCTTCTTTTTTAATTAGTGGTGCATACGTTGCCCGTGCATCATCTTGCGGCGTTGGCCGAATCATCTGCTGTTGCAGCTTCTCCAGTGTCACTGGCAACATATTTGCACTCAGCTCTGCCAGCTTGTCCGCTACCTGCCAAGCATTATCCAATAGCGCAATTGGCATTCGCTCCTCCATCAGCATGGGGCCAGTATCCATCCCTGCATCCATGAGCATCGTGGTTACCCCCGTTTCATGCTCCCCGTGATACAGGCACCACTGAATTGGCGCGGCCCCTCGATACTCCGGCAAAATCGACCCGTGCGCGTTCACACAGCCCAATTTCGGCATATCCAGCATGGCTTGGGAGAGAATTTGGCCGTAAGCAATCACCACAAATGCATCGGCTTCCAGCGCATCTAGCTGCGCAAGTGTGTCTGCATCTTTTTTGATGCGTGCAGGTTGCCAAACAGGACACGTGGGTGCGATCGCTTGGGCGACAGCTTTTACGGGAGAAGGGGTCACTTTGCCGCCTCGGCCTCGGCGTTTGTCTGGCTGCGTAACCACGCCGAGAACGTCAAAGTTAGGATGGGCAAAGAGTGCTTTGAGGCTGGGGACTGCAAACTGAGGGGTGCCAAAGAAGATGATTTTCATCTAGTACGTACTTAATTGAGTGTTTAGCGATCGCGTATCTGATTTATCGAGTGTCTATGAGAATCTCTATTCTGCGATTGCGCTGGCGTCCGGGTACGGTTCCATTAGAGGTAACGGCCTGCGTTTCCCCGCCGCCAATCGTAATCCAGCGGTATGCCTCAGGTAGCGCAGATTGTAGATATTGGCTAAGGGCGTTGGCTTGGGCCAGAGTATATTTGCGGCTGGCGGCTGCACCGGCTTGGTTATCGCTGTAGCTGCTGACCACTACCGTTGCGCCTGGGTAGTTTACTAGCTGATCTAACACTTGATTGAGCACATCGGTTTCTTTGATGGCGTTGGATTTGATAGCACTTTGGCCAGGGGTAAAGAGCATATCGGCAGGGAGGGTGATTTTGCGTTCGGCTACCTCTAGTAAGCGATCGCTCGGATCAATCGGTTCAGGCGTATAGTTTGCTTTCACTGGTACATTCACCGGCGGATCAATGGCTGCTCTTAAAGAGTTGAGTCTTTGATCAATATCGGCACCTTCGTAAGGGGGGCGGCCCAACTGCTTTTCCAGAATTTGAATTCGTCGGTCTAATGTGAGTACTTCTGTTTCTATGGCATTTAGCTCATCAATCAGTGGCTGTCGTTCAATGGGTGAAAGGCTAATGGATTTGACTACTGGCCCTGTATCAGGAATGGGGATTGCTTCAATGCGGGTTTCGGTGGTGGGGCTTTGCCATAGCTGAGGAAAATGCCACAGACTGTGGGCAAGTCGGCTCGATTTGCGCAGCACAGCTTCTTGTAGTGGCGGCTTCGCAAAGTTGCCAGGGAGAATTTGACCGATGAGGATGCCGAAGAGCCATGCGCCCATGAATGTGCCGCTGACGGCGAGGAGATGCGCGATCGCGTAGTAGGGCTGCTGTTTCCACCAGATTGGCGGCTGAGCCTGCGTCGGCACAAATATCAGACTGCCATCCGCTGGGTTAACCACGTAGCGCCCCTCTGGTGAGGCATCTGGTGCTAATTCTGGTGCAGCATTCTCTTGTGAAGTCTCTTCAGAGGATTCTTTTTGCCAAGGCCAACGTTTAGATAGTCTACTTGCCGGACTTGGTGGTGGTGTGGTGCGGGCTTCGTGGTTTTCGCTGTTATTATCCTGTGAGCGTTGCGCGGCGCTGCGGCTAATGTGCTGACGCGGCCCTGAGTAAACGGCCTCAGAAAAAGGAGCAGGGTTAATCGAGGTGGAACCAATCGGTACAGGACTGGCAGATACAGGACTGGTGGGTACAGCGTTAGGTGAGATGGCATCTGGCGAGATAGCGCTAGCGGGCATGGTCCCAAATGCGTGAGGCTGTTTGGCAAATGCTGCCCGATCTTCTGCCAGCGCGGCTTCTACTTTTTCATCGGCCTGACGAATAGCTTCATAGGCATTTACGCCCCGGCCATGCAACTGTTGCTCGCCCTGATTCAGTTGCTCGCCCTGACTCAAGAACGCGCCTTCACCTGTGGCCCTATTTCGCGACGCACCATTTTCTCGGCCACCTGCTAAGCCACCTTGAGTGGCTTCACTGCTCGTGGCTTCTCCTATGACATCCTCTCTGCCTTTTTCTATAGGCCCGTCTGCCACGTACTAGCCTCCCGCTGATGATCTCCGTGGATTTATCACGGCTTAGGCTAACACTTTTAGTCCATGTCTGCTTTGGTACATGTATGAGTGTGTATTTGCAGTGGATTTAGAAGCAGTGGATTTAGAAGGGGAGATTTTGGCGATCACGCCAGCTTTTCGCTTACTCGTAATAGCTCCAACCCCACCACGGGCTAACTTCCACCACGCCTCGCTCTGTAAATACCACTCGATAGTCTAAAGATTCTGCATCCTTTGAGCCGGATTCCACCAGCTCTGGCAGGGGTGTCTCATCAATGGCTTTGTCAGCGTTGGGGCTGACGGGCTGATAGGCCGTAATCGTGCCATCTTCCTCAATGCGGACGCGGTAGCTGGCGGCTGCTTTGCCCACGCGAGGTTGGTCACGATTCTCTACGATGGTTCGCTTAAGCTGATCATTGAGGATTTCAATCTCGCCTAAGCTGCGCAGTACAGCAGGTGGTTCATCATCAAAATCAGCGCTGCTGCTATTGCGAGACGCTCGGCTGGTAGAGGGGGATTTTTTCTTTTCAGTGGCGATCGGATTAACGGCTACTTCCACTTCATCTTGATCTTCAGGTTCAGCAGCGGGTTCGTTGGGTTCTTCTTCTTTTTCTTTTTCTTCTTCTTCAGGGAGAGACGCGACTATTGTTTCTAGGGGCGCGACGGTGATGCCGTCGTTCGTGAAGGCAACGTTATATTCAGCGATCGCCTCTTCTTCTAGCCCTGCTTTGCCAGCATTATCGCCCACCAATAAGTTGAGCGGTGTTTTATCCACGTCTCGCAGCGCCGCATCATCCTCAAACTGGTAGCCCACTACGCTACCCGCTTCGTTTACAGCAACCTGATAAGCCACGGGATCATCAAAGCTGACCTCCGCATCAACGTTTTCATCCAGCTGCGTTTGCAAGTCTTCTTGGAGCCTGGCGACAACGGCTGGGTCTTCAATGCGAGGGGCCTCCTCCCACAGCGGGCTATCGGCGTTTGCTGCCGCTAAGCTATCGGCCGGTGGCGTTGTACCGTCGCCGGTGGGTGGCTCATCTTCTGTGGTGTCTGTGGTCGCAATTTCCTCGCTATCACCGGATAGTGCGGTGTCATTGGTTCTATCCCGTAGCTCAGGGACGGGCAGAAGGCCAACGGCCATCGTTGCTACCACCAAACTGCCTGCGCCGAGGATGACAGGTAGAGCGCGATCGCTCAAAGGTTCTTCTGTGCGAACAAAGCGTCGAGGTAACGGCGACAGCTCTGTTTGTAGCTCTGGCAGGGTCTGCGTGTCATCAAAAAATTGATCGACAGCTTCGGTTAAATCAAATAGCTGAACGGCTGAGAGCTTGATATCGATCGCTCGGCCATCTCCTGATTCACCCAGGTCAGCAATTTCAGGCTGTACCACTAAGTGGTGGTAAGGGCCATCACCAGGATTAATATGAACCAGCAGCGGCTCACCTTCGACCACTTGAGGGTGGGCAAAGCCACTGAGAATTTCTTGACTGTACTGACTTACGGCGCGTACGAGTGCGGCAAAAAAGTTGTAGCCGCCATTGAGCGATCGCTCTAAGCCACTAATGCGACATTCTGCATTCACCAACAAAGACATCACATCTTCATTGCCCGGTGTGGGATCAATGCTGAGTCCATCTAAAATCAGGCTGCAATTGGGAAGCTGATACTGTCTGCGAATGGTCATGACACCTCTCCATCAAAAAGGCTTATCCAAAGGCGATCAGCGCCATCTGTGCCCGTACAAAATAATAGTTTCGTCAAAAGCTCAATAGCTAATTCATTCAGCTTTTCATCCGTGCTGTAGGCAATTACCCCAGAACGTTTTGCATTCATCCGCGCCCGAAAGTGGGAGCGAAACCGTGCCAAGTAGTCCGATAGTCTGAAGTGATGCTCGTACGATAAGCCTTGATCTTCAAGCTGTTGGTAGCCCAATAGCAGCTGGCGAATGAGCACCGTGAGCCGCCGCGCCAAAAAGCAGGTAATCAGCACGAGTGCCTTACCTTCATCTCTCGACATGGGCTGCCGCTGGCTAAATCGTCTAAGTGGGTTGCTACTGCGCAGTAGCCAAAGGTTGACCCGTCCGCGAATAACTTCATCCAACTCTAATTCCTTCGCCGAAGCCAGCATCGCCTCAGCTCCCCCCAAATCCAATGCCTCAATTGCCAGAAGCAATAGGTCAATTTGGGTTTTAGCTCGCCGTGAACACTCACTCGGTATGCCCTCAGGCGTGGTGAGCTGGTCAATGAGCTGATTTTCTTGGGTCTGTGGTGGACTCTGTACTTGCATTTCTGTCATTGCACCATGCATCGGCGACGATTCACTCAGAGGTTTTATCAAAACATATTTATGGACAATTGCGGCATCACTTGGCTAGGAGTTTATGGCTTACCGCTTGGACGATAAGCGTTTTAGATGCCAGCTGGTCTTCAACGCCCGTTCTATCAATAAAAATGCCTACTATAGGCGCACCCTTGATAGAAGTTGCCCGAAACATGCCCATTTCGTAACAACATCTCTTGATTTAACTGCCTTTGATTGTACGGTCGAAGGTTCAAACCTAGCGCACTGCCTCACGTCTTTCCGTGCCTGGCACATCGGCAAGACGAAAGTTGCCCACCTAAATACTTAGGTATTTTTAGGTATTTTATGTTTCCTTAATGTCTTAATAGATACATTAACTCGCCGTAATAATCAATCCTTGAGGCTGGTTTTTCAGTATGATCACGCAGCCTAAAAGAGCATTCCCTTTACTTAGAGACGCGTGCTCTCTTGGCGGCGTTCCTAAGTAATGTCAAGACGGCTCATAGTGCTTGCTTTGTGCCGTAACCGCCACTTGCACATCAGCAGACGTTACTTGCACATGAAATGTTCTCAATCCAAACGACTTCTTCCGCTTTTGCTCAATTGAACGAGCCTAGCGAATATCTCGAATCAGCCAGTTATCGCCTTGGCGAACCAGCTCATAAGTGGCACTGACCACATCATTGGAATAGGATGGGGCCTCTTCGAGCTGTCCGCTGCGGTAAACGTCTTTAGATTCCACAACTTCTGCTTGCACAACCAGGGTGTCTGCATCAGTGGCATCTTCTGGATCGACGGACAAAACCTCAACCAGCTCACTTTCAAACTCAACGTACACGTCCTCTGATTGCACAAGGTCGATATCGTCTTGTGTTTCATTGAGTGGTGTGCCCGTCAAAATGCTATTGAGTCCGCTCGTATCGTAGTCGCTAGAATAGGCTGCTTTTTTTGTTTCTAGCCATTGGTTAATGGTGGCTCGGGCAATGCCGTCGGCGTCGCCTGGTGCTAATGCTGCGGTGTCTTGGCTGTCGCCCGCTTCGGCAATTTCAATCACCGGTTCATTCACTGTGAGATCCAGCGGTTCGCCCTCTAGGGCAGGGCCATTGCCGCCGCTCACTAGGCTCATCACGCTTCTGAGCAGCAGTAGGCCCAGCACTACGCACGCTAGCCCCGCCAAAATGACCAGTGCAAGTCTGCCCCACTTCGGCGAAGTGCGGCCTCTACGGCGATCTCTTGGGACGGTACTGATAGCTTGTCCGTTGTTATTACGACTGCTGCTAGCAGTGCCGCCAGCGCTGCTAGCAGTGCCGCCATTGGGTGCGCGACTATTCAGCCTTCCGCCGGGTGACAGTTGAGAAATTTTGCTGGCCAGTCCGGCGGCTCCGGCCCCAGCTGCGGCCCCTAATCCTAAAGCGATCGCACCTGGACGATCCGTAAGATTGGGCTTGCCTAAAACAGAACCGTCGGAACCACCATTGTTGAATCGCCCCGTTTGACCATTGTTGGCACTGCTAACGCCCCCTGCCGATTGGCCTAATGCACTCGCACCTGCGGCCCCTACGCCGCCCAATGCTGCCTGCCCGGCACCTTGACCTTGCAGAATGGCACTTCCTCCTAATGGCCGTGTCTCAAATGACTGCCCGCCCGCTGGGCGCTGGGCGCTGGCTGCTTGCGCCGCCCAACTAGGCGGCTGTTCGCCTGCGGTGGCCCCGCCTGCCGTTGCGCCTTCTAGCGGTAAATTCTCTAGGTAGCTTTGTACAGTGCTGTCTGCAAAGTAGTCCTTGAGCGTTGCAGGCGCTTGATCCAAGTCCCTAAAGAAAGGAAAGACTTCCTGCTGGAGCCAATTTTCTGCATACAAACACAGACCGGGCAGCAGATCGGGGGAGCCTTGGGAGTGCTGCCGAATAAAGTTTAGAGGTTCAAATTCTTGAGATAGCTCTAGGGCGCGGCTTGCTTCTTCTGTTTGGCCTAGCAGCACTGCGCATACGGCCTGCTCCAAATGCACATCTTGGCGACCGCTCAAGCGCAGCAGCATCTGCTTTGCCCGGCGGATGAGTGCGGGTTCATGCTGGGCAAATCCGCGTGCGAGCAAAGCGTATACGGCTAGGTAGGTGCCCACGGCTGAGGGGCGTTGGGCTTCTGCTTCAAACACGTCCTGCTGCTCGGCGGCGGTGAGGTAGCCTCTGAGCTGCTGCACAAACCTCAGAAAATCATCGACGCCCAAGCCAGATAAATCATCTTCTGCGCCATCAATGCCGCCGCGATCTTGTAGCATTCCGCGCAGTAAGCTAATGCCTTCCTGGCGTGCCTGCGTTTGCTCTAGCGGACGCGCAATCAGCTCTAGGCAGCGGTAGGGCCGCAGTTTGTAAAGGTCTGCTTGAATTTCGGCGCGTAGCACCGGGAACAAATCTTCTTTAAGCAGCAATTCCCGGCCAATTTCGAGCGATTCAGCGGCGTGTTCGTAGTGGTTTTGCTGCCACTCTTCGCGGCCTAGCTCCAAGCAGGCTACGGCTAAGGTCAGAATAATGTCGGGGAGATCGGGCTGTGCCTTGAGTTGCTGGCCCTCGGGGGTGTGAACGTCGCGCTTTAGGTAGGGGCGGCCAAGCCTCAATACGAGCTCATATTCTCCTAGCTCTAGCAGAATGAGGAGTGCACCAACTAGCAGGTGGCTCTCCATTTCAATGGTGGGTACGCTGGCGTCCATATCAGCGCCGCTGTCATCGGTGCCGATGCTTTTGGACGCTGCCAAAAATTCTTGATCGTATTCGCTGCGACGAAAGCTATCGCTGAGCACGTCGTAAGCTTTATCTAGCAGCTCACGGCGGGCCTCAATTGCCAGCTCAGAATATTCTCGTCTAGGAACTTGCAGGGTGCGATCGCGATGCGACTGTTTGAGCTGCTCAGCGGTTGCTTGAATCGGCAACCCTAGAATTCGATAATAATCCAGCGGAATTCGCACTCTTGATATATCCCCAGCCACTAAGCCAATTGTTTACTCAGCCAATCTTTGCAGTGATTCTGTGACCTCAATCAAGGTCAAGCTTTTGCGTCGCAGGCCAGTTAGCCGCCCCTGCGCGTAACGTAATATGCGCAGGATGAGCGCTATAGAATCTAGCGCACTTCTAACGCAAAATTTAGAATCGACAGCTTGATCAATACATAAGTCTACAGGCAATTACTTGCGAGCTTTATTTATTCATCATTAAAACGGCTGTGCGCATAGCTTTAAGCCCTATGCATTATTTGTCAAGCGGTAGTGAAATCAAATGGGGCCCAGCGCCCAGATTGATTGGCCAGGGCGGCTCAATCTCAGAAAAGGCCCTTGTTAAGCAAATCTTAAGGCGATAGTCTGTATCTTGGGGTTTCTTGTGGGGCCTCTGAAAGCACCCTACAAAATTCCATTCCCAACCACCGCAATCACAAGGACACTACGGAACAAATTCTATGGTTCAGGAAAGGCCATTACCTACATTTCAGGCGTCTTCTCCCCAAGTGACTCGCGACGAGGGGCTGACTATTTACGAAGATATGATCCTGGGTCGCTACTTTGAGGATAAATGCGCTGAGCTGTATCAGCGCGGCAAAGTGAAAGGATTTGTACACCTTTATAACGGCCAAGAGGCGGTTTCTTCGGGTGTGATTAAAGCCATGCGTCCTGGCGAGGATTTTGTCTGTAGTACTTATCGTGACCACGTTCATTCGCTGAGTGCGGGTGTTCCGGCGCGGGAAGTAATGGCTGAGCTGTTTGGTAAAGAAACAGGGTGTAGTAAGGGGCGTGGTGGCTCTATGCACATGTTTTCTAAAGAGCACAACATGCTGGGTGGCTTCGCTTTTATTGGTGAAGGTATTCCGGTGGCGTTGGGTGCGGCGTTTCAGTCTCGCTACCGCCGAGAAGCGATGGGCGATGCGAGCGCGGATCAGGTGACGGCGGCCTTTTTTGGCGATGGCACCACTAATAACGGCCAGTTCTTTGAGTGCTTGAATATGGCGGCGCTGTGGAAGCTGCCAATTATTTTTGTGGTGGAAAATAACAAGTGGGCGATTGGGATGGCCCATGAGCGTGCTTCCTCACAAACCGAGATTTATAAGAAGGCTAGCGTGTTTGGCATGCCGGGCTATGAGATAGATGGCATGGATGTGCTGGCTGTACGCGCGGCGGCGAAAAAGGCTGTAGAGCGAGCCAGAGCTGGCGAAGGGCCAACCCTTTTAGAGTGTTTGACGTATCGTTATCGCGGGCATTCGGTTGCCGACCCTGATGAGCTGCGTGCGCCTGAAGAGAAGAAGTTTTGGCGCGATCGCGATCCAATCAAACATTTTGAAGCCTACCTGCTAGAGCAATCGCTCACTAGCGAGGCTGACCTCAAAGCCGTCCGTGACAAAATCACAACCGTTGTAGACGACTGCCTCACGTTTGCGGAAGAAAGCCCCGAGCCGAATCCTGCTGATTTGCGCAAATACATTTTCGCTGAAGACTAAGTTTGTCTGCAACCGAGGGTTGGCTTTGCCTCCTCGGTGCTCGACTTTTTTTGTGGCCTGAGCGGTGTTGTCGCGCTTTGTGCGTTTGCTCGCTAGCGTAGGCCCAACTCATTACTAAATTCCTCGTTAACCCTGATCCTTCAATGGCACAAACCTTTCTATTCGACGCCCTTCGTGAAGCCATCGACGAAGAGATGGCTCGTGATCAAACCGTTATGGTCATGGGCGAAGATGTGGGGCAGTACGGCGGCTCCTACAAAGTGACTAAAGACCTGTACGACAAATATGGCGAGCTGCGGGTGCTCGATACGCCGATTGCTGAAAACAGCTTTACGGGCATGGGCATTGGCGCAGCCATGACCGGCCTGCGGCCCATTATCGAAGGCATGAACATGGGCTTTTTGCTCCTCGCCTTCAACCAAATTTCCAACAACGCTGGCATGCTGCGCTACACCTCCGGCGGCAACTACACCATTCCTGTCGTTATTCGCGGCCCCGGCGGTGTTGGCTCCCAGCTCGGAGCAGAACACTCACAGCGCCTAGAAGCTTACTTTCAAGCGGTTCCTGGCCTCAAAATTGTCGCCTGCTCAACCCCTCGCAACGCCAAAGGTCTACTTAAAGCCGCCATTCGAGACAACAACCCAGTCATGTTCTTTGAGCATGTGCTGCTGTACTTTCAAAAAGAAGATTTGCCAGACGACGAATACATCTTGCCGCTCGACAAAGCCGAAATGGTGCGCTCCGGTAAAGACGTCACCATTTTGACCTACTCACGCATGCGTTATCACGTGATGCAAGCCGTCGAAAAGCTAGAGCAAAAAGGCTACGACCCCGAAGTCATCGATCTCATTTCGCTGAAGCCAATCGATTACGACACCATCGGTGAATCTATTCGCAAAACGCACCGAGTCATCATCGTAGAAGAGTGCATGAGAACCGGAGGCATTGCCGCCGAAATCATTGCCTCTATCAATGATCGCTTTTTCGATGAGCTAGATGGCCCTGTTATTCGCATGTCTTCTCAGGATATTCCAACGCCCTATAACAAGGGGCTAGAAGATCTCACCATTGTGCAACCTGCACAAATTGAAGAAGCCGTAGAAAAAATCATGCAAGGCCAGCTCTAACCATCACCAGCCTCCCCATCGCCCTGCTGCCCGCGCGGCCTGTGGATTGCTCGTCGTCGTTTCTATTTAGTGCAGAATGGCGAAGGTCTTCCAAGGCTGAGCTGCATGGCCGAAGGGCTTGTCGCACTCAATCGCGCGCAAAATTTCAGGGCGGGCATCGTCGTAGCATCTGAGCTTGCAGAGGGTATTTTCGATGTTGTTGCGCACAACTCCTTCTTTTTGTAAGTCTTGCTGCGCAACGTACTTGTCTGCAGCCTGTCGGTAAAAGGTCACAGCCTCTTCTGGTCGACTTAAGCAACTGATGTACAAATTGCCGAGCTGGCCCAAGCTGCTGGTCTGTCCAGACAAATTGCCGAGCTGGGTTGTAATTTCTAGCGCTCTCCGATAAGCCTCTTCTGCTGGTTCGTATTGCCCCGCTTCTTCATACACCACGCCGAGCTGGTGCAAAGCGGTGGCGACGGAGGCGGGTTCGTTTTGCTGTGCAAAGAGGTGCTTTGCGGCTTCAAATCCAGCGATCGCCTCCTCATGCTTTCCCTGCAACATTTGCGTCGTCGCCAGTTGCCCCTTGCCTACGCCTACCTGCCGAAAGTCTTCTAACTTTTCAGCACGCTGAATATTTTCCTCATACTTCTCAGCCGCTTTATCTAGCTGTCCCATTACCCGGAGGCAATCGGCTTGTTCGGTGAGGGTGACTGATTCCATGCGATCGCCTCTCTCTCCCAACTCTTCAAACAACCGCTGAGCCTCCACAAACAGTCCCAGCGCAGGCTCAGCTTGACCACCTTTGAATAAAATGGTTCCAAGCATGTCATGCGCTAATGCCAAATCATAATCCGCCTCTCGATAAGCCACCGCCCCCTTCGCCCGAGCCTTCTCAAACAGCGCCACCGCCCGCTCCACCGCCTGAGGCCGCCCTAACTTCTCCAACAACTGCTCAATGCTGCCAGTCATATCAGCCGCCTGCTCCGCCACACCACTTCTTCAGGTTCTAAAAGCGTTCCAACGAAAATTTTCTCCAGTGGGCATCACAATTCATCAACCTTTCTGCCTCGATCCTGACGATTGAGGCAGTTTGGTATTAGGATACTTAACTGCACGAGGCCAGCGTCCAACCGAGCGTGTGTACCTTTTCACCCTTGGCCTAATTTTTTGACTCAAACCCCTATTTAAAGAATGGACTCTATGAGTAAGCAACGCTCCATACTCGCTGCACTGTTGGCGCTCGTGATTGCGGCAGTGGTCATCATTGTGAACGTGCCTACCCAGCTAGGGTTAGATTTGCGTGGCGGCACCCAGCTCACCATGCAGGTCAACGCAACTGAACAAATCCCCTCCGTGGGCGAGCGAGAGCTAGCTGCTGTACAGCGCGTGATTGAAAACCGTGTGAATGGCCTCGGAGTATCTGAAGCCGTTGTGCAAAGTGTGGGTCAAGACCAACTCTCCATTCAGTTACCTGGCGTGAGCGATCCTGAAAAGGCTGAGCGGGTGCTAGGGGGCACGGCGCAGCTAGAGTTTCGTAATCAGCGGGCTGGCACAGAGGGCGAATTTGCCGCCTTGCAAACCATTGCACAGCAGCAACTTATTGAACAGCAGGTGCTGTTGGGTGGTGGAGATGAAGACGCGATCGCGCTTAATCAAGAAGCCATTGCAGCCACTCAGCAAGACATCCTTGGGCTATTTGAAGAATCTGATTTGACTGGTGACAAGCTTCGAGATGCTCTGGCTAGACCGATGAGCGGTGCTAACGGCGCATGGGAAGTGGTGATTGAATTCACCAGTGACGGCTCTGATTTGTTTGCTGAACTCACCAAAAATATTGCAGGCACTGGACGCGGCCTCGGTATCTTTTTAGATAATCAGCTAGTGAGTGCGCCCAGTGTTCAAGTTGAATTTGCAGAATTGGGGATTACAGGGGGCAGCGCAGTTATTTCCGGTAACTTTAATGCCGAGTCCGCCCGTGATCTTGAAATTCAGCTCCGGGGTGGCTCCTTGCCATTGCCCGTAGAGATTGTTGAAAACCGTACGGTGGGTGCAACGCTAGGTAGAGACAGTATTCAGCGAAGTTTGTACGCGGCCCTCTTTGGTCTGGCGTTGGTGCTTGTGTTCATGGCGGTTTACTACCGGCTCCCTGGCATGCTCGCAGATGTCGCTTTGGTGGTGTACGCGGTGCTCACTTGGGCTGCTTATAATCTGCTGGGTGTAACGCTAACACTCCCTGGCATTGCCGGTTTTATTCTCAGTATTGGTATGGCGGTAGATGCTAACGTGCTGATTTTTGAGCGGACACGTGAGGAACTGCGAGCGGGTAAGACCCTTTATCGGTCTGTGGAGTCAGGGTTTTATCGAGCCTTTTCCAGCATTTTGGATAGTAACGTGACCACGCTGTTTGCCTGCGGGGCGCTCTTTTTCTTGGGCACGGGCTTAGTCAGAGGATTTGCCCTTACCCTCGCGATTGGGGTGGTCATTAGTATGTTTACGGCGGTGACCTGTAGTCGTACATTAATGTTCTTTATTATTGGCTTTCCGCAGTTCCGTAAGGCGAATTTGTTCTGCCCCGGTGTCGAGACGTTGCCATCTGCTCGGCCTTCCTCTTCACCGTCTGCGCAGTCCTAGCGCTACGTGACGCTAATTCTTCCGTTCTGAAATATTCGTTTCTGAAATATTCGTTTCTGAGTGCAGCCACCTAAAGCAACCGTATGAAAATCAACCTCATTAAACAAAGACCCGTCTGGTGGCTTGTCTCCGGAATCGTGATTCTGGTTGGCATTGCCTCCATGGCTTTTTCGTGGAGTCAGTATGGCGCGCCAATCAAGCCCAGCTTGGATTTTATTGGCGGAACCCGCCTACAGCTATCTCGAAACTGCACTATCGAGAATAATTGTGATACGCCTATTGAAACCTCTGATGTTCAACGTGTGCTAGATGCGCAAGGGCTTACGGGCAGCAGCGTGCAGCTCTTTGGCGACGATGGCAACGCCGTGGTGGTACGCACCAGTAACCTCGATGTAGACCAGCGCGACGCTCTGCAAGAAGGGCTTGCCGATGTCATTGGCGATATCGATCCCCTCGCGACCAAAAACGATACGGTTGGCCCTGTCCTGGGTAAGCAATTGTTAACCACAGGGCTAATGTCTTTGTTGGTGGCTTTTGCGCTGATTGCCGGTTATCTCAGCCTCCGCTTTAAGTTCGACTACGCTATTTTGGCGATTGTTGCGCTCCTACACGATTTGCTGGTAACGCTGGGCATTTTCTCGTTGTTGGGTCTCACTATTGGCTATGAGGCTGATAGTTTGTTCATTGTGGCGCTGCTGACGATTGTTGGTTTCTCTGTGAATGACACGGTGGTTATCTATGACCGTATTCGTGAAACTATTAAGCTTCAGCCGCAGCGGCCGATTAATCAAATTGTCGAAGATTCTGTGAATGACACGTTGGGTCGTTCTATCAATACGACATTGACCACGGTGCTAACCCTGTTGAGCATTGTGTTGTTTGGCGGTGGCTCCCTCAAGTTTTTTGCGCTGGCGCTGATTACCGGTTTTTTAGCAGGCGCTTATTCCAGTATTTTTATTGCCAGCACTTTGCTCGCTTGGTGGCGCAGCCGTTCTGAGGGAGATGGTTTTGATGGTGGTCTAGATGAGGATGGCAATGATGAAGCGTTTGATGACTCGGTAGATTCTGCGCCTGCTGTTTGAGTTGTTGGAGTCGCCGGTATCTTGTTTCGCCGGTATCTTGTTTTAGATAGTTGTCTGCTGTGTCAGCTATGTTCGTACGAAGAGAAGAGAGTGTTTGATTGAGAAAGTCCGATAGTTTTGAATCTGATAGTTTTGCATCCAATAATTTCGAATCCAATGGTTTCGGAAAAGATGATTTTGGACGAAACGATGCTGATACAAATGGTCAGATGTCTGCTGAGCGATCGCTCCAAATAGAAGCCCTTCGTCAGCATCAAATGCGCAACTGGTGGTGGCTCTCACTCGCACTTTGGCTCACCATTGGCGTCGTGAGCCTATGGTCACTGCGTTTTGAGTTTCAAGAACTCAACGCGTATTTTACCTGGGCCGCTGTTCGCGCCATGCTTGCTTTCAATCGCCTTCCTGCTTTGGGCTTGGGTATTTGCTTCGGGCTTACCATCGCCCTGCTCTACGCCGAAAGCCGCCACATTCTATTTGGCCTTTCCAAGTCGGAAGCGCAACAGCTCACCACCCGCCTGAGTAAAATTTACGCACAAGGCCCCTCCCATCCGCAGTGGAAGATTATTGCACCGACTTCGGCTACTTCTGAGAAATGAAGAAGCCTGGGAGCGGCTGGCCCTGTTAGGGTTTGCTTGGGATGCGGAAGGTGTGACCGGCATAGACATGCACGATAGCTTTTATGTGTTGGTGTTTGTGCAGGGCAATGAAGTGGTTGCCCACACTAAAATGGCTCGTGATGAGCGTTAGCTACTGAACAGAATTCACAAGCTGTTTTTACCAGCAGCATCTGCATCTATTAGAAGGACGGCCTGATTCATTTTTCTCAAAATGGACGCTGGGCAGTTCGGCGTAATCGGGCCATTTATCAGCTTATCAACAATGTTCGTTTTGCCTTTTCCGTAGACGAAGCATAAAACATTCGCCGCTGCTTGAATTGCCGTGAGCGTTAGCGTGAAAGCGTATTGAGGTACGGCTGCAAGTGTCTCGAATTCGCTAGAGATAACCTGTTGCTGACGATTTTGTTCATCTAAACGGACGAGTTTGACGGTGCGAGGATCGCTAAAATCAGCGACATCTGGATCGTTAAATGCCAGATGGCCGTTGTTCCCCACGCCGAGACAGCAGAGATCTGCCGGATGTGTGTGCAAAAGATCACTGTAGGTTTCACAAACCTCTAACGGCTGCTCGGCATCTCCTTCTAAACCATGCCACTGAGCGAGCGAGACTTTGCTGGTTAGATGTTGTGCTAAGTAATGGCGAAAGCTGGCTGGGTGGTCAGCGGAGATGCCAAGGTATTCGTCCAGATGAAAGCCCGTAATGCGATGCCAAGGTAAAGGGTTATTGGGGCTGGTGAGATGGTGAAGAAATTGAACTTGCGATCGCCCTGTCGCAAAAATAGCGTTTGCTTGGTTTCGCTGGTTAATCGCTTGTCGCAGTATTTCGCTGGCCATTGCACTACCGGCCAAAGCAACTGCCTCTGGCGATTCATAAATCTGTACGGTGAGGGCATCTACCGTTAGCGTTTTGCTTGGGACTGGTTTAAGCGAATCCACAGAACTATTCAAAGCAGAGCTGTTCAAAGTTTAGACATCAGAAATCATCAGCCCCTAATCTTTGCACAGCTTCGCAAAGATTAGGCGGTGTTGTTCTATCGACCATCTGTCCGTGGGTGCGTTTGTGTAAGGGGTATGTAGAAAGCCAGATTAATTATTTGATCTAGGTTCACTATTTTCTAGGTCGATGCTTCATGATCGCTACATATCGCAAATATAGTCAAACGGCTCTTTGTCCTTTCCCGTTTGCCGCCGACCTTTCATCGCTGACCTTTTGTAGCTCATCCTTGTGAACCCTAACCGCCCCAACCGTTCCAATGCCGCTAACCGCTCGAACGGTCGTTCCGCTAGCATGCCAATTCTGCTGCCTAAGCCCAGTCGCCTGTGGCTGTTGCTCGGGATTGCGATTTTGCTATTGGCTTTTTCCAATACGTTTATTCATTGGCTGACAGAATATTGGTGGTTTGAAGCGGTTGGGTTTCTCAATGTGTTCAGGCTGCGGTTGGGCTGGAGCGTATTGTGCACTGTGCTGGCATTTGTGTTGTATGGTGCCGTTCTGTTGGCTAATTATTGGTTGGCGCTGCGGCTGACGCGCGATCGCCCCTTTTATGCCCCCAAAAACAACGAGTGGACGCCGTTAATTCCTGGCCTGACCGTCTACGGTTGCTTAGGGTTTATTTTGTTGTTGGCTGCGGGCGCTGCGCAGCAAGGTAGCCGCGCCTGGGAACCCATTCTTAAATTCTTAAATCCGACTGCGTTTGGCATTGCCGATCCCATTTATCAAAAAGATGTAGGTTTCTACATCTTTAAAATGCCGGTGTATCAGGGGCTTCAGAGGCAAGGACTGGAGCTACTCGTCTGGGCGCTGATACTGTCCGTAATTATCTATGCCGTGCGCGGTGAGATTCGCTTGGAACGAGGGTGGAAATATCTGCTGACGGGGCCGGTGAAGGCACATTTATGTGTGCTGCTAAGTGCGATCGCGCTTTTTGCTGCCTGGGGATACTGGCTGGCCCGTTACGATTTGCTCTATTCCTCTAGTGGTGTCGTTTTTGGCGCAGGCTACACCGACGTTAATGCAAGGCTTCATGCCTTCAGCATTATGGGCATCGTGACCCTTATTGTCGGTGCCTTGTTCGTGGTCTCTCTCTGGAAGCGTAGCTTTTCACTCCCGGTTACCAGCATCACGGTTTACTTCGCTATTTTTGTGGTCATCAGTGGTGTCTACCCCTGGCTGCAGCAGAGCTTTATTGTGCAGCCGAACGAACTGGATAAAGAAGCGCCCTACATTGCCAACAACATCGAATTTACGCGCCAAGCCTATAAGCTCAATAACGTTCAAAAAGAGCGCTTCGTCATAGAAGATAGCCTAGACACAGCGGCATTAGCTGACAATGAAGCCACCTTAAATAACATTCGCCTATGGGACTACCAAACCCTCCTGAGCACCTATCAAGAACTCCAAAGTTTGCGCTTGTACTATCGCTTTCACGATGTCGATATTGATCGCTACACCCTAGACAATGACTACCGTCAAGTCATGCTTGCGGCTCGTGAGCTAGACTACGACGCCGTTCCTGAAGAAGCCCAAAACTGGGTTAATAAACGCCTAAAATATACCCACGGCTACGGGCTAGCCATGAGCCCGGTGAACCAAGTGACGGTAGAGGGCCTGCCTGACTTTTTTATCAAAAATATTCCTCCTGTTGTGGCCCCGGCGCTGGACGCAGACTTAAACATCCAGCAGCCCCGCATCTATTACGGTGAAGAAACCGAGCATCACATCTATACGGGCACCAGCACAGATGAGTTTGATTATCCGCTAGCCAGTGAGAACGCTGCGAACACTTACGATGGTGCGGGCGGTGTGTCTATTGGCTCAATCGGCAGACGGCTCGCTTATGCGTTGGAAATTGGTTCACTGAAGCCCCTAATTTCTAACTACTTCACCGCAGATTCTAAAATTCATTATCACCGTGACATCGTTGCGCGGGCGCAGCAGGTAGTGCCGTTTTTAACGCTTGATAGCGATCCGTATTTGGCTTTGGTGGATGGGCGCTTTAAGTGGATTATGGATGGCTACACCACAAGCGATCGCTACCCCTATTCAGAGCCGCTGATTCAAACGCCTGCTATCGGCAACCTTGTAGAAGCTCAACCAGAGCTAGAAGACATTGCACGCGCAAATACTAACTACATTCGTGATGCGGCAAAAGTTGTAATTGATGCCTACGATGGCTCTGTTATGGTCTATGCCATTGACGAGGACGATCCTATCCTCGCCACCTACCAAAAAATATTTCCAAATTTATTCACGCCAGTTGTCGCCGCCTCTGACGCACTACGCGACCACTTCCGCTACCCGCTCAACCTCTTTCAGATTCAATCGCAGCTCTACCGCGTTTATCACATGGAGAATATTGAGGTCTTCTTCAATCAAGAAGATCAGTGGCGCTTCCCACAGCAGCAAGGCAATAGCGGTGATCCTGAGCAGATGCAGCCTTACTACATCATCATGAAGTTGCCCGATGCAGCTCAAGAGGAATTCCTGCAAATACTGCCGTTTACGCCTCGCAACAAAGACAATATGGTGGCTTGGATGGCGGCTCGCTGCGATGGCGATCGCTACGGCGAGCTAGTCCTTTACGAGTTTCCGAAACAAGTGTTAGTTTATGGACCTCAGCAAATAGAGGGCCGCATCGATCAAAACACAGATATCTCCCAACAGCTCACCCTATGGAACCAAGAAGGATCCAGCGTTATTCGAGGGAATATTCTGGCGATTCCGATCGATCAATCTCTGCTTTACTTTGAACCCGTTTATTTACAAGCCGATCAAGGTGCCCTACCCGAACTCAAGCGAGTCATCATCGCGTTTAAAAACACAATTGTGATGCGCCAAACCCTCCCCGAGGCATTGGAGGCGGTATTTGGTACTCAGGTGGTGGGGCGTCGTGATGCTGGTCGTGATTTGTCTCCTGCGAATGTCAGCGCTTCTAACCCAGACGGCAGTAATATCGCTCCTGATTTGGTGAAAGCCGCTATTGAAGCCTACGAGCAAGGTGAAACAGCCCTACAAAATGGTGATTGGGCCGCCTACGGACAGGCGCAGCAACGCCTAGAACAGTTTCTGATGCAGCTCAATACGTCTACAAGTGCTCCTGCAGAAACAGGTGCCCCCGCAGAAACAGGCGCTCCCGCAGAAACAATAGATGGTAAGCCTAATCCTGAGAAGCCTGCTTCGAGTAAGCTACCGGAGCAGAAACCTTCAGCCACTCAATAATTTATGGCACGCGAGGTTGGGGATATGGTTGCCCCTGGCTGGTGCTGCATGGGCTGGTGCTGCATGGATGCGCGATCCTCTTGGCAAGATGGTCTATGACAGGCAGAGTCTTATTCTATGCTTGCTCTGTAGCGTTTCTCATCCTGTAGTGTTTCTCATCCTGTAGCGTTTCTCGTTCTGTAACGCTGCTGCCGAACACACCCGTACATTGCTACATCAATGTTTCAGCTTCGATTATTGTGGCGGCCTAAACTTGCTCAAAATCAGAGCCTCTCAGCTCTTGAGGGATGGTTACAACGGGTTGCGTCGGGAGGATTGGAAAAGCCGTCTTTACATCTACTACGCTTTTTAGAAGCTGATCGTACGCATTTAGCGCCTGATCGAATGAATAATTTTCGATGGCGTACTTCCGTCCTTTCTGGCCCAGCTCTTCTACTTTCTCTGGATGTTCGTACAAATATCGAATGGCTTTGGTCAGTTCAGTGGGGTTTTCAGGTTGGACGACAAGACCACTGCCACTTTCTAAAATAGCGGCTGCTGCTGAGCCGTGCTCAGGTACGGAGGCAATGATAGCCCTGCCGCTAGATGTCAGCTTCTGAATTTTGGAAGGCATGTTAAATCCAACAACCTTCTGCTTCTGCATAATGAGTGAAACATCAGCGGCTGCTAAGAGTACAGGGAGCTCTGCGGCTGGCACAAAGGGGCGCAGCAACACATTCGTAACGCCCAGTTCTTGCTTGAGATTGTCTAGTTCAGCTAACTGACGCTCCTCACCTACGATTACGTATTGGATGTTTGGGTTACTTTGCATCTGCGCGGCTGAGCGGATGATGGTATGAATGCCCTGGGTGCGCGCAATATTGCCAGAATAGAGAACAACAAACTTGTTTTCGAGGCCGTGAGCAGCTCTAAAAGCGTTGTTTTCCTTAGGCATCGGCTTCACAAAAGCAACATCTACCCAGTTGGAGATGCAGGTCATTTTGCTGGGTGAAACCCCTTTGGATTCTAGGTTTTTAGCAAACGAGGGCGTAATAACGCTGATTTTGGTTGCGCTAGCATAGGCAAACTTTTCTAGCTGCTCAAATACTTTGATAGCGAGCTTATTGCTGATTAGACCCGTTTGAACGGCGGCTTCTGGCAGAATGTCTTGCAGGCTCAGTACGGTTGGACAGCGGTAGATGGCTCTAGTGGCTGCAACGGGCAAGCAGGCAGGCAGCGAAGGACTGGTGGAAAGAATGACATCGGGTCGCCAGCCTGAGATGGCCTTGATAAAGCTTAAAACGGCAAAGCTACCATCTAGCAAAGCTCTGGCAATGAGCCCTGGTTTGGGCCATACGGCTACAAAGCAGCGTTCAATCTCTACCCCATTACGCGTTTCTTTCACGTACAGCTTGCCACGGTAGCCAGGATATATCCGTCTTTGCGGATAATTGGGCATAGCAGTAATTACTCTGACCTGATGTCCCCTTTTGACCAGTCCCTCTGCTAGCTCTGTCATGAGCGGGGCGATGCCAATCGGTTCAGGGTGGTAATTATAAGAGTAGAGGAGAACACGCATGAGGGTTGCTCTTAAATAAACTAAGCGTTTTCGAGGAGGTAAATGAGTGTAAAAAAAAAGATCAGAATCAGAAACCTGCTAACAATTACTTAGATCGCAGATCACTATTTATGCCCTATAGCCTAACTGTGTGAACTTCTTCATCCGTTAATATACGTACGGCTTCAGCCAATCTTTAGAGAGCACTGTGTAATGTGTAAGTTCTCTAAAAGAACAGCGAGATTATGAAACTGTTTTTACGTAATCTTCTAGCTTTTCTTCCGGACATGTCGCAAAGACGTGCTCCTTTATGGAAGCCTCATAGAAGTACTATGTTTAGGGCATTTCAGTTCTTTTGTTTCACTGTTGTCTTGAACCCGATGGGGTTCGGTTGTGCTAATCGTTACTTCAGCCCTGATTTACTAATTCCCAACCATACGGGTTAAAAAACTCAGACCATTTACGCATATTTGACATCTTAGAGAGGTTCATCTGATACAAACCCCTTGTTCAGTGTGCTTTTAATGCTCAATTTTTTACTGTTTACGTAATTTAAAAATCGGAAGGACATGTCTAATAGTCGATCATCTAATCGCCGATCTCAATGGGATGCTGGGAGGTTTTTGGCAACGTTAGGACACTTTGGCGAGGTGCCTTTTTTAGGTAGTTTCCGCTGGTTACAGCAGTTAGCGGGGCAAAACCCTGTTTCACCTGGAATGACAATGATTGCTACGAAGAAAGTTGCGATTGTTGGTGATAATGGCCTATCTCCTAAGCTGATAGCCACCCTGAAAACACGGTTAGGTTCTGCGGTGGAGTTAGTGGTTATTAAGCCCACTGTTTCTTTTTCTGAGTGGGGTCGTCTTGCCCGGTCGGTGGATGTCGTCGTCGTTGATGTTCAAGATTTGAACGACAAGGTCTCAAAAGCTGAAAAATCAGATGTGTTCAGCTTTTTGGCGTCACTGCTTTTGAAGGATGGACTGGGTGTGTCTGTTTTAGGTGCTGCTTCAGATACTGATGAAACAAATGGCGCATTAGCGTGCGTAGCGCAGTCGATTTTTAACTTTTCAGAGTCATCTTGTGATTTATCTGCTTGGGGCGCTTTGGATGATGTGGTGATGGGTGGTGTGAGTGAAGGTTGCATTTCCTTGCGGCGCTTAGATGCGGCGGATAATGTCTCACAGGATGAGATTCTGAGTTCTAAGGAGTCGGCTCAGAATGCGATATCCCAATACGCAGCCTTTGCAGGAAATGTGTCAACGGATAATTCAGGTGGATTTTCTTCGGTGAGAACGAAGAATTTTGAGCCGCCGTTTGATTTCTTGGGCTGGGCTGGTATACGACTGCGAGTGAAAGGCGATGGGCAGCGCTATAAGTTTATTTTGCGTAACAGCGGTGGCTGGGACAGTCCGGCCTATATTTACAGCTTTGACACGGTGGCCGATGAGTGGCAAGACGTTTATGTGCCGTTTGAAGAAATGGTGGCGACGTTTCGAGCGAAGTCTGTGCCGGATGCGCCTAATTTAGACCCACAGAAGGTGTTTTCGTTTCAGCTTATGTTGAGTAAGTTTGAGTACGATAAGCGGCTTAATCCAAGCTTTGTTCCAGGTGTTTTTGAGCTAGCGATTTTAGATTTGAGTGTATACCGACCTCGCACGGGTGTGCCGCTGGTGGTGGTGGGTGCCCAAGATGCAGACACTCGTCGTCAGCAGAGGGCTGCGTTAGAAGAGTTGTCTATTCCCTATCAGTTGCTTGAGATAAATGAGGTGAACGAAACTACATGTGTAGAGGCAATTTCTCAGGCATTATTGTGATGTTTTTGGGAGGGGCTTGCTCCTTATGGTTTGGCTCCTTGAGGGCTGGATCATTGAGATTTGGAGCATGGCGGTCTGGCCCATTATGATTTGTCCCATTCGTATTTGGCTCATTGGGACTTGGCTTGGGAATTGCTTGAAAAAATAAAAAGCTCAAACACACAAAATGTCTGAGCTTTTTAACGGGTTGCTTTTTACCCTAATGTCCGCCGCTAGAAGACTTTTCCTATCGGCTCGCCGCTAGAAGACTTTTCCTATCGGCTTTTTTCTATTGGCTTTTGGGTTCTAACTGCTGAGTTAATAGGAAGGGCGCGGGTTGCGATCACCTTGCATTTGTTGCTTCGCTTTATTTGCACTTTTCTTAAGGGCTTCTAGGCGGCGAATGTAGCGATCACGCTGTTTCTTTTTGGGTGTCTGTTCAATCAATGTCTTTAGGGCGCTACCCAAGCTCTTGTAGGCGTTTGGCAAGGTGTAGCCAAACCGAGTGGCAATGGAAATTGCCTTCTCGTCCGCATTCATTGCCTCTTGCAGGGTTTTTTGCCCATTGTTGCGTTTGTATAGTCGCCAACCAGAAACGCCGCACAGGCCCATGGCTAGCAGCAGCAGCAAGCCGTCTTGAACCCACAGCTCACCCACTGCGCCGCCCAAACCAATGGCAAGTGCTGCCATTTCCCAGCCATCGCGAGGAATGGTGTCACTTTGCACTTTTGCGACTTCGTGCCAAAAGAGGAGATTGCGCTGATCGATCGCAAGCTGCTCCCACTTAGTTAAGTCGATTTGTACTTCTACTTGGTCACGGCCTAGCTCTTCACAGGTAATTAAAGGCGGTGCGACATCGGTGGCAGGCTCTACAGTCACCCAGCTTTGTAGCTCAGGAGGCAAAAGGCTCCTTAAGCGGCGCAGCTCACCAATGTCAGCACGGGGTGAAGTGTAGCTAGCATAAGACATAAGGTTTCGTCAGTCGATAATCTCTGAAGCTTTTGATACAGGTTATAACACGCTTGCGTAATAGTCAGCTTTGGCGTAAAACCGTCCCTAACTATCTTGATAATTCTATTCTCTCAGGTAATTCTATTCTCTCAGATTCTGGTCTTTCAGAGTCTGGATAGCCTCATCCAATAGCCCGCACCCTTGCTCAACGGTTTCAATCTGGCAAAGGCGATCGCGCAAATCTGCTGCCCCTTCAAACCCCTTGGCGTACCAGGCCATATGCTTCCGTGCCTGGCGAATTCCTCGAATGCCTTTGTAGTCCCATAGCATCTTCAGATGTTCGCGAGCGCATTGGAGCCGATCAATGGCGGTTGGGCTGGGGCGGCGATCGCCTGTCTTCAAAAAGTAATCAATTTCACCCACCAAATACGGATAGCCGAGCGTCCCGCGCGAACACATAATGCCGTCCGCCTCAGTTTGTATCAAGCATCTGACCGCAGATTCCACTGAGAAAATATCGCCGTTTGCAATGACTGGAATGGTGAGGGCGGCTTTAACTTTGGCGATCCATTCCCATCGGGCGCTACCGTTGTAGCCCTGGGCGCGGGTTCGTCCGTGTAGGGTCAGCATGGCAGCGCCTGCGGCTTGCATTGCCTGGGCAAACTCAACGGCGTTAATGTCATCGTCATCCCACCCGATTCGAGTTTTGACGGTTACGGGGACATCCACTGCCGCGCCTACGGCTTCTACTATTTTTATCGCCGTATCTGGATCCCTGAGCAGACGAGACCCACCGCCGTTTTTAGTAATTTTGTTGACCGGGCAGCCCATGTTGATATCAATGGTGTCTGCGCCTTGTGCAACGGCTTTTTGCGCCGCCTCTGCTAAAAAGTCGGGCCGCCGATCAAATAGCTGAATGCTAATCGGACCTTCATTTGGGTCAATATCCATCACTTCAGGCAGCTGTCGCAGATGCTTGAGTTCGGCAGCGCTGACCATTTCGGTATAAAGCATTGACTGGGGGGCGTGCCTACGTACCAGCCTGCGAAACACTTTATCGGTAACGCCAGATAAAGGAGACTGGAGTACCCGGCTTGGCACTGTCACTGTGCCGATTTGCAGTGGAGTCTGTAAGTGATGCCTGAGTTTTTCGGGTATCGCAGATATGCTAATTAGCTCGGCGCTGTTTGAGGTGCCGTTAGGGTGAGTAGGCGTACGGGTTATGACGGACACTGGTATTTGGGGGAGCTGGTGTTTGGGGCGCTGGTACTTAGGGCTTGATGCTTAGGGATAATGAGTAACTGTATCGAGTCCCGCAGAAAAATCGATGTGATGGATGATTCAACTGATATATAGATGGATATAACTATAGCGAGCAGCGGGGCTGCTGGGGGCGTCTTTGTCGGGGAGATGGCGGCGCTGACAGCAGCGTGCCTGTGGGCCGCAGCGACTTTGATGTTCGGACGAATTGGGATGCGGTTAGCCCCGGTTGTACTGAACTTGGTGAAGGGGGCATTTGCGATCGCGCTTATCTTGCTCACGCTGTTACTGCGCGCCCAGCTCCAAGAGACACCGCTGAGCCTAACTGGGTCAGATATTTTCTATCTGCTGCTAAGCGGCGGCATTGGTATTGGGCTGGGTGATACGGCCTACTTCGCTGCCATTAATCTATTAGGTGCCAGGCGCGCACTACTATTGGAGACCTTAGCACCTCCGATGGCTGCTGTTTTGGCCTGGGCTTTTCTGGGTGAGCAGTTATCCGTGATGGCCATAGCGGGCATTGGATGTACGCTGTTGGGCATTTTTTGGGTGATTAGCGAGCGGACAGGCGCTGATGCGGGGCAAACTGCTGCACCCAAGCATATGCGCGCTGGTCTGGGCATTGCGCTACTCGCTGTATTTTGTCAGGCATCGGGGGCGGTGCTCTCTCGGGGCGTTTTAGCTGGCACCGCGATAGACCCGCTGTTTAGCTCTTTACTGAGGCTAGTGGCGGGAATGGCGTTTCTTGCTGTGCTGGTGCTAAGACAGCCGTGGCGACTGGGACACTACCGTACAACGACCACTCAGTCAAAGGGGCTGAACCCCTCAAGTACTTTTGATACCGCCTTTTATATCGGGGGCTGGCGGCAGCGCTGGCATACAAGTGTGATGGCGCTGAAGCGACCCACCTTACTTTTTGCAGTGGCGATCGCTGCGTTTTTTGGCACCTATCTAGGCATCTGGCTACAGCAAATTGCCCTCAAACACACTGCAACAGGTGTTGCCCAAGCGCTGCTGGCAACTAGTCCGTTATTCGTGCTTCCGATGGCCACACTGCTCGGTGAACGCATTAGCTACAGAGCTACCGTTGGTGCAGCGATCGCGCTGGGTGGCGTTTGGATTTTGCTCGCCAACTAAATGCTTCGACCTGAGATAAGGGCAAGCTCAGATGCTGAAATGTCTGTATTGACGGGATTTTTGCAGAAAGATCGATCAAGCTACGCCACTTTGGTTTTGCTTGAAGCTTTTTTCCAGAGGCGATGAACAGGGGCGGTCTCTGATGGAACGCTCTGAACATTGCAAGACTTAGCGGGTAAAGCGCTAGCCGGATATATCACTTTCCACTGACCCGTTTTCGGATCTCGGTAGGTTTCGAATGGGTTTTGTCTAAGGGGTCTACTGCAAGGCTTGGGCACGGTTATTTTGGTTCCTCTGATGTTCCTGCGCGTTTGCGAATATTGATTGGCTGGAAGGAATCGTAACTAAGTTATGCACTAACAAGACTCAAACGATAGACAAGCCATCACATTTGAATTGCTATAAATTTTACATGAAGTTCTTCTATTGCTTGTGTGAAGTTACGTACGTACTCCCGTCAAGCTACACAAAAAAACGTCATAAATACGGAGAGCACTGATACAAACGCGTCGTGTCATTTGTGATGAAATCTGTAAAATCCGATGTTTCCATCGCTCAGTTCATCTTTTTATGGGCGTGATTGTACGCAGGTATGAGCAAGCTTTACAAGTTCTCGCTAAGCTTTTTGACTATGCTTTGCAAAATTTGTGCCCTATATGAGGCTACGAAGTCATTCTTTTATGAGGAGATAATAAAGTTGGCCCGTATCGTTGATTCGTCCAGCGATTTCGCCTGCTTCTGTCCCGGTGCCCACAAAAAGGTCTACTCTTCCGGCCCCTTTAATGGCTCCGCCGGTATCTTGGTCGAGGACAAATCGACTGGTCGATGTGGCTGTTAGATCCCCATTGGCATCTCTTTGTGGCAGTGGTAAATGAATCAGTGCCAATGCGCCTGGGGGCATCAGCGATTTGTCTGTGGCAATAGAGCGCCCTGCGGTTACGGGGTAGCTTAAGCTGCCGGTGGCTGGTGCACCATCTGTTTCTTTGAAAAATACAAAGCGATTATTGCGAGGCAGATAGGTATCTAGTGCGTCAGGGTTTTGCTCAAAATACTCAATGAGGACGGGTAGGGTGAGTTCGTCTTCTGGGATGATGCCGTCATCAATGAGGGCGCGGCCTATGCTGGTGTATGGGTAGTTCGTTCTACCGCCATATCCAACAGATAACGTGCTGCCGTCTTCCATTTCTAGGCGAGCTGAACCTTGCACCTGGATGAGAAATGCCTCTAGGCGGTTGGGGAGCCATGCCAGTTCTAACCCAGCTAGTTCACCTTGATCCGCCTGCAGTCCGTTGGCCCCTTCTAGCTCGGCGCGTGTAGGGTGAGGCTCATCCCACTCGTCTAGGGTAGAAGGCTTGCGGTAAATGGGATAGCGGTAGGTTTCGTTAGGGGTTCGGCTCGCGGTGTAAGTGGGTTCGAAATAGCCTGTGAATCCGACGGTTCCGGCTTGGTCATTGCCGGTAGATTGATAGAAGTCGAATTCTTGAGCGACGGCTGTTTGTAAGTCTTCAGCCGATTCGCTTTGGATAATGAGCGTTCTAAAACGTGTGAGGCTGCGGCGTACTCGGCTATGGGTGATGCCTGGAACCGGATAGTTTTCGTAGGCGGTTACTGATCCAGGTGTGCGTAGGTACGCGAGGCTATTGTCTACGGCGGTTAATAATGCCTGACGCTCAGCTTGATTGGTAAAGAGCTGACTATCTTGGGCTGGGAAAGTCAGTGCTGGGTTTGACTCTGGGCAAGTTAACGGTTCGAGCGGCAAGATTTCTTCTGTGCCGTCTGCTTCTGTGCCGTTTGCTTCTGTGCCGTCTGTTTCTGCTGAAATATTCTCTGTGGCTGCTGCTGCTGATGTGTCAACTGCGGGCGCGTCTTCTGCGTAGGTGCTGTTGGGTGGGAGCGAAAGAGCGTAGGCAAGTGCCATGCCTACCCCAACGTACGTTAAGCGGCTCTTGAAAACGGAGTTGTTTGACAGCTTGACGAGACAGGTATGAAGAGAGGTTCGCAAGGGAAACTTCCAAAGCTACCCGATGAATTTTATCGGGTGGCGATCGCCTTCGTCTGTGAGCAGGGTTCAGTCCCATGCTCTGTCACATTCTTTTCCCCAATCGGAAACTTACTGCTGTTGATGTGTCACCTGTGGATGCGAGGCCATAACTGACCTGGGCTATCCTACTCAAAAGGCCCTGGAAGCGAAGCGACTAACAGGGCTGTTGGGTTTGCATGGTGAGCGGTGTAGAGGGCTAATACCTTTCTACACTGGAGTTAAAGACAGGCTCTACGCGAATGCAGGATACGCGAGAGGGACGAATGACCATGTACTCGCCAGGATTGATTTTGGGTATGGGTACATTGATAAATTCTTCGGCGGTTGCCTTGGGCATGAGCTTGTCGCTGTACCACTTCTGGAATTCTTGAATGGTTGTGAAGCGGACGGCTTCTTTATGTCCACCATCGAAGGCGATGTGTACAACGTATTCGCTGGGAGTTCTCGGCATTTTAAAGTCCGGCCATACTAATGACCGGCATACAGATGACCGGCATTAGTATGGGTTGATGGATGCTGAAACTCCCATCTCAAATAATTTTTATAGGAATAATTATTTTGGAATGGATGTGGCCGGGATTAGGCTCAGCGGAATCATATGAGATTGAATCGCTGTAAGCGTTGTTCTAAGAGCTGTGGTAGGGCCTTTTTAAGCTCAGACTTTTTGGTGAAGCTAAGACGGTTGTGGGTTGGGGTCTCGAACGGGAACTGACCCGGTAAGTCGGTTCGTTCCATTTGAGCCAAAATGATTTGCTCAGCGCGTTTGCACTGTAAGGCATAGCCCATTTCTACGCAGACTTTGGGGCTGGGCACGAGCTGCGGTGGGGTGCTGTCAATGCCCCAAATAGGGGTGCCATCTGCGATGTAGATAAGCGATCGCCGAATTTGCCGCATCAAAGTGCTGTTTATCCGCACTGCACCTTGGCTTAATCGGTGAGACTCTACGAGAGAAACTGGCAGCCGAGATTTGTTGTTGAACTTGATAATGAAGGTTTCGATTTCTTCGCGTAGTAGCTCGCTGCTGTCGGTGTATTCCGTTTGATAGCTTAGGAAAATGGTGGGATCTAGGTTCGAGAGGGAGTCTTGCTTGGCAAAGTAAATTTCGTGGCTGATCAGGTCGATATTTGCGATCGCATATGTGCCGCTACCCTCCACATAAAACTCCACCAAGTCCCCTTCGAGGTAGCGCTGAAACCATTCCGCTTGCTTAACTTCTTCAATATCCTCCAGAAAATCGGCGCGCAAAGCAGATTTCAGCAGGCTATTTTTGGCGAGCCTCAAATCGTGAGGCCGATTATTCTCTAGCTCGCGAATAGGCTCATAGTTATCGAGATACCAAGCCTTGAGTGCAATGATTGCCATGTGCTGGTGATGTCCTTGCTGCTGTTGCTGTTCACTCTAATTGATTACCCGTTTTGCCTCGCGCTTTTGCCACTTTGTTTAATACATCCGGTGTTTAATACATTCCGGTGCTTAATACGTTCGGTGGTGTGTGCATTCAGCGTTTAAGACACGTCGAGCTGGCTCGTTAGATCTTATGTACTATTTTAGCCCATTGCCGTTCTTGATGACCTCTGCTTGGTAGAGTTCAAAGGCTCTTTTGTGGGTAATTATCCACAAACAGATTGGATTTAGGCAACGAGGACGGTTAGATGGCAGGCGTAGTCGCCGCAGGGCATGAAAAAACGGCTGAGGCTGCGCGGATTGCATTTGAGGCTGGGGGAAATGCTTTTGATGCGGCGGTGGCGGCTTCATTTATGGCCTGTGTGGCTGAACCGACGTTAACTTCGCTGGGCGGTGGCGGTTTTTTGTTGGCTCACCCCGCGCAGGGCAAAAGTGTCCTGTTTGATTTTTTTACGCAAACACCAAGCGGGCGATCGCACTGTCCTAATCCCGATTTTTATCCGATTGAAGCGAATTTTGGTGATACGGTGCAGGCCTTTCATATTGGGCTTGGTTCGATTGCGGTGCCAGGCGTGTTTGCGGGGTTGCTCAGAGTGCATGGGCAGTTTGGTCGCTTACCGCTCAGTGTGGTGGTAGAGCCTGCGGTCGATTGTGCTCGCACAGGATTGGCTGTCAGTGATTTTCAGGGATATTGCTACGAACTGCTTGAACCGATTTTGATGGCGACCGCCGGGGCGAGAGCGATGTATGCGCCGAAAGGTTCGCTGCTAAAGGTGGGAGAGAGCCTGCATATGCCCCAGTTTGGCGATACGTTAGAACATCTTGCGAACTTGGGCGATTTTGCGGCGCTGCGGGCGTTTTATGAAGGAGAGATTGCGCAGCAGACGGTGCAAGCCTGCCGGGATGGCGGTGGGTTTTTGCGTATGGAGGATTTTGAATCGTATGAGGTAGTGGTGCGATCGCCCCTGTCTATGACCTATCGCGGCGTCCAGCTTTTGACCAATCCGCCTCCTAGCGCAGGTGGTTCCCTGATTGCCTTTTGCCTAGCGCTATTAGATCGCTTTGAGCTAGGCAAAATGACCTTTGGCGGCGCGGCACACCTACAGCTGTTATCTCAATCGATGCGCTGGACAAACGAAGCACGGGGCAATCATCTGGATGGCTCTCTTTTTGATGCTGCTATTGCCGATACGTTTTTGGCTGAGGACTTAGTGGAAAAGTACGCCACCCCCCTGCGTGATTTGATGGCGACAGGGGGCAATCGTTGGGGCAGCACCACTCATATCAGCGTGATGGACGATGAGGGCAATGCGGCAAGCATTACAACTTCTAATGGTGAAGGCTCGTCTTACGTGGTGCCCGGTACGCAAATCATGATGAATAATATGCTGGGCGAAGAAGATCTCAATCCCCTGGGCTTTAACCAGTGGCCCACCTATCAACGGATGTCTTCGATGATGGCTCCGACAATGATTCTGAAGGATGCCAAGCCACAGCTGGTGTTAGGTTCTGGTGGCTCTAATCGTATCCGCACGGCTATTTTGCAGGTGCTTTCAAATGTGCTGGACTTTGGGATGCCCCTGGCTGAGGCGGTCAATGCCTCTCGTATTCATTGGGAAAATGGTGTTTTTCATTTGGAGCCTGGCGTCGCGCCCGCCGCGATTCAGTCCAGTGAACAGTTGGGCACTGATCGGGTTGTGCATTGGCAGCAATCCAATATGTTTTTTGGTGGGGTGCATGCGGTCGGGATAGGCGAAAATGGAGAGTTGCAGGGGGCCGGAGACCCTCGACGGAATGGGGCGATCGCGCACAGTCGGAGATAAATTCAAACGTTAGGCATACTTTCTAAAAATCAGACATCTTCAGAATTCAGACCTTCCAAAAGTCAGGCATCGATTCTACAAGTAGAACAAATTGAAGCAGCGCCAATAAACAGCACAGACAACAAATAAGACAACACTATAGAACAGTAAGATTGGACAGCTAAAATGCTTGGGTTGAAAGGGTTACGGCGCAAAGCGGTAAAGTCTGGCGTGGTAACCGAGGCACGCGAATTTTTGAAGCTAGCGATTCCGCTGGCAACAGCGCAAATTGCTCAGTTTGCAGTGAGCTTTGTAGACACGATAATGATGGGCCATTTGAGCACGGCTTCGCTTGCTGTCGGAGGGTTAGCCTCTGGTACGTTTCAAATGTTGCTGACCATTGTGACCGGCTTTGTGATGTCTGTAGGGGTGTTGGCCGCAGAAGCTTACGGCGCTGAAAAAAAGGACAAGCTGGTGGACCTAGCGAGGCAAGGGTTGTGGCTGTGTTTGTTGATGACGCTTCCATTTTTCGTTCTTTTGTGGTTCATGACGCCTATTATGCGTCTGTTGGGGCAACCGGAAATGGTGGTGAGCCTGGCTCAGCAGTACTTTCGCTGGATTACGTTAGGCGTTTTCCCTGCGATGGGTTTTGCCATGTTGCGCGGTTATGTTTCAGCGTTTTCTTTGGCCAATGTTGTCACTGTGATTGTTCTTCTTGGCACCGTTTTTAATATCGGCTGCAACTACGTGCTGGGGTTTGGCAAGCTTGGGTTTATTCGCATGGAGCTGGCAGGCTTTGCATTAGGGAGTTCCCTGAGCTTTTGGCTAATGTTTGGGTTGTTTTTGGCCTATATTTTCAGGCAGCCGGTGCTGAAAGCCTACCCGTTTTGGCGCGGTTGGCAGCATCCAAACCTGACCATACTGCACCAGCTGACGGCTGTGGGATTGCCCATTGCGACCACCTATTTACTGGAGTTGGGGTTGTTTTTGGCGGTGGCCTACATGGCTGGAAGTTTGGGGACGGATGTACTGGCGGCGCATCAGATTGCGTTTCAGGTAATTGCGTTGATCTTTATGGTGCCGATTGGGATGTCTTTGGCGGTGACGGCACGGGTGGGGCTGTGGTTTGGCCGGGGCGATCGCGCTGGAATGAGAAGAGCGGGATTTGTGGCGATCGCTTCAGCCATTTGCTTCCTATTTTTCTCTGCAGTGTTGTTGTTTCTCTTTCGTTACTATGCGATTTGTTTGTTCATTGATGTCAGCGATCCTCAAAATACAGCGGTTGTGATGATGGCGATGAATTTGCTGTTGGTGGCAGCGATCGCGCAAATGTTAGATGGCACCCAGCGCGTCACCATGAGCGCCCTATATGGTTTGCAAGACACCCGTGTTCCCATGCTTTTGAGCGTTACCGCTTTCTGGGGTATTGGCATTACTACGGGCTATATTCTTTGTTTTGCTATGGGGTTTGGCGTTGTTGGTCTTTGGATGGGTCAGTATACGGGAGTTGCTATTGGCGGAATTGTCTTTGTTTTACGATTTCATTTCCTGACCAAACGCAGCCTTGAAAAACCAAGTTCAGTAAACAGAAAGCTTTAGCTGATAGGGCGTTGGGAGGGCTTCTAAATGCTCTCTTGAGATAGAAATCGTCCTGCTTTCTCCGTGGACTCAGTAAAAATACGTACCTGATTTTATTCAATGTACTCAGGTGCTATCTAAAATCCATTGCTAAGTTTGATGACGTTTGAAGATGAGGCGGGTGAAGATTGATCCCCCCTCATTTCTTATGTGGACATTTTATTTTGGGGGTGCATAGCTAGCATGTCTGTTCTTATTGGTAGCGATCTAGGCGAAGTTTTATTTTTTGGTGATGATGGCAATGATACGGTCATCGGCGGTGAAGGTAATGACACTCTGATTAGTGTTTCAGGCAGTGATTTTCTCTTTGGTGGCGGCGGTGACGATACTCTCCTTGGTGGCACAGATCCTTCCGCTATTCATACGCTGAATGGTGGTGTGGGGAATGACTTGCTTCAGGCCGGTGATGGTCTGACTCGGTTAGAAGGCGGCGCTGGCCTCGATACGCTGGTTGGTGGAGAGGGCATCGATGAGTTCATCACCGATATCAATGACACCCTTGCTGTTCCCGGTGACATTGATATTGTTGAGAACTTCACTGTTGGTGAAGATAGCCTCATTATTTCTGGTGCTGGCCCTGACTCAACGGTAGAATACGATGCCGAAACGGGGCTTCTCTCTGTTGATGGCATTGCTGTCTTTCAGTTAGATCCGGGGCTGACTATTGATGGTGATGATTACCTGATTCTCTAGCCATCTGATTGTGCGTTTTTATCGCTGACGAATGTTCCTAACAGCTTGTGTGTCTCTTTGCCTGCGGAAGTTCTGAAGTTCTAAAGTTCTGGAATGTGAAAGTGCTGACAAATGCACATGGGCTGTTTGCGACAATCTCGGCATCAGGAACACTCTGTGAAATCGCTGAACTCATTGTCAAAAAAGACTATCCGGGTTTCCCTTGCTAAGGAGGAGCCCGTCTGAGAGGGGGGCTGGCAGCGTGTTGTGCTCACTACCAGACCCCTCTGCCTACGGCATCTCCTCTTTCTCAAGTTCTTCAAGTTCTTCAAGTTCTTCAAGTTCTTCAAGGGGACATAGACACTCACACTTTGTTCAGCAGAGGTTCTTCCCTTTCAATAGGATTTCCTATCTCGATCTCACATGCATTCGCGTAGAGCACTAATCCTCTGTGAGGTAGGTATAACAATCCATTCCAGCTTTGTAGTTAGCCATTAACTTGCGGGCCTCTTCAATGGTTATTTGGCCGTTTTGCAGTGCCTGCTCAGAGCGGCGGCGGATTTGTTCAATCATGTCTTCAGGATTGTATTGCACTTGGGCAAGCACTTCATCTGTCGTATTGCCGCGAACCACATGTTCGATGGTGTAGCCCTGCGGCGATTGAGCTTTAGGGGCGAGGTGGATATGAATGGTGTTGGTATTGCCAAATAAGTTGTGGAGATTGCCGAGGGTTTCTTGGTATGCGCCCACGAGGAACATGCCGAGATAGTAGGATTCGCCAGATTTTAGTGGATGCAGTTCCAGCACATCTTTTTGACCTTTGGCGTCAATGAAGCGGGCGACTTTGCCATCACTGTCGCAGGTTAGGTCGGCGAGGGTGGCGCGGCAAGTGGGTTCTTCGTTGAGTCGATGGATGGGGAGAATGGGAAAAAGTTGCTCAATTGCCCAGCTATCGAGTGCTGATTGAAAGAGCGACATATTGGCATAGTAGATAGAGGCCATACTCTTTTCGAGGTGCTCTAATTCCTCTGGTACATAGTCTTCATGGCGCAATATGTTGACAAGTTTGGAACAACAGGCCCAATAGAGGCGTTCTACGCGGGCGCGCTCAGCTAGGCGCAAGTAGCTGAAGTTAAACAGGCTAGCGGCTTCTTTCTTGAACTGAACTGCGTCGTTAAAGGCTTCCTGATAGTTTTCCTTGTTGAGGGTGTTGTAAATCTCCCAAAGCTCTCTGATTAAGCGATGTTCGCCGTCTTCGTAAGGGGCTGGCTCTTGGTAGCTGGCTTCGCTGGTTCCCAAGACATCAAAGATTAAAACGGATTGGTGAGAGGCGATCGCCCGTCCGCTTTCACTCACCAATGTTGGCATGGGCACGTCTCTGGCGGTGCAGGCATCTTTTACTTCAGCGACAACATCGTTTGCGTAGTTCTGAATGCTGTAGTTTTTTGAGCCTTGCGAACTGGTTTTAGAGCCGTCGTAATCTACCCCTAGGCCGCCACCGACATCTAAGTAGCCCATCGGTGCGCCAAGCTTCACTAGCTCTACATAGATTTGGCATGCTTCGCGTAGGGCGTCTTTAATGACGCTGATAGCTGAAACCTGTGAGCCGATATGGAAATGAAGAAGCTGTAGGCTCGGCAGCATATCGGCGGCCTTGAGCTTATCGATAACAATAATAATTTCAGGAATGCTAAGCCCAAATTTGGCCCGATCGCCTGCACTTTCACCCCACCGCCCTGAGCCTTTGGCTGCCAGCTTTGCGCGTACGCCAAGGGCGGGTTTAATGCCCAGGCGCTGAGCGGTAGCGATCGCAATGTCGACCTCTTCTACCTGTTCCAGCACAATGATGATTTTTTGCCCCAAGCGCTGGCCCAGCATCGCCGTTTCAATATAAGAGTCGTCTTTATATCCATTGCAGATAATTAAAGAGCCAGGCGTATCTGAACTTGCCATGGCAATCATCAGTTCGGGCTTAGTGCCCGCTTCTAGGCCAAACTGATACGACTTTCCGAAGCGCACGATATCTTCCACAATGTGGCGCTGCTGATTGCACTTAACAGGAAAGACGCCTTGGTAAACCCCTTCATAGCTATACCGGGCGATCGCTTTGGCAAAACACGCATTCAATCGCTCGATGCGATCTTCCAAGATCTCCGAGAAGCGAATCAGCAAAGGCAGCTGGAAGTCACGCTGTTTTAGTCCTTCTACAAGCTTGAGCAAATCCAAAGACCCACCCCTATCCCCTTTGGGTGACACCGTGAGATTACCGGCTGCATTGACTGCAAAGTAAGGTTCGCCCCAGCCTTTAATGCGATATAGCTCTTCACTGGCTTCGATTTCCCAGCTATTTGCTTCCTCTTTAAGGGCAGCGATATCTATCTCAGGCACGGCTGATTCAGGCACGGCTGCTGAGCCGTTAAGCGGCTGGGCTGGCTGAGATGATGGCTGAGAAGAAGAGGTCTGAGTGGGGCTCACAGTCGCTCCGGTGGTGAAGTTCGTCAGGTTTATTGTGCCGGTTATTGGCCGAGCTTGGTAGAGCGATCTTATTCACCCTCTCTATAAAAACGGCCCGGGTCTTGATTTCAGTTTTGATTTCGGTCTTGATTTCGGTCTTGATTCAGGGTTCGGCCTAGATCTGGATTCAGAAGACTTTCCCAGCCGGATCTTGGCTAGCCTCAATCGCATTTTTGCCAATCGCTTTATAGTGCGTTTATGTCTTCTTCAGAGAGGATTCCGTATAAATACGCCTTGAAATGGGTTTATCTAAGATGTGAAACTTTGAAAGCCGTGAAGATGCTATCAGTAACTATCGAGAAATTCAGTGCTCTAACTTAATAAGCATATAGTCTTTGTAAATTTGGCTGCTTACCCTGTTAGATCTACTGAGAGATTGATATTTAATGAAGGGGTCACATCCGTTGTTTGCTAGAGATAGCTCTTGGCTGTAACGGTGGCCGTGTAGCGGTGTCTATGGTGCCAGTGGCCGTCAGGGCTTTAATTTTATCTACTTTCTGTATTCTTATTCGTTTTCACAGTACTGGGTCACTTTTAATGCAGCCGAGCTTAAGGCAATCGTCAGTTGATAGCAATTCGCTGGTATAGAAGCTGGCACAGCCTATGCGAGGCTCAAGGCAACTTTAGCTGGCTGTGGAAACTTTGATTTTTATGATTAAGGCCAAATCAGGCCATCAGTCTGAAGCGTACAGGCTGGAAAAGTACAGGCCGAAAAAGTACAGGCCGAACAGGTAATTTAAAAGGTGCTTTAGACATGTCAAATACACCCCCGCGCACGGTTGATATATCCGCTAAATCCGTCTCGCCATCAGCGTTTGGGACAGCTGTTTCTCGCCCTCAAGACTATGGCGTAGCGATGCGTCAGTCTTTAGCGGTAGATGCCGTTTTGCTGCTGCTATCACTGATGGTTGGTGGGCTGTTTAGCATTGTTGTGAGCACCATTAATGCACCTGTAGACACCGGCAATGTACCGCTGCTGCCATCTGCATGGTTGCTTGTCGTTGCTTGCTCAGCGCCTGCTTTACTCTGGGGCTTTGTCGATGTCTTGAGCACATTAAGCAATCCTGCGGCGCTTCCGTTCTCACGGTCTGATGCTAGCCGTCAGGCTATTTATTTTCAGCGGGTTCACACGCTGTTGCTGGCCTTTTATTTCACGGCCATTGTGGTTGCGCTCTGCTGGTCAGCCATCACCATGCCGCTGATTTCTAAGCTATTTGTTTCGGCTATTTTTTCGTTTGCTCTGTACGCATTGGGGCGTAGCATTCCCTCTCAGCGCACTAGCTTCATTGTTTCAGGCGTACTGTTCCTTGTGGTACTCGTCGCGACTCAGGTGTTTATTGTCATGCGTCTGGAAGCAGATGCTGGGATGGCGAATAAGCGCGTACTCGATGAGCTAGTTGCGCCCGAAAGAGATAATGATGATTTCTTTCAGTAACTGAATCGCTGAAAGCCAGCTCCTTGAAAGCCAGCTTCTTGAAAGCCAGGCCATTGAAAGCCAAATCATTGAAAAATAAGCAATCCCGTCGGAGCTAAGCGTGTTTAGGCTGCTATGGGATTGCTTATTTCAGCTGTACCACGACCTGATCGTCCATCAAGGTGTCTGAGGTTAGCAAATCTTCTACGGTCATTCTTAAAAAGCGATCGCCATCAATGCTCAGTAAAATGCGAACGCGATCGCTGCCTGGAAAACCTGGTGGTGAAAGCTGCGCAATGGTGCGGGCGCTGTCAGTGTCATTCAGTGGCTTCACCATCGGCGTTCCCGACCCGCCAGATTGGCGGGTCACGAGCTGGTCACCTTCGAAGTAAACTTCGGTCGTGGTTTGTTGCTCCCCAAGCTCCCCAAGCACAAGTTCGATACTCGGCTGCTTTTCGGTAGATGCGCCTAAGAACAGCTCAATGGGGTCAGGGGTGGGGTAGGGCTGACCTTGCTGAATAATAGGGTGCCAGCCGTGAGCGTTGTTGCGTTTATCCCAATAGCGGATGCCATAGCTGTGATACAAAAAGTCCTGTAGCTGAGTGGTTTGTAGGCTCAGCGCGCCGTGCGCAACCGCTTCAAAAGGGCGATCACTTTTGATTTTTTCTGCGTCAAAATGACGACGGGTCCAGTCTTTCACCGCCGGAATTTGTGCTGTTCCGCCGACCAGCAGCACCGCATCGATGTTGGCCGCTGTGATGTTTTGCCTTTGAGCCTGCTGTAATACTTGGCTGAGCCGATTGTCTAGCCGCTCGAAAAAGCCTTGTTGAGTGAGGATGTCGTTGAACTGATCGCGATCTAACTGTAAATCGTAGCTATCTAACGTCTCCTCATCAAAGTAAGCTTCTGAGGCCGTCTGCGCGCTGGAAAGTGCTATCTTCAGCTTTTCGGTAAGCCTGAGCGTCGTGGCATTGACAGGCATCTCCTGCGCCACTAAAAAATGCTCCGCTAGCCAACGATCAATATCCGCGCCCCCCAAGTTTTCACCTGCTTTCGCAATCACTCGAATCGTGGTTTGCTTCTGCTTATCCGGCTCCACAGCTTTTTGGCCCCATTTCAGCAAAAAGCCCAGTGGCTGCGCAGATGAGGTGGCCAACGGACGCTGCACCAGTGAAAAATCTAGGGTGCCACCGCCAAAGTCAATGACGAGCAGCGTTTGTTGGGTGGGTGCTAACTGGTAGCCCAATGCGGCTGAGGTCGGTTCATCCAGTAGTCTTACTTGAGAGACATCCAAGGATGTGCAAACCTCGCTCAGCCATATGCGATAGGCTTCAAAGCTATCGACAGGAACGGTGAAAACCAGAGAATCCAGCTCTGGATCTTGCGCTTTTAACTGGCCAATGACCTGCTGTAAAAAATAGCTTCCGATCTGCTCAAAAGAGGGCGTTTGGCCGTCTAACTCAGGCATAAAGCCCTGCATCGGTGTCCCGATTCCTCGCTTGAAGTTGCGGAAAAACCGTGGATCTGTCGATAAATCTAAGCCGCGATCGCGGATGGCTTGGCCCGCAATGAGCTTGGTTTGTGTGGCCTCAGCCGCCGCTTTTTCGATGTAGAGCAGGCTGGGTATTAGGGGTGGATTATCTTGACTCGCAGGCATTGATAACGCTGGAAGCTTTAGCGTCTCGGCGCTGTTTGTCGCGGCATTCCAACGGCTAACAACCGTATTGCTGGTTCCAAAGTCTAAGGCATACATGCTAAGCGACTGTCTAAATTGACGGAGAAATGCCGACGGAGAGATAGCCAATGAGTCCACCGACAAACAGCCCTAGAAAGGATGTGCCTAAAAGGACGCCTAGGCTGCTTCTGTAGCTCATGGTGGTGAGAAGTTTGGCCCCAGTTTGTGCGCTGAAAATGGCCGCAGTGGCGGTTAGCACAATAGATAACAGCGTAAGGAAGGCTAACAGAAAGACTGCTGTGAAGAAACGGGCGTTATCAAAAGCCTCCCCTTTGCCGACGTAGTTAGCAGCGATCGCTAACGTCACCACTAAAGCCAACGCCCCTAAGTAGGCGAGTATGCCAACGTAGTCACGCTTATTGTCAGGCTGCATTGGGCGATGGATGCCGATAATGAGCAGAGCAGAGCCTATAAGTGCGGGTGCCCACAGCCAAAAGGGCGGTATGGGGGCAGAAAGTAAGAGACCAGAGAGCGCATACACAATGAACAGCGCAACGATTAGCAACCACGGCATCGCAGCATTCTTGCGGCGACGTTTCGCAGGCCGAGGGCCTTTTTTGGGCGGCTTAGGAACAGAGCCAGACATGAATTCAAGGGTGTAGAAGTAGCAGATGCTGAAGCTACAAGGCTAAAGCTACAAAGCATTACAGCAGTATAGCCGGGAATATGTAGCCTAAAATAGGCAGCCGCAAGATGACCTAGCCTAAGCCAAATTCTTTAACCGCAGGCATGAAGTTACTGTTCTCGTGGCTGGCTCTGCTGAGCTTGATCAGCGCGAAACGCTGCAGTTCACTCAACGCTACCCACTGTGCCAGTGAGAATGGGACGTTTTGAGTTTGAAACTTATCGATAACTTGAGGCGGAATGGTCGAGAGATTTTGCCATGGCGGTGACGCTGGAATCTCTAACGTTTTCGCGGGTGCGCCGCAGCGCTCCGTAATGAGTGCTTGTAAGCGATCGCGGTAGGTGTTGGCGGCAGCCACCGTATCGCAAGGCCATTCCACAAGCAATTGGCGTTCATCTGCTGTGAACTTGTTCCAGTGCTCCAGCTTTAGCTTGACGCCGCAGGTATCTAAACTATGCCGCACTCGCATGGGAATGCAGCGCAAGGAACCGACAAAATCTTGCTCGAAACCAAAATATGGAGAGGTCATGAACGGGGAAATCTCACATTGCGTCGTTTATAGATCATCCGTATGAACGCCCCAATTTGCTTGACGCCCCTGGAAAGTTAAGGGAGACTTAACATAGATGAGAGTAATCACTTTGGCTTTGATGAGCTTTTAAGTTGGTGCTGATAAGAACTGTAAAGTTTTACAGCGTTATCCCTAGCGAATTTCAAAGTGATTAACTACGATTAAGAAAAAATTGGCCTGAGTTTATTTGGCCTTCTGCTCTTTCGCCTTTTCCACTCGCGTGGTCAACGTTTGTTTATGGAAACGCTTGAGTTTGTGATTTATCCCGATGGCCGTGTCAAGGAAATGGTCACGGGGATTGTCGGGACATCTTGTGCGGCTGTTACAGCTGCGATTGAGGCTCAGCTCGGCGAGGTGATGTCCCACGAAAAAACGTCTGAATACTACGCTCAGCCAGTAACGGTTACTAATAAGTCTTCAAGCGTGTCTCAAGCGTGCGTTTCTGACAGCAACTGGTAGGGGCTTTCCCCTTGGCTGCTTGGCGCATTCCTGCTTAAAACTTCTCCGCTTAACATTCACCTTTTGCTCATCTAGTTTGGGTTCACACATATGTCTCACTTCAGCCAAATTAAAACTAAGCTTCGTAACCTATCCTCTTTGCAGCTTGCCTTAAATGACACCGGGATTAGTTGGGCATCTGGCCCCAAGCCCGTGCGCGGCTACCAGGGCAATACTGAAACTGCCGAGGTCGTCATCGAGCAAGAAAACGGTTACGACGTTGGCTTTAAGCGCAACGAAGAGACGGGCGATTATGAATTAGTGGCTGATTTGCAGTACTGGCAGCAGCCATTGTCTGTAGACGGTTTTTTGAATCAGGTGACTCAGCGCTACGCTTATCACACAGTTCTGAACGAGTCGGCTGGCCAGGGCTTCCAAGTGGCTGAGCAGGTAGACAACAAAGACGGTTCTATCCGATTGGTATTGCAACGTTGGGGTGCGTAGCGCTCTACCGTAACGAGTGAATGATAGAAGCCTCGGCTAATTTTGAGCTGGGGCTTTTTGCTAGCTACATTTGAAATAGTGCTCGGTGGCTAAGATGGCTGAAAACAGTAATTCCCAATCAGTACAAAATCAGGTGAAACCTTCTGGCCTGGAGCCGGAGTTAGGGGGCGCGCTTCGAGATGCTCAACTGCGCACAGGGCTAGAACCAGAACTGGGTGGTCAGTTTCGGCAAAAAGGGGTGTACGTTGATGAGCCAACTTGCATTGGGTGTACGCACTGCGCCCACGTTGCCCGCAATACGTTCTACATTGAGCCAGATTATGGCAGAGCTCGGGTGGTGCGACAGGACGGTGATAGCGAAGCCCTGATTCAAGAAGCTATGGATACCTGCCCTGTGAACTGTATTCATCAGGTGGACTATACGGAGCTGCGTCAATTAGAGCGCGATCGTAAAAATCAAGTGATGCCTGTTCCTGGCTTTCCGGCTGCTAAAGCCGTATCGACTGTTCAAAAGCGTCGACGTAAGGCCGCTTCAAAGGCTAAGCGCCAGTCTTAACGTAGCTGTTGTTTTTAGCTGCCTTAACTTTTATCTGGCCTAATATTTTTAGCTGTCTTAATACTCTTTGACGAGCACTTGTCCGTTCGGCAAAATTTCTAGCTGTAGCCGTAACCCATTGTCACTAGCCGAAAATCGCAGCGGCATATCACCGGGGAGGAGGCGATCGCGATACGTTTGTGCATTCTCGTCCAAAGCCGCAAAGCTAACGACTTCACCCGTTGCCGAGAGCTGAAGATCATAGCGCAGCCGTGCATCTAGCTCGGTTCCGTTCTGCTGCCATCGGTTTTGGAAGTAGTTTTGTATTTGCAGTAGGCGTTCATTATTTGAGGGGAGGCTACTCCCAGCACGCAACAACTCGGTGGGTTGTTCGCGGGCCGCGCGCGAAATGTTGTCGCTGCTAGGGGCAATCGTTTCAACTTCAAGACTATTCAGACGAGTATCGGCTGTTGCTTCCTCCACAGCGCTGGTTCGTTCACTTTGTAAGGTTGTTTCGGCGTCTATGTCTGCGCTAGGCCGTTCCGCACGATTATTTTCAGTGGGCAGCGTATCGGATAGTACGGCAATGTCAGGTGTGGTGGCTGGGGCTGGTGCGGTTGGTGCTGCTGCTGGGGTCGGCGCTGCAGGTGCCACTGCAATATTAGAGCGTGCTTGATTGGAGGCGCTTTCAGAGGCGGTTGCGAGTTCTTCAATACGGGCAGATGTCTCGCTGGGAATGGCAGCGCGCGAAGTGGCTGCATCAAACCCCTCAGATGCGCCTGCTTGCTGAGATGCGCCTGCTTGCTCAGATGCGCCTGCAATTCTGTTGCCTGGAGACTTTTCTGATGATGAGATTCCAGAGGGCCTTATGGCTGGTGCATTTCCTGGTAAAGCCGAATCCAAACCCGTAGGCGGTTGAATAGGCGTTGCCTGATTGTTTCTGGCTTCGGGTTGAGGAGATTGCTTCTGTTGTCGGTCTGATTCTGTTTCCGATGAACGATCGCGTGCGGCGATATCAGGCAAGGCGCTTTCATTTGCCGTATTGGCTCGTTCAGGGCTGGTGACGGCAGTGCCCTGTTCAGACTGCTGATCAGATTGCGGACTGAACTGGTCATACGGTCGTAGCGTGCTGGCTAATCCCACTGCGAATAGAGCTGCTGCCGCTGAACTTGCCCATAGTTTTGCTCTGTTGCGGCGCTGATAAGCGTGTCTCTTATGGCTATGGGTATGGCTCTGGGAACGCCGAGCTTCTGCTAATGAAATGAGATTGTTCTTTTCCGGTGGGTGTTCAGGTTTTGTTTCAATCGTAGGCGTATTCGCTTGGGCAATCGGTATCGCAACAGGGACTGTGCGAATGCTCTGCCCACATTGATGGAGTACTGACGAGAGATCGCAAAGCTGTATGTAGCTTAGCGGTTGAGTTAGCTGTAATGCTGTGGGCTGTAATGCTGTGGGCTGTAATGCTGCTGCGATTGGTTGAGGCGCAGACGCCTCCTGTGCTGCCGCTGCATTACCTGTTCCGCTAGCCGATGCGCTTAGATGCGTGGTGACCAAAGTTGTCTTGACTTGCTCAGAGACGTATTGAGAAATGGCCTGTAGGGTTGGGCGATCGCCCTCCGCTATCAGCGTCGGTTCAGCAGGTGCTTCATTTTGTGTCTGGTTATTTTGCAGCCATAGCTGAAATTGCAACTCTTGAACCAGGGGCTGCGGATACCATCGCGACAGTGCTAGCGGCTGAGCAGTGACATCCAACACGTATTGACCAGCCGTGTAGCGTTGTTGAATAGGAGTGTCGGCAGGCGTGGCCATATCGCAAAGAAGGGCAAAAGCGGAAAGATGCAGCGTCAATCAGACAAGTTTGACTTTATCAGCATAGCGATGAATCGCTTAGGGGGGCTGTTGGTTACCGATATGGCAACGCATTTTGACTGTCCGTGAGAATTGCGCCTTTAAGTGTATGGCGGTTCATCTTCCTCACGCTTTTCAATCTCTTCTAGTGGCTTCGACGGCGGCTCAATGACCCGGTAATCAGCTTCATATACGCCCTCCGGCCCTATTTCATCTGCAGTTTCGTAAGGACCTTCTTCCTCATACGGCGGAGCGTACGGGCCTTCTTCGTAGGGCTGTTGTTCGTATGCGCCCTGTTCGTATGGCCCTTCCTGATAATCACCATCTGAATAGATGCCATCGCGATAAACGCGCCTTTGAGGCTGCTTTGCTCCATTATTGGCTTCACTGCCATAATCTTGCTCCCACCCCCTGTCTAAACCTTCTTCGTAAGGGCCATTCTCATATGCTCTGTCATCGTACGGCCTGCTGCCATAGGCTCCATCTTCATAGGAAGCGTCACCTGGTGTTCCGTCCCAACCCGTTGCAATATCGTCAGTCAATCGATCCGCTGACGGTGCCCCTGGATTAGCTGTCCCCACGCCAATGAAATCCAGTAGTCCTCGTTTAGCCGTTGGCTGAGTGAGTCCAGATGCACTGCGAACCTCATCGGCATCCCAACTATTGATGTGCTCGGCCGTTCTCAGCTCCCCCCAATCGTCGCCGATTCTTTTCTCTTGTGTCGGTGGCTGGCTGGCTACGCTTTGATTAATTTTTTTGCCGATATCACCCAAGGAGTCACTTAAAGAGTCGCTTAAGGATTGGAATCTATTCTTTTTTTTTTCGGGTTCAGGTGTATCTACTACTGAGGGTGTTGAAGGGCTGGCTGGTGTGTCTGGGAAAATGGGTGGCGTAGATGCGTTGCTGTTAGTTCTGTTTGTCTCGACGTAGGAACTAGATGCCGCAGCGCTAGCGGCAGATGGCGATGTGTTCGGTGCATGGTAGCTGCTTTGTGATGAGCTGCTTTGTGATGAGCTGTCTTGCGGCTGTACGGAGCTGTTTTGAAAAGAAGTGCCCTGAGGCGGTGTGTCCTGAGGCGGTGTGCTCTGAGGAGAGGTGCTCTGAGGAGAAGGCTCACTCACAAATGCTGACGTGCTGCCATAGCTTTGCCCCGCAGTGGCATACGGTGAAGAGGCTGTGTTTGTGGATGGCCCGGACGGCGGAAGATTCGTGCTGCCAGGGCTGTCTGGATAGGGCACACGCCGACCCATGGGCCTATATTTACTTTCGGGCGGACGCTGTAAGCCAACGAGCCCATATAAAAAGATCGTTAGCAGTGTGCCTGCACTAAAGGCGCCCACTAGCAGCAGTCCAAATGGCATGGCAGGGGTTTGCCGACTGCCTAAAATGGTGAGGGCTGTTGCGTCCTGATTTTGAATCGCCAAAACAGCCATCACTATCACAATGACAGCAAAGATCATTAGTCGAGTCATGATCAAGCTCCTTCCCATCTCCGTAATGGTACACAGTCTATCGCAAGCTGATCCAGTGCTCTGGCCACGACAAAATCGACCAGGTCGTTGATGTCTTGAGGTTTGTGATACCAAGCTGGTGTGGCGGGGACAATGCGGACGCCTGCTTCGGCTAAGGCGGTGAGGTTGCGGAGATGGATAAGGCTCAAGGGGGTTTCGCGGGGAACTAGGATAAGCGATCGCCCTTCTTTAATTTGCACATCTGCTGCTCGTTCCAATAAATCAGAACTCAGACCCGCTGCAATTTTCCCCACGGTGCTCATGCTGCACGGCATGACCACCATGCCTAATGCTCGAAATGAACCGCTGGCAATACTTGCACCTACATTCCCCGAGGCATGGCATCGCAAGGTGCCGCCCTCGGGAACGTTCGCCTGCTCACGCCAGAACTCAGCCTGCTGTTCAGGATTGGTCGGCATATTGATGCCGTCTTCTTTGAGCCAAACTTGATGAGACGCGCGGGACGCGACTAAATCAACGGTGTAGCCTGCGGTGAGAAGATGGTGAACGGCACGAACCGCATAAATAAGCCCTGATGCGCCGCTAACGCCGAGGATGATGGATGATTGTGTCACAGAATGAGTTGAATCAGAGATTAGCGCCGCCTTGGGCATGTCATTAGTCTTCGTCAACTTATTCTTCTTCTCCGTTAAAATCACCCTCGGTCTCGTCGTCTCCCGCTTCACTGCCGCCGCCGACGGCAACGAGATCAATTTGCTGGCGGTAGTAATCAACGCTCTTCACTTGGACTTCTACGCGATCGCCCAATCGATACTGTTGCCGGTTCTTTCTCCCCACTAGCTTTTGCTGACGAGAGCGATACTCATACCAGTCGTCTTTCAGCGAGCTGACATGTACCAGCCCTTCCACCAACAGGTTTTCAAGCTCCACAAAGAACCCGTAAGACTGCACGCCTGTAATCAGCCCATGGAAAATTTCACCTGTGTGCGCCTGCATAAAGGCCGCTTTCTTCAGGCCTTCCAAGTCAGATTCGGCTTCTTGCGCAAGGCGTTCTCTCTCAGTGAGCTTAATCGGTGTGCGAGCCAGCTGTTCTTCCATTTGCTGCTGTACCGCAGGGGGCAATACGCTCCAATTGATGTTGCCGTGGCAAGAACTATGGCGAAGGTTGACTTTATCTTTAGAGCGAGTGGATCGGCGATCGCGCCCAAAGTCAAAGACCGCGTGAAGGAGCCTTTGCACCAATAAATCAGAATATCGGCGCACAGGCGATGTGAAGTGCGTATAGGCATCTTCTACCGCAAGGCCAAAATGAGGCCCTGGCTTAGCGCTATACAAAGCCGGCTTTAAAGTCGCAATCAAAAGATAGGTGAGCACCTTCTCTGCACCAGATTCAGCAAATTGCTCTGTGAAATTGCGATAATCACTTGAGCTAACCGCCTCTTCATTTTCAAGCGATAGATCCAACTCCATATTGTTGGCCAGCTTAATAAACTCTTGAACATCACTCAAATCAGGAGTGCGGTGAATGCGGTACAGCCCTGGAATGCCCAGCTCATGGATATGCTTGGCGACCAAATGGTTAACTAGCAGCATAAACTCAGTAACGACAATGCGAACTGGGAGCTGCGGCGAAGCCGTCATCACACCCAACTTGCCTTCATCGTCATATTGAAATTTAGGCGCCAGATGTTCTGCTAAATCTTCGGCTTCAATCGGGAAATCGTGGTCAGGCAAACTCAGCTCAAATGAGCCTCGATCATGCCGTTGCCCCTTCACCTCTTGTGCAAGCTGATAGAGACTATCAATCAAATCGAAAACAGGCTCTAACTCTTCAATATCATCTGCGTCGTAGCCTAGCTTTTCTAGCTCATCGTCATCTTCACGAACTAAAACGGCCTGTGCTTGCTCATAAGTCAGCTGATTCTCTACCTGAATAACGCTAGGCTGCACCTCGTAGTCCAAAACCTGACCGTCGTCATCAATCGTCATTAAGACTGATATTGCGAGCCGATCTTTACCGGGCACTAGCGAGCAGAGGGCATTGGGTAAAGGCGGTGGCAGCATCGGCACCACATCATCGCCCAAATATACGGCTGTGCCTCGTTTGCGTGCCTCACGATCCATAACATCGCCCGCTTTTACATAGTGGGCGACATCCGCAATATGGACGCCCAAGCGGCGCAATCCTTCATCTGTAATATCTAAGCTGAGGGCATCGTCCACCACATTAGGGTCTGCCCCATCAATGGTAATAACGTTCTGACTACGCAAATCCAAGCGATTTTTGATGTCTGCTTTTCGGACGCGGTTGGGCAACCCTCGCGCTGCAATAAAGACATCTTCTTGAAAATTCTGAGGGAGTTCATGCTTGCAATACACGATATCGATATCGGCTGCATCTTCGGCGTCGCTGCCCAGAACCCGCGTAACTTTCCCTTTCGGTGGGTTTTGCGCTAGCGGATAGTGCGTGACTTCTACATGGATCAGATGATCAATGGAGTCTGCTAGGTCTTGCTCGCTCTCGGTGATATCGATATCAAACAAAAGCCGATCATCTAGGGGTACTGCTTTGAAGTCATCGGTTTCTTCACCGGCTTTTACTTTAGATAGAACCGACGCATTTGCCCTTTCTAAAATGAGTTTTACTTGGCCTTCGGGGCTGCGGCGACGGCTGCCGTCTTTAGTCACTTTGACCAAGACGCGATCACCATTCCAAGCACTATTTAGCTGACTCTCACGGACATAGATATCATCTGCTGTCTCTTCATCTTGAATCGCAAAGCAGAAGCCCTTGCTAGAGCACCTCAACTTGCCTTCAATGACATCTTCTTCCTCAAGTTTGCGATACTTCCCCCTCGACTTTTCTAAAACACTGATCCGTTCTAAAGCATCTAAGGCAATTTGCAACTCTTTAGAGCCACTAGAACAGTTCAGCTTCTTTTCAAGGGTTTTGATGGTAACTAGCTTGTCATCTGAAAAGTTGGCCAGCAGCGTGGCAATCGAAAATTCCATGTAGCGATGAATCCTTGGTTGAATCCTTATTGAGACTGTAGAGAATGAGACTGTAAGTAACTTAAAAAAGTGGGAATGAAATCTACAGCCCCAAGTCAAACCCGCAGGTCAAGCCTCGAGAGGGCCATAAAAGTACATCCTAAATAATCCGGCGAAGCGCTGTATGTCCAGATTTATTGCACCATCAGCAAAAGAGCTTAGCCTATAGCGCTAGACCTCATCGCTCATCAGTTAACCCGTGATTGAGAAGCAGGTCTGAAACGCAGTGTTCGCACGTTTATTCAGTCCTTATTTTCATTGACGGCTTAGCTATCTATGCTGTGAATTGATTTATCTTTCGGTTTCACAACCCTCTTATGGTTCCGCAAGGGGTGAGTACTGTCAAATTTTTACTAAAATTTTGTCTGTTTGATGACAAATCGATCTGTTTGAACAGTGGTTTCTGTTCAGTAGAGATTCGGTTAATTGCCGTAGGCCCTAATTTTAAGATCGCTCCCCTGTGACAACATAAGTCACTCTTTTGCCTACGTTGGTGGCGTGATCTGCAATCCGTTCAAGGGCCCGAATGACCAAAACCAACAGAACAATAGGTTCTACTGAACCCTCACCGCATTTTGTTTTTATAAGTTTGTCATAGACCCGATCATAGTCGTCGTCTACCGCATCGTCTTTCTCTTTGATGTTGCGGCCTGCATCGGGGTCTAGTTCCGTTAGCGATCGCAAACAAAGCGCCACCATAGAACGACACCTGTCCAACATCGTTTCTATCTCGCCCATGCACTCATGTTCAGGATAGGGAAATAGCTTGATGGCTGAATTGCTAATGCTTTTTGTATAGTCACCAATTCTCTCAAGATCTCGCACCATTTGCATAAAGGCGCTGACGAGACGTAGATCTTGAGTGACTGGTGCTTCAAGGTTTAAAAGGTTTGTGCAATCCACTTCTATCTGACGATAGAGCTGATCGATTTGTTTATCTTGGATAGGTATTTTTTGAGCAGATTCCAGATTTCGCTCACACAGCGCTTCACGCGCCAAAAGACAAGAATTCTCGACGAGCGCCCCCATTTTCAAAACGTCTCGCTGTACCCGAGTCAGCCGCCGGTTCAAACTAGTACGGTTACTGTGCAACGGCGCCATTGGCTCCATGTCTGCTCCCTCAGGCCCTGTTACGACTGCGTTTTTTGCGACTGCGTTTTTTGCGACCTCTTTTTTGTCAAATGGGGAGAAAAAAGTGCTTTTCATGGTGTGTGTTATCAAAGGCCTAGCTAATTTTTTGCAGATATTTTGATTTCGCTAACTCAGTAAATTAGGCTGGCTCAGTAAATTGTCGAGGTATTTAGAGTATTAAACTAGCTTAAGATTCAACTTTTAGCCTAAATCAACTTTTAGCCTATATATGGCACTCTGTGTGTTGCCTACATGACACTAACGGTAACTAATCAGAGGATGACAGCGCCCTGAATGGTCAGCTACTTGGCAGGGTAATCGTTTTGGCGAGGAGGCTAAACCCAATAGGTAGGAGGTGGCAAAAACGCCCCAAAAGAACGTCATGATGATGTTGATGCCATAACGATGATGTCTGCGCGAATGACAAACGCGAATGACAAGCGAATTACAAACTTGTGTAACGGTTAATGAATAGAGCCGTGTCAACTAAGCCACTTTGATAAACAATCAAAAATGGATGGCTCACGCTCGAATAGAGTATTCGGACTCGTCTAGCTTAGAAACATCCGACGCTTTCACCCTATCAAAAGGCAGTAATCTTATGGCTTTATCAGATACTCAAGTTTTCGTCGCCCTTGCAGTTGCCCTCATTCCTGGATTCTTGGCTTTACGCCTCTCCACTGAACTCTACAAGTAAGTTCGATATATAGAAGGGTGGCTCAAGGTTGAATTGAGCTTAGACGACTCTGCCACCGGAGCCGTCTGGCCCTTATCAATCTAAGTCAAAAACCTAATTCCAAAACCTAAGGCAAAAACTTAAGGGCCAAAGCCTAAGAACTCAGCATTTAGCTCCTTATGGCACAATTTTCTCATTAGCCTCTAGTGAGGTTGTTTGAGAGGGTTGGTCGTTCGTTTTTGGCCGTTCAAGTTCTAACCCACTCAATTTTGATTGCTTAATAGACCGCTCAAGGTGTAATGGCTAAGCGCATTACACCTTGAGCGGTTTTGCAGTTTAAAGCCTCAAAGGTAAATGCATCCGATGAACTCAACTCGGATGAACTCAACTCGATAGTGCTATGACGGTGTTATATCGCCATCAATATAAAAGAAAGACAAAGATGCTTTGAATGCTTGTCGTGAGCTTAAAAAAAATGTTGATGTATGCGAGTATCTTTGAGACCGTAATTTCCCCGTATCTATTTGTCCTCAGGGTGATTACAATCAGCTCGCTAATTTTGGTGACTTTCGCTTTATGAATGCTGCTCAGCGCTCGGCTATTCCGGAAAACTCGTCGAATTCTGACGCCTTGTCGCAGCCAAGAGCGTCTTACAGGCCGAAGCGTCTTCCCTATGCCAATGCGCGCAAGACTATAGCCTTTGAGTCTTCTGTTAAGCTCACCGTGAACTTGCTGTTGGCAACTGTTGCTGCAACGACTATTGCGAAGTTAGTGCCTTACTATCAGTCTCAGCACTCACGATTGACGACCCTAGAGGACTCTGTGCAGGTGGCTGAACGCAAAAATGCCGAATTACGAGAGCAGTTTGGTCGAAACTTTGACCCTGCCCAAGCGTCGCGCATCATGCAAGAGCAAAGCGGCATGGGCTACCCAAATCAGAAAAAAGTAATTTGGGAAACCCCTTTAGATAATTAACGAGAAGGCCAGTAGCGAGAAGGCCAGTAGCGAGAAGGGCCAGTAGCGAGAAGGCCAGCCTGCAAAGGGTTTATAACTCCCCTCAGTAGACTTCCCAACAGGCATTCCTAGTCGGCATTCCCAGTCAGCATTCTCGATTGGAATCTCTATTAAGCCGCTCATTAATCACCCCACGCAGAGGAGCTTAGGCCGATACAATCGGAAGGTAGCAAATCGCGTTCTCGAAGCGTGTAAGGGATTTTAGTGGTTAACGTGGCTTCCAGTCAGTTTGATGGCAAGTTTGACGGTGAATTTAAGTTTGATTCGATAGAAGATGCGCTCGCGGATTTGGCGGCTGGTAAGGCGATTGTCGTCGTAGACGATGAAGACCGTGAAAATGAAGGAGATGTCATCTGTGCGGCGCAGTTTGCAACGCCTGACATGATTAACTTCATGGCGGTTGAGGCAAGGGGCCTAATCTGTTTGGCGATGACGGGCGATCGCTTAGACGAACTAGATTTGCCGCTCATGGTGACCAACAGTCCTTTTGAGGATGAAAGTGAGCAAACGGCCTTTACGATTAGCATTGATGCGACGGCAAAATGGGGGGTGACCACGGGCATTTCTGCCGAAGATAGGGCCAAAACTATTCAGGTTGCCATCAACGGCAATGCTACGGCTTATGATTTGCGTCGGCCTGGCCACATTTTTCCGCTGCGAGCTAACGAAGGCGGCGTGCTTAAGCGCGTTGGCCACACCGAAGCCAGCGTAGATCTCGCTCGCCTTGCCGGGCTCTATCCTGCTGGCGTTATTTGCGAAATTTCTAACCCAGACGGCTCCATGGCCCGCCGCCCTGATTTAATTCATTATGCTGAGAAGCATGGTCTGAGATTTATTAGCATTGCCGATTTAATTAGCTATCGGTTACGGCACGAGCGCTTTGTGAAACGAGAAGCGATCGCCGCTATGCCTACCAAGTTTGGTGCGTTTCAAGTGTACGCTTACCGCAATGAACTCGATGGCTCTGAGCACGTTGCGCTTGTTAAAGGTGATCCTGCCACCTTTAAAGACGAACCGACCATGGTGCGCATGCACTCAGAATGCCTCACCGGCGACGCCCTTGGCTCTATGCGCTGTGACTGCCGCATGCAGTTACAGGCTGCGCTGAAAATGATTGAGAGTGCTGGAAAAGGCGTTGTGGTTTATCTGCGCCAAGAGGGGCGCGGCATTGGCCTGATTAATAAGCTAAAAGCCTACTCCCTGCAAGATATGGGGTTAGATACGGTAGAAGCAAATGAGCGGTTGGGTCTCCCCGTCGATCAGCGCAACTACGGCATGGGTGCACAAATTTTGATGGACTTAGGCATCAATCAGTTTCGCCTGATTACGAACAATCCTCGTAAAATTGCGGGGCTTAAAGGATATGGTCTGGAAATGGTGGATCGCGTTCCGCTGTTGATTGAAGCTACTACCCATAATGCTGACTACCTGGCGACTAAGGCAAAGAAGCTAGGTCATATGCTGCTACAGACCTATCTCGTTACAGTTGCGATTCACTGGCGTGATGCTGAGGCTGGTCAGCATTCTGATAGTGAGACCGGTGACGATTTGACAACCGCTCGATATGAACGATTGGAGCGATTACGCAAGTTAGCTGCTCAGCATAATTTGCTCTTACAAGAAGAGGCCCGCTCTGTTGCGGTTGCTGTCTTTGGTCAAATGCCTTTGATTGTTCATCTGGGGTTAGATCAGGCTGGACTAGCCGATAGCCATTGGTACAAAGATGACAACCACCCCTACGTTCAGGCGATCGCCTCTCTTTTAGATACGCTCATTGCATGGCAAGACATCGATCAGCTAGAGTTTCTTGTCTCAACAGGCAGTGACCCCTTCACCCAACTAAAAGTACGCCTGGATCAGCAAATCTTTGCTTGGCCACATACGGACTCGCCAGCGGATGCGATGACACTGATGCCCAGCGACGTCTGTAAATCGCTGGAAACCCAAAGACTCTACACGTTCTCTCAGCACGCACCATAGCAAAGGTGTGTGAAAGGCTACGTGCCTAAGGTTCAATGCGGCCCAGCTGACTAGGCGCTGGTGGTAACGCGCTAGGGCTGGAAACAACCGGTGTTGTGCTCTTACGACGTGCCATCACTTCAGGTTGAATAGCCTCGACAGCGCTCACGAACTGGGGATCGGCCTCTGTCCCGAGCAATTCTGGATTGATGGCTAATTCCCGCTGCTGCGATTCTGTGAGGGTTACATTCACATCTGGGGTAATGCCTCGACTGCTGATGTCAGTCCCATCGGGGGTGTAGTAATGTGCAACGGTGACGGCTAGGCCAGACCCATCAGAAAGGCCATGCAAGCTCTGTACCAATGCCTTGCCAAACGTGGGGTTGCCAACGACCACAGCTCGGTCGTTATCGCCCAATGCGCCTGTGACAATTTCACTAGAACTGGCCGATTGCCCGTTGACGAGCACGGCCATAGGCAGGTCAGTTAGCGCAGTCCGATTTGCCGAAATTTCGTCGCTGTGACCATCTCTATCCACAGTGCGGACAATGCTGCCACGGGGGAGCCACATTCGGCTAATGTCGATACTTGCCTGTAAAAGCCCTCCAGGATTACCCCGCAGATCCAACACAAAAGCTTCTGCTCCTTGCTCCGTTAAGGTGTCGATCGCGGTCTCCATTTGCTCGGCAGCGTGGGCGCTAAATTCATCTAGGCGAATGTAGCCGACACTGATGGTATTTTGCTGCTGCAGTTCAAATTTGACGGTAGGGACTGAAACGAGCTGACGCGTAATTATGATCGTTTCTTCTGTACTGTCTGCCCGCCGAACCGTAACGGTCAGCTGACTGCCACTTTCTCCGCGAATGATTTGGGAGGCACTATTGACCGTGAGGTTTTTACCTGAGCGACCATCGATGAGCAGGATGATATCCCCTGCTTTTAAACCCGCCTGAGCAGCGGGTGAATTCTCTAGGGTGTCAGAGACCATTAGGTCTTGCCCTTCTTTAACCAAGCGAACACCAATCCCTGAGACCTCTCCAGAGGTCTGTTCGGTCAGGGCTGTGTACTGAGCGGGGTTTAGAAAACGCGTGTAGGGATCTTCTAATCGACGAAGAACGCGGCGTAGTTCGCTGTAGGCTGCATCTCTGGAAGCGTATTCCCCACTCAGTAAGGTTTGTCTAACGCCTAGCCAATCTACGCGGTTGAACTCGGCATCTACATACTCTTGATAAACTAACTGCCACGCTTCGTCTAAAACGACCTTGGGGCTATTTCGAAAAGTTCCCTGTAACCCAGCTTGGAGACCTGATGAAAGCTCAGATGCAGCCGCAGGGCTAGCAGGCGCTATCACACCTGTTGTGAGTGCTGGCGTGAGCAGGGCGACAGCACCAATCGAGCAATGTTTCAGGAAGCCTAGGAGACAGGCGGTGTTTTTCATTTAAGACAAAGGATACAAATTAAGGATTATTGAGTCAGATAGTATTCCGCGTCTGTACCAGCTTTTTTGATAGCTGGCTGAGAATATGCTTTACGTATGATTTTAACGGGATAATTTTTACGTGATAGATGCGAGTGTTGCAGATAATGACCTGGCCGACTGGTTAATACCGTTAAATTGATAAATAACTGAGTCGGTAGATTCAAATCGGTGGCTTAATGTTGACAATTGGTTATCGTCTATGTCTGGTGCGCCGAGTTCTACAAAGCTTACAAAGTGGCTCGTAATATTGCCAGAGATTTGATTATTAAATAGATGATGCTTTATTAAAGGTAATCAATAAAAATAGGCGCGTAAATAGGTAATTGTCATGAACGGACGGTGGCGTACGTGCTTTATTTAACGAGAAACTAGGGATGATCCAGTGCAGTTTCTACTGCTTCCTAATTCATCAAGTTAGCTTCTTACATTGTCTTATATTACTTTCATGTGCCTGGAATCCTTATCGGGACATGTTTCTTAGTCTGCGTAAAAATACGTATCTTATTTTTAACAATTAGAATCTGTAACCCTCACCCTTTTCTTCATGCCCTCTTTATCTGGTCATATCCCGTCGGAGCGTTTTTTTCCTTACCTGACTTGGCCGCAAGTAGAGGCAATGGAAAATAAGGCGAACACGCTGGTGATTCAGCCGATAGGCGCAATAGAACAGCATGGCCCTCATTTGCCCTTGATTGTAGATGCAGCGATCGCAACTGCTGTAGTGGGTCAGACCCTCCAAAAGCTCAATCCGGATATTCCAGCCTATGCGCTGCCAACGTTGCACTATGGCAAATCCAACGAACACTGGACATTTCCTGGCACGCTGACCCTTTCTGCCCAAACCCTCACAGCAGTACTGATGGAAATGGCTGAAGGCATCTATCGTGCTGGCTTTCGGAAGCTAGTACTGGTCAATGCCCATGGCGGGCAACCGCAGGTGCTTGAAATTGTGGCTCGTGATTTGCGGCAGCGTTACGGTGATTTGCAGGTGTTTCCTTTGTTCGTATGGGGTGCGCCTCATCAAGCGGCTGAGATAGTGGGCGCGCATGAGTACGAGACGGGTATTCATGCAGGAGATGTGGAAACGAGTGTGATGCTTGCTTTGCTGCCAACGCAGGTGGATATGGATAAGGCGGTGCGGGAGTTTCCGGTTCCTTTCGCCGACGGTAGCTTGCTTAGTTTGGAGGGGCGGTTGCCGATGGCATGGACCATGGATGACTTGAGTGAGAGCGGTGTAGTTGGCGATGCCACGGCGGCGACGGCAGCGAAGGGAAAGGCTATTTTGGCCTCTGTGTCGGATGGGTGGGTGCGCGTGTTAGAGGAAATCTATGCGTTTCCAGGGCTCGCACCTGAAGGAAAATCTGACGCTGGCTCTAAAATCTAAAATCTGATTCCGGTGATGCAGGAGAGTCTTGAAGATAGATATTTGTGAAGGTATTCCGAGCAAGTCATTTGATTGAGATTAGAGTGCTTATTAACTTGATGGGGAATCGACTCAATGGGAAAAGTTGGCGAGGAAACAAACGTTGTTCAGCCTTCAGATAGTTTGGATGGCCAGAGCGAGAGACATAACTTAGCTGCTCAAGATAAAAGCTCTGTTGCGCCAGTGAATTCGGGCCCAGTAAATTCGGGCCCAGTAAATTCGAACCCAGTAAATTCGGCGTCGGTTAATCTGAGTCCAGTAAATTCGGATTTGGTAGATTCGGATTCGGTAGATTCTGCGCTAGTCTCGGCGCAGAAAACGCTGGCGATTGATATCGGTGGCAGTGGCGTCAAAGTACTGCTCCTGGATGGGACTGGAGAGCCTGTGAGTGAGCGCGATCGCCTCAAAACCCCAAAGCCAGCTACGCCTGAAGCGGTTGTCGATGTGATTATGCAGCTTGTTGACCGCCAAGAAAAAGACTTTGATCGTGTGTCGGTCGGGTTCCCCGGGGTTGTCCGACGCGGTGTGATTTACACTGCCGTGAACCTGCACGATACGTGGGTGGAATATGCGCTGGCTCAGGTTTTAGAGACCAAGCTAGGCAAACCCGTACGCGTTGCGAATGATGCAGATATCCAGGGGATGGGGGCCATTTCTGGAGAAGGCGTAGAGATGGTTATTACGTTAGGGACTGGCTTTGGTACGGCTTTATTTGTGGATGGGCATTTAGTCCCTAACTTGGAGTTTGGGCATCAGCGCTTTCGTAAAGGTGAAACCTACGAGGAGCAGCTAGGCCGCGCCGCGCTGAAAAAAGTAGGGACTAAGACTTGGAACCACAGATTAGAGAAGGCTATTCAAGCGCTGGCTCATGGTTTTAACTTTGACCGGCTGTACTTGGGCGGTGGTGAAGTGAAGCACATCAAAATGGATTTGCCTGAGAATGTAACGGTAGTGCCGAACGTGTTAGGGCTAATCGGTGGCATTAAGCTCTGGCAGTAAAGGCTTTGTTTTTGGAAAGGCTTGGTTTGGAGAAAGGCTTTGTTGGTGCAGGCGGCTTGGCCGTGCCGCTATTCCAGTAAAAACAGTCCACTTTCTGTGCAAATGCCATCTAAGCGGACGTCCCACGCTTCTCTGGGTACTTGGGGGAGCCGGGCATATTCAAAGACGATACCTATGGTCAGTTTATTGGCCCATTCGGGGCGTGTGAGCATGCGGTCGTAGAAGCCGCCGCCGTAGCCGAGGCGGTATCCGTTGATGTCGCAGGCTACACAGGGGACTAGGATGAGATCGACTTGATAGGGTTCGATGAGGGGCGTGGTGGCGTCAGGTTCGCTGATGCCATATGTACCAGGCCGTAGGGGTGGTTGTGTGTTGCGGAACCAGCGGTGCCAGATCAGCGCCTGACCCTCGCAGCGGGGCAAACCCCAGACGCGGCCTTGCTGCTGAAGCAAGGTATCGAGCTGGGGTTCCCCTCGGAAGCTGCAGTAAGCCAAGGAGAGTTTTGCCGTGGCAAAGACTTCCCAGTTCAGTAAGTGCTGACAGATACGGGCTGATTTTTCTTGCTTAAGCCGAGGTGGAATCGCCTGACGGGCTTTGAGCAGTCTACGGCGAAGCGCTTCCTTCTCTTCATTCACAATCATGAGGGGTTTAATGATGAGAGGCTGACTAATGAGAAGACGTTAGGCCGTGAGCTGTTGGTACAGCAGAATGATTTTTTCGATGACTTGCTCAGCGGTGAGATGATCCGTAACAATCTCAATGGCGTCGGGCGCTTTTTTTAGGGGTGAAACGGTGCGAGTGCTGTCTTTGTGATCTCGTTCTGCAATGGCCACCGTCAGCTCCTCGATTGCTGGAAGTGGTGTGCCGGTTTCTGATAGTTGAGCTTCTTGCAAATCCAAATATCGCCGCTGAGCGCGTTCTTCGACGGATGCCGTTAGAAAAATTTTGAGTTCTGCATCTGGAAATACATGGGTGCCAATATCTCGCCCATCTGCGACGACGCCACCTTGCGTGCCGTATTGCTGTTGCTGCTGAACTAGGTGAGTGCGAACTGCGGCTTGGGCGGCAATGGTCGATACTTGGCCGGTGACTTCCGCTGTGCGAATGGCTGCGGTAACATCTTGGCCATTGACTTCTACTTTGGGTGGCTGAGGCTGCTCGTTTGCGACGTTTGCGATGAGCTGAATATGGCAGTGAGATAGGTGTTGGGCGACAGCAGTGTCGTCAGCCGGATCCGTGTTTTGCTGTAAGACGAACCAGGTGAGCGCTCGGTACATTGCGCCCGTGTCGAGATAGAGCAAGCCAAGGTGGTGGGCAATTTGGCGGGCGACGGTAGATTTCCCAGCACCCGCAGGGCCGTCTATGGCAATGATGGGCGTTCGTTCAAGATTGGAAAGGACTACGTTGTCTAGGAGTCGAGCTTTGCCGACGTGTGCTGCGATCGCCATCATTCCTACGGTATTGACTGTTTGCAAAGGCTTTAGTGTATCAGGATGCACCAGCGTCAGGTAATCCAATCTGACATCTGGTTCTGTGGCCAGCACTGTAAGGGCAACGTTACGCAATGTTTGTTCAGCGGTTTCCCCTTGTTCAAAAGCGGCTTTCACCGCTTGCAGGCTTCGCTGCAGCACTGTGGCCTGACTTCTTTGTGGTGCGGTGAGGTAGCGATTGCGAGAGCTGAGGGCTAGGCCGTCAGGCTCTCGCACAATAGGGCAGGCCACAACCGTGCCCGGAAGGTTTAGATCTGCAACCAATCTTTTGATGATGGCAACTTGCTGAGCGTCTTTTTGGCCAAAGTAGGCAAAGGTGGGTCGCACAATATTGAGTAACTTAGTGACGACGGTCGCAACGCCCTGAAAGTGGGTGGGACGAGAATGACCACAGAGCAGGGTGGTCATTGCTTTGGGTGGAATCACCTGTGTAAAGGTTGTGAGTGCTGGTTTGGGCGAGCCGTATAGCTCAACGGGCGGCGGCATAAAGATGGCATCGGCGTTGGCCTGTTTGCAAAGGGCCGTATCTTCAGCTTGGGGCCTGGGGTAGCGCTCTAAATCTTCGTTGGGGCCAAACTGAAGGGGATTGACAAAAATGCTAACGACAACGATTTGACAGTCTTTTCGGGCTTGCTCTATCAGGCTCAAGTGACCGGCGTGTAGTGCCCCCATGGTGGGTACAAGACCGATGGTTTTGCGTTCTTGGCTGTCTAAATAGTGACGTAATTCTGCGACGGTATTAAACAGCCTCACGGACGTTCTCCTACGAGTCTTAATGTAGACAGGCTTAATTGAAATACAGGCTTAGTGAAAGAGGGGGCGAATGAGCAGGGTGTTTGCCTGGAAGCAGTCGCTTGCTAGGCATTTGCGTTTGCTTCAACCCAGCATTGGCTTTAGGCCAAAAGAAAGGCCCTTCTAAATATATAGAAGCGCCTTTCCTTTGTGGGGTGCAGATTCGATTGAATCTAGTGATGAGTGGAGTCCAAGTGGAGTCTAAGTGGGCTCCGAGTGGAGCCTAGTAGCCTAAGACATCCATTTGGACGGTTCCAACACCAGAATGTGTGATGCCAATTGCGTCAGCAGCGGCGGCGGATAGGTCAATGATGCGATCGCCTGCATAAGGCCCGCGATCATTAATGCGAACCGTAACAGCGGCGCCGTTGTAAAGGTTGGTGACCCGTACATAGGTACCGAAAGGCAACGTTCGGTGAGCCGCTGTAAGCGCGTATTGGTCAAATATTTCGCCGTTTGCACTCAGGCGACCGTGGAAGCCAGGGCCGTACCAAGATGCACTACCGACATTGCTAGAGATAATCGCAACTTGTTGAGGTTCACTGACCGCAACTGGTTCAGGCTCAGGTTCGGGTAACCCTTCAATTTCGGAGACTGGCTCTGCATCGCCTAGCAGACGACGTAAGCGGTTGGTCACTTGAAGCGCATCTTCTGCCATATCTTCCGTCGTGTCCGGAAGGACAGTTCGGCTATCTAGCGTGATGAGGTCATTGCCGGCGGAGGTGACAATATAACCATCGGTCTCTTCGTGCCAGCGAACCGAGATATCAGCTGCTTCAATGTCATCAGCATCTAGCTGTGCGCCTAAGTTAGAGGCTCGGATGACAGGATCTTGATGGGCGGCGGCGGCGTCTTCTTCGATGACAGGGGCAGCGCCGCTAAGGGCTAGGGAAACAGCGCCTTCTGTTTTAGAAAGGCTGTCGATTTCAGTCCCGATGAACGTGAGTACTGGAATGTTTTTCACGTAGAGGGTAGCTGCGCTACGACCGTCTATCTCATGGGAGTGAATAAGAATGTTGCTATTAAAAGTGGGGGCAACTTCCTCCTGTACATTTTCTAATGTCTCAGTAGGGGCAATCGCTGCCTCGTTGGAGGCTGCTTCAGGCGCACTGTCAGAGGCCGTATTAGAAGCCACGACGCTGGCTGGAGCGGATTGGGTTGAACTCTCAACTTCGGGAGAGGTGCTCAACGTTTGAGCACTGGTAACGGTAGCACCCACGCCGGACAGCAGGAGGGCTGCTGCAAGGCTACTGGTTAGCTGTTGTTTTGCCGAATTTTTGGAAAGCACAAACATAATGGGGGCTGCTTGATCAACGGTAAATACCAACTGATGTGTTGGCCAGTTCAGAAACTGAACCGTTAACGGGTAGCAACGCTCATACCTCGTTTTACAAAATGTGTAAGGAACTACTGCAATCTACACGACGAAATTTGTACCTGTCTCGGGGTATTTTCGAGTCAACCCTTAGGAATAAGCTTCATTGCTCCTTCATAAAAAGTATGAAGTGACGAAATGTAAAGGGTTTTGAGCGATCGCCTTTCATGCCATAAACGTTGATGATGCTTATACGAGTTTGAAAGTGTGTTTCGTATAACTAATCAATCGAATCTGCTTTTTACTGTGCATAACAGAATAGTCTTTTTGTGACTATGCAATTAGTTGCATCAAATGTCCTTAGTGAAAGCCATCGCTCCTATTAAAATGTGGCTGAATTTACACTTGGCCAAACGCTATATACAGAGCTTTGAATGAGGTGACTCCCCTAATGCCTCGCTGATATCGCTATATGTTGTGATCTGCGTGGAGAGGGTGCTTTACAAATAATGACTCGTTGAATAGGCATAAATGCTTATTCAATCGCTTGTGGTGAGCGGGTTTGAGCGGGTTACCATGTCAGAGCTGTTCAGCACTTTTGAACGGCATTTTCATCAGTAATTCTTGATTGGCATTTTAACTGGGGACAATTTCAGGCATGGACTATCGGCAGGCTGGGGTAGACGTAGAAGCAGGTCGCGCGTTTGTCGATAGGATTCGTGACATGGTGAATGGAACCCATCGCCCTGGCGTACTGGGTTCTCTGGGCGGATTTGGGGGATGCTTTGAGCTGCCTGAGGGATATCGCAAGCCCGTGTTGGTGTCAGGGACGGACGGGGTCGGTACGAAGCTGAAGTTGGCACAAGCTTTAAACCGGCACGATACGGTGGGTATTGATTTGGTGGCTATGTGCGTGAATGACGTGCTGACGATTGGGGCAGAGCCGCTTTATTTTTTGGACTATTTGGCGACGGGACAGCTGGCACCAGAGCAACTGGCGCAGGTGGTGGCTGGGGTCGCAAGTGGCTGCAAGACGTCGGGCTGTGCGCTGCTTGGCGGTGAAACAGCAGAAATGCCAGGCTTTTACGCGCCGGGAGAGTACGACATGGCTGGTTTCTGCGTGGGCATTGTGGAGAAGGCGCAGATGCTGGATGGCTCACAGGTGGCCGTGGGCGATCGCCTCATCGGGCTAGCTAGCAGTGGCGTACACAGCAATGGCTTTAGTTTGGTGCGTAAAATTGTGGCGGAAGGTGATCGCCAGGACGGGCGATCACAAGGTTATGACTGGCATGAAAAGCCCAAGGAATTAGGCGGACAGTCTTTGGGCGAGGTGCTGCTGGCTCCCACGCAGCTATACGTGAAGCCGGTACTGGCCGCACTGAAATCAGAGTTAACGATTCATGGCATGGCGCATATTACAGGCGGCGGCTTACCAGAGAATTTGCCTCGGTGTTTGGGCGAGGGCCAGTCTATTCAGCTGATGGTAGATAGCTGGACAGTTCCGCCTGTGTTTGGCTGGCTGCAAAAGGCAGGGCAAGTGAGTACGCCAAATATGTACAACACTTTCAATATGGGCATAGGTTATGTTGTGATTGTGCCGCCAGAACAGGCGAATGCGGCACGCCAGCAATTTGAAGCAGAAGGGCTTGGAGCTTGGGATATTGGTGAGGTAGTTACAGGCAGTGGTGAGTTGCTCGGCGTGCCTGTTTCGTAGCCCCATTTCTTCGGATCTTTTTGGTTATGGAAATAGCTGCCATAGAAACTTCTCGATCCTAGACCTTAACAATAGATAAAGGTCTGGAGCCTTTGTAGGTAAAGCGTGGCGGGCTTTATCAAGTTAGGCTGTAGGGAGTGTTTGATAAGAATTACGTTTGTGATTTTTGTCTATATATAAGAGGAGTTTTACGTTGAGCGCCAATCAAGGAAATAGCCAGCCGGTTTTTATTGCTGCGATCGCGACAGTTATCGCTATTGTCCTCGCTAGCAGCTTTGTCATTATCAATCCGGGGCAAGCAGGCGTCCTGAGCGTTTTGGGGTCAGCCCAAGACGGCGTCCTGTTAGAAGGCATTCACCTCAAGCCGCCATTTGTGTCTTATGTCGATGTGTACGACATTACCGTGCAAAAATTTGAGGTTCCGGCTGAAAGCTCGACTAAGGATCTGCAAGATCTCAAAGCGCGCTTTGCCATTAACTTCCGTTTACAGCCTGAGGAAGTGGTGGATATTCGGCGTAAGCAGGGGTCACTAGCCAACATTGTGAACAAGATTATTGCCCCGCAAACCCAAGAATCTTTTAAGGTTGCGGCGGCGCGGCGTACCGTTGAAGAGGCCATTACACAGCGAGCGCTGCTTAAGGAAGATTTTGATAATGCCTTGGCTAAGCGTTTGGAAAAATACGGGATTGACGTCCTCGATACCAGCGTTGTGGATTTGACCTTTTCGCCAGAATTTTCTCGGGCGGTGGAAGAAAAGCAGATTGCTGAGCAGCGGGCGCAGCGAGCAGTTTATGTAGCGCAGGAAGCTGAGCAAGAAGCGCAAGCTGAAATTAACCGAGCGAAGGGCCGAGCCGAAGCGCAGCGGTTGATTGCCGATACGCTGAAGGCGCAGGGCGGTAAGCTCGTGCTGCAAAAAGAAGCGATTGAGGCTTGGAAAGCAGGTGGGGCACAGATGCCTCGCGTATTAGTGTCTGGCAGTGGCGATGGCGGCAGCGTGCCCTTTATCTTCAATTTAGATAAAAATGACCAGTAGCTCTGATTTAGTTGCTCAAGGCAACTGGCCTTGAGTGGTTGCCCTGAGTAGTTGCCTTAAAGGAGTGCTCCGTTCGCAGACTCGAGCCTTACAGCGTTAGACTGATAACAAGGTTTAAGAAATGTAACGGTTCATGGTCAATGCGCGCCAGCTTTCTAGTCAGTCTCCTAAAAAATCTTCTAAGACATTACGGGATAAGGTGGTTGTTATCGGGGCAGGCATCGGTGGCTTAACAGCTGCTGCGCTACTGGCCAATCGAGGGTACTCGGTCAAAGTATTTGATCAGGCTATTGTGCCGGGGGGCTGCGCTTCTACCTTTAAGCGGCGCGGCTTTACGTTTGATGTGGGTGCAACCCAGGTCGCAGGGTTAGAACCTGGGGGCATTCACTATCAGATATTTGAAGAATTAGGCATTGAACTGCCACCTGCGAGTGAGTGTGATCCGGCCTGTGCGGTATTTTTGCCAGGAGAGCACGAGCCGATTAGTGTGTGGCGTGATCCTCAAAAATGGAAAGCTGAGCGAGAACGGCAGTTCCCAGGCAGTGCGCCGTTTTGGGCGTTTATGAAAAAGTTATTTGACTGTAGCTGGCGGTTTCAACAGCGCGAGCCGGTTTTGCCGCCGCGAAGTGTGTGGGATGTTTGGCAGCTGGGCACAGCAGTGCGGCCTGATACGTTGTTCACGGTGCCGTTTACCTTTTCAACGGTGGGTGACATTCTGCGAGGGTACGGGCTGTATGACAATAAGCGGCTGCGCACTTTCTTAGATATGCAGTTGAAGCTGTATTCGCAGACAACAGCGGACAAGACAGCGGTGCTATATGCGGCAACAGCTTTGGGGGTATCGCAGGCTCCGCATGGGTTATATCACCTGAAGGGGAGTATGCAGGTGTTGAGCGATCGCCTCACCGAATCCTTGAAGCAAAACGGCGGCGAACTCCACATGCGCCACACTGCCGAGGTCATCGAAATCGAGAATGGCAAACCCTCGCAGGTAAAAATCACTAATAAAAAAGGTGAAAGTTGGTTAGAAGAGGCCGATCATGTTGTTGCGAATGTGACGGTACAGAACCTTGTGCGATTAGCAAAAGATAATAAGATGCAAGGCTATGAAAAGAGAGTGGAAAAGCTGCCACCTTCTTCCGGTGCCTTTGTCATCTATCTGGGTGTAGAACAAGCTGCGATTCCTGAAAACTGCCCGCCCCATTTACAGTTCAAGTACGACTATGATGGCCCTATTGCTGAAAATAATTCTCTCTTTGTTTCGGTGAGTCGTCCTGGGGATGGCCGTGCACCGGAAGGCAAGGCCACTGTTATTGCTTCTTCTTTTACAGATGTGCAGCAGTGGTATGACTGCGATGAAAACGGCTATAAGGCAATGAAAGAGAGATATACGCAAGAAGCGATTTCTCGTTTAAAAGACTACTTTGATCTGCGGCCTGATCATCTTGTACATGTAGAAGCGGCAACACCTCGAAGCTTTGAAACCTTTACGGGCCGTGAGCAAGGCATTGTCGGTGGCATTGGGCAAAGTGTACCGACGTTTGGCCCTTTTGGCTTTGCAACGCGCACGCCGGTGAAGAACTTGTGGCTCGTGGGAGACAGCACGCATCCGGGTGAAGGCACAGCGGGTGTTAGCTATTCTGCTATGACGGCAGTAAGGCAAATTGAAGTGGGTTAGCGGCCTGTGAGCACGCTCAACACTTTATTCATGGCAGTGTAGGGGCATAGCGTCTTAAGACTCTTAGGTGCACCTTCAACCTTCAGATAGTGCCTTTTGGATTTAAGGCGGAGACCCCAGTAAATGAGTAATTATCAGTAAGCGAGTAACTAAAGGTGGTTTTTTGTGGTTCGAACTGGGTCGCTCGAACGGGCTTTTACTTTCTAAAAACGACTGCGTTGCAGGGGTAGTGAATGTTCCACACTAACCCGATTTTTCTGAGGGTGCGAATAAACCACCAGCTTGGATCTAGCTGCATGGGATATAGGCTAAACCTTGCAGCCTTTGGAAAGGCTCTGTGATTGCTTTGCCAGCATTCGCCAAAGGAGAGAATACCGAGTAAAGGATTGTTGTAAAAAGGATTATGGAATTTTATTTCGCCCATTGCCCACTTGGGTTCACCGAAGTTGCTGTTGGTGAGATAGTCCCATAACCATTGCAGCGTGACAGAAACAGCAATGCGAACATAAATGCCCCAAAAGACCCAGCTCCATCCGCCAAAGTGGTAGAACGCTATGGCCCAAGGCAACTGTTGCAGCGCCCAGGTTTGTTGGAGCCATTGATAAAAGACATTCCTGGCCGTTTTAGAATCGTGACGAAAAATTGGGGGATAGTCGAGATGAAAGCGGCAGTGGGTTTGCCAAAACCAATCTCTTAAAAAATGGTTGCGATGGGAGAGATAAGCGTGGCAAAGGGGCTGGCGCTGCGCCCAATCTTTAATGTCGTGCTTTTCGATAATGGACAGTGGCCCGTCAATGCCAGTGAGCGTCCCTAAATAAACTAAGAAGCCTTCTAGCCATTTGGGACACTGAAAGCTGTGATGAATGAGCTTGCGGTGAAGGCCGACAGAGTAGCCTGCGCATAGTGTGATAACGGTAGCGCCCAAGCAGAGTAGCAGCGCATCCCACTGGAAGGTGGCGTAGCCGCCCAAGATAGCGCCCACGTAGATTACGGTCATCCACATGGAGCGGAGCGGTGACCAGGAAACTTGACCGAGGCTAGAGCTAGAGTGACCGTTGTTAGAATCTACTCGGCCCATTGGGGAGACGGATGCTTCTGGAGAAAACATCGTCGATAGCGTTGGGCTACTCATTGATTTAAGGGGGCGAATGAGGGACGATTTGCAGGGGCATGCAAGGTTCGTATATCCGTATTTTATGTTGATTTTAGTTCCGTCGCTGAATAAAATTCACGAAGTTTTTAAGGGAACGTTACGGATCGTTGATGTAGAAGGTGTTGAGCCTTTTGTAAGTATCGAGTTGGAGAGGGATACGTTCTGGAAGGGACACGTTTTATTGAGGGACAAGTTCAGGGGACAACTGTAAGGAGTAAATGCTGAAGGCACCGGCTTTTGAGGGTTAGAAATTATGGCGTTGACTACGTTTGAGCGGGCAGTGGGATTTGTGGAGGTGGAGGCGCTGTTTGAGGCGCTGCCGCTGCTGAATGAGGTCATTGCGAAGGAGCCGCAGCGGGCTGAGGCGTATGTGTGGCGGGCGAAGGTGCGTCGGCGTTTGGGCGATGGGGAAGGGGCGATCGCTGATTACACTCAATCCATCAAGCTCGCGCCAAGCGTAGAAAATTACTTGGCTAGAGCGCTAGTTTGGCTGAGCTTAGATAAGCCTGAAGGGGCGGTGGCTGATGGGCGTGAGGCGGTGGCGATGAAGCCTGAACTGGCAGGCGCTCAGCGGCTGTTGGGAAAGGCGTTGGGTTTGATGGGGGATGGAGAAGGGGCGATCGCTGCTTACAAAAAAGCGGCGCGATGTTATCTGGATGCCAAGGATAAAAAGAATGCACAGGCTTGTATTGAGGCCATTGAGCCGTTGCGATCGCTTCCACCTCTTGAGCCTATTCGCCTTGAGACCATTCGCCCCTCTAGCGCCAGTCAGCACAGTGAAACGAGCAATCAAGCAACGTCAGAGAATTATGTGCAAAAGATGCGCCAAAAGTATGAGGAGGGTTATTATGCGGCGGCAATGAAGGATGTGAACTGGCTGCTGGATATTGAACCCACAAATGCGGGGGCGCTGTGTTTGCGAGGGTTGATTCAGGCGCAGTTGGGGCGAAGAGGACTGGCGATCGCAGATCTGGCCTTAGCCAAACAGCACCATCCTAACGACCTTGAAGTACAGCTTGCCCGAGGTCAGATGCGGCTGATTCTGAAAGATGGCTATGGCGCGATTGATGAGTTTACGGCCTTAATTGATGGTGCTGAAACGCCTGATCCAAGATTCTTTGCCTACAGGGGGAATGCCTATCGTCAGCTTGGAGAGCAGGAGCAGGCATTCAAAGACTATTCAAATGCGTTGTCGTTAGATGCTGAAAATGCTGAACTGTATGAGCTACGGGCACAGATGCAGCAGTCTATGGAAGCGAGCGATGGGGCCATAGAAGATTTTCAGCGGGCGGCGACGCTGTGGCTAGATCGAGGGAACTGGCAAAAGCATCAGCAGGTGGTGGAGCAGGTGAGGGCGTTGCGAAATCAGCGGAGTACTGAGTCCAAAAGCGGGAAAGCTGCTGTCCCGATTAAGTCGTTTGAGAATCACCGGCCTGTGGTGGAGGTGTTGCTGGATGGCATCGCAAAGTTTGATGTGGTGATTGATAGAAACGCGACGCACTCTATCATTACGCAGAAGATGGCGAATCAGCTGAACTTGGAGCTGGTGAGCTACCGGTATGTGTATTTGTTGGATGGGACGCCGATGGAGCTGCCGGTGGGGCGGTTGCGTTCGGTGGTGGTGGGACAGGCGATTGTGACGGATGTGTATGTTGCTGTGGCAAAAGATAGTGCCACGCCAGTTTTAGGAAAAGATTGTTTCAGCGCCTACAGTATCCGCATCAGCGGAAATGAAATGACGTTTCAGCGCCGGTAAATTCTGTATCAGTAACAACGAATGAGCAAAGATTCGCCATTCTTCAATAATCTCGCGGTTATGAAACAGAAACAGAAACAGCTCGACTCAGATAATCGAGTCGAGCTGTTTCTGTCTGTTTTTTGTTCGTATGTTAGGAGCTGTTTCTTTTAGACAAAACTCTCTTAACAGACTTCTACAAGCTCACCCCAAGAGTTTCGTCCAACAACGCAAGAAGGTTGTGTGAAGGCATTGATAGCTGCCGCCGCGATCATGCCTGTAAACAGCATGGCAGACTCTTCTCGTTGAGCCGCTAGCTGTTCTTGTTGCTCCATGTATTCACTGCGCTGTGCTGGTGTCATGGCATTCCACATCTCTCGCTTTCTTTCCGCTTCTTGCAAGGCGATCGCATTTGCAGTTCGTTCACGCTCAGCCTGAAGCTCAAGCTGTTGTTGCCTTTCTTCTATCGCAGCATCATGCATTTCTTGACGACGCTCATCTTCTCTATGATTCTCGTATGTCCGCTGACCTTGGTCAATGACCCTCATCAAATCACCAAAGCCTGCATGAGCTGTTGTTGCGGGACTCAGTGTGAGTGCTAAAGCAGATAGTCCTAATGCTACTCGGCTAATCAAACGAGTCGACATATTAAAAGTTCCTTGACGATGATCAGAGTTTGTTCTTCTCGTAGATTAATCCATCTAAAAAAGTTGATTGGTTAAGATTCTGTAAATATACAGCGATAGCGGCTGTATTCTCTTTGTCGGAAGAGAATACGCTTAATTGCCACGTGACCCAATTTATGTGGAGGTTATGGACGGGTGATTTCAACGCCAACGGTACCTCCAAAGTCGGGGATGGGCGGGGTGGGTTTGGTGACTTTGACGTTGATTTTTTGGATGCGGTTGTCGCTGGCGAGGGCGTGGGTGGCTACGGCGTCGGCAAGGCTCTCGATGAGCTTGTATTTTTTGGTTTGAATGAGTTGTTTGGTGGCTTGAACAATTTCTACGTAGCTGTGGGTGTCTTCGAGTGCGTCGGTTTTCCCAGCTTTGGAGAGATCGATATAGATTTTGAGATCGACGTGGAACCACTGGCCGAGCACGTTTTCTTCGGGGAGGACACCAAGATAGCCGAAGGCTTTGATGTCATTGATGTGAATGATGTCCATTGAAAAAGTGAAGAGGGAGAGCCGATAAAGGATAACGCGTTTTAACCTTACAAATCTTGGTGAGTGAAGGGTTTGGCGTCTGCGCCGGAGTAGGTGGCGACGATGTGGCCATCGCCGACGAGTTGATACTTGTAGGTAACGAGTCCTTCTAGGCCGACGGGGCCGCGAGGGGGCATTTTTTGGGTGCTGATGCCGACTTCTGCGCCGAAGCCGTAGCGGAAGCCGTCGGCGAAGCGGGTGGAGCAGTTGTGGTAAACGCCGGCGGCGTCGATGTTGGCGGTGAAGGTGTCGGCGGCGGTTTGGTTGGTGGTGGCGATCGCCTCTGTATGCCGAGATCCGTAGGTATTGACATGGTCGATGGCGGCGTCTAAGGAGTCCACGACGCGAACAGCGAGAATCAAATCACTATATTCAGTGGCCCAGTCTTCTTCGGTGGCAGACTTTATACCTGACAGTATTTGGCAAGATGCCTCGTCGCCGCGAAGTTCTACGTTTTCCGATTGTAGGGCTTTGGCTACGACGGGGAGGGCTGTTTGCGCGATGTCTTGGTGAATCAGTAATGTCTCAATCGCGTTGCAGGCTGAGGGGTAGCCGACTTTGGCATCTACGGCGATGCTGGTGGCTTGTTCGATATCGACGGTTTTATCTATGTATAGGTGGCAGATGCCGTCGGCGTGGCCGAGGACGGGGATGCGGGTGTTGGCCTGTACGTATTGAACGAATTGGTTGGAGCCGCGAGGAATAATCAGATCGACGTATTTATCTAATGCGAGTAGTGCGTTGGTTTCTTCTCGGGTGGTGAGAAGCTGCACGGCGTTGGGGTTGGCTCCGGCGTTGGTGATGCCTTGGCGGATGGCTTTGACGAGGGCGGTGCAGGAGCGGATGGCTTCTTTGCCGCCTTTTAAAATTACGCCGTTGCCGGATTTGATGGCGAGGGTGGAGATTTGCATGACGGCGTCGGGGCGGGATTCGAAGATGATGCCGAGGACGCCGAGGGGGACGCCGATGCGTTTGAGGGTGAGGCCGGTGTCGAGTTCGCGGTGGAGGGTGATTTGGCCGGTGGGGTCATTGAGCTTGGCGACGCTGCGGACGCCTTGGATGGCGCCTTTGAGTTTGATGGCGTCGAGTTTTAGGCGGCCGTAGAGGGGTTTGGCGAGGTTGTCGGCTAGGGCGGCGTCTAGGTCTTGTTGGTTGGCTTGGGTGATTTCGGGGGTGGCGGTTTCGAGGGATTGGGCGATCGCTTCAATAATGTCGTTTTTTTGCTGGGGGGTGAGTTGGGCGAGTTGGCGGGCGGCTTGTTGGGTTTGTTGGGCGATCGCAGTTAGGGAAACGCTATTTTCGCTCAGGGGAGCGCTTGCGTTTTCTGTGGTGGTGAGTGTCATGATTTTTGGCGCTAGGCGGCAAGAGGCAGGAGGCAAAGCGACAAGAGCGGGGATTTCCTCCCCGCACCCCTTCTTTGCGTGGATGTGTAGTGTGCTGCCTGGGGGCCGAGCCTCCCCCAGACCCCCTGAAAGGGAGCACTTGGTTAGATGATTAATTATCGTATAGGGCGGGGCTGGTTGGGTTTTAATTCATCGTTCATCATTCATTGTTTCCAATAGCTTTTTCGCTATTCGCTTGCCTGCGTCAGGACTTCCCATGCGGTGGGTGCCGTTTTGGTAGATGAGTTGGAGGCGATCGGGGGTGTTGATGAGTTTGTGGATGGCGGGGCCGGTTTCGGTGGGGGCGGTGAGGATTTGAATGGCAGGGCCGAGCATGCGGGCTTGGACTTTGGCGAAGGTGGGTGTGAATTGGGGGCCGTTGCCGGGGAGGGTGATGGCGGGTTTGCCGAGGCCGACGAATTGTTCGGTGGCGGTGCCGGCGGTGGCGATCGCGATGTCGGCTTGGTGTAAGCAGTCGCTGTAGGCGTTGTTAATGAGGAGAAGGGTGATGTTTTGGTGGGTGAAGGTGGGATAGGGAGCGGTGCTTTGGGTTGCCCAGGTGTTGGGTAGGGCGGTTTGGAGTTTTTGGGGGGAGAGGCTGGGGGCGATCGCGCCTAGCAAAATGAGGGGACGGGTGGGAAAGGATTTTTTGAGGCTGGGTAGGGTGGTGAGGATGCGTTCCCAGTTTTCGTAGGCTTCGGGTTGGCGGGAGCCAGGGAGTAGGACGATGGTGAGTGGATGGGTGGGTTGCTGCTTTGGGGTGACGTACAGGGCGGTGGCTTTGTTGGGGGCTGGGTCGATGTCGGGGGGGAGGGTGTTAGATGATGGGGGCTGGGCTGGGCGTAGTGTGCTGCTGAGTGTGTTCAGGCGTTCGGTGAGTTTGCCGGTGGGGGCCAGGTTATCCATCATGGGGTTGCCGGCGTAGTCGGCAGGAATACCCAGGGTTTGGAGGTGTTGGGCGGTGAGCGCGTCGCGGACAAAAATGGATTTGCAGCGATCGCTCGACATGAGCCAACGTTCCCAAGGCAAATAAACTGAGCCAGACCATCCTTCTAGGCGATCGCTAAAGGTGGAGGAGGGGAGTTTGCCCCGTTCGTCTCGGATCCAGTATTCCGACTTGGCAGTGCCAATGAAGTGATACGACAATTTACTTAGACGGGCAAACAGCAGTGGAACAATGTCTCCAACGGCTAAAATGCTGTCTTTTGGGGTGGTTTCAGCGGCCCATTTTTTAATGGCTTGAAGCTGTTGGCGCGTGAGGGGGAGCAGTCCTTTTTGGACATCGCGTGCCAGCTGTTTCGGATCGCGATTTAAAAAACCCCCAGAGGGTAGGGTTTTGGCGGGGCCGACGATAGGGATGTTTTGGGACTGGTAGGCGCTGCCGGTTCCTGATATTGGGAGCGCTGAAATGTGTAACTCGGGGGCGTATTGTCGTAGCGCGTTAAGGATTCGGAGGGCAATGACATCTTCGCCATGTCCGTTACTGATGCACAGCAGTTTCATAGAAAGATGTTGCCAATGGTGAGAATTAGCAATAGGCGCAAAAGAATCGATGCACAGAGCGTGCTAGTTAGCACACCCTATCAAGATGAATTATTTTGATCAAGTTGCCTGGAGAGCGAGGGCGCTAGGGCCTTAGGGTGCGCGGTAGGGGCATTCCTAAATAAACGTCAGAAAGATTTAATGTTTTTTTAAGTAAAGTCATGTTGAGAGATGAGCGGGTGGCTGTTAAGAAGGGTGTTTTAAACCATGTATAGAGGGCGCATGGTTCAAATATGCGCTAAATCTAAAGACAATATAAAGGTTTTTGTGATGGATACTCGTTTAATACGTCAGCTTTGGTCTACTGTGCATGCCTGTCCTAGTAGTGAGCTGGCTGGTTTAGATGATTCTAGTTTGATGGCCTCTTTGGTAGAGCTATTGCAATCTCATCCAGACTTTGACGTACGCAATGTACCTGATGTGAGTCGATACATTAGTGCGCGTATTCCGCTCATTCGAGAGATGTCTCAGCAGTCCTGACTTTAATATTCGCAGGATCGATGATGGGCTGTATTGATGCCGTATCACTGCATGGATTTCGGATCTCTGCTGACGAATAACGTGAAAAAATATCGGTTTTCGTCTTCTATTGACGATTCTCTATCGTTATCCGTTTCTAGTTTCATTATCTCGGTATATATCTTCTGAAATTCTAAAGATTGCGTAGTGGAATGTACTGAAATTCTCTCTAGGAAAAATGATAAGGTTAAGCGCAATTACCGTTCAGTGTGCTTGACTTTTTGCTAACGCGTGGGTTCTTTTGGGTGTTAGTGACTTAGAATTTCGAGCAAGTTGCGACGCTAATCCCATTTATTTGGGAAGATGCGCACTACAACTTACACGCGCTGGACGAGTGAGTCTCCTTTTTTAGTAAAGTGCGTGAGGTTTGATATGAGAAAGTGGAGTTTAGTGCTTGCTTCGGCCATGGGTGTGTTGCCTTTAGTGGCTTGTGGTGCACCTGGTGATTCACCCAGTGCAGGCGGCGGTGCCGATGGCGGTGCTTCGTCTGATTTGAGTAATAGCCGTTTGCAGACTGTGCTAGACCGTGGCAACTTGGTTTGTGGCGTAGATGGCGGCATTCCTGGTTTTAGCTTTGTTGAAGGCACCGAATACTCCGGTATGGATGTAGACGTGTGTAAAGCTGTTGCCTCTGCACTCTTTGATGATCCAGAAGCGGTTGAATATCGTAGGTTGGATTCTACTGAGCGATTTGAAGCGCTTAAAGGTGGCGAGGTAGATATGCTCTCTCGCAACACGACTTGGACGATTAGTCGTGATACCTCTGTGGGCATGGAGTTTGCGCCCACTACTTTTTATGATGGTCAGGGCATGATGGTTCGCGAAGCGGAAGCGCTTGCTGAACTCACTGATTTGGAAGGTAAGTCGGTTTGTGTAGAAGCCGGTACAACCACTGAGCTGAACCTCACTGACCAAATGCGTCAGGCGGGTGTGAGCTTTGAGCCAGTTGTATTCCAGGATGCAGACGAAGCTTACGCGGCTTACGATGAAGGCCGCTGTGATGGCATGACGTCTGATAAGTCTCAGCTGCTGGCGCGTCGTAGCACGCTCTCTAGCCCAGACGACCATGTGCTGATGGATGTCACCATGTCTAAAGAGCCACTAGGGCCTTTGACTATTAATAATGACTCCGCTTGGTTTGATGCGGTTAAGTGGATTACTTACGCGCTGATTGAAGCAGAGGAGCTCGGTCTCACTTCTGACAACATTGGTGATGCCGTTTCTAGCGAAGATCCTACTATTCTCCGCTTTGTCGGTGCAGAAGGCACATTGGGCGAAGATATGGGCTTGCCTAATGACTTTGCGGCTAGAGCCGTTAAGAACGTGGGTAACTACAGCGAAGTCTATGAGCGCAACTTGGGCCAAGACTCTGAGTTTAAGCTAGACCGTGGCTTGAATGCGCTGTGGAAAGATGGTGGCTTGCTCTACTCTCCTCCGTTCCGCTAAAAGATCTGTTTCGCTAAGAAGGTCTGGTCCGCTGAAAGGACTGACATTAGCGAGCGGTTAGCTTGTTAGAACACCTGGCATGGTTGCAAAGGTGCAGGTGGCTTAGGCTGTCTGCACCTTTGTATTGGGTATCTCGCTGGGTATTTGCATTGTGTTGGTCGGCTGTGGTGTCTGAGCGCAGTTGTCCATATCACATGTAGCAAAATCACATGTAGCAAAAGCACATGTAGCAAAGCGCAGATGTATTTGCGCTTTGCTGCGCCCCTTAAGACTGTTGTTCCATTGCATTTCCCATGTTGGCCAGGGCACTGTTTCTATTTGACATCTATCTAACTGAAACTTAGGTAGGACAACCGCTAACATGACTAGCAAAGTACAGATGCATTCGTACTTAGCTGGATAACGCAAGACAACCGAGCTGATGTCTGGCGCTATGTGCTCAAAGTGATAGTTAAATTACATAACAGTATGAAAAAACGGTTCTGCTATGGCTCAAACTATTGCAAACATAAAGCGAACGCGCTTTTGAACGCGGGCTATTTAGGGTGTGATGGGCTTTCGGCTCTGTTTCGATCTGTATTGGTTCTAATCTGTATTTTCGATAATTGTAAAAATGCAGACGGAAGTGAATGGAGGACGACTGAGATAGTGAGCTGGTAGCTTTTTTGAAACGGCTCTGAGCAATAACGCTGAGACATGCTCTTGGGAAATGACTCTAAGACATGCCTCTGGGAAATAGCTCTGAGAAGAAATAGCTCTGGGCAACAACGCTGACAAACTTCTAATAAACGTATGGCAAAAACGTCTTCAAAGCCGGTGTCTGGTTTGCGATCGCTTCTGCGAGACGAACGATTTTGGCAAATTGCACTACAGGTGATGGTGCTAGCCGGTGTCATCGCAGCATTTTCGTATCTTTTTGGCAATCTCAGTAACAACTTAGAGCGCGGCTTTGGGTTTCGGTTCTTGAACAACCCAGCTGGCTTTGCAATGGGAGAAAATTTGCTGGATTACAGGCCGCAAGAAGCCTACAGCAAAATTATCCAGGCGGGTATTGTCAATTCATTTCGCGTCATTGTCTTAGGTGTCTTACTGGCTACGATTGTCGGTATCACGGCCGGGGTCGCAAGCTTTTCAACGAACTGGCTGGTTCATAAAATTAGCCGGGTCTATGTCGGTTTGATTCGCAACATTCCACTGCTGCTACAGCTTATTTTTTGGTATTCGGCAGTGTTTTTGGCGGCGCCGAGAGAAGCGAACCAGGCGTTGCTCCCAAGTGAAAATAATGTCTGGGTCATCTTGAGCAACAAGGGGCTCAATTTGCCTGGGCCGAGCTTGCCTGACGAAGTGTGGGTGGGGATGACGTTGCTGGCGCTGTCGTTGTTGTTGATTGGCGTGCTGTGGCGCTCGGTTAATAATTTTCGGCGGGGGCGATTTGCGGCGGGGCTGGCCGGATGGCTGGCTCGGTTGGGCAATGCGGCCATTATTGTATTTGTTCTGTTGGCTGCTGCGGTTTTGTTGCTTAACCCCTCAACTACTAACGGTCTGTATTTTAAGGGGGCGCTGATTAGCCTATTCACTAACTACGAAGGACTGCTGGTTGTGGCCCTGATTGGTTGTGGATTTGCGGCTGCCTTAATTTGGCAGGTGCGAACAAAAGCCATGCTGGAGCGTGGTGAAGATGGCAAGTTGCTGTTAGCGGTGCTCATTGCGATCGCTGTAACGGCACTTTTAATCCTTCTTTTTGCTTTCAATTGGCAAACGCCCACCGTCCTAGAAAGCGGCAAGGCGAGCGGCGGCATGAGAGTCTCGATGGAATATGCCGCTGTCGTTACAGCGCTGACCTTTTACACGGGGGCATTTATTGCAGAAATTGTCAGAGCCGGCGTGCAATCTGTTTCTCGCGGGCAGTGGGAAGCGGCGCGTTCACTTGGGCTGGATAACGGTAAAGCCATGCGTTTGGTGGTCTTTCCCCAGTCTTTACGGGTGATTATTCCACCGCTGAACAGTGAATTTGCCAACCTGGCTAAAAACTCTAGTTTGGCCTTTGCGGTGGGCTATCCCGATTTGTACAACGTTGCCAACACTACCTTCAACCAGACCGGCCGCTCCATCGAGGTTTTTCTCGTCATTATGGCCACCTATCTGATTATTAACCTGCTGATTTCAGTCAATATGAACCAGCTCAATGCCGCCGTTCAATTTAAGGAGCGCTAAGCTATGACCCTCACCAGCACTCCCGAAACCTCTGAGCGTCCCCCTAATGAACCCCCGGAGCGCAGTGCGCCTAAAGGGATAAAAATGACGCCTGCTGCTTGGATTAAAAAAAATCTATTTGATGGTTGGTTCAACAGTCTTTTAACCGTTGTTACCTTACTGGTTCTTGGCATAGGCTTTTTTAATCTTTTTCGTTGGGCCTTTACGGCTGAATGGATTGTCGTTTCTGATAATTTAGGGCTGTATATGTCTGGGTTGTATCGCCCAGAAATGTACTGGCGAATTTGGACGGCCTTTGCCATTGTGGCTGCCCTCGCCGGGTTGACGTGGGGTTTGCTCGCCCGCAACCAGCAAACTTTGTTTGGTCGCAATGTGCTGATTGGTATAGGCGCGATCGCGCTCTTTATCATCCTGTGGCCGGTCACTCGTCCCCATGCGCTTTTAATTTTGGGCGTGGAAGCTTTGATTGTGGCTATGGCTGTTGCCGGACAAGCCCTTGGCCGTAATGTGCCGAGTTCGTCTACCTGGATGTCGGGCCTATGGTTCGCATCTTACTTTGTTGTTCTATTTCTGTTGGGTGGCGGCGAACTCAGAGCCAGCTTGTTCTACGGCCTGATTATGATTGGCGGTGGCATTCTGGTCGGTCAGCAGCTGGCTAAGCGCATCACCATTCCTCGCATTCCTGGCATTTTCTCCGACATCATTCTCTTTGTTGTTGGGTTTATTGTCACTTACCAGCTGCTGTGGCGATTGCCCTATTGGATTGGCTTTGACTTTGGCCTGCGGAACGCTTCTACCGCTAACTGGGGCGGTCTTACACTGACATTGCTGCTTGCTGTTAGCGGTATTGTGCTCTGCTTTCCGTTGGGTGTCATTTTGGCCCTGGGCAGACGCAGTAAGCTGCCCGTTTTTAGCGGTCTTTCGGTCGCCTACATCGAGCTTATCCGTGGCGTTCCGCTGATTTCCATCTTGTTTATGGGACAAGTGCTGATTCCCCTGTTTCTGCCTGAAGGTGTGCGTCCGGATCGGGTCGTGCGGGCCATTATTGGCCTGACGATTTTCAGCTCTGCCTACCTGGCTGAGAACGTTCGTGCTGGCTTGCAGGCAGTTCCCCAAGGCCAAACAGAAGCGGCTCAGTCATTAGGGTTGAACAAGCCATTAACGATGGCCTTAATTGTGATGCCGCAGGCGCTAAAAGTTGCGATTCCGGCCATTGTGGGTCAGTTTATTAGTCTCTTTCAAGACACCACGCTGCTCGGCATTGTGGGCCTTGTTGAACTATTGGGCATCACTAAAGGCTTGCTGGCTAATACAAAATATCTGGGTGACTTTGCCCAGGCTTATTTGTTCATTGCAACCATGTATTGGGTGTTCTGTTATGCCATGAGCTTTGGTAGCCGCAAAATAGAAGCTGCGCTGAATACGGATTTGCGCTAGTTTACGCGCCTTTCTTAGCCCGTTTGCCAACCCACTTCTAAACACCAGATCCTGTATAGAGATTCCTCAGAAAAAAGCACTCAGCAGAAACTATCATGACCCAATCTGAAGTCCAAACCCCTATTCCTCCTCGTAATGAAGTCGGCTCTGAAGCGGTTATCGTCGCTAAAGATGTGCAGAAGTGGTACGACAATGGCTTTCATGTGCTCAAAGGCGTGAGCATGAATGTCTATAAAGGTGAAGTGGTGGTGGTGATGGGGCCGTCTGGTTCTGGTAAGTCCACCTTTATTCGTACCTTTAATGCGTTAGAGCCTTACCAAGAAGGCTCGATTGAGATTGACGGTATTCCCATTGCTCACGATCTAAAAGACATTGAATCTGTGCGTCGGGAAGTGGGCATGGTGTTTCAGCAGTTCAATTTGTTTCCGCACTTGACGGTGCTCCAAAATGTGACGCTTGCGCCGCTGTGGGTGCGCCGCTGGCCAAAGGCCAAAGCAGAAGAGATTGCCATGCGCCTTTTAGATCGAGTTGGGATTGCCGAGCAGGCGTATAAATTTCCGGGGCAGATGTCTGGCGGACAGCAGCAACGGGTTGCGATCGCCCGCTCCCTCGCTATGCAGCCCAAAGTTATTTTGTTCGATGAACCTACTTCTGCACTCGACCCTGAAATGGTGCGTGAAGTGTTGGACGTAATGCGAAACCTGGCCAAAGATGGCATGACCATGGTGTGTGTGACTCACGAAGTGGGTTTTGCCCGAGAAGTGGCCGACCGCGTAGTGTTAATGGATGGCGGCGTATTAGTAGAAGAAAATACGCCCGATGCATTCTTTAATGATCCTAAAGAAGAGAGAACCCAGGCGTTCTTGTCGCAGATTCTCTAAATTTGCTTAAAGTCCATATTTTTTGCTTAAAGTCCATATTTTTAAACAAATGCAGGATAAACCGAGAGGGGTCATCCTGCATTTGTTTTAGCTGATACAAGCTGGCTGATATGAGCCGTCGTATGCGACCTGTCTTATATCAGCCGTCTTACATGGCCTGTCTTACATGAATTTGCTAGCCATGCCCAGCATATCGCCCATATCCAAATCGCCATCACCGTCGCCATCTAAAAATGCGGTGAGGATGGGGTTTTGGCCAGCCGCAGCTAGACCGGCTTTGGCATTGCCGGAGCTGAGAAACTGCATTACTAACGGAATTAGCGTTGGCAGCATACCCTGAACCTGATTGCTGTTAAAGCTGGTTTTGTTGGTAACCGCAGAGACCATTTCCAGCATTTGAGCATTGTTAAACAATTGAGGAATAACCGCGGCACCGTTGGCGGCGCCTTGCTCAATTAGTTTTTCGGCAGCGTCATCACCGTCACTCTGACGCTTGTCTTTTAAAGAAGATCTGACAAATCCGCCAATGACAGACATGGCTTTTTGCATATTGTCAGAATCAGCGTTGTTTTGTTGAGCCACCTGTTTGGCTGACCCTAAAATCTGCGTGAGCTGGCCTACGTTTGCCTGACGACTGGGGTCTGCAACCGCTTTCATGACCTGATCAAATAGTCCCATAGGTTTGATATTCCTTCTGTAAGCTAGGTAGACAAGAAAAATATAGCTATGCGTGAGTGGTTAGCTTGAGTTGCTACATCAGTGCATATGTCTAGTCACTTAAAATGTTGTCCTACGGTAGTTCCAGCCAATGATGGTGGTATCTAAAAACGTATTCAACAAACGTGACAGACGCTATAAGTGGGGCCACCTTCGGCATTATATAGCGCTGGCTACTTAATAGGCGCTGGCTCTATGTACAGGACAAAAAGTGTATGGCGTGCTGAAAGCCTTTCTGCTGCTGAGGTTGAGACAGGTTGAGGCAGATATGGCGCAGATGGTCGAATCCATAGCGAAAAATACTCTTGGCTAAACGGCCATGAGCCTTAA
>JBGCGG010000063.1:0-84829 GCA_045110585.1 Phormidesmis sp. | reverse complement strand
AAATAGCCTACTTTGCTCAGTAGACCCGGTATGATAGCTGGCATAGCCATTTTGGTGGGTTTTGTTGTGTTAACTAAACCGTATGCCCGAATGGCTTTTTTGACTATCTTCTCTCCTTTTTCTGTCCGAACTATTGTTAGAGGAAAGCTGGCGTGAAGTATTTTTATTGACCTCCGGGCTGATGGGTAATCGAGCGTTGCAGTTGTTATTGGATATGGAGGCACAGACGAAAGCCTACATTGAACCCTACGAGAAAGTGAGAGATTTAGTATGCTGGGCTGCTGTTAACAAAGTAGGAGAGTCTACGCTTGAGCAAAAAATAGGAATGATTCTGATCGCCAGCACCTTCGCTAGCACTATCTACAGAGCCAGTGCCTTTGCCATCTATAGTGCTAGCACCATCGCCTTCGCCATCTGTTCTATGTGCAGAGCTAGCAACATTGACAGTATCGATACTATCTACAGTGCCATCGATAGTGCTATTGCCAGCACCAGCGCCATCGATAGTGCCCGTGCCAGCGCCTTCGACAGCGCCAGTGCCAACGCCAGCGCCTTCGCCATCTACAGAGCCAGAAGTAAAGCCAGTAATGCCAGTACCAGTACCTTCGGAGAAACAAGTGAAACACATCACTTTTTGAATAGGGAAAATATGGAAATAATTGCCGATAAATTATCGGCACATGAAAAAATAACTCCAAAATCCCACAATTCATCAGAAAGTTGGCTTAGATGGTCTGGGCAGTTACTGACTATTTGGCTAGAAACGCTAGAACTAGACAAGGACGATATCACCTTTTCTGTTAAGGAAGCCAAAGCACTCCAAAACTATCTCTACGCTACCGAGCTGCTCATTCGCTGCAGAGAATCTGCCATTCGCGTTTCTCGCAGCGAGTGGACAGCAATGGAAAAGCGGTTGCTGACAACTTAGCCCTTCGCCTCTGCTTAGGCTTAGGCAGTACCTTTCCGAGCGAAGATCACCGACAATATAGAAAATGCTCTCTCTCCAATGCGCTTCTTAATTCAACGGATCTTCCCCCTCTGCCTACTCATCCTATTCGCCATAGGCTGCACCCCCACCGCCACCGAACCCACCGACGGCCCCTACGCCTACAAATCGCCCAGCTCCGACGGCATCGGCAAAATCTACTATGGTCGTGAAATCGCCAACGTAATGGGCTACCAAGGCGCAAACTGGCTCGCCCGCCCCAGCCGCGCCACCGAAGAACGCCCAGATGCCGCCATCGATGCCCTGATGCTAAATTCGACCGATGTCGTCGCAGATATCGGCGCAGGACTGGGCTACATCAGCTTTCAGCTTTCTGACTGGGTAAAAGAAGGCAAGGTCGTCGCCGTAGACGTACAGCCTGAGATGTTGGAACTGCTAGAAGCAGAAAGAGACAAATTCAATGTCACAAACATTGAAACAGTACTCGGAACAGAATCTGATCCAAATCTGCCCGCAGAAAGCATCGATATGGCCGTTATGTTCGATGCGTATCATGAGTTTGCATACCCTGCAGAAATGATGGACGGACTCGTGAAGGCGCTGCGCCCTGGTGGACAGATAGTGTTAGCAGAATACCGCGCCGAGAATCCGCTAGTGCTGATTAAAAAGCACCATAAGATGAGTCAAAAGCAGGTAAAAAAAGAGCTGACAGCGGCAGGGTTGAAGTGGGTAAAAACGGATGACCGCTTGCCTCAGCAGCATCTTATGTTCTTTCAAAAACCCGCTTAGAACATCAGAACAAAACCATCAACACAAAACTAAGAGGCGTTTGTAAATGTTCGGTGGGTTGTGGCCATACTCTACCCTTCGGGAGCGCCGAGGGCGCACAAAAAGGCCAATGCTAAGCAACTGCCTCTCCATCCATTTCAGCCGCCAAATCTGCCTCGCTGATATAGTCATCAATCAATTGATCGACGGCTTCTTTTTGATGCGACGGAATGGTAAGTGAAACGTATCGGCGTGAAAGGGGGGTACGAGGAACAACCCGCAACAAAAGCGTGTTGGGCTTGTCATCGTCCCAGCCAAAGGCTTCTACTCTCTCCCAGGGTTGCCAAGCGTATAAATAAGAGAGGCCGTGTTCTCTTATTTCTAAATCGCTGAGGCCCAGCAAAAGAAACAAAGTAGCTGGTGCCCACCAAAAAGCAATTTCCACTAAGCCTGAAATCAGGCTGCTGGTCGTAGATAAAGGGCCTGTCACTCTATCAATGAGGGTAACAGTCATCGCGATCGCAACCCCCGCTAACACCAAACCCACCCAAAACAGCGACTTATTCTGAGTTGTACGGCCCACCTCTAACTTCAGTCCACCCGTCTTTTGCTTACGTACAGGCCAGCTCAGCAGCCACGCATACACACTTACCGCATAAATCCCGTATAAAACCAGCAAGCCATAGCGTCCGGCAAACGCTAGCAATAGCGAGATAACCGCACCAAACATCAGCCATGAGCCACTGTAATACAGGTTTTTCCTCGCCGCCTGCGGCCCCAGCGTAGCCCTCGTAACGAGAAACCCCACCCACAAAATAACCACAATTACAGATAGCAAAATGGTCAAGTATGCAAAGTTCAAACCCACAGCCAAAACGCCTCTTTTTATACCGTTGAAATCACACTATCACGGGAGTATTGCGTTGCCTCAGCGCTCAATAGTTTCTTCCAAGGCAACCCGAATTTCCTCCGTCAAAACCGCGACAGCAGCTCTACCAGCTCGCCGATTTTGCTGATAGTCAGCGAGCCTCGGCGTCACGGCAATCGGCTGCTGCACTGTTACTTGCACCCACCGTTGGCCTAACCGAGGCCGTCCTGGCAGCTTATCCCCACCCAAACGGCCCATCATGTCAGACATTAACAACGCTATCTCTGCGCAGCGCTCAAAGGAAGGCTTTTCACGCAGATAATCGCCATCGACAGCAACGAAGCTTTCTACCAAGCGCATATGCAGCTCTCGTAAGCTAGCAGATTGCGCCGCCCAGTCCGCCAGCCCCCTATCCAAAGGCGATAGCCTCTTTAAATCAGCCAAATCTTCTCGATAAATGTAGTTCCAACTCGCCTCTTCTATCCGCCTGCACCGGTCGACTACGGTTCCTTTACTCGGCAAATTAAAAAATTGTTCTGAAACTTGTAAGGCTCGCTCTAAAAGTTGTTGCAACCGTTGCGAGCAATCTTGATCTGTAGAGGCTGCTTTTTCAAAAGATTGATGGTAGCAGCGCTGATAAAACTGTTCCATTTTATCGAGCAAATGTTCGCCCAGTCGCAATATACGTGAGTAACAGCGCATATCTATTGAAGGCTTATTTGAAGAAGGCCCGTTTGACGAGTCAGTTGTGCTCGTATCAGATAGCCCGCTCTGCGTTTCTAGCCGAGATAACAGTTGGGCGAGCTTTGACCAGTTGGGCTGCGTGTAGCGGTATTGAATGCCGATGGGAACCACAAAAACAGCTTCTGAGCGATCGCACTTTGCCAAATCCTCAGCACACCAAAACCCCAGCTGACTCGTCCCTGGCTCCAAAGGGCCTAAGCGCTCACTGTGCCCGTTCGTAGCACCTTCAGGAGCCACTACCATTGGCATAGCCCCTTCTGTCAAAAGCTTCCGCGCCGCCTTCAGACCCACCCAATCTGGCCGCCGCCCCCGCCGAATCGGCACCCCGCCCATCCGCGATAGCAGCCACCCCAGCCCATCACCCGCCCAAATTGTCATCCCCCGCTCATAGACAAAATGGGTGTGCACAGGCTGCTTCAGCGCAATACCCCTGGCCTTTGCCGCCTGACTCACAGCCCGCGAGCATAAGTACAAACCGCTGAGCGGATCGTCCACTTCTACATGGCGCACCGCCATTAAAAACCGAGCCTTACCCGCCTCAAACTGCGCATAAAGATCAACCAGCCTGTCTACATTTTTCACCTCTACGCGAGCAATCCCCGCTGGCAGCCAAGGGCGAATGCGCACGCGCATGAGAACAGGCAACATCCAATGCACAGCGCGCATTACCCACGGATTGTAGGCAGTGGGAATGAAGTGCAAAGGCGGCTGCACACGACGGGTAAATTGGGGCATAGACTTAAAGCGCCTATCGAATAAAAAGGCCATGAAAAAAGACCAAGGCATGATTTTAGCAACGCCTTGGTCTTTTTAAGATTTAGATGGATGAAGCAAGAGCAGAACTAGGCCAGAGCCACCGATTCAACGCTCGTGCGAATCCATGAACTCGAATCCATTAGGTCAAATCCATTAGTTAGGAACGACTTGAACCATCAGTGATCGCCGATCAAAGGTTTGCACCTTGCTCACCTTAGACAGATCTTCCACAACTCTGTTCAGAAGGTCTGTAGCCCGATCACGGTGCTGGTGCTCACGGCCTCTCAGGCGTACCTGAAACTTCACAGAATCGCCTCGCTCTAACCATGCCAACGCCTTATTGATGCGTACCGTATAGTCGGAATCGCCCACATTAGGCCGCAGTCTCACTTCTTTCACAGACGTGCGAGCGCTCTGCTTTTGTTTCTTACGGCTTTGATACTGATGCTTGCCGTAATCCAGAATTTTTGCAACAGGCGGATCTTGGTCAGGTGAGACCACTACAAGGTCAAGCTTGGCCCCTTTGGCCACTGACAAAGCTTCCGACGTATCAGTCAGTCCGCGATTGGTACCTTCATTGTCAATCAGTAGAACCTGCGCGGCTCGGATCTGTTGATTGATGAGTGGTTTTTTAGCGATTGTATTTTCCTCTTAAAGAACGCAACAGAAAATGATAAATGAGTGTTTTAGAATGATTACATCAGCCTGAGGGCGTAAAAGCCTTGACATGAAAGCCTACCATCCCGAAAGCTAACCCCCAACAGCCTGTGGCCGAGTAGAGTCTAGCTCAGATAATGCCTAGCTCAGATAACTGAGTAGCTACAGGTGAGTAGCTATACACTCAGGCAACCTTGAAATTAAGCGATTATTTAGGGCCAATATTAGGCCATTCTAATCCACATTGCCAGGGAGATAGCCCCCTCTGGCAATGTGTCTTTACAAATTACCCGCGATGACCGTTAAAGTCGTCTGCCTCACGAAGAAATTTGACGGTAAATACAGACCTAACCGATGGTATTTAGAACATCACCCAGAGCCGGTCTACGACGAATCATTGGATACGAATCCTTAAATACGAACCGTACCGCCATCGAACAAAGGCACCGTCATGCTGAAGTTCTCACCATAGGTCAGCTTTTGCTCCTCCAACATGCCGATGGCAATCTTTTCCCCGAGTCGAGCAGATTCGTAGTAGTCGGTAAAGAAATGCACTCCGGCCCAGTCTCGGCCAATCGAGATATTAGCCGCCAGCTTGTTTAGCTCACCTTCCACCGTCAGGGCCAAAGCATGATCGACTGACTCCAAGCCTACGCCCGTGCGAGAAATCACATAGGGCTGAGGCAGTACATGGCCGTGATCAAAGAAGGCTTTGAGAATAGTGACACAAGCACCTGCAACAGTGGCATGACCGGCCCCATAAGAGGGGTGCATTGGCGAGCCTTCCGCAAACGCCATGGGCAACAAATAAACGTTGTCGGCGCTGTATTCACTGATGGCCTCAGCGCTGGGATCGCACAGCTCTGAGAGGTGGCGCTCGTTTTGAGCTTTGTTGTGGAGGGCTACGCTGTGTAAGGTATCGCTAATTTTGTCGCACAGGCCCGCCACAGGGTAAAGGCTAGACAAATGAGTGTTGCGCCATTGGTGCAGGCGTCCAGCGATCGCTTCAGGGCGACAACGGCGATGCACATTAAACTTTTGATAGCGCACCGCCTTAAGCGCGCGAGTGGCCACTTCCGTTACCAAGGTCAAAATGTGAGGGCCACCAAAGTGCGCAAACCCTTGCTGACGATCAAAGCGATCATCCGCCAAGAAAGGAATGCCCGGATCGAATGGGATCTTCATCGCAAGCATGGCTAGGCACGCATTGAGATAGCTCTGATACAGCGCATCGTGGTGAACATAAGTGGCCAAATCACGGGGCGTAGTGATAAAGCGATACTTAGGCAAGGGTTCCGAACCACCTTGGGGTATGCGGCTACCGCTCTCGTACGTTTCATTGCCGTTCAAGCTAGCGCCATTTTGCACATCAAGCCACCACTTCCAGGTCGTCATGTAGTCCTTATTGGGTGTTGCCGTACGCACTTTGTTATCAAAGACCATTGCACCGTAAGCAACAAGGCCATCAAAAACGCCATCGCACGCTTCCCCTAACTCAGGGGTGCCTCGCAGCAAAAACTGAGAGATATACGGGCCTTTGGTATCACCAAACGCATTGCCTCGGAAGGCATTTTGCACATCTAGTTCACCTCGGCGGCGGGCGCGAGCCTCATCGGTTAATTTCAGCGGAGTGTCTTGGAACCAAGCCAAATTATTCAACCTCTCAATCGAGGCAGCCACCGCTGGATTAGTATCAAACTCTGCAAATGGCACGTCGCGCAGCAGCGCCATCTCATAAACTTCTGCAACTTCTGCCGCGTACTCATCACTATCTAGTGTGGGCGCAGGCGGCATCGTCAACGCCTGCGCATCTGGCCCTTGCAAATCAAACACAAGTCCCGCGCCTGCACTTTCCCAAGCCCGTAAATCTGCCTTGGCCGCTTGCGCAAATTGAGACGTCCACTGAATAGGTTCTTCAAGATTGGCATCTTTAGGCCCTAGCGGCGTATCTCGAAAATCTCTCGGATCGCCTGAATCAATACCCCGCACAAACTGTTGATAGTCTGCAGGATTACAAATGAGACCATCTTTCTCATCGTGGGGAAGCCCCTTGGTATAGTTCGCAAGGTGGGAAGATTTATTACCCCGTTCGGGGGTGTCCATTTCATCAAAGCGATAGCGCATCTCTTCGCCGTTAGCCCGGTGCTGCGCATGGGGTCTGTCATAGGCCAATTTAGCCGCTGCGTTTCGCACATCTAACGACTGGTTCTTACGAGATTTCATGACGACGGTCTCCTTAAAAGACGTGTTGGTTGAAGTGATGACACCAATGTATGAAAATCTTCTGAGGGTGGCAGTACCCACCAGGGTTATTTGAATTAGGCTTTAAAACACTTAAACAATGACCTTGATCACAGGCACTTGTAGATTTTAATCACCGGTCTCATTGGGTTTATTCAGCCACGCCACCAAGTATTCCAGTCAGCCAACTTCATAAGTGGCCTCTAGGAATGTGTCTCGTCTATTTAGATCATTGAGATATCTGCACAAACTATCTGCCTGCACAAACTATTTGCGTCCGCCTTTTGCAGAAGAATTGCAAAACAAACAATATTTCAAAGCTTCGAACAATGGACTGAGAAAGGCTCACAGAAGAACGACTTACAGAATAAAGGCTGACAGAATAAAATTTCCTGAAAAAGACTTACAGAAAAACTTCCTGAAACGTCTGGAAGAAAACAACTTATAGAAAAAGACCTTGGGTTGATAACAATCCCCAAGTGCCCACACCTGCCATCAGCCCCAACACCAAAACAGTCGGCGTTAGCCAAGCCGACAGCCGATCTGGAAAGGTATGAATACGAGAGAACCCGCTGTGTAAGGTAAGCAGCGTATGGGAAATAGCCCATAGGGCAATCAGCAAGACAAAGATGACCGCGAGCCAAACCAGAGAAGGCTTGAGGTAATTGCTAGCAAAGAATTGAACAGCCGCACTCAACACGCTAAACATGCCTAAGGGCACCAACGCTGTACCCAGCGTAAAAATATCTGCCACCCACAGGCCCCGAATCCGCAACAATGTTCGCGTTAAGGCAACAGCCGTCACCATAGCCACAAAGGCCATTCCGCCAGAGGCCCACAGCCACGAAGCCACAAGCCAGCTATTCACCGTTGTGTAATGAATGCCACCTGAAATAAACAACAGATTGGCAAGTACGGCTAAGCCATAGCCCACCAGCGAGGTTTGCCGAGGCGAGAGCTGAAGATAGAGCGGAACCATTTCACCGGCTGGATTGCTCAACAGCCGCAAAATGTTACCCATCCCTAGGAAAAGATTATTGAAGAAATTTCCGCGTCTTGGCGGATAATCCATCGGGCCAGGGCGAGAACTAATACCGGGTGCCCAATAGGTTTGTTTTCTTCTGAAGTGGGGAGTCGGTCTCGGATAGGAAGAAGCACGATAATTGGACGCGCGGCGGCCAGCATTGGAGCCAGAACGCGGATCTGAACGCGGATTAGGGCCAGCGTTAGGGGGCGAAAGCTTAGGGCGATCGCGATGAGCACGGGCAAGGTTACGACGAAAGTTGCCTTGGCGAGTACGGGGCAAAAGCCGGGAGAGACGGGCAAAGCTGCGACCGAGGAGCTTAATAGGGCGCGATCGCCCGGCGGTGCCAAACTGCCTCAGATACTGATGAATTTGCTCGTAGCTGCCTAAGTTGCCTTGGTTGCGATAGAGATGCGCCGCACGACGAAAATCCCTAGCGGCTTCGTCCATCTGATTGAGATCTTGGTAGGCCAGCCCGCGCCGGTAGTAGTACTGGGCATCATCCGGATCGCAAGTAATAGCATCAGTAAAGGCTGCGATCGCACTCTGTACATAGTCAAGGCGGTAGCGGGCCATCCCTTGATAGAAGTAGGTTTTCGCTTCAGTGGAGTTCAGCGCGATCGCCCGCTGACAATCGGCTAATACACCCGAGTCATCTTCAATGAGATAGCGAACTTCAGCGCGCCGGAGATACGCCTCTGCAAACTGACCATCTAGCTCAATGGCTTTGTTGTAGTCCCCCAGCGCGGCCCTAAATCGCCGAGAAAGGGTGTAGCGAACCCCTCGAATATAGAATTCTTCAGGCGTTTCAGGCTGAACTAAAGACTGTCTGCGGTCAGTGTAGGGAGACGGAGCGCGATCTAAATACTGGTCGTAATGCTGATCGTAGTACTGACGCTGAACGCGATCTATCAGCACCTCATAGGCTTCGCGCAAAGCGCGGAATTTTTTGACAGCGCCCGGTTGGTTAGGATGCAAATCAGGATGATATTGACGGGCAAGTCTGCGGAAAGCAGCCCTAATTTCTCGACGGCTAGCGTTATTAGGCAGGCGCAGGCGTTGGTAATAGTCACCAGGAGACTCGGGCATGGGTAGAACTTGTCAGCGGGAAAAATCGCAGCCAATCAAACGCGGACAAACGCCGCAGTAGATACAACGCACCTTGAGAGATAAAGCGAGGTAAATACAGCGAAATCCTAGCCACAACGAGGATAATCGCCATCGAGTCATGCTTAAAAGCAGCTCTAAACTATTGAGATCGTCACCTAGCTCTCAACAATTGAGATAATTTTAGCGGGTTTCTCGACACCTGATATTCAGATATACACTTGCTTTCCACCAAATCCACCTACTTTTTTATACGAATTGTAGGAATAGGATTTTAGCCCTGTGGCCTAACCGTTCAAACACATATTATCCTTGCCATCTACAGACGCGGCACATCATCTCAAAAAACTGGATTCCAAGTGAATCCACTTGATACACCAGTTGATAAACTAGGGCTGCATTGAATTTGGAAGCTATGAACATCCTTGGCATCTCTGCTTACTTCCATGACAGCGCTGCGGCCCTCATTACCGAGGGTCATATTGTCGCAGCCGCTCAAGAGGAACGCTTTTCACGCAAAAAGCACGATGCCCGCTTTCCCAAATCAGCGATCGCCTACTGCCTCAGCGAAGCGGGCCTCGCCCTCGAAAATGTCGATGCCATCGTATTTTACGAAAAGCCACTGATCACCTTCGAGCGCCTGCTAGAAACCTATCTTTCCTACGCACCACGCGGGTTTCGCTCCTTTGTCACCGCCATGTCCGCATGGCTACAAGAAAAGCTCTACCTCAAAACCGTCCTCAAAAAAGACCTGGCCACACTGGGCAACTGCACCATCAAAGCCCTGCCGCCACTCCACTTTTCAGAGCACCACCAGTCTCATGCCGCCTCGGCCTTCTTTCCCAGCCCCTTCGAGCGCGCCGCCATCCTCTGCCTAGATGCCGTCGGCGAATGGGCAACCACATCTTTATGGTACGGCGAAGGCAATCAGCTCACCTCTAAATGGGAAATCAACTTTCCCCATTCCCTGGGCCTGCTGTACTCCGCCTTCACTTACTACACCGGTTTCCGAGTGAACTCAGGCGAGTATAAGCTCATGGGCCTTGCCCCCTACGGCGATCCCAAATACACCCAGCTAATCCTAGATAATCTGCTCGATCTCAAAGCAGACGGCACGTTCAAGCTCGACATGCGCTACTTTAACTTCGCAGCGGGCCTCACCATGACCAACCGCGCCTTTCACGATCTTTTCGGCGGGCCACCGCGCCAACCCGAAAGCAAAATCACGCAGCGGGAAATGGATTTGGCCGCGTCTATTCAGCAAGTCACGGAAGAAGTCGTATTGCGGCTAGCCAACACAGCCCATGAAGAACTCGGCACAGACACGCTGTGTTTAGCTGGTGGCGTAGCCCTAAACTGTGTTTCTAACGGTCGGTTACTGAGGGAAGGGCCGTTTAAAGAAATTTGGGTGCAGCCCGCAGCGGGCGATGCAGGCGGAGCCGTCGGTGCAGCCTTGGCACTGTGGCATCAGCATTTTGACAAGTCGCGGCAAGTACAAACACCGGACGGCATGAGCGGAGCTTATTTGGGGCCCAGCTTTGAAAGTGGATCGGTAACCGAACGATTAGCCCGGCTAGATGCGCCATACGAAGCGCTGCCCGATGAAGCATTGCTGCCGCGTTTAGCTGAAATTTTGGCAGAAGGGAATGTGGTGGGCTGGTTTCAGGGGCGAATGGAGTTTGGCCCCAGGGCATTAGGGAGTCGCTCAATTATTGGCGATCCGCGCAATCCCAAAATGCAGTCGGTGATGAACTTAAAAATCAAGTACCGAGAGTCTTTTCGGCCCTTTGCACCGTCGGTGCTCGCAGAGCGCGCTGGTCAGTATTTTGAGCTGGATGACACCCACACCAGTCCGTATATGACCTTAGTCGCAGGCGTGCAAAAAGACCTGAGACAAACAGACGGCGGGCAAGATGCGCTCTTTGGGATTGAAAAGCTAAAGGTGCCCCATTCCACAATTCCGGCGGTGACCCATGTCAATTACTCGGCGCGAATTCAGACGGTACATGCCGAAACGAACCCGCGATACCACGAGCTGATTCGTCAGTTTGAGGCCAAAACAGGCTGCGCAGTGCTGGTAAATACCTCGTTTAATGTGCGCGGTGAACCCATTGTCTGCACGCCAGAAGATGCCTACCGATGCTTTATGCGCACAGAGATGGATTATTTAGTCATTGAAAATTGTTTGCTGGTAAAAGAGAAGCAGCCCAAGAGAGAAACTGACGAGCAGTGGAAAGAGGAGTTTGAACTGGATTAAGCTACGCTTCATGAGGCTACGCTTCAAGCAAGCGACCAGCCAACCACTTCATGCAGCCGAGTCACGGTGACTCAAGCCAGTCACTCAAGCCAGTTCTCAAGCCAGTTCTCAAGCCAGTCACTCAGCCTAACAGTGGCTCAACCCAACACAGATTAATGAAAGATATGCAGGCAGATTACAGAACGTATGGGCATCAATTTCTCTGAGATTCCAAAACTTGATAAGCAAGGGCTACGCAAGTTCGGCCTCACGACCGGAATCATCTTCGCGGTGTTATTTGGCCTGGTTCTACCGTTTGTGTGGGGCGCGGGGATTCATCGTTGGCCCATCGTGGCGGGCGGAATATTATGCAGCGTGGCGCTAGTTGCACCGCGATCGCTCGCGCCTTTTTATGCCGTATGGATGCGCATTGCCTTAGTGTTGGGTTGGCTCAACAGCCGCATCATCCTGGGGATCATTTTTTTACTGGTGCTCACGCCCATGGCTCTGATCATGCGATTACTCGGCAAAGACCCCATGCAACGTAAGCTAGAGCGAGATAAAGCCTCCTATCGTATCCCCAGCACCCCACCCACTGAAGACAGCATGACGACACCTTATTAAGGCTCCTTTTTTAAAGCTACTTATTAAGGCTGCTTTTCTCAAGCCTCATGCAACTCCACCGCTTCCGTATAAACGCGTCCTGCATCAACTCTTTTTGTTTTCTACCTGTGGGCAAACCATAGCCCAAGCCCTACTGCATATGTTACAAGCCTTCTTCGACTCTCTCCAAGACCTCTGGGGTTTCCTCAACAAACGAAAAAAGTATTGGCTTGCACCGCTGATTATCACCTTAGTGGTAATGGGTGGGCTGATTGTATTTACGCAAGGTAGCGCGATCGCGCCCTTCATCTATACGCTTTTCTAAAGACACATCAGCACGTCTAAATACATCTCAAGCCCTACGAGCAAACGCTTCCAGAGGCCGCTTTAAAACGCAGGTCATAGAGCTAAGAACCAGCGTTTTAACGTGTTTGGAGGCGGCTACTTAGTCGCCTCCGTATTGCTGTATCCAAAAATGCGTAACAGCACCGAGAAATTGCCGTCTAAGACGTCCCAACCCATCAACTGATATTAATTTTTTCAGTAGCGTACGTATCTTCACGCCCATACAGTCAGCTATGAAAAGAACTTACCAATGAAATCAGCATTTTTATGGGCATTTCCATGTGCTTTCCATAAACCCTTGGGCATTCTTTCATTAATGTGACTTTGCAGTGCAGAAAGATATCGACGGACAAATGAAATCCCTCTAACAAGAACAACGATTACATGCATTAGCGAAGGCCAGTGCATCAGCCAAACCAGTGCATTCGCCCAGATCGTAAAAATATCTTTCAGCACTCACATCTATTTCAGTTTTCTGTTCATGCGTCTTCCGCAGCAGCAGGTGAGCCGTCTGCCCTAAAGCTTGTTCATCAAGCGCTGGGGTAAAAAAAAGGTGCCTTGCTGTTGTTTATTTCTCTTCAACTTTAGAAAAGCTAGATACAGACTCCGTTTATGTTTAACAACAACTTAGACTTTGATGCTAACGCAGCAGTTCCTGTGGTTGGCAAAGATTCTGCTGCGCTGCAAGATCCCTATGGGCTAGACTTTAACAGTGATGGGCGCTCCGACGTGCTTTGGCATAACCCCACATCTGGCAGCAATGAGCTTTGGCTCACAGAAGGAGAGCATGGGAATCAGGTCAGTGAAAGCCTCGATATCCGATCAATCGGAGAAGGGTGGAAAGTAGAGGGGATAGCCGACTTTAACCAAGATGGTTATTCGGATTTGCTCGTCCGCAATGAACGAACAGGGGATAATGCGGCCTTGTTTAGAGGAAGCGATCTGGGCGGTGATTACATCGGCAGAGATGGCATTACAGGCATTGGCGCAGACTGGGAAGTTCAAGGCGTCAGCGATTTTGATAATGACGAGCACGCCGACATTCTCTGGCACAACAACAGAACAGGCGAGAATGTCATTTGGTACATGGAAGGCGATACAGGGGCTTCTATCCGTGAGCGCTCATCCCTGATGTCTCCGGGTCGCCAGTGGAAAGCCAAAGGTGTTGGAGACTTTGACAGAGACGGCTACACCGATGTGCTGTGGAGAGATCAAGGCTCTGGCGAGAATCTCATTTGGTATATGAGAGGAAACAAAGGCACTGACTATAAAGATTCTGAACGCGTCGAAACATTCAGAAGCAACGACTGGGAACTCCACGGGGTAGGAGATTTTAACCAAGATGGTGCGCCGGATCTTTTGTGGCACGAAAAAGAGTCTGGCACGAATGAAATCTGGCAGCTAGGAGGTCAGAAAAACAACAAACTCGAGAATCGCGTTCGTTTTTCTGGAAAAAATGGCTCTTGGATTCCGGTTGTAAACGGTGCAGCACTAGATACACTGCCGAATGAATCTAATCAACCCTCGTCTGAATCGCCGACGGATGAAACCGTAAACGACAGCCCATCTAACAACGGCTCAGATAACGGTTCTGACAATAGCTTAGATAGCGCTTCTGACAACGGTTCAGATAACGGGAATGGGTCTGAATATAACGCAGGCAATAACTTAAGCGATCGCCCAGAAAGTACCCCAACAGATAACCCAGAAAGCACCCCAACAGATAACCCAGAAAGTACCCCAGCAGATAACTCAAACAACAGCCTTAACGGCAGCCCAGAGAACAGCCCAGAAAACACCCTAGAGAACAACTCAGGCAACAGCTCAGACGATAATTTAGACGACGGTTTCAACATCGAGTTTGACTACCGCTTTGATACGAACAACTGGTTTGACAGTGAAAAGCGAGCCGTCCTAGAAAAGGCCGCTGACATCTGGGAAGATATTATCTTAGATGAATTTGAAAATATCGCTGTAGGCACCACAGTACATGCCACAGATCCTAACGGTAACGGCCTCACCTCCTTTGAATTAGAGTCTGAAATTGATGACATTAGAGTGTTCGCATTCGCCCAAGATCTCAGCAGCAATCGGTCACTAGCAGAAGCAGGCGCAACCACGTATCAAGGAGATCGCAACACCAGCACCGTCTTCCAACCTTGGCTCGGTGAAATCGTCTTCAACGATAGAGAATCTTGGTACATCAATCCAGACACCAGCACCACGCCCAACATTGCGAACTTTCAAGCGGATATGCTCTCTGTCGCCGTTCACGAACTCGGCCATATTCTAGGTATTTCTAGTGGCATTGATGCCTTTAGCGCACTAATTCAAGACGGCAAGTTCACAGGAGAAGCCTCCACAGCCCTCAACAACGGCGAAGCCATTCCGCTAGACAGCAGAGGCTCCCATATTGAAGATGACTTTGAAATTGCAGGACTCGGAGAGAATTCGCTAGATCCCAATATCGCTAAAGGTACCCGCAAACTACTGACCCTCCTAGACGTGGCCCTACTGGATGATATTGGCTACAGCGTAGACTATTCAACCCTACAGCCCTTGCCCGACATTGAAGTCCTGTCCATTCGCAATGGCGATCTCAGCACCACCAAACTTCGCACCGACAATGAATACACCATCCGCTGGGAAGATAACCTTGCAGAAAACGTAAAAATTGATCTGTACGAAGGCAATCGCTTCGTCAGCACCATTGTGAATTCAACGCCTAGCGACGGCGAATTCAATTGGCGCGTCCCTTCTAACTTGGCCGGAGATAAATTCTTCTACCTCAGAATCAGCAGCGCTGAAGACGCAAATATCTTCAACGTCAGCGATCAGCCCTTTCAAGTAGAAGCCAATCCATTCATTAACATTGACACCCCCAGCGACAACTCCCCTTTGCGCACAGGTACTCAGTTCGAGCTAACTTGGAGTGACAACATCAGAGAAACCATAAGAATTGAGCTGTACAAAGAGGGTTCGTACCACCGCACCATTACCGGCTCAACCAGCAGCGACGGCAGCTACCAGTGGAATATTCCGACCTATTTAGACACCAGCCGAAACTACCACTTACGCTTCACTAGCACATCAGATAGCAGCATCTACGACGAGAGCGCTCAGTTCTGGATTCAGAAAGATTAAAACGTTCTGATGCGATCAGGTTGCATTTGAGAGATGAGGGCGTACTTACCGTACGCCCTCATCTCTGTTTAGAGTCAAGTTAGTCAGAGCCAAGTTAGTCAGAGCTAAGTTAGTCACAGACCAGGCATTCACAGACCAGGCATTCAAAGACTAGGCATTCAAAGACTCAGGCATTCAAAGCCAACCCAGCAATTTCTCACGTAGGGTTGTCTTCACCGTTGCTTTTACCTTCTCTACGTTCTTTTGCTTAGGGATTTCAACAATGACATTAAAAATCCGCCGATGTACGCCCACCGGGCACTTTAGCGTATCGACAGCGTGCCATCCTTCCACCTGGTTTTTGAACAAAAAGCTGCGATTGTTCATCACTTCTACCGCCGTTACTTTGCCAAAATCAGAAACGGTAGGATTCATCCCCTCATAGTTTTTCTCATCCAGCACCAAAGTAGCGCCACCCCAATCAGCTTGCCAATCTTCAGTCGTATTAAAGTAAAAAATATGGGTGCCCAGTTTGTTCCGCGCATCTGAGTGAGGCGAAACAGAATGGCCTGCGGTGGCCACATGCCACGCAAAGCGTGTGATGAATTCATCTGTACCCAGCAGTTTACCGATGAACCGACGGTAGCCAGAATCCGAAGTAATTTCTGAAATGAAGGTTTGCCACGTGGGTGAAAGCTGACTATGTCGAATCACGCCCTTTCCTTGCATCGCTTCTTGCTCAGAATCTAGTTTTTTGTACGCGTCAATTTTCTCTTCGTAGGCAAGATAATAGCGATCATGGGGCTTTTGATCATATTTTCGCGCCATGCCCTCGTGCTTTTCAAAAAAATCAAGCGCAGGAAATTCTTGATAGAGGGCCGCAAATGCTTGCGGGGTCAACAATGCCTTAAAGTTTGCCCAAGGATAGGGCTGATTAGAGATAAACTCGCTACGATCAAAGGCATCCATGTAGCCTTGGTCAAAGCAGGTAGAGAGCGCAGGCGTCTGTTCAGAAGCCAACTTGCTAGAGGATGGTTTGGATAGGGTCGGTTGAGAAGTCATAAAAACGTTGCTGGGGCGCGGTAGTTAAACGAATTAAAACGGTAGCTAAATGAATTAAAAAAAGTATGAGAAAGAAATTCAAAGAGAGTTAGGACTCAGCGTTTTGGCATCTTTTTAGTAGGCTTGGGGGCCACTTTCTTGATTCTCTTTTTAATTGTTGACTTGAGCTTGTGGGTGACTTTTTCCAGTTTCGTTTTAGGAAGTCTTTGGGGGCCTCGCCCAGCTACACCAGGCGCATAAAAATATTCGCCAGGGCGCTCTTGGTAGTTAGTGCCCGTGCTTTGGTGAAACTGAATTTCACTTTGGGGCCGCCCATTACTGTAGTAGTACAGAGCCAGCGATCGCCTACGCCGATCTTCAGGGCAGTCCAACGGATTCGGCAGGCCATGATACGAATAATCTGTGGTTGAAAAAATAACGGTGGTATTGAAAACAGGGGGCACTTTCATAAACTGATTTTTCATCTGGCTATCCCACAGTTCCAAATGACCACCCCAGCAATCTTGCCAATCATGATTGAGATAAATCAGCATATTGAGCCGTCGATCCAACTTCAGCTTGTCATTCCAGTTGAAGTCGGTGTGCATTTTTAAAAAGCCTTCTCGGGTCATTTCATGGACGCCACCTCCTTCAAAATGAGGATCAGAAATCACCCCGTCAATCCCTGTCAGCGCTTCCAAAAACAAACAGAATCTCGCTGAGCACAAATCTAACAAAAAGCGTTGTGCGGTCGGCCCCATAACTTGCGGATCTGGAGTAGCAAATTTTTTAACCGAACCATAAAAATTCTTGGCAATGGGATGCTCTAGGTTAATCACATCTTCCAGCACATCTTCCAGTAGCGCATTATCAAACAAGTTGTTGATAACAATGTGAGGAAACGGCGAGTTATTTAAGTACTTCTGGCGCTGACCTGCACCAAAGCTAATTAGCCGTTCGGTGCCTGCTGCGGATAAATCAAGCGTTTTAATCGCAGGGACTTCAACGTATTGAGTCAGTGCCGGTGCAGAGACACTACCGGTAGGGGAAGGAGACGAGACCATAACGCGTAACCGTTCGCCAAAGGAGGACAACAGTGGAACCGCAAACAGTATATAGCGCCCATCATAAGATGTCCTCATTAAGATGTGGCACGCACCATCATCCTCTACGCTGAAAAGAAAGACATCTCTAAAATAGGCATCTCTAAAATAGATATCTCTAAAAGAAAAAAGGCAATGCTAGGCATCTTAAAGAATCCGCCACACACAACCCACCCCACCTGCGCTACGTATCTTTGGGCCATCTAGCTTTAGCCCCTACCTACGCTTTAGTTCCGACGTACTTTCAGACGACAGAATCCACAAATTTATGAGTAATTTCTACCCGCCGACCCTCTCTGCCAGCGACTTTGCAGCCATTAAGCTGCTCGTATTAGATGTGGACGGCATCATGACAGATGGCGGACTTTACTACACCGAATCGGGCGAAATTCTCAAAAAGTTCAACGTTAAAGACGGTCTTGGCATTAAGCGCCTCATTAATCACGGCGTTGCAGTAGCGATTATCTCCGCCAATTCTTCTGAAGCAACGCTGCATCGAGCCAAGCGGCTCAATGTAGAGCACGTCTTTATTAATGTAAAAGACAAGCTGAAGGTGCTAAAAGAGCTATGCGATCGCCTACAAATATCGCTTAGCCAAGTGGCCAGTATGGGAGATGACCTCAGCGACCTCCCCGTTATGCAAGCCGTCGGATATCCTATGACCGTTGCCGACGCCATGCCCACCAACATCGCCCACGCCCGATTCGTAACCAGCAAAGGCGGCGGCCAAGGCGCAGTTCGTGAAGTCAGCGACTACATTATCACCGCCCAAACGCCATCGCTTTAACTCGTCAAACTTTTAACTAGCCAAACTTTTAACTCGTCAAACTTTATAACTAGCCAAACTTTTAACTCGTCAAATCATAGGCAGGTAAACGTAGACAAGCGCAAATAATCACATCCAAGCAGGCAAATTCAAATAGGCAAATTCAAACAGGCACCTCCCGTGAGCATCCGTATCTATCTCGGCACCCAAATTGAGCAAAGTCTAGCCGTAGAAGTGCTCACCTATTCCATCTGCAAACGCACCGCACACCCGGTTCAAATCACCCCCCTCTACGAAGCGGTTGCCGCTGCCAATATCCCTATCCCCACGCCAGCAGATCCAGCCCTTAAACCGCGCACACCTTTTACCTTCCAACGCTTTGCCATTCCCGCCCTCTGTCAATACCAAGGCAAAGCCATTTATCTTGACTCAGACATGCTGGTGTTGCGAGACATTTATGAGCTATGGCAACAGCCTTTTGAGCAGCCCGGAGAACCCACTGCCGGCCTTCTATCGGTACCAGAACCGCCAGAATCGGGCCGATCGCCTCAATATAGCGTCATGCTATTAAACTGCGCCCAGCTAACATGGGAAGCAGCGCAGTTAGTAGAATCACTAGAGCGGGGAACCTGGACATACAAAGAATTTGTGTTGGATATGTCGCCCGCCGCCATCAAAAGAGCCGACCTTCCTCTAGGCTGGAACGATCTGGAATGCTACGAGCCTGCGCGTACTGCGCTCCTGCACTACACAGATATGCCTGACCAACCCTGGCTGGCTACAACCAATCCGCTCGCTGCGCTTTGGTGCAACGAACTACTCCAGGCCATTGCAGATGGCGCGATCGCTCGTGAAACCGTGCAAGATCATATTGAACGCGGCTGGGTGCGCCCGTCTCTCCTCACCCAAATTGACCAAGGCATTGTCAATCCACAGCAGCTCCCCAAAAACGTGCTCAGACAAGATCGCTATACCTTTGCCCCCCCCCATGTTTGGCAAAAATACCTGCAGCATCCCATGCTCCAACGCCAAAAGCCCAGGCAGTGGTTTAGCCGTGTTTATGCCACTTTTAAGGCGATCACACCGTCAAACACACAAGCCCACACACAAACCAACAACCCGGCCAATACGATCGCCAATAGGAGCCAGGTTTCATGACGTCTGAACAGGCTTCTTCCCGTATACCGTCTAACCCGCAGAGCGCTACAGAACAAGGCAATGCCCCGAGTAGCCACGGCCTCAAAATAGATATTGAGTACAGCAACACAACCCCAGAAGCAGCAAATCCATCCGTCAGCGATACGCCTATAAGCAATACGCCCACAAGCAATACGCCCACAAGCAACACGCCCACAAGCGATACGCCCACAAGCAACACGCCCACAGGTAATCCCCCCGAAGACGCTCCCCCATCAGAAGCAAACGCCACAGAAAACAGCACGCGCCATGAGCCACCGCTGTACTTTCTCAGCGTAAACTACTACAGCGCGGCCCTACTGAGCGACTTGATGCACACCCTAGAAACCAATCAGGGCATCGTCATTGTCAATAACTCGCCCGCTGATCGCATGGTGCATGGTCTAACCGAGCAAACCTACGGCGGCGGCCAAGTCACCGTACTAGACGCACCTGAAAACGACGGATTTGGCTCCGGCTGTAATTTGGGCTTGCAGTGGATTTATGCGCGATCGCCCAACGCATTGGTATGGCTCATCAACCCCGATACCTGCCTGATGCCCAACGCTGTCAGCACCATTCGCCAATGCTTTCAACAGCAGGTTCAAGATCAAAACATTGCCATTCTAGGCACCCCCGTTCTCGATTCAGACGGGAAAATATGGTTTGGATCAGGCAAATTCAACCGATGGACAGGCTCCGTTAGCGCCAAAGCAATCCGCACCGCTCGAGGGAAACCAGCAGCCACTCAGCCCACGCCAACCCAGTGGGTCAGCGGCTGTAGCATGATATTGAATTTGGGTGAACTTGGGCATTGCCCCCAATTTGATGACACCTATTTTTTGTATTACGAAGACTGCGATCTATGTGAGCGCTACCTTCAGCAAGGGCGCATGATTGCGATCGCGCCGGTGCCTCTCGTGGTTCATGCCGTCTCTAGTATCACGAGCCGCTATCCCAGTCCCAAATACATTTACGCCACCTTCAGTAAGCTGACTTTCTTGCATCGGCACGCCACCTCACTTGCCCTCTGGCTCAACCTTATCTATCTATTTGCCCAATCTGTCCTGCTGCGCTTCATTAAGCCCACCGTTGCCCAAGGCCGTTGGATAGGCATCAAACACTTTCTAAACGGGTCGTAGAGTACACGGGTCGTAGAGTACAGGGTCGATATATGTTTGTTAACCTGGCCTATCTATTAAAACGTCCAACCGGGACAACGAGCTATGCGCTGAACCTACTTCCCTACATAGAAGCGCTATCGCCCGTTTATTTAGCGACACCTGCCAGCGGATTAGCGGAGAGATTACCAGATGGGTTAGCCAGTGCTCCGAGCAATCGCGCTAACTACCGTTCTGTCCCGACCAATATGACCGCAGAGAACGGCACTGCCGGGCACCTGCGCCGCCTGCTATGGACACAGTTTCAGCTACCCAAATTAATCACCCCTAAGCGCACGTCCCAGTCATCTCTCTTATTCACGCCCATCCCTGAAGCGCCGCTGTCGTTCTTTGAATCCAGGCCATCTTTTCGCTCTATCGTGACCTTTCACGATCTCATTCCCCTCCGTTTTCCCCACGAGTTTGGGGCCATCAAACACTATTATCGCTACTACGTTCCACAGGTTCTGGCACAAGCGAAAAAAGTCATCTGCAACAGCGAAGCCACTGCCCGAGACGTCACAGACTTCTACGGCATCCCCGCCCATAAGCTCGTTCCTATCCCGCTGGCCTACGATGCCAAACACTTTCGCCCAGTAAGCGCCCGCCCTAATTTTCCACAGGCCCTATCGCTCACTAACACGCCCTATTTTCTAACCCTAGGCCGACAGGCCCCCTACAAAAACATTGGTGCCGTCATTACGGCGTTGGCGCAGGTACCAGACTGTCAGCTTGTCATCGCAGGGCCCATAGATCCACGCTACACACCTGAGTTAGAAAAGCTCGCCGTGGAAAAGGGCGTGCGATCGCGCGTTAAGTTCCTAAGCTACGTACCCTACAGCCAATTGCCTGCGCTCTTAAGTCACGCGATCGCACTTGTGTTCCCTAGCCTCTGGGAAGGCTTCGGCCTACCGGTTCTGGAAGCAATGGCTTGCGGCACGCCTGTCATCGCGTCCAAAGTCGCCTCTCTACCAGAAGTCACTGGTGATGCGGCGTATCTTATCGATCCCGGAAATATGCAAACAATGGTTGGCGCTATGAGCGCGATCGCCACCGATAATACGACCCAACAGCAGCTACGCAAAGCTGGACTTCAACGGGTCAGAGCATTTAGCTGGGAAAAAACTGGACAAGCGACGGTTGAAGTACTTCAGCCATTTGTTTAGAACACACGCCACTAGCTAAGCTCTACTCGCCTAGCGATCACCGTAGGCCCTTGCCTCTTCGCAGAGTATGCAGGGCCTACGGTGATGGCCCTAGCACAAAAAGCACCTGCCATAAACATGCCTAGCCGGGAAGGATTGTCTTCTTGTCAAAACATTTACAGGCTGGTGAGCATCAGCATAAGCTGTGGCTTTTTTTCCGCTTAATTGAGACGATAAGCAGGAAATACGGTAAATATTGTTAAAAAGTTTAGCCAATTACACTGGCCTAATCGGGCCACTCAGGCTGAGATTTATTCGTTGTGTAAGTAGCTTTACAGGCTTAGTTTTTCCTATCCGTTTTCCTGAGCCTGCCTTTTGTAGCCGAAATATCTCCAGAAGCGGTTTCCTCAAGGCCTTCTCAGGGCCTTCTCAGGGCCTTCTCAAGGGCTTCTTAAGGCAAGGACTTCTCACAGTCCAATCGCCAAACAGACACCGCTATCTCAGCCAAACAAGATTCAACATCATTGGGATTCAATATGCAGATCACGCAAACTAAAATTCCTGAGGTTGTCGTTATCGAACCTCGGGTATTTCAAGATGAACGCGGGTTCTTCCTAGAGAGCTTCAACCAAAAAGCTTTTGACGAGGCGATTGGTCACCACTACACCTTTGTGCAAGACAACCATTCTTCCTCAACCAGCAATATCTTGCGTGGGCTGCACTATCAACTGCAAAACGCCCAGGGCAAGCTTGTGCGTGTCGCTATCGGTAGCATCTATGACGTCGCGGTCGATATTCGCCAAGGTTCACCCACCTTTGGTAAATCAGTCGGCAAAATTTTAAGTGCCGAAAATAAAAAGCAGCTCTGGATTCCACCAGGTTTTGCCCACGGGTTTTACGTTCTGTCTGAGACGGCAGATGTGCTGTACAAAGCCACCGATTTCTACAGCCCGCAATATGAGCGTAGCCTTGTCTGGAACGACCCCACCCTCAATATTCAATGGCCAACAGCAGGCAAAGAACCCATCGTTTCTCAAAAAGACGCTGAGGGTGCAACGCTAGATAAAGCGGACTTGGTAGACTACGCCGATTTTTCGGAGGGACGCTCCAAATGAGCAACCAACCAACCCAAATAGCCTCTACTCAACCAGACTCAACCCAAACAGACTCAACCCAAGCCGCCTCCGTACTCCTAATTGGCGCAAACGGCCAGGTCGGTCAAGAACTGTTGCAGGTACTTAGCCAAAGCGACTCTACGCTAGGCCCTGTCACCGCTGTGGGCAGAGACGAGCTAGACCTCACAGATTTGGAGGCGATCGCCCAAAAAATCACCGCGCTTAGCCCCAGCCTAATCATCAACGCCGCCGCTTATACCGCCGTCGATCAAGCGGAAAGCGAGCCTGAGCTGGCCCACCGCATTAATGCTGAAGCCACTCAAGTCATGGCAGAATCGGCAGCAACGTGCGGCGCGGCCCTCATCCATATCTCTACAGACTATGTTTTTCCAGGCACAGAAGGCTCCCCCCGCACCGAAACAGACACCACAGGCCCCATTAGTGTCTATGGCAAAAGCAAGCTAGCAGGCGAAGAAGCTATCCGCACAGCCCTAGATAATCACATCATTTTGCGCACAGCTTGGGTGTACGGCACCTACGGCAAAGGCAACTTTTGCAAAACAATGCTACGACTCGCCAAAAAGCGAGACACGTTGGGCATCGTAGCCGACCAAATCGGGTCACCGACCTGGGCAAAAGACATTGCCGACGCAATTTATCAGCTGAGCACGCGCCTTACAAAAGACAGCACCCTGGCAGGCACTTATCACTTTACAAACAGCGGCGTGGCGAGCTGGTATGACTTTGCCCTTGCCATTTTTGAAGAAGCTCAAGCGCTAGGCGTACCCCTCAAAACTCAAACCGTTAATCCGCTCACAACAGCGGACTACCCAACCCCTGCGCAGCGCCCTCCCTATTCCGTGCTGAGCTGCCAGAAAATTTCTGCCGTGCTAGCAGCCCCGCCGCCCTACTGGCGAGACAGCCTCCGCGCCATGCTAAGCGACTATATCGAATCCGAACAACCACAAGCGATCGCCTCTTAGCACCTCATCATCTTTATGGCTCTTCCATACGGAGAGATTCCATCCGGGAAAACTTCGTACAGGCCAATTTCATACAGGCCAACTCCCTAAAAACGGAATTGCAGCCTGTCTCTGTTCATTTTCAATCCCACCCTTACTCCTAATAAGAATTCACATGAAAGCACTGATTCTCTCCGGTGGTAAAGGCACTCGCCTGCGCCCTCTAACCTACACGGGCGCGAAACAGCTGGTTCCCGTCGCCAACAAACCTATCCTTTGGTACGGCATTGAGAGCCTAGTCGCCGCTGGCATCACCGAAATTGGCATTATCGTCAGCCCCGAAACAGGCCCTGAGATTGAAGAGAAAACGGGCACAGGCGATCGCTTTGGCGCCAAAATCACCTACATTCACCAAAACAGTCCAGACGGTCTTGCCCATGCGGTCAAAATTGCCCAGCCCTTTTTAGGCAATTCTCCATTTGTGATGTATCTCGGTGACAACCTCATTCAAGATCAGCTTGGCGGCTTCGTCGAAGACTTTAAACAAAAGTCGGTCGGTGCCATCATCATGCTCAAACAGGTAGAAAATCCCACCGCCTTCGGGGTCGCTCAAATCGCGGCAGATGGCAGCGTTATGAAACTGGTCGAAAAGCCGAAAGATCCACCGTCTAACTTGGCTTTGGTGGGCGTGTACTTGTTCTCACCCAAAATTCATGAGGCCATCGCCCAGATCAAACCCTCCCCACGCGGCGAACTCGAAATCACTGACGCCATTCAGCAGCTCATCAGCACAGGCGAAACCGTCGAAGCCAAAGAGCTAACAGGCTGGTGGCTAGACACTGGGAAAAAAGACGACTTGCTAGAAGCCAACAGCATCATCCTCGATGAGTACCTCACCAAAGCAGTAGTCCATGGCGATGTGGATGAACAGAGCAAAGTAAAAGGGCGCGCTATCATCGGCAGAGGGTCTCGCCTCACCAACTGCACCATTCGCGGCCCCGTTGTCATTGGTGAAAACTGCATCCTCGAAAACTGCTTCGTTGGCTCCTACACCAGCATCGCCAACGGCGTTAGCATGAGCAACATTGAAATTGACCACAGCGTTGTACTCGAAGGTGCGACTATTTCGGGCATTCAGCGCCGCATTGTAGATAGCCTGATCGGTGAAAGAGCCAAGCTGACGATTACGGATCATCGCCCCAAAGCATTGCGGTTCATGGTCGGTGATGACTCTAAAATTGAGCTGACTTAACAATTGAACTGACTTTTAGCAACAGACCTTTTAGCAACAGACTAAGTGGCCTAAACGTTAAAGCCAGTCCTTACGGCCTTTGCCTGAAGATGCATTCCCTAGTGGCGCACCTTCAGACAAAGGCACCCCAGCGCCCAAAGGAGTTATATCAGCTTGTTTCTGTAGGGTACAGAAATCGCTATCACAGTCAACGCCACTGCCTAAAATAAATCCCCTCTGGCGGGGTGCCCGGTAGGGCGGGGCGAGCTTACCAGCTCAACCCCAAACACAATCACTTTCCCCTAGACTTCAAACAAACCATGTCAAAACGCGTTCTTATTACCGGCGGGGCCGGGTTCATCGGCTCCAACTTCGTACACCACTGGTGCCAAAATCACGACGGCCGAGTCGTTGTCCTCGATATTCTTGGCTACGCAGGAAATAAAGAAAACCTCTCTGACCTCATCGAGCAAGACCGCTTTCGCCTTATTAAAGGTGACATTTGCGATGGCAAACTCGTCACTGACATTCTGGCCGAAGAAGACATTGACACTGTGATTCACTTCGCCGCCGAATCCCATGTTGATAGGTCCATACTTGGCCCCGCAGCCTTCGTTCAAACTAACGTCGTCGGCACCTTTACCCTGCTCGAAGCCTTCCGCAACCGTTGGCAGGACAAAGGCAAACCTGAAGACTACCGCTTCCTCCATGTCTCTACCGATGAAGTATACGGCAGCCTAGAAGCAGACGATCCAGCCTTTACTGAAACCACACCCTACGCACCCAACAGCCCCTATTCCGCTTCAAAAGCAGGCAGCGACCACCTCGCTCGCGCCTACTTCCACACCTACGGCATGCCCACCCTAATCACCAATTGCTCCAATAACTACGGGCCATACCAATTCCCCGAAAAATTGATTCCGCTCATGTGCCTCAACATTCTGTTGGGTAAGCCTTTGCCAGTGTATGGCGATGGCCAGAATGTACGTGACTGGCTGCATGTCAGCGATCACTGCTCCGCAATCGACACCGTATTACAAAAGGCCAACCCTGGCGATGTGTACAACATCGGAGGCAACAATCAGGTCAAAAACCTCGACATCGTGCATCAGCTCTGCGACTTAATGGGCGAGCTAGCAGGTGATTTGCCCACCGCACCGCGCGATCTGATTACATTTGTCACCGACCGCCCTGGCCACGATCGCCGTTACGCAATGGATATTTCCAAAATTGAGCGAGATCTGGGTTGGACACCAGCTTATAACTTTGAAACCGGCCTCAAACAAACGGTGGAGTGGTACTTAAACAATCGCGAATGGTGGCAAGCACTCCTCTCTGAAGAGTACAAGGGATATTACGAAAATCTGTATGGCGATCGCTAAAATGCTCGCACGCCCAAAGAAACCAACATAAAAGCCATCAACAACAAACAGCCGCCGACCAAGTTAACCTTGTCAGCGGCTGTTTGCTTAGCTGTTTACTTAAGCGAGATATCACGCACTCAGCGAACAGAAGTTAGCAATAAACTCAATGGCAATGCTCAGCCCGTCACAGCAGCTATCCGTGCCAATAGCTATATCGCCTTAACCAAAGGCTCCAACGTAGCTAATCGCTTTTCCGCAGTACGCCCCTCGCTCAGCTCAAACGCATCCAAGGCTAAAACGACGGAACTACGCCCCTCCTGTCCCGCTAAGGTTCTATTGCCAGAGGCTTGGGCCACATCCGTTTCAGCCGTCGTTATCTCTGCAAGCTTTTTACTCAAGAACTCTATCCGCCGATTAAGGTAGCTCACCTGCTTACCCAGCGCATTCAATGCGGCCATTTCTTCAGCACTATCGACTATCTCTTGGGTCTCCATCTGCGCTGCGTAGGCGTGGCCATCAGCCGAATCGGACTCAGCCAAATCAGAATCAGCCAAATCCGCACTCTTGACGACTAAGTCGTGGTTTTCCTCAGTAGCAGGATCAGCGACATCTTCAGCCAGATCTTCAGAGAGGTCATTAAGCTTAAAGCTGTCAATATCCAACACCGTTTGCTGCCAAGCGTCAGCCGCTAGCTCAGAGGCATCTAAATGAGCCGTAGGATGCCAACCACCAGGAATTGGGGAGGCTGTAAAATCCTCAAGCGGCTCGCTGAAGGAAACTAAGAACGTTTGATCGAGCGAGATAGACGCTGCTTTTCGATCCTTTTTAGCAGCGGAGTTCTCAGCGCCACCAAACAGCAAAGAATCGTCTAAATTTACTAAGCCTCCAGCTTGAGCGCGGGCCTGCATCGCCTTATAGTCAGCGCCACCATACACCTTCACCACAGGTGATTGGGCAGGTGCGGCTTGGGGGGAAGAAGGCGACGGGGCTGCGGCCAAGGGAGGTCTTTGCTGAGGAGATTGGCCTACACGACGCTGCTCAGACTTACTGTGCACTTGATTACCGTGCACTTGATTACCGTGCACTTGACGCTGTAGCTTAGCTGCGATCCCTTTGGGGATAGCACCATTTGCGCCGGAACCGTTCGGAACAGTTCTGTTACGGACAACTCTGCTGGCGGCTCTGTTGGAAAGGGAACCATTGCGTGTAGCTTCGGCTGGTACAGCTTCGTTGCGTGCTACAGTTACGCCGCCCTGTGCATGAGTACCCGACTGAGCTGCACGTTGGGCTTTAACCTGCTGTAGCGCTTTTTGAGCCTGCCGTTGGGCTTTTTGACGCGCCTGCATAATGGCTTGGCGCTTGGCGCGAACAGCCTCGTTAGGTACAGCGGCTGTTCCATTTTGCTCGGGTCTTGGCTTGAGCCGAGGATTGGCGATGCGCTTAAGTTCAAAGCTGAGGGCGGTTAGTTCACTCTGTAGCGCAAAGGCATCGTATTCAGCGGCTTGAACAAAGGAATCGAGGAGGGTGCTGCCGGTCGAGTAGCGAACGGTGGGGTCAGAATCGACAAAGTTCTGACCGGCGTTTTGAGTGTAGCGAGCGATCGCCGCCGCCCCTAATGAAATAGGCGCAGTCGTTTGGGAGGCTCCTAATACCGGAACCACACCTGAGAAAACACTGTTCCTTTTTTTGCTCATTTATGTTGCTAGCTGGGTGGCGCGAGCCGTATTAAAGTTCTCTGCGGCGTTGCGAATGGCACAAGGTCAGCAGACTAGGCAAGTCGTCGAGTTGCAGGTTATCTATAAAAACAAAGACGTCACTCATCCTTGTTTTCTCCCTGCTTTATCAGAATTGCACAAAACTTAAGTAAATATACTGAGGTATCATGAAGTCAGCATAAATTATTTGATACAGAACAACCGTATTTACTCGTATGCGGCAGCTGGGCCACCGTTAAAGGTGCACGCCTGCTAAAAAAAGCAGGTGATAAAAAGGCGGATTGCTGCCATATTTGTGTACCCAGTTTGCTGCTGACCTTACCCCGTTTCTCGTTGGCACCTAACTCGTTGGCACCTAACTCGCTGGCACCTAAGAAGATGCGCCGAAACGATACCCCTTGCCATATACGGTATGAATCAGTGTGGGCTGACTAGCCTGCTCAACTTTTTTGCGCAGCAGTCGCATTTGCGCAGCGAGGGCATTGCTGCTTGGGGTCGCACCTTTGCCCCACACGGCATCGTAAATTTGAGCGTGGGTAAGGAGCTGATGGGGCGATCGCATTAAATAAGCCAGCAAATTCACTTCCTTTTCAGATAGCTCGATGGTGCGCCCCCCTCGACTCGCCACCTGATTAGCAATATCTAAAGACAGATCTTCAAACTGCAGCACGGCGCGGTCTACATCAGCGCGCCCGACACGACTTGCCAAGCTATCAGTCGAGCTACCGGCCAAGCTACTGGTCGAGCTACCGGATGCGCGGCTACTGCCATCTGCTCTGTTCGCATCCATGGCAGGGGGGCGTCTGAGCAGGGCGCGAACCCGGGCCAGTAGCTCACGTAGCTCAAAAGGCTTCACTAAGTAATCGTCTGCCCCGGCATCTAAGCCATCTACGCGGTCGTCTAGGGTATCTTTGGCCGTTAAAAACAGTACAGGTGTGGTTTGCCCAAGCGATCGCACTTCTCGGCAAATCTCTAATCCGGTTTTTCCGGGCAACATCCAGTCCAGAATCAGCAAATCGTAGTGGGCATCGGTTGCCATATCGCACCCAATGGCACCATCGGCGGCAACTTCTACGTCATACCCCTGACGCTGCAATAAGCGGCTCAGCGGCTCTGTCAGTTCTACTTCGTCATCTACTAATAAAATTCGCATTGCAAATGCTACTAGACTCGTTCTTCTTTAGATGCGTTCTTCTTTAGATGCGTTCTTCTTAGACGCGCTGTGTTTAGACGCATTCTAATGCGCTCCTGTCCTTGGTGCTTTCTTAACTAGAGAGAGACCTATAGCAAGCGAGACCTATAGAATACGTCAGCTGAAGACGCCAAAACGGCTAGTCACGAGCAACGACATAGACGGGGCGTCTTTTGAAATGAATATTCTTTAGTGATTGGATAATAAATGCCCCTCATCTAAGCCTCCTGAAAATGAACTTAATCAAAACGTTTAGCTGGATTGCCAGCGCCGCTACTTCATTCACAATGGGTAGTACAGATATGGCCCAAGCAGCCACCTTTAGTGCCAACATCACGGGCGATCAGGTTGTGCCAGGCACTGGCTCTGAAGCAAGCGGTACCGCTAGTTTTGAGCTAAATGAAGCGGGCACAGAGTTAAGCTATACGCTGTCTTTCCAGGGCGTTGATCTGACGCCAGGCGATCGCACAGCTCCAGCAGATATCAACAAAATCCACATCCACGCTGCGCCAACAGGCGAAAATGGCCCCCATACGCTTAATATCTTTGGGCTGCCTGCGGAAGACGACGATGATTTGGTTGTAGACTACGCGGCTAATACCCTCAGCGGAGTATGGGACGATGGCGATGTCTCTGACCTCAATGGCAACGGCATTAGCGATCCCAATGATTCTAAGCCGCTCAGCAATTTTCTGACAGCTTTGGAAGCGGGTGATCTATACGTTCAGGTGCATACGAACCGCTTCGATTCATCGACGGGCTTTCCAGGTGAGATTCGAGGACAAATTTTGAAAACGACTGTATCGCCGACAGCGTCAACGCCTGAGCCACTAGGTTTGTTAGGACTGGTCGCGATCGCAGGCATCACGAGCGCAACGGTGAAACGTCGGTAAAGCGACAGAGCAGCAGACTGCAAAATATTAAACCGCAAAATATCAGGTCGAAAAGTCACTGTAAGTCTTAGCGGGCGGCGATTTTTTGCCGTCCGCTAAGCGTTTAAATAACCCCATCAGTAATCGAAGACAATACCCGTCAAGCTATTGAGCGGGTGCATCGGTTAGATTGCTCGCGACCGTGCCGCCATTGCAGTAGGTTTGGGTGGCATTCGTGACAGAACCAACGTCTTTCATTGCGGTTTCAAACTGGGTCATGATGGCTTGAGAAGATGCCTGTGTGCTCGCATCTATAATTACGGAACCATCTGGGCCTGCAATGCTGTTCATGGCTGTAGAAGCTTCTGCTGACTTGCGATAGCTAGCTACTAAGTGCGATCGCAAATTACTTAATTTTTTATCCCCTAGCTCTAGTGCCGCCAAATCATCAGCGGCCTGATTGGCAATGGTAGCGCCCTGAGAAAACCCTTGCGAGGTACTACTTGCCGACATCATCTGTGAGGATGAGGCATTCAGCACATTGCCAATTTTTTCACACTGGACGCTGCGACTCTCGCCGCAGGCAGTAAGGGCCAGCAAAGTGAACCCACTCACACAAGAGAGAGCCTTGAGCTTATGCATGACCGGCAGCGCTACAGGTAACATCATCGATTAAGTCATTAAACGGCATATCAAATTAGATTGATATGTTAAAGGTGCCCGGCACTCAGCCAGCATTACCGATTTACTGAAGGCTGCAATGGATTCGCAGCCCATTTTGCGCAGCATACATCTGCTTAATCAACTTACGCCTGCGCTGCGAAATACGCTCGTAGTCAGCTGATTTGCGCCCACCTAAAAAACCGTCTTCTGTCATGACATCTGCGGCCTGAAGGCTCAGGTCACTTTGCTGTTGTAACAAAGTGACCATTTCATCGCGGCGGGTGGTTAGGTCTTCATCAGAGAGATCGACTTGAGCGATCGCATCCGCTTGCCTCTGAGCCGTCTTTGCCTGCGCGATTTCAGTCGATTTAGTCACCGTCCCGACCGGAATGAAACTGTTTTCCAGCAAGGCTTCTTGCAAGTGATAGCACTCCGTAGCGACCTTATTTTCACCGCAGCTTTGCAGCAGCATCGCCACTGCCCACGTACACATCAAAAGGACGTTCTTCATACGGCAGGTCAGGGCGTGATGGCTCCTAGAATGGCTACACGTTGAGCCTTCCCATCCTTACTCGGGGTTTTCCCATGCTCATGTTGAAATCACCTCGCCGTAAAACCATCTCACCCTGAAGACACTAAGAGGCAATCCAAAAAGGCAATCCAAAGAAGCAATTCTAAAAAGCAGTCCTAAAAAGCAATCCTAAAATTCGCTGGAGCCGCAGTAGCCCACAATGAGATTATTGACATTTTGAACCTGCTGACTAATAGAAAGACGCTGTCCAGCGACTTGTTCGTAAGCTGTGCGACTACCGCCAGACACCGCAATATCTCCGGCATCTGTCATAAATGCCGTAATTTGTAGGCCCAAGTCACTGTCGTGGCGGTACAGCGTGACCAGCTCATTGCGATAACGACTGAGGGTCTGATCCAACAAAGGCATCCTTGCAAGCTGGTTCGCGAGTACGGTTTGCTGTTTGGATGCAAATATGGAGGCCGCTTTGTCAGTTGAGGATTCGCTAATTAACGTTGAAGAGGAATAGGGCGCTACGTAAGTAGCTTGCTGCAAGCGCTCACACTCGGCAGATAATCGGCTGGTGGCGCAGCTTTGGAGTGGCAGCGCGACAATGGCAGCTGAGAAAAACCACCTCAGATAGCTTGTTTTACGAGGGATTTTGCAAGGGGACTGTGGTGAGCGTAGCCTTGGGATGTGAGGGGCGATCGCCAAAGCTGAGAGTGATGATTTGAGAATAAATTTCAACACAGAAAGGCGCAGGCAACGTACAAGATGGCTTGAGCGTTACACACATTACACATGCTTGACAGTGATCTCAGTGGTTACACGGTTATTAAATACAACCTACCCACACACATTCACAGAAACTTAAAGGAATGACTCAGCCAGAAAGATTATTTTGCGCTACCGAGCGTTAAGGCATTCTCCGCTGCGCCATCATCTGCCCCGTCATCGCCAGCCTCATCACCGGCAGGCCCAGAAGCCGCAGAAGACCCACTGAGCGTAACAGTATCTAATACGCTCAATAGCTCCCGCTCAAACGCAACCTGTGCCCGGTTCGTACGGCCACCAACATAGAGCATGCCATCGGCTTCTAGCGCCCACACCTGCGAGTGCGAAATGTAGCTCATTACAACGCCAATCATTAACAGCCCGAAGCCCAAATACACAATCGGAATACCTGGATCAGCCTTAATTTGCAAGCCCGTGCTGCCAATCAGCTCATCGACGAACAAGGTAACGCCATTCACCTCTACCGAACTGCCGGCTCGCACCGTAGACACAAGCTGTCCGCTCATGTCGTAGACCAGCAGCGTCCCCTGCAAATCCTGCGCTACTAATGACACCCCTTCGCTCATATCTGGCTTCGTAGGTACCCAAGTGCCCCAAATTCGGCTGCTCTGCGACTTTAATGCCGCCATTGGCAATTCAAATGTAGGACTATTATTGAGCCGTACATTTACCTGCCCCACCGACCAATCTGCCTGGTACAGAGTGACATTTTTGTAGCGCAGTGGCTCATTCACCCAAATGGTTTTGCGCTTTACCTCTTCGCCATCATTATCGAGTACGGACAAATCTGAATAGAACTGATCCACTCGGCCTTCGGGGGAGTAATCAATCCAAAAGCGATTGACCTTGACCGACCAGTCTTTGGGCACTTGAGAGGCGGCCCACGGTCCGGCTTCAAAAATGTTTTGGATTCTAAAGGTTTGACCGCTCGGCACCATTTCTTGGGCAAAAAAGCCAGTCATGGAGCCAATAATCGCCCCAACCAAAATGAGCAGCATGCTGGCATGAACCACAATCGGGCCAATCCGACCGCTGAGACCCTTATGGGCATACAGCATTGAGTTATGGGTGTCGTCGTCTACTTTTTCGAATGTTTCGTATCGACGTTCAGCGAGCTGATCTTTGATGTCACTGATATGAGCGCCTTCAAGCTCTGTACTGAGCGCCATTTTGCCGAACTGACGCGGCTTACTATAAAAATTCCAGGTGCGAGAAAACCAGCGCAAAGCTGTAATTTGACGCGTGAAGGTGCAGGCCGTGAGGCTCGCCCCAAACAAAATCATAATGGAGAGAAACCACCAAGTGCTGTAAACATGGTTTAGCCCAACGATGAGAATAAATTTCCAGGAAATAAAGCCAAACAAAGCGGGATCAAGCGGATAGTTCTCTTGGTAAAAAGAGAGCCCTTGGCCTTGTTCGATAACGGTGCCGGTGATGCTAAAGATGGCGATCGCCAACAAAAGACCAATGGCCAGTCGCAAATCGGCCAGTAAGGGCACTAGATCTTTGCGAAAGTACCGTTTTGTTGCGATCACCACACTGCTCATAAAATCTCTTTCTCTTTTTCTTTCTTTTCTTCTGTCGCCTTGGTTTGGCCGCCCCAAGCACAGCCTAGGCGAAACACACGCCTGAATTAAGCAACTGGCAATAAGCGAGTCATCAGGGAAAACAGCCCAAAGCCAATCAGCAGTACACCACTCGCAGGCGTAATCCATCCAGACCAGCGACGTAGTTCCAAAATACGCTTAATCGACGCGGTAAAAATGCCTGCCAACATCAGCGGTGCAACATAGCCTACCGTGTAAGCTAACAGCAGCGAAGCGCCCAGTACCGGATCGCCTTTTTCACCCACCCAAGCCAGTAACGTAGCTAATACGGGCGTGCTGCAAGGCGATGCGACCAAACCAAAGGTGAGTCCCAATAAATAAGACTTAACCGACCGGGGAATATTTTTGTCTAAAAAGTCTGTGCCATTAAAAGATGGCAATGGAGGCAACGGCAGTGCTTCGAGAAGATTTAGCCCCATCAGAATAGCGATCGCGCTCACCACAATCGGCAGACCTACGCCCACTTGGCCGTACACCCAGCCCAAACTACTCGCCACTAGGCCCAAAGCCGCCAGCGTTGTCGCCAGCCCTGTGGCAAACCACACCGACTGATTCACCGCCTGCCAGCGGCTTTCCAGCTCGTAGCTGCCCATGTAGCCCACCGTAATCGGCAGCATTGAAAGCATGCAGGGTGTGAGGCTAGTCAGCAGCCCGGCCAAAGCAATAATGCCAAGGCTCGTAAACCCTAAATGGCCCAGCTGCCCCTCTACCCAGCCATTGGCCTGCTGAGAGAGATGATAAAGAGAAAGCTGTAAATTTTCGTGCAACGTCTCTAAAAGAGAACCGCCCATATGAGTGCCCTAGCCAAAACCTAACCAAAACCGCTAATCAGTCGTTCGTCAACAACAAAAGATAACTAACAGCCTTGATTACGCCCTTCATTGTATCGAACTGTAACGGTTCCGGCCATTGAGTCTGGCCCAATCCAAGAAGCCACGCTTAGGCCGTCGGATTATCTTTTTCCGCGCTGCCCGTAGCGTTGCCCTCCTGCAACAAATTCTGAGCCGTCTGCAAATCCTTCTCCACAGAAGCTTTGTTGGCCTCTTGGCCCAGGGTGCTTTGGAGTAGCTCACTGGCCTGAGCCACGGCGTTTTTATTTTTTGGGCCGCCATTTTTGCGCCGATCTCGCTTTTGCCCCAAACTTGCCCGCCGTCGCACCGTTCGATGCAAGTTATTCTCAATGCGATCCAGCGTCAGCACTTCTGCATCCCGAGCTTCTCTTGCCACACGAATCAGCACACCTGCCGTAATCAGGCTGGCAATCATGGAGCTACCGCCGTAGCTAAACATGGGAAAGGGAAGCCCTGTAGTGGGCAAAGACCCGGTCGCGACACCAATATTCACTAAAGACTGACCAATCAGCAGAACCATACAGCCAATGGCCACTAAGCGATGCACCGTCTTCTTCGCTTGGATGGCCACCATCAGGGCAACGGTGCTATACACCGCTAAAAATAGCAGCAGCATAATGCAACCGATGAAGCCGAATTCTTCTGCGAAAACAGAGAAAATGAAGTCGGTGTACTGAATGGGTAAGAAGTAGAGCTTTTGAGCAGAAAGCCCGTAGCCTGTGCCACCCACCCCGCCGGAGCCAATAGCCAGCAGGCTTTGGATGAGCTGGAAACCCGTATCGCTAGGATCGGCCCAGGGGTTCATAAAAGAGATAATGCGATCGCGCTGATACGCCTTCACACTTACACTCAGCACTGCCGCCATCACCCCGGTACCCGCCGTCAGCGCCAACTGCCGGTACGGAATCCCCGCAGCCAAAGCAATCAGCCAAATCGTGATCCCGCATACGGCTGTCGTACTCAGGTTAGGCTGCGTCAAAATCAACAGCAGCCCGCTGGTAAAGATCCCCAGCCAAGTAACGCGCGTTCTATTCGTGAGCTTGTGCCATTTTCCAAATAGCTGCGCACTGTGCATCACCAAAAAGGGTTTCATCAGCTCTGAAGGCTGAATCAAAAACGGGCCAAACGGCAGCCAACGGGTCGCACCGTTGACTGAAATGCCCACACCGGGAATGTGCGTGGCCATCACCATAAGCATGCACACCAGCAAAAAGAAACCGGAGAGCCGCATGGTTCTTTGAACGGGATGGCGAGCAATCCAGCGGGCAATAAAAAGCCCGACTCCCACCCATACAATTTGAATTTTGAAATAACGAGCGCCGTCATTAAACGCAGCTTCAGCAACCGGGTAAGACGCTGAGAACAGCACCACTAACCCAACCAGCAGCCACAGCACCGTCATCCATCGCAGCAACCTGGCTTCTAAAGCCCAGCCACGAACGGAAAACAAGCGCGGAACGAGTTGAATAATGTTGCCCATAAGGTCATTTTGACCGGGAATCAGCACTTTGGGGACAGGTTTTGTAGTCGGGGTGGGTGATGCAAGCCCCATACAGCACAGAAAGATAAGAGGTGTTCAAAGCAATAAGGGATCACGTATCCGAGTGTCAAGGCCCTACGTGATCTCGCGGAGCGTGCCACCAGCAAGGCATTGGTGGTTATTTTCAAGGGCAATTAAGCAACGTCACGGAAAGCGCTGGCCCAAGCAATTATCAATCCTGATAGAGAAATTCCTTCCCAGACTTAACTAGAAAGGAATTTCGGTTGATTATGCGCTGAGGCGCGAGCCTGTCAGCGAGGCGCTACGAACCTGGAATTTCAGGTGCGTTTAGCAGGGGGGTGGTGGCGATAGGGAGCGGTGGGGTTTTATCTTGAGCGATCGCAAACATCTCTGTGCGAATCTTCTCAGTAATTTGGATTGTCTTGGCATCGTAAAGCTGCGTCAGCGCCTTAGGATACAAGCCAAAGCCAATGATAGGAATCAGCAAGCAGGCAATCACAAATACCTCACGTGGTTCCGCATCAATCAGCACCTCATTTTCAATCAGCTCCTTATTCTCAGGGCCATAGAAAATGTCGCGCAGCATTGATAACAAATACAGCGGTGTGAGAATTACACCCACGGCCATCAGCATCACCACAATCAGCTTGAAGTTAAAGCCGTAAGCATCGCTATTAGCAAAGCCTACAAACACCATCAGCTCAGCAACAAAGCCACTCATACCGGGCAACGCCAACGACGCCATAGAGCAAGTCGTAAACATCGCAAAGATCTTCGGCATCTTGCGGCCTACACCGCCCATTTCATCCAAAATCAGCGTGTGCGTCCGGTCATAAGTGGCACCCACCAGGAAGAACAAGCTAGCGCCAATCAAACCGTGGGACACCATTTGCAGCACTGCGCCGCTGAGGCCAAGGTTTGTAAATGAGCCGATACCAATCATCACAAAGCCCATGTGGGAAATAGATGAGTAGGCAATTTTTCGCTTCAGGTTGTTTTGTGCGAATGAAGTCAGCGCGGCGTAAATAATATTCACCACACCAAAGATCACCAAACCAGGGGCAATCACTGCGTGAGCATCGGGCAACATTTCCACATTCATGCGGATAATCGCGTAGCCGCCCATCTTCAGCAAAATGCCAGCCAGCAACATATGAACCGGCGCAGTGGCCTCACCGTGAGCATCTGGAAGCCAAGTGTGGAAGGGAATAATCGGCAGCTTCACAGCGTAGGCAATCAAGAAGCCTGAATACAAAAATAGCTGTAGCCGCAGCGGAAATTCTTTGGCCATCAGCGTTTGCATATCGAAGCTGACGGTATCGCCGTAGAAGGCCATGCCCAACGCAGCAAGCAGAATAAAGAGCGATCCCCCAGCGGTGTAGAGAATGAACTTAGTGGCTGCGTACAGTCTCTTTTTGCCACCCCAAATTGAGAGCAGCAAGTAAACCGGCAGCAGTTCCAGCTCCCACATCAGGAAAAACAGCAGCATATCTTGCACGGCAAATACGCCAATTTGACCGGCGTACATGCTCAGCAGCAAGAAGTAAAACAGCTTGGGTTTGAAGGTGACTGGCCAAGAGGCGAGGATGGCCAGGGTAGTGATGAAGCCTGTAAGCAACACCAGCGGCATGGATAGTCCATCTACACCGACAGACCAGCGCAAATCAATTTGCGGCACCCAGGCATAGCTTTCGTAGAGCTGCATCCCTGAGCTATTGATGTCGTAGTTATTGACGAAGGCGTAGACGATGACGGCAAAGTCAATGAGTCCGACGACGAGGGAGTACCACTTTACGGTGCGTCCTTCTTCATCGGGAATGAAAGGAATGAGCAGCGCCGCCAAAAATGGGAAAAAGATAATGAACGACAGCCAGGGGAATTGATCCATAACGAAACTAATAATTTTCGGCCTTTTGCGGGTTTATGGGCGTGGATAGAATAAACGATGAGTGAACGGCATAAGCACTCGCTAATTTGCTATTTCACACTGTAGAGAGAAAAATTGGGTGTGTGAAAGAGGGTGTTATCTTTTCTTAAAAGTGCGCAACGATGGTTTACGTTCTGCCCTATGCAGAACGCGACTACCCGCGAATGATACTGCTCTTATTCGGCAGAAGGCGATCCCCTTAGCACCACCTTAAGAATCTCTCTTCTGGTATCTAGCTCGTATCCTTCAAATTACTACATCTGGGTGTTCAGTGGATGCCATCCAAACGCTATTCAAGTGACCCTAACTTGCTACCGAATCCTCACGGTGAGCTATGCTGAAACCGTATTTACAATATAAATACGTTTTATACGGCATCTGATTATACGGATGTGCATTACTCTTTCAGCGGCATTACCTTCGTTGGGGATGAAGAGAAAGCGCGGACAACCCCTATCAAACATGATGGGGTCACGTTTCCTCAAGCTGCTGAAGCTTTCTTGTATCCGCTCTTGGTCGTCATTGACGCTAGTCGCAATGATAAGGCCAGAGGTGCTGTCATCAGTTTAGATAAACGATGGGATTTGTTGTTTTTGTAGAACGCGAAAACGACTATATCCGCATTATTTCTGCCCGTAAAGCGACTAGAAAATGATACGGTTTCGTCTTTCGTAGACAACTTAAAACGTCGTGGTATTGACGAGCAGATCATTCAAGAAGCATTGAATGAAGCACTAAATCAACGCCCGTTTTAGGGACTTTGGCAGCATGAGGATTCAGCGCTTTGACTCCAAACAACTGCATTTATTTGGCCTTTGAAGACTGCTCAGGTACTGGAGCATCGTCTGCGCTCTACTGTGCGATCACATCTTTCAACTCAAGATAACTGCCCTATCATCTGTAGTGGACATGTTGTTGAAGAGTAACCCCGATGAAAAACAGAGCGCTGACTGCCTAACTCTTTATCAGTGCTGATTAAGCGACTTTGTCCTGTAGCGTTTGCCGAACGCGACCATCACGCCCAACGCGATCAAGGACGAAGGTTCAGGTACTGCTGTAGTATCAGGCAACCGTTTCCCAAGCAAACTCAACTGGTTCAGTCCAATCGCGCTCGTTGGAATAGAGGACTCGAACTCTAGTTTGGCAATATTGGACTCGTCACTCAGTACGCCTAGAAAAAGAGCAGAGTTATCTAATTCCAAAGATGAGGTACCCGGCGCAGAAAAACGACCCAGTAACTGGTCATCACGGTCAAAGGCCGACAGCGTCCCCGTAAAGTCGAAGATGTCATCTACAGCAAGCTGGGTTCCGGCTCCAGCAACAGGCTCATCAAACGTGAGCGTAATCGGGCCAGGATTCCCAATAGCAGGCGGTGGGCCAGGAATCAGCCCTGTAAACAATATAAAATCGCCATCGTCAAAGTTAGTTGCGATGCCCGGTTCTGGTGTTGTTTGAAAAACAAACGGGGGCAGAACGCCAGCGGTCGTAGACGGCGGAATGTCTACGCGAACAGAGCGGCCAGCTTGAGAGGTAACGAAGAAAGACGGCGGCAAAAAGACTGATGGGTCTGGGGGACCGAACGGACTAAAAATAGAGCCGACGCTCGACCAGTCAACCTGGTCAGTGGCAGATAGCGCTGAGCGCTCAGCCACAAACGTTACGGCCTGAGCAGGAGAGATGATTGCACCTAAACAAAGACCTACCGCAGTACACGCGGCAGGAACCATTGTCTTCGCACAGGCAATCACAGATTGCCTGACTACTATCTGAGAAGGAAGCGCAGCGAATACACAGGGCTTGGGCAACATAGCGCGTTGAAAGTATTGAAGGGCCTGCTGGCAGACTAACTGAGATAGATGCTACTTCAAAAAAAGCAGTATGAGGCTTCATCAAAAAAACATGTTTCTACAGCTCACCGCAGCTGAGCTGGCATGCCTCGACGCGTTCCAATGCACCAAAAACGAAGATTTTCAGATAGTAAATATATACCAATAACGATGTATACAAGGTTAAGAGGCAAACTAACCAGTAGTAAGCACCCAAAAATATTTCCAATCGCTTTCACGCAAGGCATTTTCTAAAAAAAATGCCACAGGCACTAACCCGTGGCATCAGAACATAACAATCCTTAAATCAGAAATACCAAATCAGAGATCTTAAATGGAGGTTTCAGCGATCGCAGCCTCACTAACCTCACCTTCGGCCTCACCCTTAAACGTCCACTGCAAAAAAGGCGGTGCCAACAGCGTCGTTAAAATCACCATTACAATAATGGCCGCCTCCAAAGGCTTATCCAAAACGCCACTTGCAGAGCCAATACCTGCAAACACAAGGCCCACTTCCCCCCTCGGAATCATACCCACGCCAATGGCCATTCGGTTAATCCCCGGCTTACCAAACACAGCCCAGCCCGAAACCATCTTGCCAATAATCGCTGCCACAATCAAAAAGGCCGCAATAATCAGTCCCTCACGGTTCTCAACCACCATCGGATTCAACACTGCCAAGTCAGCCTTTGCACCCACCGTCACAAAAAAGATAGGCACCAAAATGTCAGCAATCGGCATCACCTGCTGGTCTAGCTCCTTGCGCTGATCCGTTTCATCTAGCACTAGGCCCGCCGCAAATGCCCCCAAAATAGCTTCCAGGTGAATAATATTCGCCAGCAGCGCCATCACCAGCGCAAACGTAAAGGCAGGAATCAGCAAAGCTCCTCTCGTCTGTAGCTTTTCAGAAATAGCCACAAAGCTAGAATTAAAAAACTTACCCAAGAAAATAGACCCCAACAAGAATGTGCTTGCACTCACAATGAGATAAACAACATTCAACAAATCGACTTCGCCAGTCTTCGCTAAACTCGCCACAACTGCCAGCACAATGATGCCAAGCACATCATCAATCACCGCCGCACCAACAATAATTTGCCCCTCAGTTGACTTAAGCTGACCCAGTTCCGAGAGAACCTTAGAGGTAATGCCAATGCTCGTTGCCGTCAGCGCTGCACCTGCAAAAATAGCCGGAATCACAGGCGAATGAAAGATCGCTATCAAGCCCACCGTACCGAGAATAAACGGCACCGTTACCCCAATAACTGCAACGACCGCAGCCTGATAACCAACCTTACTCAGCTCACGCAAGTCCGATTCCAGACCAATCTCAAACAACAACACAATTACGCCCAGCTCAGCCAGAACAGAAATCGCCTCACTCTGGCTCTCAAAAATATGGCTCACCGCAGCCGCATCCAAATTACCGATGCTCTGCAAGGCGCTCATAATCACAGAATCTGTTGCCGCCGCGCTGTTTTCAGGAAACATCAACAGATGCAGCGCCGAAACACCGACCACCACACCGCCAATCAGCTCACCCAACACAGGCGGCAGGTTAAGGCGCTTAGACAGTTCTCCGCCTAGCTTACTGGTGAAATAAATCACTACTAGGGTCATCAAAACGGCTGCTAGCACAAAAGAGCCATAGTCAGCTTCGGCAGTGGCGGCTTCGGTAGTGGTGGCTAGCAGGGCAGAGACAGGTGGCAACGTTGCCATCAGGTTCGCCAGTGGCGAACTCAGTTCGAGGTTAAACAACACTTTGAAGATCCTTTCTAAACTACTCAACTAATCAAAATCTGAGTCGGGTTTAATCCATAAAAACGGATAAAAGGCCGGATGGATAAAAGGCCGGATGAATAAAAAGCAGAACGAATCAGTTAAAAAAGATGAGCCTGCTCCAGAACAACTGCGGAAAAACAGCCACAAATGAACAAACTTAGATGCGGCGCTTACTCGCATGTAACCAGGCTAAGGCCACCATTGGCAGCATGACTCTGATGAAAGGTGGCGCGATCGCCACACCATATAAAGCCATCAGACAAGCCGCAACATAAGCAGCGATCGCATAGATTTCATCCTCAGACTGGAGACGCATGGCCATCACCAAACCCGTCAACGCAGCACTCAAAGACAATATCCACAGCATCAATAAAAACCATCCATCATGTTCGTTCTTAACTGAACACGGCTAATCTTGCAGCCCATGTTCATAAACCCATGCTCATCAATGAGCACCCAAAGCCGAAGCAACCATCTCATCCAAAAGATAGATAAAAGTCTATCTTTATTTATTTCGGCATTGAAACAATGATATACCAAGCCAGATAAACGCGTAATATGCGTTTCTAATGAGATCAATAAGGCCGTAAAAGTCACTTTGCTACGCAGCTACCCATGACATGCCTGACCACTGATTTGGCTTGAGCGATTTTCTGCGCGATTGCTTCGCTAAACAACAAACTTGTCTCTCCACAACAATCACCTTTTTTAAAAACCTACGCGCCGTCTCCAACCCTAGCTCAGCCTTGAGATACTTACCTTTTTGTAAGTACTTCCAGAGACAGAGATAGCGCTCTATCATACCGACAGGCCATACCGACAGGCCATACCGACAGACCGAAATAAACAGATCGAAGTAGTCAAACTAAAACAGCCTCACGCAGCAAGGAGAAACCTGTGCAAATTGAAGGTGCAACCGTACTTGTTACCGGCGCAAATGGTGACATTGGGAAGTATTACGTCAAAGCGCTTAGCAGCGCGAACGCTGGCAAAATCTACGCCGCTGCCAGAAAACGAGACTCTCTTACAGATTTAGTCAATGCCGATCCAGAAAAGATTATTCCAATTGAACTAGACATTACTAATCCCGAGTCTGTCGCATCCGCAGCGCAACAATGCGAAGATGTGACGCTCCTGATCAACAATGCTGGCATCGGTCTGATGAGGACATTCATCGCCGCTGAAGATATCGCTGGTGCCAGAACTGAAATAGAGGTTAACTATCTCGGCACATTGTCTATGTGCCGGGCCTTTGCCCCCATACTCAAGCAAAATGGTGGCGGCGCAATTATCAACATGCTGAGCATTTTAGGCAAAATAAATTTTCCGATGAATGCCTCATACAGCGCATCCAAAGCCGCTGCCATTTCTATGACGCAGGGGATTAGAACAGAACTCGCCCAGCAAGGAACGTTGGTCGTTGGTGTAATGCCAGGAACCGTAGATACAAAAGGCAGCGCACATTGGCCCGAGCCAAAGGTATCGCCAGCAGTAGTGGTACAAGACGCATTGCAGGGTGTCATTGAGGGAGAAGAAGATATTTACCCTGGCGAGCAAGCAAAGGAAATGGTGGAACAGTTGAGAAAGGTCCCCAAAGCACTTGAAAAGGCGATCGCCAAAATGGTGTCAAACACATAGAAGTCGCCAAAGCTTAGGCAAACCGGCTGAGACCGTCCCCGAGTTAAGGTCGTTCCCGAATTAAGGTCGTCCCCGAGTTAAGGTCGTCCCCGAGTTAAGGCCGTCTCCAATTCGAGGTAGCCTCCAGCTTAAGGCTCAGCTATTCTCACTTATAGCCATTAAGCTGCCAACTTACGCGGAAAAAGGAGTCCTTCTAACCATGCCAGAAAAAGATGATGGCGTTCCCCTCGTCAGAGCAACGCTCGGTGTTTTAGGGGGAAAATGGACAGTCAGAATTCTGTGGCATTTAAGATTAGGCCCCAAACGCTACGGTGAACTCAGACAGCTCATTCCAAAAGTGAGCGAGAAAGTCCTCATCCAAAAGCTTCGAGACTTAGAAGAAAACGATATCGTGGCCAGAGAAGTACTCTCTGACAAACCTCTCAAAATTGAATACCGTTTCACAGAATACGGTCAGACGCTGGTTCCCGTCTTTCAGGCGCTCTGCAATTGGGGAGAAAAACACATTGAAAGAATGAATATAGAAACGTGAAGAAGAAAAAGAGGATGTGACTACACAAAGATCACGACGATAAAACCAAAGATAAAACCAAAGATAAAACCAAAAACAAAGCAAAGGCGCTCTGACTTTCACAGTCAGAGCGCCTTTTGAGTGAATGGAGGAATTAAGACTGAACTTAATTCCTAAAACAAATATGCGCTACGTCAAACCTGACAGAAACACCAGGCCAAGCACCGCACCAAACACAATCAGCGCGTAGAACTGAGCACGACCATTCTCAAAGTACTTCAGCCCTTCACCCGAGATCAGCGTGACAAAGCCTGTGAGATTCACAATCCCGTCCACAATCTTGACATCGACATTCAACACACCTTTAGCAAGGTTACGCGTGCCTTTAATAAACACTTCGCGATAGATATCGTCGATGTACCACTTGTTGAGCGAGAGATTGTAAAGAGGCTTAATCTTGGCAGCGATCGCACTCGGATCAATCTTCTTCATCCGATACATCAACACCGCCAGCACAATACCAGCCACCGAAATAGCCACAGAAGCGCCTGCCATCCGCACAAATTCGCTAATGTCAACCTCTTCTGCAATTTCAGCCACGGTCAGCGCTTCACCCGCAGGATGAATAAACGCCTCAAAGTAGTTCGCAAACGGGGTACCCACTAAGCCCACTAAAACAGAAGGCACCGCCAGCACCATCAAGGGCAAAATCATGGTCAGGGTAGACTCATGCGGCTCTTCTGCATGGTGATGGTCACCGTGACCAGCGTCTTCTACCGTCAGCTCCTGAGTGCTCATCGCACCAGGGCCTAAAGAAGCACCCGCCAGCTGTAAAGACTGAACCTTCACCTGCTTACGCAAGTCCTTATCATTGCCGCGAAACTCACCTTCAAATGTGGAGAAGTACATGCGGAACATGTAGAAGGCCGTTATCCCTGCCGTTAGCCAGCCAATAGCCCACATCAACGGATTCACCGCAAACACAGACCCCAGAATCTCATCCTTAGACCAGAAACCTGCAAACGGAGGCAAACCCGAAATCGCCAGCGTACCGATGAGAAACGTAATCGCTGTAACAGGCATATACTTCCGCAAACCGCCCATCAAGCGCATGTCTTGAGCCAGCACAGGATCGTGGCCGACAACTTCTTCCATGCCATGAATCACAGACCCGGACCCTAAGAACAGCATCGCCTTAAAGTAAGCGTGAGTCATCAGGTGAAACAAGCCCGCAGTGTATGCCCCCACGCCCATCGCCATGACCATGTAGCCAAGCTGAGACATGGTAGAGAAGGCAAGACCCTTCTTAATATCGTTTTGAGTAATGGCAATGGACGCACCTAAAAAGGCCGTAATCGTACCTGTCCAAGCAATCACGGTCATCACCGTCGGAATCTCTTCAAAGACGGGGTACATCCGGGCGATCAAAAATACGCCTGCGGCCACCATTGTTGCCGCATGAATCAGCGCCGAGATAGGGGTTGGCCCTTCCATCGCATCAGGCAACCATACGTGCAGCGGGAACTGCGCAGATTTTGCCATCGGCCCCATAAAGACCAAAATGGCAAACAGCGCAGCCAGTGCGCCTGAAATGGTGCCCATAGAGACCAAATCAGTTAACCGCTCGCCCATCAAATCAAATTCAAATGTGCCGGTGGCCCAAAACAAGCCCAGCATCCCAAGCAATAGGCCAAAATCGCCCACACGGTTGGTCACAAAAGCTTTCTGGCAGGCATCAGCAGCCCCATCGCGGTCGTACCAGTAGCCAATAAGCAGGTAAGAACACATGCCTACCAGCTCCCAGAACACGTACACCTGCAACAGGTTAGGGCTAACCACCAAACCCAGCATGGATGAACTAAATAAGCTCAGGTACGCATAAAAGCGAACATAGCTAGGGTCATGCGCCATGTAGCCATCGGTGTAGATCATCACCAACAAGGCCACAGTGGTGACAATGACCAACATCAGCGACGTGATGTGATCGATGGTAAAGCCCATATCGATCTGAAAGTCTCCGGCGGAGGCCCATTCGATCAAGTAGGTGTAGGGCGCGTGGCCCTGAAACTGACTAACTAAAATCAGGATAGATAAAACCATCGCCGTGCCAATTAGGCTGACGATGAAGGTAGAGACGAGCTTTCTAAGCTTGTTCGTCGCCTCGTTATAAGTGATAAGACCTGTGCCCACAATCGCTGCGCCGAGGAGGGGCAGAACGGGTATGAGCCAAGCGTATTGATAAATGGCCTCTGCGGATTCCATTGATTACTCCATTTCCTGCCAATTTTCTCTAGTGAAGCGATCAGCACTACCGTCTGATCTATCTGAATTGGCAAACCGCTTTTATATTGACATACCTCGTCCGCCTCGCTGTGCCGCTTTAGTAAGAGAGCGCACGAAATCATCAAGTTTAATCAAATAAAAATATTTTGTAGAGAATGAAATTCCTTATAACGGTGATGCATTCAGCCCACAACCTTAAGCACTTATCAAGCAGTCGAATTCACTAACGGTTAAATTCACCAGCGGTCGGATTCACTAGCGGTTAAATTTACTAGCACCAGAGTCATTATGCAACCAAATTCACTATGCAACTAGGTTCAATAGCGCTCAGGCGTAATCGCGATCGCACTCAGAGCTCAGGCGTAATCGCGATCGCATTTAGCGCGGTGGTAGTCTCGGCTATTAGCTGCTGAGCCTGCACATGGGCTTCAGTCCCTGAGGGAATAGTCCTTAGCTTTTCTAAGATGGCTTCCATCCGCCCATATTTCACCGCATCGGGCGTCAGTGAGTTGTTGAGCTCGCTCAAGCTTGCCTGCAAAGACTGAAGACGCTGGGTGGCGGTTTGCTCACGCTGATAGCGATCGCGGATTGCAGCCAAATTCTTCTGATACGAAGCCTTTACCCGCTGCGCTTCTGCGTAGCGAGGATCTTCAGGGGCCACCTTGTTCAAACTGGAAAGGGCGGTTTGCCACAAGCGCGAAATATCAGCCCATTTCTCTGGCGGATGGGGCGCGTTCTGACTCGCAACAGCCGCCTGCCAGCCATAGCGTTTCGCCACCTGAATAGGATCTTCCGCAGCAGGTGCCGCTGACACCTGGGCTTGCATCGCAACGGTCTGAGCAGAAGAGCTATTACCCGCAGAACGACCAGCAGCAGAACGGTTAATCTGATCGGAAAACTCAGGAGCCGCTTTCGCAGTAGGCGTCGCCAGCGCTGAGCTGGCCCCTGAGCTGGCCCCTGAGCTGACTCCTGAACTGGCCCCTGAACTGGCTACCTGAACCGCAGCACGGGTGGCTTGTTGGGCAAGCTGCTCTGCCGCGATTTGGCGAGTTCTAATTTCTTTAAGGTTGTCCTGATAAACCGACTTCTTGAGCTGCGCTTGAATATAGTGACGCGACAAGGGAGACACTTCGTCAAGTTCAGCCAGCGCATCTTCCCAAAGCGCTGCTGTTTCTCTCCAGTGCTGAACGCTGTGAGGCGGATCTTGGCTTTTTAGTGCCGCCTGCCAGCCTAAATCCTTAGCAGTGTGAAAAGCGTTTCTGCGAGCATCTCCTTCACTGTGGCGAGAAAACTTCGGCAGACGATTTTTGAGTAGGCGATTTTTACTAAACAGCGGCTCGGGGTCTTCGTCAGCTGGCTCAGAAGCGCCTGTATTCGCTACGCGGCCTTCGCCATCCCCCCCTGCTTGCGTCACATTAAGCGTCGTACCGGCAGCTCGCTTGGCACCTTGTGCCAGCCCTTGCTCAGTAGCGGCCTTTTGATTGGCCGACTGACTGGCAGACTGACTAGCTGATCGCTTCGCCACATCCGACGAATCATCTCCCGACTGAGCGAGATTAGCCGGCGACGACTGGCCAATAGAGGGCCGAGGGGTCAAAGAGTCCATGCCAATAGCGGTCGCCACTAGCACAGCTACCGCACCGACCCCCATTGAAACGCCCAAAAATGGAGAATCGGTTTCTACACTTTCCGCATCCATGAGTACATTCTGGTCAAAGTTAGGTGCTACGTCACTGAGAACTTCCCAAATCTGCACTCGCGTCATGGGCACCCCTTTCTTTTCACGAAGGGCTTCTAGTCTCGCGAGTAAGATAACACGCTCAATTTGATCTTCTGGATGGTCAGTATATCGGCGCTCAATTTCAGTTTTAACAATGTGAAAAGCGCGATCGCTCAAACGGGGCATTTATAAACACTCGGTAGATTTTTCTCACAGACAGCAACACCCCTTTCTACAGAAAAATTTTGCAACTCCCCGGCAAATTCGCCTGGAGAATACAGCATCTAAATAAAATCTACATGGATACACGTGAATACACGGATATTTTACCCGTATATTCACGTGTCAACAAAATAATCTAAATTCACGAAAAACCCAGTCAAATTAATAAAATCATTAGCTCAATGCCTCTATTTCAAGTTGAGCTACCCGCCATACACGCACTTAAAATCGAACTCGAACGTCTGCGTATGCTACGGCAGGCTTCATCCCAGTCTCCGCATTTCTGCGCACACCGGCACCTCTGACGGCTTGCAGCCATCAGAAATAGATTAAGAAATAATGATAAGATTCCGCGCGCTAGCTAAACTTCAGGCTAATTCAGGCTATACAAGCCGCGTTAGCTGAACCCGATAGCGCTGCTTCTTCGTAATCGCCACATCCCCAACTTCCAGCCGCCCTTTGCCTCGGATAGCGACTAAATCACCCGTGTCCACAGTCTTACTCGATTGGGTTACCGGCTTCCAATTCACCCGCACATCCCCTTTGGTAATCATGTCCGCCATCTTGCTACGCGACATCCCAAAGCCAGCAGAGGCGATCGCATCCAAGCGCATTGAAGCCTCCACCGTCGTCATCTCCTTTTTCTTCGGCGCCCGGATCCGCAGCTCACCCATCTCCATGGGGGTCGTTTTCACCGCCACCGACCGCACCTGCACCAGCGCGCCCGTCAAAAACTCCACCAGCTCAGGCACCACAATCGCCTGCGCCCCGCGCTCACCCAGCACAATAATGTCACCGACCTTAGCGCGAACCAATCCCGTACCCAGCAGCGATCCCAAGAAATCTCGATGGGTTGCGGTATCAAACAAAAAATTGCCCGCAATGCTCAAAGCAGCTAACGGCACCGGCATTTCCTCTAAAGGAATTTCGGACCGCGCAATCAATAATCGCTGGCGCTCCGCCTGGGGATAACCACCACTGGCAAGCGTATGTACATCGGCCAAACGCTCAAACGCGGCTTGCGCTTCAAATAGCTCAGGCGGCGACAAAAAATCTGTCGCCACTGGCTCCCAGGTACGAATCGCCTGCTCAGCTTTATCAATAATGCGCGAGAGCGCTTCCTTGTTCTCCGCACCCTTCAGCATGGCCTCTTTAGGCAGCATAGTTAGAAACCCTAAATTAGACCGTCATTAAACCGTCATACATTAGATCGTGATTAGACCGTCATACATTATGAAATCGCTATACATTAGACCGCAGCAACTTCTGGCTCAGGCGCTTCTGCCTCACCCTTTCCATTCACCACATCCAATGAAATATTGAAGTTCTTAGCAACCTCACGCGCCGTCATCTTCGCGCACATCATCACAGAAGGCGTACCGCCCCCAGGCTGAGTATTCGCCCCCACCAAGTAGAGGTTTTCAATATCTTCGCTGCGGTTGTGCGGCCGGAAGAATGCACTCTGAACCAGCACAGGTTCTACCCCAAAGGCATTTCCTAAATAGCTGTTGAGCGTACCTTCAAAGTAGTCAGGGGTGATATGGCTCTGATAAACCAACCGCTCTTTCAGGCCAGGAATATAGCCACGTTCTTCCAAAAATGTCAGCACCTTATCGGTGAGCTTAGGCCCTTCTACATCCCAGTCGATGTTGCTGCCATTGTTAGGCACAGGCACCAACGTGTAGGCCGCATGATGACCAGCCGGAGCCATGCTGGGATCGGTGAGAGAAGGAATGTGCAAATACTGTGAGAAGTCAGGGCTGAGCACCTTCTTATCAAAGATTTCTTTGAGCAACTCTTCGTAGCGAGGCCCCAAAATAATGTTGTGATGCCGCAGATCCAAATCGTCTAAACCATCTGCTTTGAAGCCAAAGTAAATCACCAACACAGACATAGATTGCTTCGTCAGCTTAATCTTCAAATCTTGGTTAATCAGGCGATACTTTGAATCAATTAGCTTCATGTAGGTGTTGGCATAGTCGCCGTTAGAAGCCACTAAATCAGCCGCATGGTAGCTACCGTCCTTTAGCTCAATACCCTTGGCCTGCTTTTTCCCAAACAAAGAGCCTTCCACATCAATTTTGGCAACTTCACTGTTGTACTGAATCGTGCCGCCCAGCTCTTCAAACTTACGCACAAAGCCATTAACCAACGCACCTGTGCCGCCCATGGCAAAGTGAATGCCCCAAGTTTTCTCCACGAAGTGAATCATGGCGTAGATAGCAGGCACGCTCAGCGGACTTCCGCCCACCAGCAAAGGCTCAAAGCTAAATACCTGTTGAAGCTTAGGACTCTTGAAATAGTCTTTGACGAAAGAGAATAAAGGCCGCAGCGCATCCAATTTAATTAAGTCTGGGGCCACTTTGAGCATGTCCATGACCGTACCAAAGTAGGTATAGCCCAGCTCTACAAAGCCTCTGTCAAAGATGGCCTTTGCCGCTTCATGAAACTTCTCGTATCCGGCCAAATCATCCGGTTCAATCGCTTCAATTTGACGGCGAGTACTCTCCGGATCGCCGTCGTAATCAAAGTAAGTGCCGTCGTCAAAGTAGATACGATAAAACGGCAGGATAGGAATAATCTTGACGTATTTGGAGGTGTTTGGCCCACTGGTCACCCCGCTTTTAACCCGGTTAGCCGGATCCATAATTTCAGTGGGAAAGTCCGGGCTACCTAAATCAGCCGCATCTCTTTCCAGCGCAAATAGCTCCTCAATGAAGTGAGGCACGGTAAGCACCGTTGGCCCCATATCAAAAACAAACCCATCTACTTTACGAACATAGGCTCGGCCGCCAGGCGCATCTAATTTTTCAAAGATAGTGGTGTCAAATCCTAAACTTTGCAACCGAATGCCCAAAGACAATCCACCGATCCCTGAACCAATAATGATGGCTTTCTTGCGACTCATACCGAAGTTTCACTAACTATAGATTTCTTAGTATAAACCTCATTTTGTCCTTGATTTAGCGACCAGTGATATTCAACGGGTATTCGAGATCGCAGACAGCTTTCTTCGAGCTGTTTTTGCTGTGAAAAAGCCTTACGCAGCGTGCCAATCAAAATTTGCAGCTGTTCTTTTTGTGAGGGTTCTTGGCGGAAACCTTCTGCCGTTTGACGCTCTAACAGCTGCAACAGGAGTTCGTAGTGAATATGAGACGGTAGCGGAACAGGCGAGCGAGCAGGAGCCATGCTTAAGAGACGAGTTAGGTTTTATGAGCCTTTTATTGCGTCTACTGAAATTAAACAGTTACCTATTAGCAGTTACCTATCAGGCCGTCCTGTTAAGCAGTCTGGCTTAAGTAGCTCTGTTCAGTAGACGGGCGATCGCACCCCCTGGATCTTGCTGTTTCACCAGAGATTCTCCTACTAAGATAGCTTGTGCACCTGCAGCCATAACAGTCTGTACATCTTCTGGAGTATGCAAACCAGACTCACTGACAATCATCACCTGTTTCTCAGCAATGTTGTCTTTATACGCGGACGTCAGCTGCTCAGTAGTTGCCAAGCTCACCGTAAAGTCTTCTAAATTCCGGTTGTTGATTCCCACGAGATCAACCCCGTCAATGGCCATCACACGCTCAAACTCTTCAGCCGTATGGGTTTCTACCAGCGCATCTAATCCTAATACCTTGGCAATTTTGACAAAATAAGTCAGATCTTTGTCGCTCAAAAGCGCCGCAATTAACAGCACTGCATCCGCGCCAGCCGCGCGAGCTTTATAAATTTGATAGGGGTAGATAATAAATTCTTTGCACAGCAGCGGCAGCGCCACCGCCTGACGGATTTGGCTGAGATACTCGAAGCTGCCTTGAAAAAATTTGCTATCGGTGAGAACAGAAAGGCAGGTTGCACCACCGGACTGATAGCTTTGAGCGATCGCCACCGGATCAAAGTCTTCTCTAATCACGCCCTTACTCGGAGACGCTTTCTTCACTTCTGTAATAATCGCTGGAGCCTGTTGTTTAGCTTGTGCCCGTAGCGCATTCACAAACCCTTTGGTGGCAGGCAAATCCTGTACCTGCCGCTGCAAATCTCTCAGCGGTAATTTCTCCCGCATCCGATCTACCTCAGTTTCTTTGTGCCACACAATTTTTTCTAAAATGTTGCGCGGTTCCGCGTCATCAGCCTTAATTTTGTATTCAAGGGTAGCGACAGAGATAGCAGGGTTTGGGGGGCGGCGGCGAATTTGCATGGGAGGCGTCTTTCTGTTGTGAATTGGCTAGTTTCATAGATATCGGAGCACCCCTAGCCTCTCCCAAGAGGGGGATATGGCTGGCTATGAGTAACAAGGCTCTGAAGGATTTGCATTCAAGTCACAGCCTTTCTCTCCCTCTTGACGTTGACTCAAGCGACAGCAAGAGGGAGGGGGTACTCAGCAGGGCGGGGCTCAGAACTTATCGGAGCACGGCAATCCTAAGCGCTCACCTTGGCGCGCTTGTAGGCTTCATCTAACACTTCAGATAGCGTTGGATGCGTATGCACATACTGGGAGAGTTCAGTGACGGATTGCTTCTGGGCGATCGCATTCGCCGCTTCCTGAATTAGATCTGCTGCGTGCAGGCCAATGATATGCGCTCCCATCACTTCGCCCGTATCTTTGCGATATATCACTTTCGCCAAGCCTTCTGTTTCACCTTCAGCTAACGCCTTAGAGTTCGCCTTAAAATAGCTCCGCACAGAGGCCACCTCGTAGCCTTCTGCCTTTGCTTTTTCCTTGGCGGCAGGCTCGGTCATGCCGACAAAGCTTACCTCCGGATGCGTAAACGCCGCCGCCGGAATCGCGTTGTAGTCTACCGTGCGCTCTTCGCCACAAATATTATCGACCGCCACAATGCCTTGGGCAGATGCGGAGTGCGCCAGCATCATTTTGCCGTTGGCGTCACCAATGGCGTACAGATGAGGGACGGGTTTGCCATCGCGGATCACTTCTAGGAGATCGCTCACCGGAATAAACCCACGGCGATCCGTCTCGACCGCCACCATGTTCAAATCCAAATTCTTCGTCGCTGGAATGCGCCCAGTAGCCACCAAACAAGCATCCACTTCAAGCGTCTCAACCGTCTCCATCGTCTTTGGATCGGCTAGCTCAATCACCACAGGGGAGCCTGGCGTAATTTTCTTGGCCAACAGCCCTACCTTCGTTTCAATATCACGGGGCTTAATCAGCACACGCTCTGCCTGCTTCGCAATATCTGGATCAAACGTCGGCATGAGCTGATTCATGGCCTCAATCATGGTCACTTCCGATCCCAGCGCCGTGTAGACATCTGAAAACTCTAGGCCGATGTAACCGCTGCCAATAATCGCCACCCACTCAGGCAGCCAATCCAACCGAATCGCTTCATCGCTGGTATAAACCGTTTTGCCATCAGTCTCAATGCCGCGAGGCACAAACGGCACCGACCCTGGAGACAAAATAATATCTTTAGCCGTAATTGTTTTAGTGCCTTCGTTCGTCTGCACAGAAACCTTTTGACTCCCAGCAATCTTGCCCCAGCCGCGAATGGTCTCTACGCCCAAACGCTCCAGACTATTCGTCAAATCGCCCTGGATCTTACTCACCAAATTCTTCGCATGATCAGCAATGCCTGCTCGATCAAAACCAACGCCCGCAAGGCTGATACCCATCGCCTTCAGATGCTGTTCATCGCGCATTTCACGAACTCGACCCGAAGCGGCCAACAGAGCCTTAGACGGAATGCAGCCTCGATTCACGCAGGTGCCCCCCATATCACCCGCTTCAATAATCGCGGTTTTGAGACCTCGCTTCACTGCATGAAGCGCTGCGCCATGACCACCGACGCCCGCGCCGATAATCACCAAGTCGTAATCAAATGCCGAATCTGTTGCCAAGGGGTTCTCCTTCTATGCCTATTCCGTAAAAGATAGTTTACATTCTCAGCTAGCGCGGTTGATTTGCACAAATAAAGGAATCTGTTCTAGGAATCCGCCCGAAACCGAACACAGCAGATTCAGACAAACTCCATAGCCCGTCTAAATTGCAATCTCTTAAACCAGTCTCTTAAGCAATCAGGTATCCCGCTGTCGCCGGGCTTCGTACAGCAGCAGCGCCGTCGAAACCGCAACGTTCAAAGACTCCACGCCCGGCATCACTGGGATTTTCACTGTCACCGAAGCGCAATCCATCAGTGCCGCCGATAGCCCCGCCCCCTCATTACCCATCACAAACACTGTCGGCTGACGCAAATCTAAGTCCCAATAGTTCAGCTCAGCCGTCGCCGCTGTCGCCACCACTTGAACCCCGTTGTCTCTGAGCTGCTGCGCCTGCTGGGCTATTTCCACAGTGGCTATCGGCAACCGAAACCACTGCCCCACAGAAGCCCTGAGCACCTTAGGATTTTCAACATTCACACTGTCTGGGCTCAGCCATAGGCCATCACTGCCCGTAGCAGCAGCGGTTCGAATAATGGTGCCTAAATTACCAGGATCTTGCAGGGTCTCTAGCATGATCCCTAAGTTGACGCGATCGCTGGGCCGACTGGCCGCTTCTTGCCAAGCATTACGCCGAGGCGCAGTTGCCACCACACCGTCCGGGGTCACGGTACTCGCAATAGATTTCAGAACCGCATCGGAAACCAGCTCTATTTGGTCTGCTTGTGCGATCGCAGCCCGATAAATCTCGCCATATCGCTGCTGCCAAGCCTCCGTATAGCAAAGCACCTGCAAAGGGTAGTTCGCAGAACAGGCCGCTTCTATCAAGTGCGTCCCTTCCAACAGCAGCAGCCCCTGCTTGCGGCGCTCTTTTGGCTGCTGCAGCTTACGCAACTGCTTAATAGTCGGGTTATTCAGGCTCGTAAGCATACAGTTAGGGGGAGTTGCACTGGATATTGCACTAGAGATTGAACTGAAGACTGTACTAATGGACGCTAGCACTGATGGCCAACATACAGTCGAACAAAAAGAAGGGAAGTGCGCTCTTAAATTGAGCAGATAAATCGATTTTTCCGACACATATGTTACACATGTTCAAAAAAGTATGTATTTCCACAGAACGATAAGAAGTTCCAATGAATAAAATCTCACTTCAAATACGTAAGACCTCATCATCTGTCTAGGAAACAGTGACCCAATAAAAAGCTCCCCAGCTAACAAAAACCGAGGAGCCCTTACTTAAAACACTAAATGCGGAACCCGGGACTTGAACCCGGAAGTCCTTGCGAACACTAGAATCTGAATCTAGCGCGTCTACCAATTCCGCCAGTCCCGCATAAGGAAGCAGATAGACAAGCTCAAGCGCAACATTCAAACGCCAACCCCTGAGCTGCGATTAATAATAGTCTAGCAACAAGGCCAATTCGTCAATAGTGAACGCGTTATTTCTATTCCATAGTCGTGCCAGTTACGTACACGTTCTATGTGAATTCCTCCACGAAAAGAATGAAATATGGGGTTACTAGCGCCCTTTTTATTTAGATCAACCGGGAGAAACTCTGAAGTTTCGGGTAGAATCCATACCAAATTCCAACAGAATCTTAAACTCGCTCTAAACCTAAATCTTTGAAAAAGCCCTGTATTACCTCCGGAACCCCACTCACGCCCTCCGAAAGATCTGGCAAACAACCGGCAGCGAACCCCAGAAAGGCTTTATTTCAAGGCATTCAAGGTATTTACGCGCTCTAAAGTTAACGGTCTAATTTGATTGAAGCCATCGTCTTTAGATCGTTTTCAGAGTGTTTCGCAACGCACAGTTAGCAAAGATTGGAATCTGTTAGCGTCTTTTTCGTTCAATAACATTTTTATGGAGGCTACTCCCATCATCACTCCTACACCTTCCACTAACGGTTCTAACGGCAGTACCTCACAGGCCCCTTCCGATTCTGCCGGCGAATCTGTCATTGAAATCTGGGGCGGCCAACCCCTGAAAGGACACATTCCTGTCAGCGGCGCCAAAAACTCAGCACTGGTGGTCTTGGGCGGAACGCTACTGTGTTCACAAACCTGCCGTATTCGCAATATTCCTGATTTGATGGACATTGGCCGGATGTCCAGTGTGCTCACCGCATTGGGGCTAGAGGTCTCCCGAGACGGCAGCGTACTAGATATTGACGCCAGCCATGTTAGCCATTCCAAAGCGCCTTATGACATCGTCAGTAAGCTACGCGCTAGCTTTTTTGTAATTGGGCCTTTGCTCGCTCGCTTGGGCGTTGCCAGAGTACCGCTCCCTGGCGGCTGTGCCATTGGCGCCCGCCCCGTCGAACTTCACATCCGAGGGTTGCAAGCGCTGGGCGCACACGTCCATATGGATCACGGCGTAGTTCATGCCTATGTACCGGGTGCTCGCGGCAAGCTAAAAGGCGCCAAAATATATTTGGACTATCCCAGCGTTGGAGCCACTGAAACGCTCATGATGGCAGCCACCTTAGCGGAAGGTGAAACCATCATTGAAAACGCGGCTCAAGAACCAGAAGTCGTAGATTTGGCAAACTTCTGCCGGGCAATGGGCGCAAAGATCAAAGGCGCAGGGACGAATGCTATTACCATTACAGGCGTTCCCAGTCTCCACTCCACCGATTACGCCATCATTCCAGACCGCATTGAAGCAGGCACATTCTTAGTTGCAGGTGCCTTAACCCAATCAGATATCACGGTAGGGCCAGTTGATCCCGACCATCTCACCCCCCTACTCACCAAGCTTCGCGAAACCGGCTCTTCTGTAGAAATTGAAGATCAAAACATTCGCATTTCCCCAGGTGAGAAAATCAAGGCAACCGATATCCAAACCTTGCCATACCCAGGCTTCCCCACAGACATGCAGGCTCAGTTCATGTCCTTGCTAACGCTAGCGGAGGGCAACAGCATGGTGACTGAAACTGTATTTGAGAACCGTTTGCAGCACGTGGCTGAATTTAACAGAATGGGCGCAGATATCCGCATCAAGGGTGACTGTGCCATTGTTCGCGGAGTTTCTCACCTTTCAGGTGCACCAGTTACAGGAAGTGACTTGCGGGCCTCTGCCGCTTTAGCGATCGCGGGCCTTGTTGCCAAAGGTAAAACCACACTCTATGGTCTACACCACCTAGATCGCGGCTACGAGAAGTTTGAGGAAAAGCTAACGAACGTAGGAGCCAAGCTTCGCCGCATTCCAGCAAGTGAGGCTGACAGCGCAGCGCAGCCTACAGTCGAAACAGCAGCAAAGGCCGTCGCTGAAGCCGTATAAAAGCCTCTGACTCAAGCGTTCTAAATATATCTAGGGCTTTCTTAGCAGTGCTTGACGGTGCTTGAGACGGTGCTTAAGACGGTGCTTGAGATAGTGCTCGATTAGATCAGGCAACAGGCATAAGGCAAAAAGAGGAGAGGGATCTCGTTATACTGACGAGAAATCCCCCTCCTCTTTTGTATGGCCACCCAGAAGCAACACCTCGTGGGCCTCAACGCCGACCACTTCCGCCATCCCTTAGATCAACAAGCAACACAGGCCCTAAAACGTCTCCCAGGGCTCGACGTTGCGATTCGTAGCCTGCTTGGCCCTATGGGTGAGCAATTTTTTTATTTAGAAAATATCGCCGCCAGTGTGCTCGTTGGCCCAAACCAACTTCCCGATCTCCATCACGCCCTGACAGAAGCCTGCGAGATTCTTGATCTCGACGTTCCCCAGCTCTACATCAAACAGCATCCTGTCCCTAACGCATACACCTTTGCCATGCGGGGGAAACAACCGTTTATCGTTGTTCACACCTCACTTATTGAGCTGCTAAATGCGGCTGAAGTTCAAGCCGTTATTGGCCATGAGCTAGGTCATCTCAAGTGCGACCATGGCGTATACCTTACCCTCGCTAATCTGCTCAGCTTGGCAACCAGTCAGCTTCCTTTCGGCGGCGTACTCATGCAAACCTGGCAGTCACAAATTATGGAATGGGTTCGCTGCGCTGAATTCACATGCGATCGCGCAGCCCTCCTCGCCACTCAAGACGCTCGCACCGTGGCCTCTGTGCTCATGAAGCTCTCTGGTGGATCGCCCACCCTCTCCGCTCAACTCAACCTAGACGCCTTTATCGATCAAGCTCGCTCTTACGATGCCATCAGTGAAAGTGAGACAGGCGAAATGCTGAAACGAATGAAAACAGACGATCTCAGTCATCCTGTCCCAGTGCTAAGGGCACGAGAAATAGACCGCTGGGCCAGCACACCCGCCTACCAATCCCTCCTTAGCAGTCATCGTACGGCAGAAGAAACCCAAAAAGACACGGCCAAAGGCGGCTGGAGAAACTGGTAGAACCGCCAGAGGATTGAATGGGTAGAGGCCAAAAGATAAAACACTGTCCTTTTTCTTACCCATAGCCCAAAATTTGCCTGCAACAAAGGCACTCAATTCTGTATACTAAAAAACCTACCGGGCAAGTGGCGGAATTGGTAGACGCACCACACTCAAAATGTGGCGACTTCGGTTGTGAGAGTTCGAGTCTCTCCTTGCCCATCTTTACTAGCTGTTGTTAATGCCAATCGCGGTTGTTAACATAAAGGAGCTATTGATAGAAACGGAACATTCCTATGGCTCAGCAGCTCAAGCGCTGGGAGTCGCCACGCCGCAAAGGACGCAATCATAAAGGGCGAGGCGGTTCTGCAAAACAGCGCCAGTACATGAAAAGGCAAAAGCGGCTAGGACAGCGCCTAAAAGCAGGCATTAATAACCCAGCCAAGCCACCATCAACACACCCAAACAACACAACCAATCTTTCCATAAACAATCCTTCCGTAAAGAGAGACCCAGGAGTAATCCAAATGGGTCTCTCTTTTTGTTTGTATACACAGCCTGATCGCCCATCATACTCACGCATCTCAAGCATGCATCTCACGCGTGAATCGGAGAAAAAGGCACACATTCACTTCAGGGGCCATCTTTAAGCACTCCCCTTACACGCAGCCCCTACACACAGGCAGTTTGGCAAGCAGGTTAATTTGCGCCCATCTTGTCGCGTTTCACGCGACTTTCACACACCAGCTGGGCAGTCTAACGACAGGCACTTTGCAGTGGTTCAGGGCGTCCATTGATAAAAGCATCCAGATTCCAATCTTCATCGATCCAGACGGCGCTCTACTACGTGCGCCTTCAAACTCATAACGGAATTGCTCTGTTCGATTCAGCTGCAGATGGGCTGATAGAAAACGGGCTGAAGGCAGAGATCCAACCAACAAATGCACTGCCTGCCATAGCCTCTGCACTCACTCAAATCGCAGCAGACGAGCTTTCGCTCATTTCCCAATACCAAAATATTGACGTAGACCAGTGGGTCATTTTCCCAGACGGTCTTCATGCGCTCATCCACGTAAAGCATCAGAATCCGGATGGCCATGCCACCTCTAGTAAACCTCGCCTACTCACTTCATTTGTAGCCAGGTTCAAAGCAGCCACTGCTAAGCGCATTAATCTGATTCGAAATCAGCCAGGCTCTCCTGTGTGGCAACGCAGTTACAAAGAGCAACTCGTCCAAGACGAATTAACACTTTCTCGTTTGAGAAAGCGAATTATCCATGCAGAAGATGTCGTAGCTTCAGGCAGCACCTTAAGTCCACTGCTATAAACCATCTCTCATGCATATCTACCATGTCGAGCCGGTGATCGCACGCGTTGCCCGCACAGGCTCGACAGTAGGCTCGACAGTGCTACACAAATTTCACAGACTCAATAAGCTTACCTACCGTCACCCGTGACGACTTGCCATTGGGTTCAATCAAATACACACCACTCCCATTGGTATAAACAATGCGGCCATCCGCCGCCAAGTCATAAGAGAGGACAGCAGTTGCCAACACTTCAGGAACGCCCTGTACACCTTGTCGCACCAGCTCCCAACTACTCGGCACTAATGCAGGGGCATCTGCCTCTTTTTGATGTTTCTTATGCTGGTTTTGAGGAGAAAGCGCTTCTCCCCAAGCTTTGAGTTTTGTTTGCGGTGTCATTTTTTGCTGAGTGTCAGCCGTAATCAGAGGCCGCCCAGTAAACATCACCGTAAACGAATTAAAAAAGCCCCATATCGCCATTACCAACCGCCACGGCACCAGCAGCACTTCCTTTAGGGCTGGCAACACGCCTAACGCAGCATAACCAGCTTTATAAGGTCGGCGAATGTAGTAAAGTAGGCCGCTTTCATCCATTTGAGGGCCAAGCAAATCAGATTTGGGATCTTCCGCTAGGGTGCTGATGGACTGATGAACCGGATCAAATTTCTCGATGGAGAAAGGGGCTCTAGCGCCCACATATCCATCTTCGTTGCGGCTTACCCCTGCTGACTGATACACCAGCGCCTTATGCCCAATCCATCTCGGCGCAATATCAACAGAATCTCCTTCTGTAATATCCATCGGCCTAATCGCATCTGGCTGTAGGGTGGCCAGGTTGATGCTGCCCGTTTTATAAGCCTTGGTGCAAGCAATAAGGTTCTGCTGTGGATCAAAGTCTAAATAACTGACATGAAAATCAGTGCTGTGAAACAGTCGAGTCTCTCGATCTGTTTTAGGGTCAAAACGAAACAGACCGCCCATATCTTCTGACTCTAAGCTATAGGCCAGCTGACCATCATCCAATGCGCAGATGCTCGTAATAAACACAGGACTAGTCGCTTCTGCTTGCTGTTGCATTTGCTTGAGCATTTGCGGCGACATACTCATGGCCTGAATGCCTTGATTCCTCATCACCTGCTTGCGCTTAACTTTTAGCCGGCGCTGCTGAAGCTGTTTGCCAAAGTCACTCTCAATTTCTTTCAACGGTGCATCTTCTTGATGAAGAAACAGCCGTCCCTGGGAGAGATAGGCAATTTGCAAAGACATATCCAAATAACTAGACCAATAACCAGCGCTAGTATTCCCTACAGCTATGCCTTTTTTTCTTCACAGCTCACCCATTTGTATTGCAATACGATAATCCCCGCAGACTGCTCTCTACGGGGATTATCGTATTGCAATAATTTGTTCGGCACCATTTCTCGGTACCATTTCTCAGCGCCTTTTCTCAGCGCCATTTATCCGGCGTCATTCATTCGGTGCTAGTGGGGCGAATCACTATCACCCATGGCCATCTGAACCACGGTGGGCTGACCGGCATCATCGTGATACTTATTGGCCCAAGCGCTGATGAGATCGTCCAGCTCGTTAAAAGCTGTTTCGCGCTTGTCTTCAGGAATGTTTAATTCTTCCAGAATGCGACGGGTGTCTTTGTCACAGTCAGCCCATTCACGCATGAGGCGGAAGTATCGAGCGGTGTCATCCATCATGGTGTAGGCCCGTTCTTCTGCGCCAACCGGAGAATAGGATGCGCGGGTGAGGGCGTAGAAAGGCATGCCCCCGATGGGAGAATCGATGCGGGCGACGGTGCCTGCGTAAATAAGCCGACGACGGATATGCTCGGCAAGGGCATCACTTAGCGCCATACGACGCTCTTCGGGCAAGGTTTCTTGCGATCGCGTATGCAAGAAATCAATCAGGTCCATGAACTGAAAGCCTGTCAGCAACTGGGCATTCGGCAACGGTTCTGGCAACTTTGCCGCCTTGAGCTTAGCTTCGACCTGGCGCTTCTCTTCGGAGCTAAGGCTGGATCCAGGCACACGAAACTCGCCAGGCTCCCACGTATATTTCTGTAGCCATACATGGGGCAGCTGAATGAGATAGCCAGGCTCTTGAGACCCGAGCATTTTGAGCAGCTTGCCTTCTGTCAGCGCAGCCTGCATCTCTTCCACAATCGCCTTCACGCGCTTTGGCTCAATGTGGTGCAAGTGACCTGTCATGCGCAGATTTTTGTTCTGCTCTACATAGGTAGTGTAGATAGCGCATTTGGCTGCCGTAGCCGCTGCATCTAAAAACGCTCCGTGTCGATGGCCTCCGGTGCACATGGCACTGAACGCCAAGTACATCATGATCTCATCAATGGAGCTGGGTTCTAGTTTTTTGACTAAATCGGTGTTGCTGGTCATCAAAACTCAATTAAGCGGAAATGCTCAATATATAGAATGCACAGAAAAAATCGTAAAAAACAGGTCTTAGCGGCGGGGGCTAACCAGATAGAAACCTGGGCTTAGAAAAACAGCTTAGTGGGAAGGCAGCAACGGTCAGAGTATCGCTCTAGATATTTAAATCTGAGTATTCAAATCCAAATATTCAAAATATATTCAATTCAAAATATATTCAGAGCGCGGTTTTCTATTCAAAACCAGCATTTGCAAATCCTTGTGAATCCTCACAGAGGCTAAAAACTGTGCACAGACAGCTACACAGGTAAAGGCTCATATTCACAAGTCTTTACTTTCGCCTATTCTACACCGTATGCGGATGTTCATTAATAAAAGCTATTCTCAGTTGATTTGCGGGCGCTAGGGAAGATACCAGAAGCAACATGCCAAGCAGGCAGCCCCGACTGGATACGAGGAAGGATACGAACTACAAACGTTGGGGATGAATGCGTCCGCTGCCTCGATGAGCAATGAGATCGGATTTGCTTTGAGCGTAATCACCACTGTCAGGTTGCTCGTCTAAACGACCACTCCCTCGATAGGCAATCTCCATCGGCTGGCGCTGAGAAGATTCGTCTAGGGCCGAGGGGAAGCCTTTCGAATCGTTCTGAGAAACCATACCGGTGGCACATAAGACGGCGGTGAGGACGCCGAGTAGGGGTTGGTAAGAGGTCAGCATGATTGCTAAGTGATTTCCAAGTCGTTATTCACTGTTACGTTGACTCTCTATAAAGTCAGGAAGATATATGTGAAGAATTGACCCAAATTACAGCAGTTCTATTCGCTCGCAAAGTAACCATTTCCCAGCAGAGTTCCATACACCTAGAATATCTACTCGCTGCCCGTTCAATATCTTCACAAATAGCTCCGTAATTTCCGATCTAACTGTTACCAAAAGTATGGTTTTTGGAAGTTTATCATCTGTTTTTTGTGTGATTTCATATTGTCCTTCTCCATTTGAGAAAAAGCAGCCTTTAACAGAGATAACGTTTTGAGTGGGCGGTTGAATAAATAGATCAGTAGAAAAACGCATTTTAGTAGCTGCGTAATAACCGCTACTAGGATAGGTTTCTGGATGCGAAAGATAATGGTTTTGAACGGCATACCACTGAGGGTGTTCAGGTGATAAATCAAACAAGGGAATCAGCGCAGCAGGGGCAGCAGGATCCGAGAGTAAAGCCTGTTGCAGGGTGTGCACTGCTTTCTTTTCGCTGAGTTCTCTGGGCTGATAGCCATTCTCTAGGCACAGAGCGGCGGCCATACCTGCGGCTTGCCCTACCCCTAACACCACGGGCTGCAACCGGGTGGCACCATTGGCGATGTGTGAAACCGAAATATTTTTTTCGCACATAAGCAGACCATCTACGGCCTTGGGAACAAGCGCTTCGTAAGGGATGGTAAATGGGGTTCCGGTCATGCGCCCACCCCAGCGAATAAATTTGGGCGCTAAGGGCATTTCGTAGCCAGGATAATGGTGATCGTTGGGATAGTTTCCGTAGGCGATCGCACTCATTTCACCCTGCTTATTCATGGGCAATGCGGCCACCTGCATCCCTGCCATTGGCAAAATATCTGGTTCACTCACGGTTTGCAGGCCAATGACTCTCCGGCTCTCTCGGTAGTAAGGCATCAGCGCAAAGGCACCGCCTGGTGAGTGTTTAGAGCTGGGAAAAAGGGCTTGGGCCAAGCCATAGCGGCGACCTAACCGGCGCTGGATGTAGCGGGCAAACGATTGACTATGCCACTGAGCTGCTTGGCCATACTCTACTCTGGCTTGATCAGATTCAATTAGCCGCTGCAACCCTACGCCATAGTCATTGCCATGGTGCGGCCAATTGATCATCAGCTGACCATTGGGCAAACGGCCATAGTTCAAACAAACTTCGCCACTGGCGGTTGTGGAACTGGCTTCACCGTCTCCGCAGTTCGCCCAAGCCCCTTCAAATTCGCTATCGGGGGTACACACCGGCGGCGCTTGAATAATGGGCGCTGTCTCCGTGCCGTTCTGTGTGCCGTAGTCTTGCATGACCACAACCCAAGTGGGGGACTGCACAGGGTAGCGTTGGGTAATGGCATAGAGCGGGTCGGCAGGATCTGTTAAAGAGACTGGGGCGCTAGGTTCTTGCCATGCGGATTGCGTTTCCCATCCCCACCGGTGAGGAACCTCGCCTAACGCCAATAAATCGCCGAGTTCGGTGCCATCGAGCGTAATTTTGGCGTTGACGGTAACCGTATCAAACTGGACACCGATGATGGCATTTACGGGCGATCGCAACACCGCCCTCGCCCTTTGCCCTGAAATCCACTGCAAATTCGGCAGCGCCGCGACCCAATCGGCAAAAATCTGTGCGCCAACTGCCGGAGAGTATGTAAAAAAGCTCACCCAGCCGTTATCTAAACCGCCGGGATGCCGTTGCCTCAGCGCCTTTAAAAACGCCCCCCAAATGCCCGTTTGAAACGCGGCTAATTCATTTCCATCCGGCGCAGACACACCAGCCGATGTCAGCATGCCCCCTAGCCAAGGCAGCTCTGAAACCAATATCACACGCAAATTAGCATTGCGTCTGGCAGCCTGAAGTGCCGCAGCCGTAGCGCCCGCGCCCCCACCGACTACTAAAATATCGGCGACTAAAATATCAGCTGAACTTGTTTCCATGCAGATACATTACAGCCCGTCTGCCCTGACATCAGTGATGCTACACGTATGGCGTTACGTCTTCACCACAATCGTCTGCAAGGTAGTTCAACGCTCTAAACCGGAGTCCGACTAATTGCTCGTATAAGGGATTAATTTTGCACATTAGGGGAATATGTATGACTTTGCGACCGAAAATGGTGACGTCCCGTTCAAACGGGCATTGGGAGGGCACCAGTCTACAGACAAATCTGGCTAGTCGCGGATCTTCTATGGTGAGCTGATCGAGCCAATCACGGGCTGGCTTCAGCGGTTCTGCATCACTGACGGCCTTACCTAGCGTGGAAACCTTTTTGCCTAAGCTAGGTTTATCGGATTGAGTGGAGGCGGATTGAGTAGAGGCGGCTTGAGTGGAGGCGGCCGCTTTAGCATCCAGTGTCCTTAAGCCTTGCAGCATTGTCCGAATAGAGGTCAGCGCCGCTTCTTCGATAGAAAGTGCTTCGGCGAAGGCCATGATTTTTTTATCTTCCGCTTCAGAATAAATGCCGTTCGCCAAAGCGACCATCACAGCCATTCGTAGAAAGTTCTGAGCAGCGGCATTATCTAGGTGCAGTTCTTTTGCCAGATCAGCTGGCTCAATAGGGTCTAGGGTCTCAAAGTCTGTACCGGGTGCAAATTCTGATTCCACCATGATGTGGATCATTTTTTTCTCAGCGTCTTCAAAGTGGCCATCGGCCCAAGCAATGCTCAGCAAACCCCGTAGCCATACTTTAAGTTGAGTTTGCGTGTAGGGCGAAGCTTGTGGAGAAGGGTCAGAAGTGGAGTTTTGACTATTTGAAGGCGTTGTCGCTGTCATTTTTTTACGATTAGAACTATTGGCTAAGCGAACTGCTAGTTAAGCAGAGTATGGGCTAAACTAGCGATGAACTAAGCAAACCATTCTGCATGAACCATTCTGCATGAACCATTGACTGAGAAGACTAAAGGTTATGCCAACTAAGCAAAACACAAGCTAAGCCGACTACGGCTGAGCGCTGCGACTAAAGCTTTGTTTCAATTCGGAGCCTGTTTTGCCTGTCACGACCCAAAGCAGCGATCGCAGTCCATCGCGAACATCCCTAGCAAGGGTCTCTGGCCTTTCCGGATCGTGCTCAGTAGGAATGGCCACCGGCTTAAAGTTAATGCCTCTGCTCCCTAATACAATCTGAGCAACCACACTGGCTCTACGCATGTGGTAGTCAGACGTAATGAGATAGACCTGATCGATTTGTCGAGACTCTAGTTTGTCTACCAGCGTTGTGAAATTGGTAACCGTATCGACGGCCTGGTAGTCGAGCGCCCACTGTTCGTTTGGCACCTGCGCTTGATCAAATACCCAGCGCGCATATTCGGGGTTGCTGCCAGAAGAAACCCAAATTCTGACATGGGGATGAGCTTTGGCAAACTGCGCTGCGAACTGTTCGCGCTCGGGCGCGCCCCCCAAAACCAGCGCAACGGGCGGATCTAGAAACTGCTGTTGGTAGCGCAGATAAGCGACACCAGCGACCGGCGCAACCACAATCAGCGCGATCGCCCAGAAAAATACTTCAACCGGGCCAGGTAACCCTCGACGACGCTTAGACTTGATAGCGCCCTGTTTTTGGCGCGGGGTGCTAACAGGTGTATGGGGCGCTGAGCAGTTGAGGTGCCCTCTTTTTGTTTGCATGACGTTGAAAATAAAAAGTGGGCAAATCAGAAGCAGTGCGAGATGGCGGCAGCAAAGACAAAAGGCAGCCTAAGAAAACGGCCTGAAAAGACAAAAGCCTGAAAAGACAAGAGATTAGGCGAGTAGGAACAGTAACGGGCAATATGCCGTCGCCTTCAAGATCATAAAACAGTTTCTGCGTCCCATGTAATTACGATGTCTTTATTCATCAACCGTCTTTTATTACTTGCACATCTTTCACTTACGTATCTTTAAGCTTGAGCGCTCAAGGTTTAGCGGATTCACCTTTCAAGATAACGAATCAGCAGGGTTCGAGCTGTATATTTCATGCCTAATCTCTAATATCTATTACCTCTTATGAATTAGAGATTAGGCATGAAATGAACCCTGCCACTAATGAAAATAGATTTCATTAGTGGCAGGGTTCATTTCAAAAAGGATTAATGTCAAAAGCAGCCAGTTCCCGTGAAAGGTTACCCGCTGCTTTTGACTTACTTATCAAATTGAGGAGATATCAGCTGGGCTAATTTGAAGCCTATACCTCTACCGCCTGTCGCGCATCTTCTACAGCGCTATCAGGTACGTTGAGCTTTACTTTAGCTAGCATGTCACGCAGGCGATCGCCTTCAATCACTTCTTCTTTGAGCAGTAGCTGCGAAATTTCTGCTAGTAAGTCACGGTTATCTCGCAAGATACTCAGCGCCCGCTGATGGGCAGATTCTACAATCGACTTGACTTCTTCATCAATCGCCTTGGCCGTTTCATCACTCACCAAACGGCGAGCATTCGGCATAGAACCATTATCTAAGAAGGTGTTTTGCTTACTGCGATCATAAGCCAACGGCCCCAGCACTTCGCTCATGCCGTAGCTGGTCACCATTTGTTCCGCCACATCTGTGGCTCGCTGCAAATCGTTTGCCGCGCCCGTTGTAATAGAACCGAATACGACTTCTTCCGCAGAGCGACCACCCAGCATCGTGGCAATTTGCCCCTTCAGCTCAGCTTCGTCACGCAAGAATCGATCTTCGGTTGGTAGCTGTAGGGTGTAACCCAGTGCGGCCATACCTCTTGGCACAATTGAAATCTTTTCGACTTCGTCGGAGCCAGGCATTGCAGCACCCACTAAAGCATGACCGACTTCGTGATAAGCAACGATTTCTTTTTCCTTATCGTTGAGGACGCGGCTGCGCTTTTCCAAACCAGCGACAACCCGCTCAATCGCTTCGGCGAAGTCTTGCTGCTCTACGGCTTCCCGATGATTACGGGCAGCCAGCAGCGCCGCTTCGTTTACAAGGTTAGCCAAATCTGCACCTGCAAATCCGGGTGTGCGAGTGGCGATCGCAGTCAAATCCACTTCCGCTGCAAGCTTCACTTCCGCTGCATGAATATTCAAGATCGCCTGACGCCCTTTCAAATCGGGTCTGTCTACCAGCACCTGACGATCAAAGCGTCCGGGCCTTAGCAAAGCCGGATCTAACGTCTCTGGTCTGTTCGTCGCAGCCAGCACAATAATCGTGTCTTCCCCAGCGCCGAAGCCATCCATTTCAGCCAAGAGCTGATTTAAGGTTTGCTCGCGCTCATCGTTACCGCCATAAAAACCACCCGATGCCCGAGACTTACCAATCGCGTCTAGCTCATCAATAAAAATGATGCAGGGCGCTTGTTTTTTGGCCTGTTCAAACAAATCGCGCACCCGCGAAGAGCCAACGCCCACAAACATCTCAATAAACTCAGACCCTGAGATACTAAAGAACGGCACGCCTGCTTCACCCGCCACCGCTTTAGCCAGCAGTGTTTTACCCGTGCCGGGCGGCCCCACAAGCAATACGCCCTTCGGAATCCGTGCCCCTAAGTCTGTAAATCGCTTAGAGTTCTGCAAAAAGTCTACAATTTCAACCAGCTCAGTTTTGGCCTCATCAACGCCCGCCACATCGGCAAAGGTTGTCTTGGTATCTTCATCTTCTACGTAAACCTTGGCGCGGCTTTTGCCAATCGAAAAGACGCCGCCTTGACCACCGCGCTGACCGCGCGCGAGGAAGAACTGCCACACACCCACAAAAATTAATGGCGGAATTACCCAGCTCAGCAAGCTGCCAAACCAAGCATTGCCAGATGGCGCAGGCGCTGAAAATTCTACGCCGTTATCTTGCAAGAGCGTAGGCAAATTCAAATCAAAAACGGGGATGGTTTCGTACACCGCACCGCCTTCTTCGAGCTGATACTGGATCTGCTTGTCGCCAACATTCGCATTCAAAACATCATGCGCTTTGACCTGATCGATAAAGGCGCTGTACGGAACGCGCTCGGCCTTTTGACTAAATGAATTGGGCAAAAACGTGCTGATCAGCAGAACGGCGCTAATGGCAATAAGCACCCAGTTCGCCGCTTTTCGCTGCTGCGGCTTTTTATCCTTTTTAATGGGCATATGTCTTCCCCATTTTGGGTTACGTAATGTGTCTATTCCCACATATCGTAACAAGGGAGTCTAATCGGGACACTCGGCACGGAGGCGTAATTCCCGAACGATCACCGAATTGAAGCCATTCACAGTTAGGCCAGCCAAACCTGAGTGCCGCCAACCTCGCACAAATTAGCCTTGAATCAGCCTTGGATTAAACTCACCGCTCAGCCCTATGCCAGCTGCTTTACTTTGCCTAGCAACGCTTTAGGATCGAGGGGCTTGTGCAAAATATCGTGATGGGCCATCGCTGAGTGATTAAACGTTTGCTCTGTGGAAATGGCGAGCACCTTGGTGTTTAGCGCAGTGATGGTGTGTTGGATTGTTTTTATGCTGCCAAGATCAGGACTTAGTAAGGAGAGGTCGGCAATCAGGAGCGCAGGCTTGAGGGTACTGAGCTGATCGGGGAGCTGATGAGATTCGATCAGCCAAATAACTTCGTACCCAGCAGCGGTCAGCATTTCACAGGCGATCGCAGCATTGTTTTCATCTTCCTCTAGCAAGATCACCCGCTTAGGATGGGTTTGCAGCAGCGTTGACTCTAAAGTATCAGGACGCTTTTCAAGTGCAGCGGCCAGCTCACCATATGCGGGCAGCCGAACTGTAAAGGTAGAGCCTTTTGCGACTTTGGAGCGCACCTGAATCGTACCGCCGTGCAGCTCCACCAGGCGCTTGGTCATCGCCAGCCCTAATCCAGTGCCCGAGTACTGCCGCTGAAATGGGGACTCTAGCTGCTTGAATTTCTGAAAAAGCTCGTCCTGCTGGGATTCAGGAATGCCAATACCCGTATCTTTTACCTGAAAAATAACCGATTGAGACTCTCGCCACACCCGTACCGTGACTTGACCGCCTGCCCCCGTAAACTTAATCGCGTTATGAATCAAGTTATCGACGATTTGCTGTAGCCGTTTATCATCGGCTTCTATCCAGTCTTCCTCTGGCGAAACCTCAACACTTAAATTCAGAGCCACCTCTTGCTGCTTGGCCATAGGCTGATGGCTGGTCACCACGCGCTCAATAAACTGACTTAAAGAGAGCGTACTGGCATCGAGCAGCGATCGCCCCGACTCCACACTGGCAAATTCCAGAATGTCATTGATTACCTTCAGTAACTGTTCACCACTTTGATTAATGGTTTTCAGATAGCTCCGCTGACGATCATTTAGCTCTCCTAATGACCAACGCAACAGCGTCGCTGACATCCCAATAATGTAGGTCAGCGGCGTTCTTAACTCATGACTCATGGTCGAGAGAAACTCGTCCTTAGTAATATTGGCCGACTCAGCCGCTATCAGTGCATCATGCAGACTCTGCGTACGCTCTATCACACAGCTTTCTAGGCTCACCGTTTGCTGACGAAGCTGCTGATATAAAGACGCCTGGCTGATTGCAACGGCCAAATGTTCAGCAATGTGTTGCAGAAAGACAGCTTCTGACTTTTCCCAAGTTCGGTAGGTATGGCACTGATGGGCAATTAACAATCCCCAGAGCTGGTCTTGAACAATAATAGGCGCAATAATTTTGGACTTAACGTTGGCCTGACGCAAAAAGTTAAGTAAACAGGGAATATCTCGATAACCTTCATCGACATTATTAACAGCAATCGGCTGCCCCATCAGATAACGGGCATGGCGGCCTGCCTGCGTCGGAGAAAAGCATTCTTTCTCAGAAAGATGCAGAACCGTTGGAATGTCGTCAGACACTCTGGATTCGTAGGTTACATGACCTGAGTAAATAGAGCGGCCGACCTTAGAAGGAGAATGAGGAGAGGTGCGTTCCTTAGGTACAGATGCGGCGACTTCTACCTTATCAGCTTGCGCTGAAGATAGATTTTCTGCATCGGTAGATGCCTGCTGCGGCGTCTCTCCCACCAGCTCAAACTGATCGAACTGATATAGAACCAATCTATCCGCCGATAAGAACTCTCTCACTTGAGCAACGGTCGTTTCTAAAATCGCTGATAAATCTAAGCTGTGGCGAATGCGGGTAATCACTTGGTCGAGCAATAAGCTCTGCTGCAACTGATGATCCAACGCGGTTTGGGTGGGCTGACTATCGCCTTCTGGAGAGACGGCTAGGTTTTTGGCCCAGCCTAAAACAAAAGACTTTTGAGCAATTAATCTGTCTTCTTGCGAGATTGCCCCTTGGGAACGTGCATGAACAGCCCCTGAGTTAGCAGCGCGATGCTCTGTCATGCCGCCATGCTCTGCCATGCCGCCATGCTCTGCCATGCTGCCATGAATAGATGAACGTCCTCGACGAGATGAATGACTGGTGGCATGGGGTTCTTCTGGCCTAAATTGATCTTGCCTTAACTGATCTGGGCTGAATTGCTCTGGTCTGAACTGGTCTGGCCTAAACTGGTCTGATTTGAACGGGTCTGGCCTTATCTGGTCTGGGCGTGAGTGCTGCGTAAACACAGCGATCGCCTGATCATCAAAGGTCAAGCCCACTCGATACTCAGCCCCCGCGTCTTCAGGCGAGACATTCGCCAGTTTCTCCCCTGTCGCCCGTTTGTCTTCAGTCAGTTTTACGGCCGTCAGCAGAACATTTAGCGCACTTGAGCGCATTAAAACGAACCCGCCTGCCTGATCAGCGCCTTCTACTTGATCAACTGAATCAAACGAGTGTGACTGCTGTAGCAAGGTTTCTCGCAAACGCTGATAGGCGCCTAGAGAGACGGTTTGATAAGCAATGATGTGCTCAGAAGTTTGCATATGAGTTTGCTTACCTAACGAAAAAGGGCCTAGTGACAAGAACGAGAAATACACACTGCTACGCAGCACTTTAGATAAATAACCAGGCTTATTAAGACTTTATATAAAAGAAATATCTGAAGATTGGCGATTTTTCGCTCTTTTTAACCTCGAAGCATTGGATATCGACTGATACTGTCGGCAGATATTGTCGGCTCATATGTTCGGCGGATATCTAACTGATATCTAAATATCGCCTGCCGCTAATATCACTCAGCGAATGTCACGTAAATGCTGCTTAACGTTAAAAATGCTCCTAAATCATGGGTATCTGACGACTTTCGAGCAGGCTAACCAGAGATAGCCTCTGGAGATAAAGAAAAGTGGGGATAAAGAAAAGGTACTAAAAGAAAATAGAATTGCTTCACGAACGATTAGTGTCAAATACTATTAGCTTTTAGGACAAGAAACATAATTTTATTGAGAGAATATACGCTCTCTTTTTTGTCTAAATCTGAATCATCTGTGGCCATCATACTAACGCTGGTTTTACAGCAGGTAGTGTTATCCAAACAGTTCTTTTATATTTCAATATACGATTCAATTTGTTAGGCAATTTTATGCATCGATTAGCAGCGACACCAGGCGGGTGGAATAGTAACACGGAGGGTGTTGTTTTCATCGAGCAAACGCCCGCGCCCATTGTTTTACTCACAGCTGCCGATACAGATATTGCCGCGATCGCTCAGGCTATTTCGCAGCAATCTACGCCCTTTCCAGACATCCGCGCCGTCAATTTGCTTCAGCTCCAGCAGCAGCTCACCATAGATACGTATGCAGATGAGGTTTTAAGCCACTCTAAGCTGATTATTTTGCGGGTACTGGGGGGTAGAGCCTACTGGTCTTATGGATTAGAGGTGCTCAAAGAACTCGCCGCCAGTGCAGAAATTGCCCTGATCGTAATGCCTGGCGATGACCGCCCTGACCTGGATTTGATGGGCCATTCTACGGTGCCTTTTGCCGTTGTTAATCAGCTTTGGCGTTATTTTTGTACGGGCGGGGTCGATAACGTGCGCCATGCACTTATGTATATTTGCGACCAGTATTTTGCAACAAACTTTGCCCCGCCGCCACCACAAAATATTCCAAACATCGGCGTTTTCACACCTAATTTTTTAATATCTCAAACGTCCCCATCTTCTATTCCCAAGTCATCGTTTCAGACATTAAGAAAAGATGCTTCAAATGAATTATTAAGTACATTAATTGATAAACAGATACTTCATAAACAACCATTACAACGCTCATCATTATCCGTTGGTATCCTCTTTTATAAAGCACATTACCTAGCAGGGAATACACGGGTCATCGAATCCCTTTCAGCGGCGATCGCGCAGCAGGGTCTTACCCCTGTGCCCATTTATGTCTCCTCTCTAAAAGATAAAGAAATTCAGAGATCGCTGATTGAACACTGTCAGCAACACACCCTCAAACTGCTGATCAATACGACTAGCTTTGCCATTACGAGTCTGGCAACTAGCACCTCTAGTTCAGCCTCTTCTTCTGCAAAAGCAAGCCTTTGGCAAACCTTAGATGTGCCTGTCCTTCAGGCCATCTGTAGCGGCAGTCCCCTTGAATATTGGCAGTCTCACCCACAAGGACTAACGCCCAGAGATATTGCCATGAATGTGGCCCTCCCCGAAGTGGACGGGCGCATTATCACCCGCACAGTTTCGTTTAAAGCCGCACAAACAGAAACAGCGCCCAACGCCTTGCAAACAGAAGTTGTGATGTATGAACCGCAGCGCGATCGCGTTCAATTTGTGGCGGATCTAGCTGCCCGTTGGTGCCATCTCCAAAGCACCCCTCCCAAAGACCGCAAAATTGCCCTCATTCTCGCCAACTATCCCAACCGAGATGGCCGCATGGCCAATGGCGTTGGACTAGATACGCCCGCTAGCTGCCTAAATATTTTGGTGGCCTTGCAGCAGGCAGGCTATACCGTTAGTGATTTGCCTGCCTCGGGTGATGAGCTAATGGCACAGCTCGCCCAAGGCATCACCAACGATCCAGAAGGCCACGGTCTGCGCCCTGTGAACCAAAGCCTAAGTGAACAAGACTATCAAACGTGCTTTGCAACGCTGCCGGTGGCGGTGCAAGAGGGTGTGACCAGCCGTTGGGGCAATGCCGCTACAGAGTGGACACGATTTGGGCCGCAGCCAACAGCTGGGCAAACGGCTAAAGCAACCACTGAGCTACCCATTTCGGGCATCCAGTTTGGCAATGTGTTTGTGGGCATTCAGCCCAGCCGAGGCTATGACATTGACCCTAGCCTTAACTATCACGCACCAGACTTAGCGCCGACCCATGCTTACCTTGGGTTTTATCACTGGCTACGAAATCGCTTTAAGGCGCAAGCAATTGTACATGTGGGCAAGCACGGAAACCTTGAGTGGCTGCCTGGGAAAGGAATTGCGCTATCGGAATCCTGCTATCCCGAAGCAGCCTTTGGGCCAATGCCGCATTTTTATCCGTTTATTGTGAATGATCCGGGTGAAGGGGCACAGGCCAAACGGCGATCGCAAGCGGTCATTCTCGACCATCTCACCCCGCCCATGACCCGAGCCGAACTGTATGGGCCACTACAACAGCTAGAATCTCTCGTTGATGAATATTACGAGGCGCAGAATTTAGATCCTTCAAGGCTGGCTATTATTGCGCCTAAAATTCTCTCTTTGTTAGATGATACCAGTCTTCAAAAAGAGTTAGATCTAGGTTCTCACTCCCCGATTGCAACACTTTTAACCCATATTGATGGTTACCTTTGCGAGCTGAAAGAAGCCCAAATTCGAGATGGGTTACATATTTATGGGCAGTGCCCAGAAGGGCGGCAGCTCAGAGATTTAGTGAGCGCGATCGCTCGTCATCCAAATTCAAGCCATATTGGGCTGAGTCGGGCGATCGCCCAAGCTTGGCATCTCGATATCGATCCGCTAACTGATGACTTTTCTCTTCCCTTTCAATCAGATAGCCCTCAGTTCACTAACTGCCGAACCGTAGGAGATGTTGTTGAACAAATAGAACACTATGCCAATAGTCTGATTGAGGCAGTCATAGACAATCAATCAGTGAGCAATATTTGGCCTGCGGGCGCAGCCATTCCGATCACTTTGCGAGAGGTGCTGACGTGGATTGCTGAAACATTACTACCCAACCTTCAAAAAACAACCCATGAAATAGACAATCTCCTACATGGCTTAAACGGACGCTACGTTCCCAGTGGGCCATCGGGTGCACCCACGCGCAATCGCCCCGAAGTGCTGCCCACTGGCCGCAATTTCTATTCGGTAGATATCCGAGCCATCCCAACAGAAAGTGCTTGGGACGTGGGCCGAAAAGCCGCCGAAATGCTGATAGAAAACTACACCCAAGAACACGGCGAGTATCCGCGCACACTCGGGCTCTCTATGTGGGGCACATCGGCCATGCGAACCGGCGGAGATGATATCTCAGAAGCAATGGCCCTCCTTGGCGTACGCCCAGTATGGGATGGCCCTAGCCGACGGGTCACAGATTTTGAGATTTTGCCGCTGTCGCTGTTGGGCCGCCCTCGCGTTGATGTAACCTTACGCATTTCTGGATTTTTTCGAGATGCGTTTCCCAATTTAATCTCTCTTTTTGATGAAGTTGTTCAAGCCGTTGCCCAATTAGATGAACCAGAAGACCAGAATCCACTGGCAGCGCAGGTCAAAAAAGAATGTGTTGAATGGCAACAAAAGGGATTGGATGAGGCCCAAAGCTTAGCGCGATCGCAATACAGAATATTTGGATCCAAACCCGGTGCATACGGAGCAGGACTCCAAGGGCTGATTGAAGCGCAAAATTGGGAAAGCGACGCCGACTTGGCCCGCGCCTACATCAACTGGAGCGGCTACGCCTATACCGGCGCGGCCAATGGTCACAGCGCCCCGGAAGCGTTTGATCAGCGCCTCAGCCAAATGGAAATTGTGCTGCAAAACCAAGACAATCGCGAACACGATTTGCTCGATTCTGATGATTATTATCAGTTCCAAGGCGGGCTGACCGCAGCGGTAAAAGCCCGCCGAGGAGAATCGCCCGTGACGTATTTTGGCGACAATGCAGTGCCCGAAAATCCCAAGGTGCGATCGCTGACAGCCGAAATTGCCCGAGTCTATCGCTCACGCGTTGTAAACCCCAAATGGATAGCCGGGGTGATGCGCCACGGCTACAAAGGAGCCTTTGAACTGTCAGCCACCGTGGATTATCTCTTTGCATACGATGCAACCACTCACTGCGTAGAGAACCATATGTACGAGGGGGTGGCCAATGCCTATGTGTTGGATTCGCAAGTCCGTGAGTTTGTTGAAAAGGCTAACCCTTGGGCGCTACGAGATATGGCAGAGCGGCTATTAGAAGCAGAACAAAGAGGACTGTGGAAAGATGTAAGAAAGAAAATGGTGGATGACTTAAGAGCGATCGCCCATGCGGCAGAAGGCAAAATTGAAACCGGCCTATCGACCACCCAGTAAGCCATTATGCAGCGTCTCAATCCGCTTTAAGGAGCCTTAGCCCTTCTTTTCAGCACATCTTGCGAGCGCATCTGTAAGGTTTGTATAAAACAGACAGGAAAGCTGTAAGTAGCTAGCGCGATATAAGCGCGGAGAGCGTTGGCTGAGCGAACTGTTTGAGTTGACAACTCAGCTTGAGTTGACAGCTCAGCTCATAGATCCGGTGGAGACAAATCGCTAGACGATTGAAAGAGAGACGTTGTTCTTCCAACGTTGGAAGAGGCATTGGGCGCACTAACGTCCCAACTCCTCAGAGCACTTAAGGCAAATGAAGATGAACAACGCTCAAACAAGTACTCACAACAGCAAGATTACACCTGCTCTGTTAAAACGGCTTTATGACAGCGTGCACGCTAAATCTCAAACAAAAATAAATCGCAACCCAGAACTTAACAAAACTACCCACACGACAATCATTAACCATTAAGAAACCGTCTAGGATAATGCGATAAAACAACAAAGACGTTATCGGCAAAAATCCCGTGAGCTATCAGCCTATTGAAGACTACGGCATCATTGGCAACATGAGAACCACCGCAATGGTCGGTCTCAACGGCTCTATCGACTGGTTTTGCCACCCCCGCCACGACTCCCCCAGCATCTTCGCCGCCTTGCTAGATCACAAAAAAGGCGGCCACTTCAAAATTGAATCCACCGTAGAGAACGACAACCACAAACAGTTCTACTACCCCGAAACCAACATCCTCATCACTCGCTTCCTGTGCGACTGTGGCGTCGGCGAAGTCATCGACTTCATGCCCCTCGGCAACACTGTGATGCGCAACTGGATCATCCGCACCGTACGCACCGTACGCAACACCATCACCTTCCGCGCCGAATGCTATCCCGCTTTCGACTACGCCCGCGCAGGTCACAAAACCACTCGCACCGCCACAGGCGTTCACTTCTCCTGTCTCGAAAACCCCTGCGACGACGTTTGCCCCGTCCAAGACATTAATACCCCCACCTCTGAAGCCTCATCCGCCACATCAAACAGCGACACCGCTCGCGTTCAGTGCCAATACTTTGAACTCATCACCCAAGTCGATTTAGACATCAATGAACGTGGCGCTTGCTCAGAGTTTACGCTCCAAGAAGGCGAAACCGTTACCTTCATCTTCAAACCCACAGGGCCAGCTGTTGCCGACGCCACCGATGACGCCACCGATGCCCCCACTGCCGCCCCCACAGAACAGACCTCACCCCAACCCCCAGAAACCAGCACACCCTTCAACCAAGATAAACTCGCCAACCTCTACATTCCCCTCTCCGACTATCAGTTCAAGCACCTCAACCAAACCGCCACAGACTTCTTTGATGAAACCACTCAATACTGGCGAAAATGGCTATCTCAGTGCGTGTATAGAGGCCGGTGGCGTCGCCGAGTAGAACGCTCAGCCCTCGCGCTGAAGCTCATGACCTATGAGCCAACCGGCGCAATTGTTGCCGCACCCACCACTAGCCTGCCAGAGCAAATCGGCGGCGAACGCAACTGGGACTACCGCTACACCTGGATTCGAGATGCGGCCTTTACGGTCTATGCCCTCATTCAGATTGGCTTCACTGAAGAAGCAGCAGGCTTTATGACCTGGCTAGAAGCCCGCTGCCAAGAGCTAGGCGAAGGTGGCAGCCTACAAATTATGTACCGCATTGACGGCAGCTTAGAAATTGAAGAAGAAAGCCTTGACCACCTAGAAGGCTACAAACAATCCCAGCCTGTGCGCATCGGCAACGGCGCATTCGATCAGCTCCAGCTCGATATTTGCGGCGAGCTCATGGATTCGGCCTACCTCTACAACAAATACGGCGAGTTTATTTCTCACGATTTTTGGACACACCTGCGTTATCTCACTAACTGGGTGTGTGATAACTGGCACCGCAAAGATCAAGGCATTTGGGAATCTCGCGGCGGCGAAAAGGCCCATACCTACTCTCGGCTGATGTGTTGGGTGGCGGTGGATAGAGCGCTGCGAATTGCTGAAAACCGCTCTTTTCCGGCTGAGCGCGCCCGCTGGATCACCGTGCGCGACGAAATTTATGAAGACATTTTGGCCCATGGTTGGAATGAAGATCGCCAAGCCTTTGTGCAGGCATACGGCTCCCAAGATTTGGACGCAGGCTGCTTGATTATGCCGCTGGTCTTCTTTATGGCACCGAGCGATCCGAAAATGCTCAAAACGCTTGAGGCGGTGCGAAAATCTCCAAATGAGGGGGGCCTAACTGCGAATAGTTTGGTGTATCGCTATAATCCGCTCACGGCAGAAGGCGAATCGACAGATGGGTTAGATGGGGAAGAAGGCACCTTTAACCTGTGTACGTTTTGGCTGGTAGAAGCCTTGACTCGGGCTGGTAGAACAGATGGCAAATTGCTGAATGAATCGCGGCGAATCTTTGAAGAAATGATCACGTACGCAAATCACCTTGGACTATACGCGGAAGAAACAGGCATCAGCGGCGAAGCACTCGGCAACTTCCCTCAAGCGTTCACGCATATTGCGCTAATTAGTGCCGCGTGGAATCTCAGTGAGGCACTAGGAGAAGATTAAGCCGATATCAAGCTGAGCCAATATCAAGCTGAGCCAATATCAAACTGAGCCAATATCAAACTGAGCCAATACCAAAACAACCGCTACCATGGGCGGCAAAGGTGATAAACAAGCTTTCTCCTTTGCCGCCCGTGCGTTCTTCGTAATCAAGTGTAATCAAGACAATAATGAAGGCGATAGTTAAAGCAGTGCCAACTGCTCTGGGGCATGGGGCGGCACAGGCACAACAATATAGCCCTCTGCGCAACTGCCTAAGGTTCGGTTCCGCTCGATTCCCCACATCCACCAGTGCGCCGCCACATACGCGCAAATAATGCTGTCTAGCTTGTCTTCTAGGGCTTTGAGGGCTTTGCCTTTTTCAGGAATGGCCGGTAAATCTGTAATGAGCAAGGGTGGCGCTTGCTGAGGGAGTTGGGTGAGGATGTGCGATCGCAATTCCCCTAATGCAACCCTACGCTCCGCCAATCGCCCTTTTTTATATTTCAAAATCCTCGGCAGATTAAACAACTGCACCATCGCCGGATGGGGAAACACCTCTACTTGATAGCGCCCTACTTTCCTCGGCTCCATCATCGGTGCATGAACAAACCCCCTCGCTTCTAAATCCTGGCCAAACTTCACCAGCCGCGCTGCAAAAGGCCGTCCTAAATTAGCGGGATAACAACCCGCATGATACTTGCCGAAATGTTTATGCGCTAACCGATCCGGCACGCGCATCCCTGTCTCATTCGGAATCAGCGTCGGCGCATCCACCGCCACAACCGCAGGCTCACCTGCAGGCACCATTTCATCTATCCATAGCAGCACCTCCTCCACCGTCGCCTGCCGATCTAAAGCTTTCAAAACTAACGAGGTGCTGTTACGTGAAGAGTCGCCATCTAGTGCCAAGTAGCACAATCCACTCGCCCCAGACTGCCAGCCCAAATCAACCCCAATAAATCTCATCCGCCGTCCAAGCCCCTATTCCCAGAAGCCCATTCTACGGTGGCCTACGCAGCACTCGGAAAGTCACTCCACAAGCTGCTCACCTGCCGAATACTCGCCCAGTCACCATTACCCAAAATCAAATGATCCAACAGCGGAATGCCCAAACACTTCGCGCCTTCCAACAGCTGACGCGTCAACGAAAGATCTGCGTCACTCGGCTCCAAACAGCCAGAAGGGTGATTGTGCGCCACAATAATTCTCGTCGCCCCACGCTTAATCGCCTCCCGAAAAATATCTCTGGGATGCGCCAACGTCTCCGTAGCAGAGCCAATCGTAATCACCTTATGCCCAATCATCCGATGCCGCACATCGAGCAAAATAACGGCAAAGCGCTCCTGATCTTGCCACATTAGCTCGTGCCCTAGCACCGCTGCCGCAATCCCAGGATCATCCACCACCGTAAGCTGAGGCGGCTGCGACTGAAACACCCGCTTCCCTAACTCCAATGCCGCCAAAATCGTCGCGGCCTTCGCTGGGCCAATCCCTGATACGCTGGTCAGCTCCTCTACTGAAATTTGCCTCAGCGCCGCTAGCCCATCCCCATCCAAATTCTCTTCACCCAAGTGCTGTAACAAAAACTGCCCCAGCCCCACCGCCGACAATCCGCCTTTACCCTGCCCTGTCGCCAGCAAAATAGCAATCAGCTCCGCCGCCGATAGCTGCTTTGCACCGTGGGCCAGCAACCTTTCACGCGGCCTCTCATTTACAGCCATATCAGCCACTCGTAAGCTGTAAGTCATAAGAAGTCGATACACAAAAATCAGCTACTTTCAGTGAACCCGGATTGGGACATAATCTGACCTAAACCCGTAAGCTAACAAAATAAGCCCATTTCTTATTGATCCCTATGTCTACAGATCTTGCCGCAGCGCTCACCCTAACCGACCCTACTGCAAAGCTCAAAGCCGTTCGGAAGCAGCTCATTCAATTCAGCTTGTCGCAAACCCCCCCTGATTTATCAGACGCCCAAAAGCAATCTGTCCGTGAGGCACTGCTCTGGCTCAACGACATCAGCGAATATCAAACCCTCGGCATCTGCGCCGACTCTATTACAGAAGCCGAAAGTGCGCTTAAAGGCTACGTTGCCGCCCTCAGCCACCCCATCAATGTAGATTTACCCGCTGAGCAAACCGGCACCGTTTTTCTCAAGTTCAATACCCTGAAAAACGCTTGGTATTTAGATGGCTACAGTGGTGACTCTCGCGGCGTGCTGGTTACCTATCACACCACTGAAGAAAATATGGATGACGTAAACGGCACCTACGGCCCCTTCCCCTTTGATTTGTTTTAAGAAGAAAGACTCTGTTTTAGGGATAGAAATTCTGTTTTAGGGAGATAAGGTTTAAAGACGAATCGGGAGAGGGATGTATATTTGGGCTGCATTCATACAAAATTTTATTCAAAAAACTGAGCACAATGTCGTGACTTTGCGGGGACCCAAAAATCTTCTTGAACGCAAAGTCATTGAACGCAAAGTCAGTTTTAGAATTAACGAACAGAAAGATGGTGAAATCTCAAAGCCAACGCTAAGACGTGATTAAACCGTTCTCCAAAGCATAGCGCACTAGTTCAGTACGGCTGTTGGTACCGGTTTTACCAAATAAACGACTCACGTATTTCTCTACGTTGCGCACGGTTGTGCCCAATCGGCTAGCAATCTCTTTGTTCATTAGCCCTTCTGAAACCAAATCGAGCACATCTTGCTCGCGGGGCGTAAAGTCGATTTTAATGCCGCTGTTGTTTTGCTTAATCATGCTGCCGCGCTGAGTCAAAAGGGCACGGATTTCTTCAATTTGACGCGCCATCACAGCGATATCTGGCACATCCCCAGAGGTGGCAGGGGTCTGGGCCGCGCGGCGCTCAATCAGGCTATTGAGGATGGCAACGAGTTCTTCGGGGTCAAAGGGTTTGGCGAGGTAAGCATCAGCGCCAGCGTTGTAGCCTTGAATGCGATCGCTCGTCATTCCGCGTGCGGTCAAAAACACCACTGGCAAGCCCTTAAAGCGAGCATCTTCGCGCACTTGCTTCAAAAACTGATAGCCATCCACCTGCGGCATCATAATGTCTGAAATCAGCACGTTTGGCGCTTCCTGCTGAAGCAAATCCCAGCCTTCAGCCGCGTTGCTAGCCACTCGCACTTCAAAGTCACTGTCTTCTAAGTAAGCCTGTACGGATTCGCGCAGACCGGGTTCGTCATCAACTAGAAGGATCTTGCTGTTAGAAGATGCGCTAGGGGAAGGAGTGTCTGCCATGATGCTCGCAGCGATCGCTGCCCTTAAAAAAAATGAACAATTGAGTCAATAATACCGCTACGCCCTAATCACCAAAAGCCACTCACCATGCAGAAAACCGTACAACCGACTATCTACAAATGGAAAACCCTCAGCTCCAAAATGGCCTTTGAGCATCGCTGGTACCGACTCAGGCAAGATACCGTTTTACTGCCCAATGGTCATGTGATCGATGACTTCTTTGTGAGTGAGCGACCCGATATTGCCACCGTGCTGCCTATCACGACAGATGGGCAGGTTGTCTTTGTTCGGCAATACCGTCACGGCATTGGCAAAATTTTGCTGGAGCTGCCTGCCGGGACGTTTGAAGCCGAAGAAGCCCCTTTGACCGTCGCCAAGCGAGAGCTAGCCGAAGAAACCGGATATACATCAGATGACTGGGGTGCGATCGCAACTTTTTACAATAGCCCCGTCAAGCAAACCAACCGCATCCACCTATTCAAAGCCGAGAACGTACGCTTCACGGAAGCCCAGCAGCTAGATATCACCGAAGACATCGCAGTGGTCACCAAACCTATTGACGAGATTTCACAGCTCATAAAATCGGGCGAACTCTGCGTCAGCGGCACCCTCACCGCGCTTTACCTCGGACTGGGCAGTGCCATATATTAAAAAATCTACGCATCTCCCATCGGAATACCGGGGATTGTGGCAGAATCTACTGAGACGTTTTCCCGTAGACAAACCCGACAACGTAACGAAATCCAAGCAACGAAATTAAAGAGGTAACTCAAATATGACACTTCAATTGGGCGACATTGCTCCTGACTTTACACAGAAGTCTTCCATGGGTGAAATCAACTTTCACGAGTGGGCTGGCGATAGCTGGGTTGTCCTCTTTTCGCACCCTGCTGACTATACGCCCGTTTGCACCACTGAGCTAGGCTTGGTTGCTTCTTTGCAAGATGAGTTCAAGAAGCGCAACGTAAAGACAGTTGCCCTCAGCGTAGACGGCGTAGAGTCTCACCAAGGGTGGATCAAAGATATTGACGAGACTCAAAAGACGACCGTCAACTACCCTATCTTGGCTGACGATGACAAGAAGGTCGCCACGCTATACGGCATGCTCCATCCTGAGTCTGCCACTGGCAACACCCTCACAGTTCGCTCTGTTTTCATCATTGCGCCTGACAAAAAAATTAAGCTGACACTGACTTACCCTGCCAGCACAGGCCGCAACTTCGATGAGATCTTGCGCGTCATCGATTCTCTTCAGCTCACTGCTTACGAGAGCGTTGCAACCCCTGGCAACTGGAAAGATGGCGACGACTGCGTGGTTGTACCTTCTATCTCCACAGAAGATGCGAAGAAGAAGTTTCCTAAAGGCGTTACAGAAATCAAGCCTTACTTGCGCATGACGCCTCAGCCTAACAAGTAGGTGCTTTATAAAGGTCTCTCCCACACATCTCTCACAAGACATTTCTTATAGACGTCTCTCATAGACACATCAAAGTCTTAGGCCCTGTTGGTATGGTTGTTTCCATATCAACAGTTTGTCCTCAATGACTCTGGATGAAAAGGTCTGAACGAAGAGATCTAGATAAAGAGAATCTGAACAGAAAGAGTCTAAATAGAGAGAAGTTTGAAAAGAGAGGTCTGGGCGGATCAGAACGCGCTGCAATGGCTAAGCCTGCAGCGCGTTTTTTAGTCACTCAAATGGTTTACGAAATACCTGTACAGAACAGTTTGACACGTATGAAAGTTATAGGTCCCATCATTGGATTTCTGCTGGTTGTTGCCACCATCGCGACGGGTTTTATTCACATAGCACAGTGGATAGTGCTGATTTTAGGCGCGTTGTTTACGGTGGCTTACATTAGCGGGAAATGGGTGATTTGGCAGGAATTAGTGGAAAGTCGCGATCGCAAGTTCTATCAGTCATTGCTGGCTACTTACGTCGTGGAAACCCTAATTGTATTTGCGCTCTACTGGCTAGGCAGAGGCGTTGCTGATCTAAATCTTATCGGATGAATCCGAGCCTGATAGGCCTATGCAAGATAGGTACAAACGCCTTTTCAGTAGGGGCTTATGAGGGCGATGCCGTGCACCTATTAGGTCTGCGGCATTTTTGTGTCTGCGGCATTTTTTTGACAGTGCAGCCTTAGAGATCGCGCAGTCTTATAGTTAAGCGATCGCGTAGCCTCATACTCATGGCTATGTCACAGGTGCGCTTATTTTGTGTGCTTGTCTAATATTTTGGCAAGATCCGGAATCGCTGCAACCACATCTGGCTTTACCGATTTGCGGAGCTTTTTGTAAGATGCACCAATAATGCCGCCACCGTTGTTTTCGATGCGAGCATCGGTGGTGCTTAAGATGAGATCAGCCGTGCGATCGCTATGCTCGCTCAAATGGGCAACCGGATCGCCTTTTTCTCTACCTTCTGCCCAAATAGGATCGAGAGCTTTGAGCGTTTCAGGCAATAGCCGCTTAATCGCCCCAGGAATGTAGTCTGCGCCAATGCCTTTGACCACTTTATACGTCGCTTTAAAGGCCATACCTGAGAGGCCACCCTTGGCTGAAACCTGCTCGTCCATAAGCTGGGTACAGTCGGCAGCAATGCTGTTATAGGTTTCTTTATCGTTGATTTTAGTGGTGAGTTCCATAGTCGGATGTGTGGCTTGAAGAATATGATATGACGCAATCACCCGTTACGGTACAGTGCCCGAGTAACGTCTGGGTGTAAGGACTTGAGCAAATGGTTTTGCGTTCCCCAAAGTTTTTTTGTAAGTATTCAGGTTTCCTTAACGTGATGGATTGAGCCGTAGCGATAAGGTGTACGCATGGCCTCTTTATCCACGAACATAACGCTATCATCCGCATTAGAGCCCTTGACTTCAGAGGGTCTGATAGAGATTGTCTTG
>JBGCGG010000062.1:0-7718 GCA_045110585.1 Phormidesmis sp. | reverse complement strand
TTCTGGCACCATGCCAACCGAGATGAGGCTGCAATTTTGCACGCAAGGTATTAAGCTCAATCATGGGAGTTTGATAAGTTGTGGTTAACCTATGAAACTCCCTCCCTGACTATCCTGCAAGCTTTTGTCCTGTACTGAGATGGAATCCATGTATTATCTTTCCTTTTTCAATCTACTCTTTTACCTTAGATAAAATGGCACCAAGGCAGCATCTATCGAAAGAGAACAGTTGCATTCAACGAACAACGTCAAAAGACAGATTCATTAAAAACAAGAACAAACTTTTTCACTTGAACCTAGAACAAATTTGCCAAGCTGTTTCAGAAGATTCTACTCAAAACCAGCACGCATCCCTGCCAGGCCAATACGCTAGATACCCACATTACGCCAGCGTTAGTCACAGTTCTTTTCTTTCTAGCCATCATCATTTTCTTAAGTAATTATGGCTAAAGCTATAGTTTTATAGACACTCGCTTAACGATTGAATCTGGTAGTCCAACGATACCGAAGAATGAAACCGTCCTCTCAAAAAGCTAAAGTGGCTTATTTCTTGCATGAATACAGGAAAAAGGATTGGAATTCTCACGAGTGGCGGTGATTGTGCCGGATTAAATGCGGTTATCAGAGCGGTCACCCGCTGCGCCATAGAAGTGTACGGATGGGAAGTATTCGGCATTAACAAAGCTACCCATGGCTTAATGTCTCGGCCACCCCAAGCGATTCAACTCCGAACGCAGCAGGTAGATCCCTACCTCACAATGGGCGGCACCTTCTTAGGAACCACCACCAAAGGCGATCCGTTTGCATTCCCTATGGCAGACGGCACTTACGCAGACAGATCGGAAGAAATCATTGAAGGCTACCATCAGCTTGGCCTAGATGCGCTTATTGGCATTGGTGGAGATGGAAGTCTCGCCATCTTAAGGAAATTAGCGCAACAGGGCGGCATCAATCTTGTAGGTATTCCTAAAACGATTGATAACGATGTCGGCATCACAGAGCGCTCTATTGGCTTTGATACAGCAGTCAATATTGCCACAGAAGCCATAGACCGGCTGCATTTCACAGCGGCTAGCCACAGCCGTGTCATGATTGTGGAAGTCATGGGTAGAGATGCAGGACATATTGCGCTAAATGCAGGTATTGCAGGGGGTGCAGACATTATCCTAATCCCAGAGATTCCGTACAATCTTGACAATATTTGTCGTCATATTAAGCAACGCGAAGCGGATGGAATAGATTACTCCATCGCTGTTGTTTCGGAAGCAGTTTGCACCGAATCAGGGTCTCTCATTGAGAAAGGACACTTTGCCGATTGCCGGTTGGGCGGCATTGGGCAATACCTCTCTGAAAAGATCGCGGTTCATAGCGATGCAGAAACACGAGTGACTGTATTGGGTCACACTCAGCGTGGAGGAATCTCTTCTCCCTTAGATCGAATTCTTGCTTCCGCCTTCGGGGTCAGCGCGGTAGAGTTAATCGCCAATGAACAATATGACCGAATGGTGACCTGGCAAGAACGATCTGTTAAATCTGTGCCGATTGCTGAAGCCATAAAAGATTATCGCGCAGTAGATCCCAATGGAACCCTGGTGAAAACAGCACGAGGATTAGGTATCTGCTTGGGAGATCAGGTTAAAGGCGAGGGTATTGTTTCCCGCTTTCCACCCAGAGAAGGGCTTGAGGATATTCTCTCTTCAGCCCCTGCGATCGCACAAAAGAGATAGCACGCAGAAACGACCTCAATAACAAAAAGTAACCCCTGCTTTTCCTTAATAACAATGAGGAAAAGCAGGGGTTATTGTCTGAATTAAACAGCAACCAAAATCCCATAGAACCTTCCAAACAAGCACTTTCAAACAAGCACTTTTAGATAGAGCGGTTAAACCGATTTTTAAGATCTTCTGGATTAAGGCTTATCTCATCAGCACGACCAGCAGAATTGACATTATCGGACGATCTCGCTGTTTTTTTATGGGCTGGCTTTGGGGCTCGCGTAGGAACAGGCTTTCCCACAGGCTTTCCCTTAATCGGTAAACCTTTGGTAACCGGTTGACTATTGCTTTTCGCCCGTTGTTGGCCACTACTGGCTGCGTCTAGCTTCATGCTTAGTCCAATTCGCTTTAGCTTTTCTTGAACCTCCATCACTTTTACCTTCACAACCTGACCAACCTGCACAATCTCTTTTGGATCTTTCACAAATCGATCAGCCATCTGTGATACGTGCACTAACCCATCTTGGTGAACGCCAATATCAACAAAAGCACCGAAATTAGCAACGTTAGTCACAATCCCTTCTAGGATCATGCCTTCCTTTAAGTCGTTAATTTCATTAATGCCTTCAGCAAATGTTGCGTACGTAAACTCTGCTCTCGGGTCTCGCCCTGGTTTTTCCAACTCATCCAAAATATCTCGTAGCGTCGGCTCACCGACTTTTTCCGTCACATACTTTTTGAGTGAAAGCTGCTTTAGCTTATCGGCTGCCTTTGAAATCTCTGCCAAAGGCACTTCAAGATCTTGAGCCATCACCTTCACAACACCATAGCTCTCCGGATGTACAGCAGTGTTGTCTAGCGGGTTTTTGCCTTCACGAATCCTTAAAAAACCGGCTGCTTGCTCATAGGCTTTAGGGCCAAGCTTGCTTACTTTCAGCAGCGTTTTGCGATCGCTAAATCGCCCCTTCTCATCTCGATAGGTCACAATGTTGTTGGCCACCGCGCCACTAATGCCACTCACATAGCGCAACAGCTCCCGAGATGCCGTATTCAGATCTACGCCTACATAGTTCACACAGCTTTCTACTGTGTCATCTAATTTCTGCTTTAGCCGCTTTTGATCCACATCATGCTGATACTGCCCTACTCCAATAGACTTTGGATCTAGCTTCACCAGTTCCGCCAGCGGATCTTGTAGCCGCCGGCCAATACTAATTGCCCCCCGAACAGTAATGTCTAGATCAGGAAATTCAGCGATCGCCACCTCACTCGCCGAGTAAATAGAAGCCCCCGACTCATTCACCATCACCTTCACAGGTTTCCGGCAACCATCCCCTAACCCAGCAATCACCTCTCCCACAAATTCATCAGTCTCTCGACTCGCCGTACCATTCCCAATGGCCACCAGCTCAATGCCATGCTGCTTAATCATACGGCTCAGCAACTTAGCCGCATCAATCCGCTTGCCCTGCCCAGAATGCGGATAAATCGCCTCATACGCCAAAAACTGCCCTGTCTCACTAACGGCGGCCACCTTACAACCTGTCCTAAACCCTGGGTCTACACCCAGTGTGGGCTTCATACCCGCTGGAGCCGCCAGCATTAAATTACGCAGGTTCTCTGCAAAGGTCTGAATAGAGACGTCATCGGCCCAAGCCTTCTTTTCCGCTATCACCTCATTAGTCAAAGACGTCTTCATCAAACGACTAAAACCGTCTTTCACCATTGCAGTATAAAAATCGCGCAGCGATGGCGCTCGGCTCCGCAATTGCTCACTCAAAAGACGCGCTAAAACCTCAGTCTCATCAAAGGTTAAAGACAACTTCAGCACCCCTTCCTTCCCGCCTCGCAGCAAAGCCAATAGGTTATGCGGCGCTATTCTACTTACTGCAATCTGATAACGGCGGTACATCTCATATTTGGTAGTCCCCTCCGGATAATCAGCAGCCTTAATCTTGGAGTCAAACTGCCCCTTTCGCATCATAAACTGACGCACATAAGCTCTCAGCTCAGCCTGCTCAGCCATCGCCTCCGCCAAAATATCCGATGCCCCTTTCAGCGCGTCCTCAACTGTCTTTACATCATTAGAGAGATAGTTACCCGCAAGCATTCTCAAATCAGCAGACTGGCCAGTCATATTGAGCTGAGAAATTTCTGCAGCAAGGGGTTCAAGCCCTTTTTCCTTAGCAATCGTTGCCCGAGTACGGCGCTTCGGCTTATACGGCAAATATAGATCTTCTAACTCAGTCTTGCTCTGACAAGTCTCTATTTTCCGGCGCATCTCAGGCGTCAGGGCATCCTGCTTTGCGATCGCTTCCAGTACCGTCTTTTTCCGCGCTATCAGCTCATTTAAATACTCATATCGCTCTGCTACCTGCCGAAGCTGCACCTCATCCAGCTCACCGGTACGCTCCTTTCGGTAGCGAGCAATAAAAGGGACTGTCGCACCTTCATTTAGCAGTGCTAAAGCTGCCTCTACCTGCCATTCTTGGACTGGCGACCCTTGCGTCGCCAAATCTTGAGTGATCAGATGGATAACATTCATCAGCAGATTTCCGTCCTTTTGCTCTGGAGTGAATCTTATCATCCGTTTTGGAAGGCTACGCCAATTAAAAACAATGCCAGCAAAAGCAATGCCAGCAAAAGCTGTATCTGAAGGTTGTCTGACAGCGCGGCTCATTCCTAACTATGCCGCTAAACTATGCTCTCAATAGAAATCAATTTCAGTTGTTCAGAGTGAAATTACGGCCCCTAGAGAGTGCCTTAAGTAAGTATATGCACTGACAAATATACAAAAACACAAAGATGGTGAGACAACAATGAAGAACAAGACCGTTTTCTTTACGTAGTGGTCAGTAGTTCTTAGGTCGTGGAGCAGCATTTCTGCGGATTATCTTTAGTAGGCAAGTCAAATTTCCTACGCGAAAGTAAGAGTCACTCCTATGTTGAAGAAACCTTTTTATACACTGTTAGGCGCGGGCGCAGCGATGGCGACCCTAGGCGCCGTAGCAGCACCTGCAGATGCATTCGTGCTAACCAGTACGTCAGGTAGCTGGGACAACGTCACGCTGACAGGTGTGAAGTCGTCCGATGGTACCAAGCCTATTATTGGTTCTGATGGTGATAGTGCAGCTTATTGGAACTCCGTAGAGTTCTTGCAAGTAGGTGATGAGAGCCAAGTCCGCTTTGGAGATTCCGTCGATTCTACTTACCATGAATGGGCTTATAACGAAGAAGACAATCAAGCTGGCTATGCCACGACCGCTAAATGGAACTACGAATGGAAATATGAATGGAAATATAGCTATTACTACGGGTATTACAAGGACTGGTACAAAGACTGGTCCAAGGAGTATTACCACTACGACTATGTTGAGGACTACACTCAAAAGAGTGGATTAGGCTTTGAGGGTGTAAATGACCTCAACATTGAGATGGGCGACATCTTCAACATTGGTTCGTTGACTCACTTTAATCAGGCCATCTGGGCTAATGGTAAAGCTGCTGATAGTGCTGAATTGAGCATTGATCTAGACTTTGGTGATTTTGGTATCGGCAAGCAGACCTTTGACTTCCAAATTTCCATTGATGAGACTATCAACAACACGACAGGTTGTGCGTATTACACAGAAGAAGGCAATACGTGCTCTGACAAAGTAGCTTGGGATTGGGCTATCGATGAGAGCAACACCTTTGAGCATGAAGGTGAAGAGTACACATTGGAGCTGGTTGGCTTTGCCGATAGTTTCAACTCCAGCAACATTGTTGACTCCTTCATCTCTCAAGAAGGCGGCGACAACTCTGCTAGCATCTTTGCTCGCTTAGTCACTGTAGATAGAACTCAAGATATTCCTGAGCCTGCTTCACTGTTTGGCTTGGCTGGCTTAGGGCTTTACTTCGCACGTTCTCGCAAGAAGCAGGCAGCGCAATCATATGCATAGGGAAAACCACCTTAAAACTTTGCATCAACAATAGTGCAAATCAACAATATAGAGTCAGCTATTTATGAGGGTGATCGCAATATCACCTTATAGATGCTCAATCGACTACTATTCGCATCTACCACAATTTGACATTTAAGCTCGGGATAGAGCAAACGTATCGGCAGATACTTGCACTCTATCCCTTTTTTTATGGAAATATCTGCGGCAGATAGATTTCAGCCGTTAGTTTTGCCGTCTCCAAGGAATGCACCTGTAAAGCACAGGTGCATTCCTTGGAGACGGCAATAAATCTTCGGTGATCGCACTTTTCACTTGAGCCAAAACTACTCTTGCCCAATGAAAATAATACGGCTCGCAGTCAGCTCACTGCGGCACTTACAAGAATGCAAAAACCTAATCATTAGCTAACAGTACCCTCACGTACGTAGCACTTAAGAACAAATCAAGCAATCACAGATATTTATCAACAGGTCTGACGTTATCATGTGACAGTTTTCGTTCTGTAAAAGCACGTAGCAAACAAAGGCTTATGAAAAGACATCAGAGGAAATTAGAAGAATATACGTAGCAGCCTGCATTTGCTTTATAAGTCTCTTTCTCTATTCTCTCTTTTTTCTTCCTAGCTTTACACTGTTTATGTTTTCTATACGTGTATGCACGGAAATCTGATTTTTGTCCGGACTTTACGTGTTATGCCGTAGCCATAGTTTGTTGCTTGCTTAATGTAAGAGAAAAAATTATCTAGTTCGCACGAAGTTCACCCCCTGCCCCTTACAACCACGTGTACTTAAGTGCTTAAACATACTCAGGTAGCAAATTTTACGCCTGAGAATCACACAAATGACGAACTTCAATTTCACTAAAAAAGGCATCGCACTTTCCGTCGGCATTACGACAGCAGCACTTGTATCCGTAGCACCCGCAGCAGAAGCGGCTAGCTTTAACCTGAACTTTGATGAGGGTGCTGATGGTGGCAGTGTTTTGTATAACGCTGATGGCACGCTTCAGCTAGATCAGTGGGAAGATTGGGGTGTAACCCTCAGCGGAACCGCTAACCGAAATGCAAATGATGAAAATGATTGGAAACGTGATGGCCGCATCGCTAAGTTAAATACTTACAATACAGATACCTGGGGTCGAGATAACGATCTAAGAACAGGCAGCAACTATGGAACCGCTGCACAGGGTAATGTTTTGATCATCCAAGAAGAGAAGAGTGAGAACAGGTCAAACGGTCAGTGGGTTGCTGACGATGAAGGCTGGGGCGGAAAGGTCAACTTTGATTTTGCCAACGCGATTTCTCTGACGAGTTTTTCCATGCTGGACATTGACGATAATGGCCACGGCATCCGAGTAACGGGAACAAGTGTTGACGGCGGCGAAGATTTGAACATTGATATCGATAAGCTAATCAATGACCACTACGCAGCAAATGGAAACAGCCAAGGAAGCATCTTTACGAATGACAAAGGAGTGACCATCACACAGGTCGGCTCCAAACGCAACGACAACTCCATGTATCGATTTGACTTGGATCAGGACTTCTTTGCCGGTCGTCGATTCAGCAATGTTGAGTTCAAGTATCCTGGTAGTGGTGCTATTTCTGGCATTGAGTGGAACACCGACAATGGCACACCTGAGGAAATTCCTGAGCCTTCTGTTATTGGTGGATTGCTAATGATTGGGTTTGTGGGTGCGCGTAAGTATCGCAAGAACAAGCTATCTGCTTAAGACACTGAATTTGGGTGCATTATTCGGTGTATCTGTTGCATTTGTTGAGTTGCTGAAGGCAACTGTCTCGGCAAAGAGAATTGAACCATAACCGGCAACTCAACGCGTCAATGCCTTAATTAATCGGGGCATTGACCATACCTGAGAAAAACTTAACTGCTATTGAAAACCCCGTCCTATGTTGTTACATCAATACTCCGGACATAATTACGAGACGAGGACACCGTATTCACAGAGGCTTTGGTAGTTGTGATGCGATTTAATCCAAGTCTCGTCCAAGTCTAAGTTGTAAATAAAGCGTTCAAGCAGATGCTGATTGAGTTTGCGC
>JBGCGG010000061.1:0-2717 GCA_045110585.1 Phormidesmis sp. | reverse complement strand
CAAGACAATCTCTATCAGACCCTCTGAAGTCAAGGGCTCTAATGCGGATGATAGCGTTATGTTCGTGGATAAAGAGGCCATGCGTACACCTTATCGCTACGGCTCAATCCATCACGTTAAGGAAACCTGAATACTTACGATCGCAGCTTGGAAGCGATCGCAACCGAGCTGTGGGCAAGTGTGAAAGAAGGATTTATTGTTCCTGAAAGTAAACACTATCAGGTTTTTCAAGACAGGGGGCCAGAATCGCACAGCGAGCAGGCACTCTCTATGAGCTATCGCTTCTTGCATGATCGAATTCAACAGGCTGCCTATTCACTCATTCCTGAAGAACAAAAACAAACCACTCATCTCAAAGTGGGTCGCCAACTCTGGAACAAGTTAAAAGCAGAAGACTCAGACAAAACACTCTTTACCATTGTCAACCACCTTAATATTGCAAGAGAACAGGTGAGTGATCCCAATGAACGCACAGCAATAGCCAAGCTCAATCTTCGTGCAAGCCAGGTGGCCAAAACCTCAGTCGCGTATGCAGCGAGTCTCCTGTATTGCGATGAAGGCCAAGCCTTTCTGGATGATGCCGGCTGGGCTGATAATTATGAGCTACATTTTGCAGTCGCGATCGCCACGATTGAAGCAGAATACTTTAATCACAACCTAGACGTGGCACAACAGCTCTCTCAAGAGACCCTAGAAAAAGCCACCACACTGCTAGATCGCATCAAGGTTTACGAACTGAAAATCCTGATTGCAATTAATCAAAACCAAATGAATCAGGCCATTGCCTTAGCCCGCAAGGCCCTAGAACCCTTAGGCATTCAGCTCCCCTCAGAGCCAGAACAGATTCAAGCAGACATCATCACCCTCCGACAAGCGCTTGCGCTGCCCATAAAAGACATCGCTGAGCTGATATCGCTAGATACCGCTGAAGACGAAGCCACGCTAGCCGCCATCAGGATTTTGACCAATGCCAGTTCTGCCGCATATATCGCTAATCCCACCCTTTATCCAGCTATCGTGCTACATACCGTACAGCAATGCATGACCGCTGGACACTCGCCATTAGCCGCATCCGCCTATAGCTGGTACGGCGCACTACTCTGCGGCAGCTTTAACGATATTGCTGCAGGTTATGAATTTGGCCAACTGTCCTTCAAGCTCCTAGAAAAATTCCACGGCTGCGGCCTGACGGCAAAAGTCAGCAATATGGTCAATGTATTTATCCGGCCCTGGCAAGATCCCCTGAATCATATCGTTACGGTTCTTCCCTCAGCCATTCAAAGCGGATTTGAAGAGGGTGATGTGGAATATGCGCTTTATGCAGCTGTGCATTATTGCAACTATCAGTTCTATAACGGTAGTTCCTTAGCCACTGTGCTAAGCGAACAAGAGCGTTATTTACCGCTCATCATGGAAGCTAAATATGAGTTTCACGAAGGGTTTTTACGCATTAATCAACAAGTCGTTGAGAACCTGATAAACGAAAGTGATCGGCCAGCTGTGCTACAGGGCGATGTCATGGATGGTGAGCGTTGTTTATCCCAATGGATAGAGAACAACATTGTCTTTTTAGTGCTGTGCTTTTATGAGGCTCAAACCCGTTTAGCATATATCTTTGAAGATTATGCAGGTGCGTTAGAAGCTGGGGAAAAAGGCTGGCAGTGTCGGCAAGCTGCAATGGGAACCCTGTACGCCTCAGAGCAAAACTTCTATTACTCCCTCGCACTCTTAGCAGGTGCACGACACGGCTATCAATCTGGTGATGACACTGATGGATCTAGAGATGGCTCTATCACGGATCGTGTCATTGCCGATCAACAACAATTGAAAATCTGGGCAGATTTTTCACCCAGTAGTTTCCAACACAAATACGATTTAGTTGAAGCGGAACGTCACCAGCTGCTAGGGAATCAATCTAAAGCTATCCGCTACTATCAACGTGCCATTACAGGCGCTCGGCTCAACCACTTTCTTCAGGAGGAAGCCCTAGCGAACGAACTTGCAGCTAAAGCGCTCTGGCACTGGGAGCAAGAAAAAGCTGCCGCTAAGCATTTGCAAGATGCCTACACTGGCTATATCAAGTGGGGGGCAACAACCAAGGCAAAGCATCTTAAAGACCAATATCCTCAGCTAATGGGCATGAATGTAGGAGCAGCGGCAGTTGCAACTGCCGCCGCTAACGAACGCCTGACCAATCTCCCCTCTCACACCATTACGGTTAGCCCTTCAAGCAAAACCCAGCAGTCCACCATCAGTGCCAATGCAACCCTCGATTTAGCAGCTGTTCTTAAGGCTTCTCAAGCCATCTCAGGGACTATCGACCTTAATGAGCTATTGGCAAAAATCACCACTATTATCTTGCAAAATTCAGGCGGCGATCGCTGCGCCTTACTCCTACCTGATTTATCAAAGCGGTGGCAGGTAAAAGCTATCACCACCTTAGAAGCAACAACGCTTTGTTCAGAGCCACTGCAAGAAAACGCCAATCTACCGCTACGACTCATTCAGTATGTCAAAAACACCCGCAAAGTCGTCATCATTGACGATTTAAACACCGATCTACCAGTCATTGACGACGGGTGCATCTCAGTTTTGCAATGAGTACAATTACTTATGAAATCTAACGAGAGCTGAGCCAGCAGCTTATGTTGCTGTTGAGAATTGACCATTGAGATAAGCACAACGATGTTTCAATACTTGTTGTACATTCTGTTCTT
>JBGCGG010000060.1:0-6760 GCA_045110585.1 Phormidesmis sp. | reverse complement strand
GGTCAGAATTGCGGGGGGAGTGTGTGAGCTATTCCCGAATAAGAAGGCGTTTAATGCGGAGCACAATGGCCATCGGCTGCCATTACAGGCGGGGTCTTTTATCCTCGATGAGGATTTCCGTTGTGCGGGCAATGATAAGGCAGCGTTTTTGCAGCAGTGGCAGCAGTGTGCGACGGGGCAAGATGAAGCGTTGTTGGCGGATGTGCTGACGGAGAGACCGTTGCCTATTCCAAAGCGGATTTCGGTTAGTTCTTTGCCGCCGATTGCTTGGACGGGGCCTGGACAGTCCAATGAGGTAATGAAGGAGCTGGTTAACTATGGGGATCGGGTGCTGGGGTTGAATACGATTCCAGCATTGGGAGATTGGATGGTGGCAGTGGTGCCTCAGCTTCCTGGGTTTGATCACTTTGCCAGTGTTGAGTCGAAGAATGATTTAACGCGGAAAAACTGGGCTTATCGGTGGGCGAAGAGTCACTTTAAGAGTGCTCGGCAGTATGCGGCGAAATCTAGCTTTGACCACAATGCGATGGTGGCAGCTGAGGCATTGAAGCGATTGAAGGTTGCTTTGAATAAAGTCGTTATCGTTGGCAAGTTTGGGATTAAGAAGCTGTTTAATGCGCTGTCTGATACCTCAAAGAAGCTCTTTGGCGTTGGTTTTAGCTGGGGCTTATTTCAGAAACATCGGAAGTTAATTCTGAAGAGAATAAAAGGGCTATCCACTGCAAGCGTCTCTAGGGAGGTTAAAAAGGATAAAAATTCTTTTAATGCGGAAGTAGCCTTAACGCAGAATTCTGGAGCAGAAAAAGAGGCCAAAAAGCACCCCGGAGAGTTATTAACAGCTAGGTATGTGACTGTCATAAATGACGAGGGTTTGAAACCGTCTCGCACCCCTTTTGAACAGGACGTTAAGGCAGGGATTGAAGGGCAGCAGGAAAGCTCTGAGCTAGCAGTGGAAGATGGCTGTGCTTTGGAGCAGGCTGGAAGCGCTGTAGAGGGCATTATTAAGGCGACGGCTGCACAGTTCCGGCAAGTATTGGGGCAGGCTTGTCCGTTCGTGGGGCCGGGGTTGTGGACGGTTAAACGAAAGGAGGTTACGGCTAAGGCTTGGGATGAGTTATCTCATCTGATAGGTGTGAATTAGGCTTAAATCGCAGATGTTACAATGCGTTCATTGCTATCTCGCTAGCTATGACTAACGGTTCTTCACTAACACCTGAGCAGAACGCCCAGGATATAGCCGCTCTTAGAGAAGTGGTTAATGTTCTGGTGTCTGAATTTATTCGGCCTAATGCTCAGCAGCATTTAGAAAGCATGGCTCGGATGGAACGGATCGAAAAAGCAGTAGATCGTCACAGCACAGCGATATCTCAGATTGATTTGAAGCTAGATCGTTTCATTGATGCACTTGAGGAAACGAGAGCAATTGTTGCTGAGAATGCACAAAATTCAGCCAAGAACGATAAGCAAATCGAACGGCTAGGAACCAAGCTTGAGCAATACGACGAACGACTGGAAGAAACTCGTCAGCTCGTAGCCAAGAACTCTAGCGACATAGCCCAAACCGCTACAAGGATTGAGGCCAGCATAGATAAGCTAGTGGAAGAAAATAGGGCATTCAGAGAAACGGCACAAACTCAGCTCACGGCCATCATCGGCAACGCTCGCAGGATTGACCGACTAGAACAACAGGCTAGCTAGTTAGTCAAACTAGAGCGCGGATAAACGTTCTCATACAAGGCCTAGCGAACTGCATCACTCCGCTAAGGCTTGGGATAAGTTATCTCATCTGATAGATGTGAATTAGGCTTAAATCGCAGATGTTACAATGCGTTCATTGCACTCTCGCTAGCTATGACTAACGGCCCTTCACCAACACCTGGGCAGAACGCCCAGAACATAGCTGACCTCACAGCAGCGGTTGCTGCTACCAATGCAGCAGTGAACGGACTGGTGTCTCAGTTCATCCGGCCTAATGCTCAGCAGGCGAACACTAACCGGGAAACGCTGGATGAAGTCATTGAATTACTGAGTCGTCATACTCAAGGCTTACTGAGTCTTGAGCAGCGGTTGGATCAGATGGTAGACAGGCTAGAGAGTATAGAGGGCATCGTTGCTCAAAATGCTCAGCAGCAGCAGGCAAATAATCAACAAATAGCAGCTATCGGTGATCGTCTTGAGCAATACGATCAGCGGCTTGAGGAAACGCGGGCAATCGTTGCTGAAAATAGCTCACGGATTGCCCAGCTCAGTGTTAAGCAAGATCAGCTCTTAGATCGTATAGACGCGCAGCAGGCTGAGACAACTGAAACGCTCAATTTACTAATCGAAGAGAATCGAGCCTTCAGAGAATCACAACAGTCACAACTCGCAGCCATTATCGGCAACGCTCGCAGAATTGACCGGCTAGAGCAACAGGCCAGCTAAAATCAGCAGCAGTGAGAAGACTCGCTTGGCTAACCCGAATTAGCCTACTGAAATCGCGCAAGCCCAAAGGCAAGGCAAAAAGGAAACAGAAGCGAGTCTTAATCTAATACAACCAATAATTTTGGGGTTTTTGCACGTCCTCTCAAAAACGCTATATCAAACACATTGACACGCAGGGTGAAAAGTACTGCGGTTCGATTAGGAGAAAGCCTGAACCCATTGCTAGAAGGGATATTTAACGGCTATGCCCAGAACGAGTCTCAATCGTCCTATTATGGACTATACCTTTTTGAGGGTTAGTGCAAAAATCCCCCTGTTGCACTATCAGACACACTCAACCTCCTGGCATAGAGTCCAAGAGATTGAGTGTCGAATGAAAGCCAATAATTTAGGGCGTTACCAGCAGATTTAAGTTCAATCACCTCTAGCAGATTAAAACCATAAACCATTAAATGGTTTATGGTTTATGGTGAGGATTGCTGAGCATACCACAACCGCTCCTCTGCATCCTTCAGCTTGTCTAGAAGCGCTTGATTATGTCTCCAAGCAAATTGTCCAGCGCAGCGCTGGACAATTTGCTCATCCGGGCATGCAGCGGCAACAGCCCTCATATACATCAGGTTCGTTCAAGAAAAGCCTCTTACATCAGGCAATGCTTACTTCAAATCTTTTGCTAGTCGAGCAATCACCTTACTACCCCAGCCCTCTGTATTCTGCCGCTCTAATATGTCTCGGCCTATTTGCCAATACAAAAGCGTCAGCTCTGCATTGACGGCTAACGCCGCTTTCATTTGCGCGCGGCGGAACAGGTCTTCAAAGAAGAAAGGAATACTTTATAAGCCTCATCAGACTTCAAAGGGAAATAACCATTTTTTGGTTTCTGGTTTTTACTTATTGGTTTCTGGAATTTGGTTTCTGGTTTTTGGAATTTGGTTTCTGGCTCCTCATAAATCTACAAATCCTCTAGTTCAAAACCAGGAGGCAGTCCAAACTCATCAGCTAGAACTCTTTTAAGCATAGGGCTCAGCTTCACTCGCTTCTCTCTACACCCTTTCTTCCAATGCTCACGAACAACATAGGGCACCTTAAATCCAGCTACGTTGACGGGCTCTAAATCTGACTCACTGTAGACAACTGATGTCTTTAATTCAGTCATTTTGCCTGCTGTCTTTTCTTTTACATTTACTGGTTTATGGTTTTTGGTTTCTGGTTTATTTGTACCATCTTCCAGATTATGGTTTTTGGTTTCAGAAATCTGGTTACCAGTTTCTGGTTTTTCCTCAATCCCTTTGCTTACTTGATTTCTAAAGCGGGCCATCAGTCAGTTGCCTCCAGGTTTCTCAGTTGATCAACAAATGAATTTCTTTAAATGCTTTTTGATAATCGCGCCAAGGCATTCGGTAGTTCCCTGGCTGCTGTGCAAGAGTGGCACCCGCCAAACTAGCGTGACGGACACCCTCGCCTCGTCGGATAGATGCGCTCAGCAAGTCGTAGCCCTCTTCCTTCAAATCTTCTGCCAGCTCTGCACCTGATTTACCGCTCGTTAAAACATCAGTAAGCAGAATGCGATACGTGCCCTGATTTTCTGAGATTAATTTAGCCGTTTCGATCGCAGCACTGGCACTGTCCACGTCTACTTTCGTCGGAATAATAACGAGGTCGCTATCTTCAGCCAAGTCCTTAAGGTCATCGTCTGAGATACTCGCCTGAGTATCTAGGATGACGTAATCCACTCCTGAGACAGCCTTGGCCATCTTCGCAAATGAAGCGACTACAAAAGGCGGATCGAACTTGGGGTTATCGCTCGCTCTAGCCTGCCACTTAAGAGCTGTCCGATTAGCATCATCGTCAATCAGCGCTACACGATAACCCTCTTGAGTCAGCCAGTAAGCAAAATGAATGGCGCTCGTACTTTTTGCCACACCACCTTTTTTAGAAACAAAACTGACATATTTCATAGGCATTGCCTTTAGCAGTTCATTGATGCCACCCACCATAAACCATAAAATGGAAGATGGAAACCATAATAACAAAAATGGTTTATGGAAAATGGTTTATGGGAATCCGACTTTGCGAAAGCAGTCTCTACTCGGTGAGAAAGTTCAGCTTCACAAGCAAACCGGAGATTTACGAGAGCACAAAAAACTGTGGGGAAGCCCGGAAATTCGATCGAACCCTACTCAAGCGTGCGCCTCTCAGAATCTAAAATCGGCGATCACAACCCATCATCGTAAGCCGTATTCGGCATGAGAGCCTGAAAACTCGTTTGGGCTATCTAACGAGTTTTCAGACTCTCATGCTTTTTGGTGCTCTCCAAGTACCGAGCGGAACAACACTCAACGTTTTTTGCGGCAGCCTTGGCTCGGGATTAAACTTAAAAGCATCAATGAAGAAGAAACGCCTAGAAGTATTGAGATCCTCTTCAATGTGAAGCACCGAGAATTCTTAGAGGCCATAATTTCTCTATGTCTAGCCAGAAGCCGATATGGCAGTCGTTCCAGAATGTGTCACTAGAAGTGACACATTCCAGTTGTGATCTCAGTAGTAGATATTTTTACGGATAGACTCTACGCTTCTTACTAAGGAAAGCATGTCATGATTGAGGCTCAATCGCACCTGTCAGTTGCGGCTGTGATGTTCGAATTACAACAACACCGAGTAGCACCTGAGTAACTAGATAGAAAGACAAAGCTGCGCTCTCCACACCCTTCATAATCATCTACATCCATCACTTACCATGACGGACTCTCGTTCAACGATTGAGCAGGCTTTCTCGCAGCTGGCCCTCTGCCCTGCGCTGGCTGACGATACGGACCGCATGGTAACCGAAGCCATCAACTGGTATACCTGCGTCAAACCAAAGCTTAGTCCCCAGCTCGTTCGGCAGCGTCCTCGTCTAGTTAAGGATGCAGTAGGTGACTATCTGTATATTGCAGGCTGCAATCTCAACGCAGTCTTAGACAGACTACCAGCTGACTGCAATCAAGATGTACTCACTCAAGTCGCAACAAAATACATGTCTCGGTTGGTAGCGCAGCAGTATCCTGACTTGATAGCTGCAATGCATCGTGCAGTTGCTACAGGAAAAGCGCATCAATCTCCTTTACGAGATGCCTTTAGGAAACGAAACCAGACCTTAGCCGCGTTTACCCTAACTAATGATGGAGGCACGTTCTCTTTTGTGCCTAGTAGATCGAGCTAAGTGCTAACGAACGATCATTCGGCAGTAGAGCGAACAGTGCCTAACGCATAGTCAACGAACGATCACGGCCCCAAAGTAGGGATATTGGAAAGTAGCCGCAACCTAAATATCAGGCATCTTTGCGATCACACCCATATCCAGTACAGATTAATCCCATAATTTGCAATTGACGAAAAGAGATACTGCGAGCATCGCTATCACGAAGTGCCAAAGGGTAAAGGCGAAGCCTGAAACAACGCAAAACCCTTCAGAAAACAGGAAGAATCCGAATTCTTATCAGGAAGATAATTCCAACGGACTATCCCATAATCCTCGCATATCAATGCTTTCAAGCTTATGGCACTTTAGACAGTTACGCTTTCAATAGGCTTCAGAAGAATGCTTGCATTAGATCGCTCATGCCGGGGGACTTTTTTTATTGTTTAGAATCTTAAACCCGCGCCGATAGAGCCAGACACATCGCCGGAAAAAGACACGGTACCGAATAGCATGCCATAGTCTCCAAAGGCTCGCTCTACTACGACCAAGCCCGCTATATCGAAGTTCTCGTCTGTAGTGACTACCGTTTGTTGCACACCTGCACCGCTGTCTGTAGAAGGTGCAACGAATGTAGTGGTGGTTTCCTTCTGTGAATACTTAAGCGCTGGGCCTGCCGAAAATCTCCATTGCCCTGTCTGGGTGCTCACAGTAGGTGCGACTATAACCAAGGCATCACCAATAGATGCGCGCAGTTGAATGCTGTCCGTGACTGGATAGGCCGCATCAACAGCGATTGGCACGTCTGTATCTGTGGCATTGAACTGGATAGATGCGCCTGCCCAAACACTATCAAAGGGGTTCTCTTCGGGTTGCGTTTGAGCCTGTGCGGGAAGGACTAGGGCACTCAGTGTGAAAGGAAGAAGTGCAATAGATAAGCGGGAAGGAACGAAAACCAATATGTAAAATCCACAATTAAGCAACGCCTACAGCTTACGGAGCTGTACGCATAAAGCCTGTTTATTCTGAGATGTTCATGAAAAATCAGGCTTTATGCATGGCTGAGGTAAGGCTTTGAACCTGCTATTTGATAAGTACGGGAAGGATGCGATCGCGTCGCACCGCCAACAGTGTCCCAAATCAAGGCGTAATGTCATC
>JBGCGG010000059.1:0-44766 GCA_045110585.1 Phormidesmis sp. | reverse complement strand
GCTGTGAGGTTTTTCCTTCGTGATGAACCTCCATGATTTTTTGCCGGAAATCGAGTGAGTAGGCTTTCATCGAACCTCAATGAAAAAGCAGGGGGATAGGGGCCTCATATCGTACCTCACTTAATCAGGAACCGCTATATGCAGAAGCTGATGCCACCACCTCAGCAGACGGAGAGGCCGCTACGGTAGATGAACAAGCCCTTGAGAGTTTGCAAAACGGTAACACTGCCGACTTTGTGGTGAATGGCGAAGTCATAGACGGTAATAGTGAAATTTTGCTGACTTCTGCGCAGGCCAAAGCGCTGGGAATGGATCAGGCGATCACCCTAGAAAATGGCACCACTTGGGATAGAGACCTGATTGATACTGATGGACTCGATGGTTATATCTTGGTTGGTAACCAATACGAGTGGAGCTACGACTACACCCGCGCAGATGATGCCCCCGAGGGCACGCTCGACTTTCTAAGTATGGCGATGCACGAAATCGGCCATACGCTCGGATTTTTCAGTGGACTAGACGGCAGCTTAGATACGGTAGATTTGCATTCGGGCGAAACGCAGGTAGAAGACTTTTCAGTACTGGATTTGTACCGTCATAGCCTAAATTCCTCAGGGATTGACAATCCAGATGGCGCGGTGAGTGATTTGACCGTAGGCGAAAATTCATACTTCTCTCTCAATGGCGGTGTAACAAACCTCGCTAATTTTTCGACTGGAATTACAGGCGATGGCTATCAGGCGAGTCATTGGAAGCGTCTTGAGCAGGCCCTTGGAATCTTGGATCCGACACTTGCTTACCAAGAGCGCCTCAGCGTCAGCGAGCTAGATTTGCAGGCATTTGACGTGCTTGGCTATGACATTAATTATGGTGCTTTAGACAGTGAGCTAGACCTAGAGGCTTTGCTAGCACAGGCTGAAGCTACAGCGGCTGAAGATTTAGGGATAGACTCCACTGTTTTGAGTGATAACAGGGGAAATGGCGCGAATGGCGATCGCTATAGCCTGAGCTACAGCGAGTGGTGGTCAGTGTTAGAGAGCCACATATTAGATCTTGGATATGGTGAACTCTTTCAACTCTTTGAAATTGGTTACGGCAAGTTGTTTCAACAGCATGAGGCACAGTATGGCAGCGACACAGAAGGCCGACTGTTTGAACTGGGTTATGGTCAACTATTTCAAGCCTTTGAAGAGACTATTTTTGAGCTTGGCTACGGCGAGCTTTTCCAGGCGTTTGAGGCAGATTTGCTAGAGCTGGGGTATGGCAATCTGTTTCAAATCTTTGAGCTGGGCTATGGCAAGCTGTTTCAGACATTGGAGCCGCTGTTTGCGACCTTGGATTATGTTGAGAATGCGGGGACTCTGATTGAGGCGCCATCTACTATTGATTTTAGTGGCATCCCGCTTTTTCGTGGCGGCGAAAATGACGACATTATTGGAGGGAGTGAAGCACAAGACAGAGTTGATGGTGGCTTAGGTGATGACCTGATTGATGGCAAGGCTGGCGATGATTTGCTGATGGGTAATGCTGGACGCGACCTGATTTATGGCGCGGATGGTGACGACATTGCCTATGGCGGCGATGATGACGACCGCATACTAGGCGAGGCCGGCAACGATCAGCTATTTGGAGATGACGGTCATGACATTATTGCAGGGGGCTTTGGTCACGATATTTTATCCGGTGGCGATGGTAGAGACGATATAGAAGGGGCTAGTGGCAATGATGTGATTGCGGGTGGCTCCGGTGATGATGTGGTTGCAGGCGGTAACAATAGTGACTTACTGATGGGTGAGGCGGGTGCTGACACGTTAAGAGGTGGTGCCGGTAACGACATTATTTATGGTGATCAAACGCTGGCAGGATCACAGTCAGCGCTCAGCGCATTGCAACAGCATCTAATTCAAGCTGCCATTGTTAATGGCGATAGTGACAATTCGGTTTCAATCTCTGAGGCACTAGCAGATGTTGATGGTGTTCTTCGTATAGAAGCAGAAGATATGTTGTTATCTGATGCTTACATAACAGGATCGGCTGGTAATGCGTCTGGTGGTCGCTTAATTAGAAATTGGGATAATGAGACAGGGCACGCTAATGCTGTATTTACAGGCTCTTCTGGCCAGTACATGGTAGTTGTTCATTATCTGGATGAGTCGGATGGGCAAGCTGATGCAAGCTTTAGCCTCAATGGGAATGAAATTGATAGCTGGCAGTTTAACCAAGACAACAACCGCTTTGTTAATCGTACTGTGGCAACCAACATCACCTTAAATCAAGGTGATGTAATTGAGCTGACGGGTACTGGCGATGGCGAAGAATATGTTCAATTTGACTACATAGATTTTATTGCTCTGGAAGACATCTTCTCAGCTTCGGAGCCTGAAGCTGAGGTTGCAAGTGAACCAGCTCCCGTCTCACTGCTCACTAACTCGGGGTTTGAATCGGGGCTAGATAGCTGGAGTGTATATGACGGGAATGTGGGGATTAGTGCCGGTGATGCCTACGCGGGTAATCAAGCGTTAAGCCTAACGTCTCAAGGGGCCAATGCTGGGCAAAACATAGAGGTAACAGGTGGTGAAGCTTATACGGTTAGTAGTTTTGCTCAGTCTAATGGTGATGGTTGGGATGGCTTTGGTATAGCCTTTTTGGATGCTAATTGGCAAACAATCGATTCCTATAGCCAACAAGTGAGTGGTAGTGATTGGCAATTGTATAAACAGCATATTGTTGCGCCTGATGCAGCTCGCTATGCCAATATCTGGACATATAAAGGAGGCAGTTCAGGGACTTTTTCACTGGATGAGCTTTCTGTATATGGCGGTTTAGAAATGTTGGGGGATACTTCAGCTCTGGCAGAGAGTGAATATTCACATAACTCGCCATCCGAAAACTTGCTAGTTAACAGTAGTTTTGCTTCTGGCTTAGCAAGCTGGGACATTAATGCTGGTGGTGCTCAAGTAACCCAAAATAGTGCCTATGATGGACAACACTCCTTACGCTTAGACGCTGACGGCTCTAGTGCTTCTCAGGTTCTGGATGTCACAGCAGGTCTGCGCTATCAAGTCGGTGCGGCTGGTAAGTCTAATTCGAGTGACTGGAGTGGATATGGCGTAGATTTTTGGGATGTGAACTGGCAGCGGATTAGTACCAATACCTTTGAAATTGAGAGTAATTCCTGGCGTACGTATCAGCATGAAGTGATTGCGCCAGAAGGGGCGTTTCATGCTTCTATTTGGGGGTTAAAGACAGGCGCTAACGGCGTACTTTCGTTAGATAATTTCTCTTTTAAATCGCTTGGGCAAGCGACGTCCTTAGATAGTGGGTATACGGTTCGACCTGACGTTGTAGCTGCACAGTGGACGTTTGATGAAGCCTCTGGAAATGTCGCTTCTGGTAGTCTTTGGCAGGGAGACGGTTTATTGCTGAATATGGAAGCAGAAGACCGGGTCGCTGGTGTGAGGGGGAATGCGCTGCGTTTTGATGGCGTAGATGAATCGGTACGTGTGGATGATCAATATGCTTTACGGCTAGGTAATAACAACACTGAGTTTAGTGTTTCTCTCTGGCTGAATCCGGAGACTGGGCCAACGGGTGAGTTTCGAACTATTTTGCAAAAATGGAGCAATCAGGGCAGACAGTTTGGTATTTGGCTAGATGAAGATTCAAATCTGTTGAAGTACAGTATCTCAACCACTGTAGATTCTAATTTAGGCAGTTTCAGTCAGACTGAAATTGGGATCAATGAATGGACGCATATTGCACTTGTCAAGCGAGGTAATCAAATTTCTCTTTATCTCAATGGAGAGTTTGACTCTGGTATGACGGTGACCGGTATGATGCAGGCGCCTGAAGGGCTGCTGGAACTTGGTGCAGGCGTACAAGGTGCTATTGATGAAGTGAATCTGTACAATCGTGCCTTAAATATCTTGGAGATTCAGTCGTTGTCTGATTACAACGCTGACGTGTTAGAAGGTGGGATTGGTGATGATCAGCTTTTTGGTAATGAAGGCGACGATATTTTGGAGGGGAGCGATCGCTTTAACTTAGGCCGAGGAGAGCGAGATGTTTTATCGGGTGGGAGTGGGCGTGATCGCTTTATTCTGGGCAATGAAGTTGCCGCTTACTATAGTGAAAATGGGGTGCAAGACTACGCAACACTGACAGACTTTGATACGAATGCAGATACGATACAGCTGCATGGCAGTTCGGGACAGTACAGTCAGCAGCAGGTTGATGGCAATACGCAGCTAATTTATAACGGTGATCTAGTTGCTGTATTGGAAAATATCGAAGGTCTTAATTTGAACAGCAACAGTGTCAGCTTTGTGAGCTAAAAATCTCTTTAGGCTGATTGGCAATGCGGACAGTTACTCGGCTGATCGTTACGACGCCCATTAAAAAAGCACCCCCAGAGGCTTAATTGCGCTTTGGGGGTGCTTTTTTTAGACAAAGGAATAACGTTAGGCAGCGAGTTTTAAATAGCTGACATCAAATCCATGGTACTGGGGCTGAATGCTTGAGGTGAGTAGCTGTTGGAGCTTAGGAATTTCATCGCTGCTGTATACACGAAACTCGCTTTCGACTTTCGCGCTTTGGGTTCTAACGGCCTGATTGATGACCACTGAACCATCTGGATCAGATTCGGAACGATGGAAGGTGCCGGGTGGAATCCGTAAAATATGGCGATTCGCATCTAGGCGGACAACATGGTAAGGATGCGCCCATTCAAAATTGACGAGATGGAAAGTGCGCCCGCCTGAGAGTGCGAGGAGATTATCTTCTTGGCGGGGGTGAAGATAAAATTGCCAGCTACCATTATCTGTGTTGTTTGGACTGATTGCAGGCCCTGCGTGGCAAACCAAGTCACGAGCATTTGAATCAGGCACAGTGATATCAAAAAACTGAACGCTGGGTGTATCTCTAAACTTTTTAAAATCAAGTAGTTTGAACATAGGAACCCCACGAAAGTGTGCGTTAATGGTGTGCATTGACCAGATATGCTATAGCCTATTTGCTTTAGCGCACCTGCCAGAGCAGATATGTCGAATGCGTTGATTCAACTTTAGCTTTAGCGCCAAGGAGGATCAAACCGTCTACTGAAGGATGTCTATGCGGAAAGCGGATAGAAGTCAGATATGAACATTTTTCACCTTCAGGTGCTTTCTGCGGTGGCTGAACACGGTACCTTTTCGGATGCCGCGATTTCTTTAGAGGTCTCGCAATCGGCGGTGAGTCGGGCGATCGCGTCTTTAGAGACTGAGCTGGGCGTTCCGTTGCTGGCGAGGGGGCGTTTTGGTGCAAAGCTTACGCCTGTGGGAGAGAAGGTGATTGGTTACGCCCATCAAATGCTGGCGCTGAAAGAACAGATAGAATATACGGTTAATTTGGAGAAGGGGCTCTACCACAGTCGCTTGCGAATCGCTTCTTTTCGCAGCGCCGCGACCCATCTTTTGCCCGTCAGCATTGCTCGTTTTCGCAAACAGTTTCCCCATGTTGAAATTACCCTCGCAGAATTAGATCCGTCAGGGGTGGAGCAGTCTTTACGGGAAGGGCAAACCGATATTGGTCTAATTCCGCTCCCTCGTTCGGAAGAGTTTAAAACGGTAGAGATCGCTCAAGATGAGTATGTGGTGCTGCTCCCAAAGACGCAGAAGATACCGCCCAAAGATCTTGCTTGGGAGGACTTGGCAGGGCAGTCTTTTATTCTGTTCAACTATGCTGAATGCACCAATGCGGTGCGAGACCACTGGGAAAAGTGGAAGCAACCGTTTGAGGTGGCTTATGTAATCAAAGAAGACTCTACGATTGTGAGTATGGTGGCTCAGGGGCTGGGGGCGGCTATTTTACCTCGGCTGGCAGCGTTACCGATTCCTGATGATGTCTATGTGCGATCGCTCCCTATTCGGTTAAATAGAGTGATTGGTGCGGCAACGTTGGCCAACACACCACTTGCCCCTGCGGTCAAAATGTTTTTAGATGTGCTGAGCAAACGCGGGCGATTTGCCCAGTAAGCAGACGACAGCTTACGAAAAAGAGGTTCAAAACAGCCTTTGTAGTCGTTGCGTTTGATACTGATTGTTTGTTTTACGACTCTCTTTGTGGCGTCGTTGAACCGCTACATTTGTGTTCAAGCAGCAAGCTTCGCTTCAACTTTTTCAATATCGACTGGCAGTCTAAATGTTTAGTATGGCGGTCAATGACTTCTTTGCTTAATTGATGCATGTATCTTCGAAACAGTGCTTCTGCTTTTTTAGGATAAGGCTTCGACATATCAGCTAAAACCCAGCCGATTCCTGTTTGGATAAATCGTTCATCTGAAGGGAGCAAATCGGCAATGATTTTCTCTACTAATGGATGGTATTGCGAATCACTGCTAGCATGCCGAAAAGAGACGATGGACGAACGCCGTTGCCACAAATTATTAGAGAATCGACCGTCAGCAATGATTCTTGCAGCGTCTACACCATGTTCAATGATGATTGGATCAAGAACCCTAGTGCAAAACCAATCTGTTGTTGACCAATCAAAAAAGCACCCTTGCTGGAATAGGGTGCCACAAGTTTTTAGCAAAGCTGAATAACGCAGTTCAGATAAGAGGAATTTTTGAATGTAAATTGTGCCAGCAAATTTGTCTTCAGCCCAGGGGCTGGAAATTAGGTGCGTGCATAGTGATAGCTGCACTTCGGGGGTGTATTGAATGAGCTGATGTTGATTGTGCCATTGCTTCACCAGCTTAGTGACCAGCGGTGTCTTAACGCCTCGATAGGTAATGGCACCGTTTAGATAGTTATCAAACCATTGTTTCGTTTTAACTTCTGAATGCTGATCGAGTTGATTGATAAGATCTTGAACCAAATGCTGTCTTTCGTTGTTGGAAATAGATGCGAGCATAGCAGGTTCAGTGTTTATGAATCAGACAACTGACATGATAAATGGCTGTTTTGTTTTGCAATCAAATGCATCATCAAAAAAAGCCGTCTTACTAGTGCAAGACGGCCCTTAAACTTCAAAATCGAGAGATGAATTTAGATTCAACCGCCTGCAACGGCAGGAACGATGCTGACTTCATCGCCATCTTTCAGAGCAGTCTCTTTGTTATCTAAAAAGCGGATGTCTTCGCTGTTGACGTAGAAGTTGACGAAGCGGCGCAGTTCACCTTTGTCGTCACATAGGCGCTTTTTGATGCCAGGAAACTTATCTTCTAGCTTATCCATGAGTTCCACAATGTTGCCGCCTTCGCATTCGACGGTGGCTTCATCTTTAGTGAACTTTTGCAGGGGAGTGGGAATTAGAACCTTTACGGGCATGTTTCTTAGATCTTTCTTAGAGGATGGTCGGTGTAAACGATAGTTGTCGGCCCCACTCTGTTTTGATGGGACATCTTGCTAGAAGGGGGCCAGAGAGGATTGATCTCGACCCGACCTCTAGCAGGGGTGTCTGGTAGGGCGGGGAATTATCAGGATAGAGAAGGAGGAAGCGGTGACTAAACCTGAGTTTGCTGCCACTCTAGGCGGTTGAGGGTCGTTGCTCTTTCCCAAGCGCGCTCGAAGCTGTCGAGCTTAGGCTCGATGGTGTGTGGTTCGCCGATATGGCTTTGAACTGATTCGGTCGTCTTCAATCCGTTACCTGTGATGAAGGCAACGGTGGTTTCGTCGGGGTTGATTTTACCGGCTTCTACTAGCTTCTTGAGCACGGCAATGGTGGTGCCGCCTGCTGTTTCAGTGAAGATGCCTTCAGTTTCAGCCAGTAGCTTCATGCCTGCGACGATTTCAGCATCGGTGACATCTTCGATGTTGCCGTTAGTTTTGCGGGCAACTTCTAGGGCGTACATGCCGTCAGCAGGGTTGCCAATGGCGATGGACTTGGCAATAGTGTCGGGTTTGACGGGAGTGATGAAGTCGCGGCCTTCCTTGAAGGCTTGAGAAATAGGAGAGCAACCTTCTGCTTGTGCGCCACTGAAGCGAACTGCCTTTTCATCTACGAGGCCAGTTTTAACGAATTCGTTGAAACCTTTGTAGATTTTGGTGAAGAGAGAACCAGACGCGCAAGGCGCAACTACATGGTCAGGAAGCTGCCAACCGAGCTGCTCAGCGACTTCAAAGCCGAGTGTTTTGGAGCCTTCGGAGTAGTAGGGGCGGAGGTTGATGTTCACGAAGCCCCAGCCGTGGGTGTTGGCGACTTCAGAGCAAAGACGATTCACTTGGTCGTAGTTGCCTTTGACCGCCATCAGGGTGGGGTCGTAGATGAGGGTGCCAAGGATTTTACCGGCTTCCAAGTCGGCGGGAATGAAGACGCAGCACTCTAGGCCAGCGTGGGCTGCGATCGCAGCTGTAGAGTTTGCTAAGTTGCCGGTACTTGCACAAGAAACGGTGCTGAAGCCAAGCTCCTTAGCGCGAGTAAGTGCTACAGAAACGACTCGATCTTTGAAGCTCAACGTTGGCATGTTGACGGCGTCGTTTTTGATGTAGAGATTTTTGAGTCCAAGCTGACGCGCCAGACGATTGGCCTTTAGTAAAGGTGTCATGCCAGTGCCGACATCAATGGGCGTATCGGTTTCTACAGGCAAGAAATCTTTGTAGCGCCATATGGAGTTAGGGCCAGCTTGAATAGTTTCACGAGAAACTTTGTTTTTGATGGCTTCGTAGTCATACGCAACTTCCAAAGGGCCAAAGCAGACATCTTCGCAAACGTGCTTGGCACCGAGGCCGTACTGCTCACCGCATTCTTTACATTGAAGCGCCGTAAAGGTTTTAGCGGTTTGAGAAGAAACGAGTCTATCAATTGCTTGAGTCATAGTTTTTGGAAGCTCTCTGATTGAAGTGAACAAATGCTATCACGAGGTTTTTAGGGGAGCAATCATACCCGACTAAAAAAGTCGGGATTAACGCAAGGCGCAGAAATGAATGGCTACATCCTGTGAAGATAGGGGATTGTAACTAGGTGCTGGGAGAGTGTGAATGAGTCTGGACTTCAGAAATATAAAAAAAAGTGAGGAAATCAATAGATATTATTAAGTTTTCCTATGTCTTTTGACAGACATTTTCTTTGGTCAGCTAATTTTGGTTGCTATTTTGGGCTGTTTGTTGGACTGGCTATTTGTTGGTCTGGCTATGTGGTGATGGGAAAGCGGCACTGTAGGCGGCTGCGATTGTCTGGAAGGGATGCGATCTCAAAATTGCCTTGAATGAGTGGAAGGGCTGTGTGTGCCATCGCCAAAATAAGCCCTGTCGAGAGCTGAATCTCGTCTATTGCTTGTGCTCCGTTAAGCGGCGATTGTTTTTCATCGGGTAGGTCTGTGATGGTTTCGATGTTTTTTAGTTCTGTGCTTAATGTTTGAGCGGGGCGATCGCTCTCTACAAAAATCACCCAAGCATCCGTTTCTTTTGCTATGCCCAGCTGTATTATTTTGGTGTGGGCGATCGCATCTTGAATCAGACTGGTGAGAATATTTTTCAGCCACTTCGCATCTGTGAAAATTTCTATCTCATCCATGGGCGCATCGACGGTGTATCGCACATTTTGATTAGCGGCTTGCAGGGTGGTGAGCATTTCTACTTCTGGTAGTAGAAAGCTGAGATCAACATTTTCTAGTTTGGGAGGTTCTCTGCCAATGTCTAGTTTGGAGACGGCTGCGATTTGATCGAACAGTGCCAGCATTTTGAGTGCGGCGTCTTTAGATTGGGCAATGAATTCTTTCTCTTCTTCAGGGCCTTCGCACAGATCTTCGAGGATGAGTTGATTTAAGCTGACGATGGTGTTGATGGGCGATCTCAGTTCGTGAGAAGTCCGCGCTAAAAAGCCACTTTTGAACCGTTCGAGGGCGAGTAAACGCTGGTAAGCGAGCTGAAGATTAGGCGTATTCATCATAAAAACTTCTATAGCTGAATTTGGCCTTGGCGTAGTACCTGCCAATCTTGGCCAGTCCATTTAACCACGGTGGAGGGTGTACCGCTGTTAGGCTGCGCCGTAAAGGCATTGGGTGGCAGCGTGAAGACATTGGGGAACGTGCGAGCAATGGTTTCTGGATCGGTGAGCGGTGGTTGGCCAGAAACATTGGCGCTGGTGGTGGCGAGGGGGCCAGTTTGCGCGAGTAATGCGAGTGCGATGGGATGGTTTGGGACTCGAATGCCTAAGGTGCCTGTGCCTAATGGATTAAGCGATGAAGGCGTTTGTTCGCTGCTGGGGAGGACGAGGGTCAGCTGTCCGGGCCAGTGCTGGTTTACGGTTTGTTGCCAAGTAGTCAGCGCGACTGCATCGCCAGAGACGTAGGGCAGTAAGTCGGTGAGGGATGCGCCCATGAGAATGAGCGGTTTATCGGGCGATCGCTGTTTGGCGGCATAGATCAAATCCGCATGTTCTGGACGTGTGGCCAGAGCCGGTACGGTATCGGTTGGGAAACTGACCAGCACTGGGTCGCTGGCGAGCTTCTCAACCATGTTTGATAGCGAGATGTGTCCCATAGGTAAGGTAAGACCTTATTTGTCAGTTCTATTTTGTAAGGTTTAATTTAGCAATGCTCGAGTTATTACGTTGATGTCGTCACAATACGAATAGTTTGATGGCGAACGATTGTCTTTATGGCCAAGCAGAAATCTAAAAATGAGAAAGTAAATAAGACGGTTGATAGCGATACTGTCGCGACTGATATCACCGCAGTTGAGACTGCCGCAATTGAGACAGATTCAAAACAGGCTGCGAAGGCCGCTTTTTTACCAGCCTTGAGAGAATTAGTCCGCACCTATCAGGCTTTTTCTCGCTATTCAGATAGTCACATTCGAGAATTAGGTCTAACGTCTTCTCAGTTTGATGTAATTTCGACGCTGGGAAACACTGACGGCATGGATATGAAGACGCTGGCGGCAGCGACTTTGGTGACGAAGGGAACGCTGACCGGCATTGTGGACCGGCTAGAGAAGAAGGCGCTGGTTCGCCGTGAGGTGCCACCGTTTAATCGACGCAGCTTTACAGTTGTGCTGACGGAGGAGGGCGATGCGCTGTTTCAACAGATTTTCCCGGCCCATATTGCATACCTGCAACAGCGATTTGAGCAGCTTGAACTATCTGATTTAGAGCAGCTTCGGCATTTATTAGAGAAGCTGCGAAACCAGTTCTAAGTCGCGACAGCGATCGCAGATATTTTGATGAGTGCACCTTGATTGTTTGCATTCAAACTATTTGTGCTATGTTGTATATAGTTTGGATGCAAACAGTGTGGCAGAACCTCATGAAATGAGACTTGTTGATGACTCTGCCTAGGGAAATGAACTTATTGGAATAATGATGACTGTGACAGATTCTTTGCCGAGTTTGTTTGTCTCTCATGGTGCGCCGAATCTCCCGTTGACAGATTGTCCTGCACGGACGTTTTTGTCTCAGGTAGGGGAGAAGTTGCCGCGGCCTAAGGCAATTTTGGTGGTTTCGCCCCATTGGATGACGAGCGTGCCGACCCTGGGGACAGCGAGCCAGATGCGAGCCATGTATGACTTTGGTGGTTTTGAGCGATCGCTCTACCGGCTTCAATACAATCCGCCTGGATTTTCTGATGAGTTAGTGCAGGCTGTGCTAACTCGGCTGGAACTAGCTCAGCTACCGGCAGCGATTGATCCCGGTAGAGGGTTGGATCATGGTGCGTGGGTGCCGTTCTCACTGGCTTTCCCGAATGCAGACATTCCGGTGATGCCGCTTTCTTTGCCTGCGCACTGGTTGCCTGCTCAGCTGGTGACGCTAGGTGAGGTGCTTTCTGACTTGAGGAAAGAAGGGGTGTTGATTGTGGCGAGTGGGAGTGCCACCCATAATCTTTGGGCATTTGGTAGGCGCTCCGTGCAAGCAGAGTCACCGAATTGGGTCAGTGAGTTTGAAGCTTGGCTGGTGGAGGCTGTGGAAAAAGGGGATTGGGAAAGTTTGTTGGATTATGAGAACGCGCCAAATGCGAAGGAGAATCATCCAACGCCTGAGCATTTGTTGCCGCTGTTTGTTGCGGTCGGTGCGGGTGGACGGCAGGTGGGCAAAACGCTCCACCGCAGCTATACCTACGGTGTGTTTAGCATGGCGTCTTTTAGTTTTGCGTAGGGTGTTATTTTTCGTTTTTTTTTTTTGAATAGATTGTTTAGTCGTTTTTAAGTTTTAAAGGAGATATTTTTTAATGGCATTAGGACAGTTGATTGATGGGAAATGGAGTACAGATTGGACAGAGAGAGAAGGGAGCGGTGAGTTTAAGCGGATGACGACGCAGTTTCGTAGCTGGGTGCGAGCGGATGGCACGGGTGAGTTTGCGGCAGAGCCGGGGAGATATCATCTCTATATTTCGTTGGGGTGCCCTTGGGCGAATCGGACAGCGTTGTTGTGGCAACTGAAGGGATTGCAGGATGTTGTTGGTCTTTCGATTGTGGATCCGGTGATTAGTGAGCAGGGGTGGCGGTTTTCTGAGTATCCGGGGTGCATTCCAGATAGCTTGTATGGGCTGGATTATTTATGGGAGCTGTATGTAAAGGCAGCGCCGACCTACAGCGGACGGGTGACAGTGCCTGTGCTGTGGGATAAAAAGACGGAGACGATTGTGAACAATGAGTCTCGGCAGATTATTGAGATGTTTAATGGTGCGTTTGATGCGTGGGCGGCGCATCCGGAGGTGGATTTTTATCCTGAAGGGATGCGCGATCGCATTAATGCAACCATAGATGCGATTTACGAACCGATTAATAACGGCGTGTACAAAGCTGGGTTTGCGAGCAGTCAGACGGCCTATGAAGGTGCTGTTACCGAGCTATTTGCAGGGTTAGATCATTGGGAGCAGGTACTGGGAGAGCAGCGGTATTTGTGTGGCGATCGCATTACCCTAGCGGACTGGTGCCTATTCGTAACGCTGTTCCGCTTTGACCTTGCCTATCATGGTTTGTTTAAGTGCAATCTAAAGCGACTGGTGGACTACCCAAACTTATGGGGCTACTGCCGTGAGCTGTATCAGCGCCCAGGCGCAAAAGCGGTCTGCAACACTGACCATGTGAAGCGCATTTATTACGCAGGCTTGCTAGAGCTGAATCCTAGCGGAGTCGTGCCGATGGGGCCGATGGTGAATTTTGAAGCGCCGAGTCATCGCAGCTTGAGTCAGCCTCGCGATTTAGTCAGCCTTACAGTATAGACACGACATTTCAGGCTGCGTATTTAAAGCTGAAAATCCAAACCCTGAGAACTCACCTGAGCAATACAACAGTGTCTTGTCAACAAGCCTGTCACTATCGCTCGGGTGAAGCCTATTGATTGAGCCAATCCTGACAGTGTGCGCTCCAAAGTGTGGGTGACAGTGTGGGTGACAGGGGTACGGAATCCGTGGTGCTGGAGTGTGGATAGAACAACCAGAGATGTTTACTTTGGTGAAGTGACCGATGGTGGGCCAGAGGAGATTAATGTGATTCGAACAGATGCCACTGAGCCTGAACAATTGAACTTTGGGTGGCCCTACTTTGAAGGAGACAATCGCACTCGCTACGGCACTGTTCCGAACAACTTTGTCTATGAAGGGGCTTATGTAGAACTGCCCCATGCCGGTGGGTATGACGCGATTACAGGGGGCGCTGTGTCCCGTGGGACGGCTTATCCGGGCCTGTACGATGGGCGGTATTTCTTTGCCAACTTTGGTCAAAATGTTCTGTACACCGCTGACGATGCGGGGAACTATCAGCAGTTTGGCAACTTTGGCGATTAACAGCAGTCCGGTGGATATTCAACTGGCCCCCAATGGCACCATGCAGTATCTCTCCATGTTTGAAGGCACGCTTTATCAGCTCAACTATGATCCCAGCAGTGGTGAAGGGTTAATTCCCAATGCGGTTGCAACGGCTTCTACAACCGCAGGTTCCGGCCCGTTGACGGTTAACTGTGCAGATTCTAACTCTCCTAATGGCAGCTTGAGCTGGTATGCATGGGACTTTGACTCGAATGGCACCACAGATTCTACGGCGGCAAATCCCAGCTATACCTACAACAGTGTGGGTAAACAAACTGCGACCCTGACTGTTATTGATAATGCAGGCAGCTCAGATACAACTCAAGTGGAAATCACGGTGACGAATGGTCAGCCTAATGACGGCAATTTGGCCTTTGGTAAAGCGACTTTTCAATCCTCTACGCCAGCAGGGGCGCTTGCTTCCCGTGCGGTAGATGGCAATACAGATAGCACCTTTACGAATGGTTCTGTTACGGCGACTGCGGTGGAAGATAAGGCATTTTGGGAGATTGATATTGGTGCCATCTACAACCTGAGTTCTGTTCAAATCTTGGTGGGTAATCAGCCGTTGTCTAACTACTATGTGTTGGCCTCGGCAGCAGAGTTCTCCGGTGGCAACCTGAGCGCGGTGTTGGAAGCTCCTAATGTATGGCGTTACAACAACTCCACTCAGGTAGAGGATATTGACACAGTGGGGATTAATGCAGCGGGCCGCTACCTGAGAATTCAGTTAGCGGAACTGGGGGCCGTTTCTTTGGCGGAGGTGAAAATCTTCGGCACGCCGATTGCCTAACAACAAGCACCTGACACCAAGTGCGTAAAGTTTGTGTGGAGAGCCGCATAACCCTAGCCGACTAGTGCCTCTTCGCAACCCTGTTTCGCTTCGACTTGGCCTATTACGGACTGTTTAAGAGCAACTTGCGGCAACTAACAAATTATCCCAATCTGTGGGCTTACTGACGTGAGCTATATCAACAGTCAGGGATACAAGAAGTGTGTAGCGTTGACCATATGAAGCGGATTTATTACGTAGGGCTGACAGAGCTGAATCCTAGCGGTGTTGTGCCGTTGGGTTCAATGATGATTTTTTAACACTAACTTACTCATCAGCACCATCACAGAATGATAAAGAAAGAATCGACAGCCATCAATCTGGGGGCTAGACATCACTCAACTTTATGGCGATTATTTGAAAAGTCTTGTCTTTACGTCTTAGACAATGTTTCAGGATTAAGATTAAAACTTTTTGAAAGGCTACGGAAATTTAGTACCCGTCAATTTACCTGTCAAACCTGAATTCTACATCAAAAACCCCACTAGAATAACCAATCTGCCCAGTAGTAGCTCCTAAGTCAAAAATTCTGATCCCTCCTTCCGGTGCTTGAGAAAAACTCACGCTTCCTTTAAGAGGAACTCTTGACGGAAAAGAGCTACTTGTCCATTGATTATCTGAGTAACCTCCAAGAGTTACACGAGAAGCAAATATTTGATTTCCATTGGCATCAATTACTCGAGAAAAATACCGACGATTGAAATAAGCGAAAAGAATCAGCGTTCTTTCCGTATTTCGGGAATTTTCGACTAAGAAATCACACGTAAGCGGTATGTCAGTATTTGGAGTTTCTTCACAACCTAAAAACTCAAATACAAAGCCATTCTTCTCTACTGCAGGAAGTTCTTGTGCGACTAGATTGGACAAGTCTATAGGTAGATTATTAGCGTCTCCAGAAATACTTATAATTTCTTTGATGATGTTCTGCTGAGTAAGATATGATTCATTAAAATCTAGGCTCAATGACAAGACAACTGACAGAAGGCTTTCTAGCATATGGGTTATTACGAATAAACATCAAAGAGACTTAACACTTAAAGAATCACTGTTTAACTAGGAAAGGAACTACTTGCAATTTAACCATCAGACTAGGAATCACCCGTTATTTTCGCTCAAGGGTATCAAGAAATAAGTCATGATATTCCTTTAGTTTTCTATCTAGAAAATCTGAATTCCACATCAAAATAGCTAGAATCAGGATTATAAGCTCCTACATCGAGAATTCTAATCCCTCCTTCTGGCGCTTTAGAAAAGCTTAAGCTAGCCCTTAGAGGGATTCTAGAAGGCATTTCAACTGATACCCAGCGTGTATTTGAAGCACTTCCAAGCTCTACATTAGTAGCAATGATCTCATTCCCCCTCACATCAATTACACGAGAGAAAGCACTAGTAGGAACAGCATAAAGGTAGAGCAACCGTTCATCATCTCGAGAGTTTTCCACTAAGAAATCACAAGTCAAAGGAACATCAGTATTTGGAGTTGATTCACAACCTAGAAATTCAAAGACGAACCCTTCTTTCTGTATAGCAGGAATCTCCTGTGCCAAGAGATTGGCTGTGCCTGAATGTTGGCTATTAATACTATCTAAGACAATATTGTTATGACCGATCTTGGCCGCAGTATCAATAAAATTCTCAGGATTAAATTTCGTTTCTAAAGATAAGAAAACTGACAATAGACTCTCTAACATTAGATAATTCCTAGAAAAGATCAGTCATAAATACACTATCAGAGCAGAGAATTAGTGGATCAGAGCAGAGAATTAGTGGGCTATCTATAAAATCTAAACTCTACATCAAATACACTTCTGTTGTTAGAACAACTAATATCAATAATTCTAATGCCTCCTTCCGGCGCTCTAGCAAAAGATAAAGTAGCCTTTAAAGGGATTTTTGAAGGCATGTTCTTATATACAGAACTATTACTTATGGAGCTGCCTAGCTGAACTGAAGAAGCTATCATTTCATTGCCATTAGTATCAAGGACTCTAGTTCCTGGCCCACCGCTTGCAAAAATGTACAGCTGCCTTTCTGCTACTTGTGAATTTTCAACCAGAAAGTCACAAGTTAAAGGAAAATCCGTATTTGGAGTTGACTCACAGCCCAAAAAATCAAAGACAAACCTCTCTTCCTGTATGGCAGGAATCTCCTGTTCCAGGAGAGGAGCTGTATCTGAGGGCTGACTATTAGTGTCATCTATAATACTCATCTTATGACCGTTCCTGGTCGCAATCTCGATACTATTTTTCGTGTCAAACTTCGGTCCCAACGATAAGACAACTGACAATAAATTCTCTAACATCTGAATAGTCCTATTTGCTAAGGGTAAAACCTGTGACAGGCAACAAAAAGTTCATTCCATAGTTGAACTGTCCTATTTCGCACAAAACGTACCAACCAATCAGCACTTTAGATTCATCGAGAAATTCGTGGAGGTTCCCCTGGAGCTGGGAAAAGCACCGGATCGGTTATTGAAGGTTTTGGTTTTTCACCCGGTGTTGGGTAATACACCCCCGGTTCCCAGCCCTCTCCACTGTATTGACTGTTGTGAAGGTAATTCCTGTATCTAGAATCAAGAAACACAGAGATAGGCGTACCAAGATAAATACCGACAGGGCCTATGGCTTGAGCAGCTTGGCCAATAATCCCTACAATTCTGTTTCTGTCATCTAGTATTGGGCCACCACTCATGCCCTGAAAAGCCCCAACAGTAGAGAACGTCAACGAATAGCCATCTTTATTAGGCGGATCGAGATAACCAGTTACACTACCAGCAATAGCCTGATGCGTAATATTCTCAATTCCTCGCAAAGGGTTCAACCAACCAGAAACTAAAACCCTTTGATCTTGGACGGGTTGTCTTGGGCTTATATTGACTGCCACGTAATTGCGATAGCTGTTGAATGTGAGAACAGCAAGGTCATAATCAGCGATACGATCTATCTGATTGAAAGGAACTTGATGAGGGATATCATCGTGTGTGTAGATGGTATGAGCCCCTTGCTCGCTGTTAATGACATGCCAAGCTGTCAAGACGTAGTACGTGGTCTCGTCTTTAGCAATCAAGACACCTGAGCCATCCCCAGAGCCTGGGGCATCTACCCTCACTGTAAAGGCTTTCGATGGAGAAACAAGCTCCCGTGCCGAAGCAAGAGACGTGACCAAAAGAGGGAATACGCTAGTCACACATCCTAAGATGAACATCAGTAGGCGTCTGTCGTGTTTCATAAAGGTTTCCACCCAAGAAATACTGACTTAATACGCAGAATAGCAAATTTTGATGGGTTGTGCTGCTATTAGCTTCGCAGATAAGCGAAAAGCCTGCTTCAGGCTAAAAGACACCGATGATAGAAGTTTACGATCCATTTCCTGGGAGAGACAATTAGTAAGATAAGCTAGGGTTCTACTACTCCACTGGCACGGTCAACGTAGACCTCAAAGTTGATGTAAACCTCATTGTTCCTAAATACAACCAGTTCATCTGTTAGGTTTAACGGCTCCAGGGACATAACTTGATTGATATTTGTCAGGGTTATTAATACATCTCCACTATTCGTTCCAGGCGGCAGTGTCACAATTATTTCAGCATCACCAGTACATCGATCAAGGCTTTGGTTCACACAGATAACTGGTAAGCCGTTTACGGTATCAGAATGAATGTAATACAGATAACCATTGTCATAAAATGCCTGCAACCTGGCTGTCACTACATCACATCTATTTTGGGGAGTAGCACCGCTACCACTAAAATACTCTGACACCCACCGAATTAAAGTAACGGGGTGCCCACCTGTTTCAGGCTGAACAAAAGTCGCAGGAACAGCCCCTCCACCATATTGGGTATAAAGACAGGTGAAGTTTTTACTAGAAGCTTCAGACGTTTCTTGAGGAAGAAAGAGTGCAAAAACAACAGAAAGTATAAAAAATCTCCTTGATCCCCGCAATAATCCGAGCAATTCCTGAACATTAAATGTATCTTTCATCACTCAGTCTAGTAATTTGATATTTTTGACCATCTCTATTACAGCACGCTGTTGTCTTGGAAACCGAACATTGTCCGAGAAATAAATGCCATAATAAGCAACTTGATTTTTGAGCGCGATGAACTCCATGTACTTAACAGGGCCACTCCTGTCGGCCATTTTGGTCTCATACACTAGCTTTCGACCTTTTTGCTGCAAGAAAAAAGATGATGGCTCGTTTTCAAGGAGTTGAAAGCTATCGAATCTTTCCTCTTGCAGTAACTCTATACGGTTCGAGACAACCTGATCCAGACTTTGTAGTTCAAGTAGCGGATATACCTGAATAACCAGTGTAGGAGATTCCGTTTCTAAGGAGCCATCAACCCCGTTAGGAGTTAGGGTGAAAACGGTCTGCGTAAGTTTGGTTTCTACTTTCTGGCAACTCCAACTATCAGGATGTTTGACCTGAATTTTGTAATTAGAGCTGGAACACAAGCGTATCAATTCAGGAATTTCTTTAGCATCTAATTCAGCAAGATAAAGATCACGCCAGAGCAAAGATTGATTGACAGAGAACCACAATAAAAGGTCAGCAAGTACAAGGAACGGAATCACAACGCTTCCAGTACGGGCAAATCTCTTAACCCATTTATGCCACTTCCTTCTTTTGACACTGTCCTTCTTACGTCGTGCAAACTCCTGACGATATTTTGCTTGCGCTTCTATGGGCTGGAGGATAGAAGGTTCACTACTTCCAACATCAACTTGCACAGGTTGCCAAAAATAGTTCAAATACACACAAGCTAAAAACAGAAGAATTATGCCGAATGCTACAAACCCGTAAATATTATTTTCTGTCGTTCCAAAAACAGCCTTGACTACAGCCTGGAATCCTAAAAAGCAGGTTGCTAGTATCCCTGCAAAGCTAGTAATGCTGGTTGTAATTTCAACAAAGCTTTTTCGAGATTGACTCCGACCATTCATTTATCGTCAACATAAAATATCTATACATTTTAATTAAATAGTAAAAAATATTGACTGCGTGGTTAAAACAATTATTAATTTACCAGTCAATCAGGCTTGCTGTGAGTGAAAGTCCAGCTCACGAAACTAATGCAGGTTGTTTCGAGAGGCGGCCATCTTCCATATAGACAATGCGATCGGCAATGTCGAGGATGCGGTTGTCGTGGGTGACGAGCAAAATGGTGCAGCCCTGCTGTTTGGCTAAATTGTGCATGATATTCACCACGTCTCGGCCCGATTTTTTGTCGAGGGCGGCGGTGGGTTCGTCTGCTAGGACAATTTTAGGACGACTGGCCAGGGCGCGGGCGATCGCAACTCTTTGCTTTTGGCCGCCAGAGAGATCTGATGGGTAGTAGTGAATGCGATCGCCCAGTCCTACTTTCTCTAACATCTCAGCCGCTCTCTCATAGCGCTCAGCCTTGGCATATTGCCCCCTTACCTCAAGCCCCATCTGCACATTTTCCAGGGCCGTCAAACTCTCATGTAAATTATGGGCCTGAAAAATGTATCCATTATCCCTTCGAGCCTTAACTAGCGCGTTTTCACTCGCGCCTGCAATCTCATGCCCCACCACATTCAAGCTGCCAGACTGCGCAGAGCGTAAGCCGCCAATGAGGGTTAGCAGCGTTGTTTTACCAGAGCCAGAAGGCCCGGTCATAATCACAATTTCACCCGCTTCGATTTCTAGGTTGATATCGAATAGCGCCTGCTTGCGAAGTTTGCCGGAGCCAAAGAAGTGATCGAGATGGTGAACAGAAATAGAGGACTGCATAGGAGAGTGTTGCATAGGTTGGAGCGGGGCCTTACGTCTGTGCGCCCGTCAGCGAAGTAAAAAATGTAATCAGAAAAAAGTGCAATCAGAAAAAAAACAATTAGAAAATATCAGCCGGATCAGCGGCTTGTAGGCGACGCGTGGCAATTCCACCCGATGCGCTACACATGGCCAAGGTGAGGAAAAATACGAGAAATACTCGGCTAAGTGGCATGGAAATAGCGAGTGCGGTAGCCTGCGCGGTGAGCTGATAAGCCCCCAAGGCCAATAGAAAACTGGGGAAGAAACCGCACAAAGAGAGAATTAATGCCTCTTCAAAAACAACGCCGAGTAGGTAGCTGTTGCGATAGCCCATCGCTTTGAAGGTGGCATATTCAGCCAGGTGACTGTTCACATCGGTGGAAAGCACCTGATACACAATCACTACGCCCACAACAAAACCCATGACGGTGCCGAGACCGAATACGAAGCCAATGGGAGAATCACGTTGAATATCAGCCACTTCAAAATCAACGTACTCTGACTGGGTAAAGATTTGAACATCGTCAGGTAAGTAGCTTTCCAGCATTGTTTTGACCTGTGTGATGTCTGCGCCGTCTTCTATGTTAATGAGGCCCATGCTCACAACGCCCGCGTCTCTGCGTGGAAACAGCCGCAAAAAGTTTTGGTCGCTGGTGATCAGTGCGCCATCGTAGGCAAAGGACGCGCCGACTGAAAAGAGACCGGTTACGGTTACAGTTTGGGTGCCAACTTCAGTGGTGATGCGATCGCCTGCCTGGTAGCGCGCAATGGTCTCTTCGTAGTCTCCGCGTGCGGATTGGTCGAACAGAACATAGCCAGGTAGGCGAATCGCCTCTAGCTGCTGATTCACTTCCGGAATATCGAAGGCAGGCCGAGCAGGATTTTGCCCGATAAGCAGCATAGATTTTTTCTGGCCAGTCTGCGGATTTCGCCATTCTTTGTTGGCAATATACATAGCGTCTGTCGTGGCGACACCGGGAATATCTTGGGCTTGATAAAGCCGCCTGCGAGAGAAGGTTTTGAGCTGGTTAAAGTTTTTGGCTTGGTCGCTGAGTACCACTAAGTCGGCTTGGACGGCGCGGGGATATTGGGTGTTGGTTTTGTATAGTGCGTCAGAGAATCCGAGCTGCATGAAAATGAGAATGTCGGCGAAGGTGATACCTGCGATCGCTGTCAGTAACCGCATAGGATCGTGCTTGAGCTGTTTGAGCCCAAGCGGTGTACGGTCTTTAAGTGCTTTGATGAGCGCGAGTGGATTGAGCATGGGTGCGTTCCGGTGGTTCGACCGTATTTTGTTTATTCGACCGTATTCTGTTTATTCGACCGCGTTTGGATTATTCAACGTTGATGGTGGCGGTCACCTGTAGGTTGGTTAGGCTTGCGAGCTGTTTACTTGCATCAGGATCTAGCGAGATCGTCACTTCAACAACTTTGGCATCAATATTGGCTGCCGGATCTTCGTTAACAACCTGTTGTTGTTGCACCTGTAAGCCAATGCTTTCTACAGTGCCGATAAAGGATTCTGATGAGATTGACGAGATAATTTCGACGGGCTGAGTGGGTTCTATCTTGGCGATGTCGTCTTGATACACTTCGGCAACTACCATCATTTGCTCGGTTTGCCCCAGGGTGACGATGCCTTCGGAGGCAATAGTTTCACCGGGGCGGGTATGGATTTTAAGGATTTGGCCGCTGGCGGGCGATCGCACTTCTGCCTGCTCTAAATTTGCCTGCGCTTCAGCGACACTGGCCACCGCAGATCGCACTTCCGCTTCAGCGAGTGCTACATCTACAGGGCGAACTTCGCCAATACGATTTAGCGTGGCGTGAGCTTGTTCAAGCTGTTGCTGACGGGTGGATTGAATGCGGTTTAAAGCGGCTTCGGCTTCTTGCACTCGGCGCTGGGCACTGGTGTAGGTGAGCTGATTGGCATCTCGCTCTGAAGCGGAGACCGCGCCCCGTTCATATAGAGATTGATAGCGTTGGAATTCGGCTTGGGCCGTGTTGCGTTCGGCTTGCAGACGCGCGATGGTGGCCTGTTGCGTTGCAATATCACCGATTTGAGCCGCTTCTAGGCGAGCGATTTCGGCGCGTTGGGCCTGGAGTTCGCCAGATTTTGCGCCCGCTTTCGTTTGGGCGAGTTTGGCTTGGGCGATGCGGACTTGCGCTTGAGCGGAGAGCAGGGTGGCTTGGAGGCGATCGCGATTATCTAACACGGCAATCAAGTCGCCTGCTGCAACGCGATCGCCCTCTTTTACCCGCAGGGTTTCGATGCGGCTTTCCTGCGTAGAGGTTGGCGCAGTTAAATTCACTATTTCGCCCTTGGGTTCTAGCCGCCCAAGGGCGGTGACGGTGGTGGGGATAAACACCTGCTCAGCGGATGTGCTTGAAGCAGGAAGCTCATTAGTTTGATGCGATCGCCAAATGAGAGCGCCTGAAATGCCTAAGAGGGCAGTGGCTGCGATCGCTAACCAAAGGCGAGCATTTTTGGACTTCCCTAGCTGTGCAGCAGGCTTGGCGTCACCGGTTACTGATAGGGCGCTGAATACACCTGAGCCATTCATAGCGCAGAACTCCTAACGAGAGAAGACAGGACACGCAGAGAAAGTGCTTACGCTTTTCTCTGCCACTTCTATATTACTAAACCGTTTAGTAAAGTCAAGTTTGCCATCAGGTAGAATTGTGAGGTGCGTCTCGTGCGCCTTCACGGCTTCAGCACCTTCACTTCTGTTTATTCGCTTCCAACGGAATTCTCGCGTGACATCCTCAGATAAAACTGACAAAACTAGCCGTAAAAAACCTGGCAAACACAATCCAGAGAAGGCCAAAACTATCTTGATGGGTGCTTTGCAAGTGTTCTCGACCCAAGGCTATGCGGCGGCGAGTATGGATCGCATTGCGACAGCAGCAGGTGTCTCTAAGCCCACGCTATATAGCTATTTCAAAGATAAGCCGGGGCTATTTGTCGCGCTGATTAAGCAGACTACGCAGATCGCGGATCAAACCCTAAAAGGAATGCAGTCTGGGCCAGTTTCCAAACTGCCGCCTGATCAAGCGCTACGTACGCTAGCGATGACGGCACTCAATCAATTTTCGACCAATCCGCAGCTACCTACGATGATGCGGTTGATTATTGGTGAATCGGAGCGGTTTCCGGAGCTGGCTCAGACGTTTGTGCAGGAGGTGCAAAAGCCCTTGCTCGGTAGGCTAGAGGCGTATTTTGCGGCGCAGCCTCAGCTGAATGTGAGCGATCCTGCTGTTGCAGCGAGAATGTTTGCCGGTTCTCTGATGCACTACATCATTGTGCAAGAAATTTTGAGTGGAAAAGAGATTTTGCCGCTGTCTCATGAGCGCATGGTGGATGGTCTAGTGGCTCAGATGATGGCCGGAACGAAGCCTTCAGAGTAGGCGATAGTCAGAAGTTTACTTGGTGGTTAGATATGGGGTTGGCATAGTTACGCTCAAACGGTAGCGATGTTGTTTTGTGGGTTGATTCGGCAGTGGTTGTGAGTTCACTGAGGGTGGTAACGGTGTAGCCTCTGCTGTTGAGGATGGGGAGGATGGTTTGTAGGGTTTGCAGCGTGCGATCGCCCCGTGCGGCATGGTCGCCTTGGCCGTCGTGCAGCACGATGATGTCGCCAGGTTGCACATTAGCCAGAATAAAAGAGCTGGCAAAGCGAGGATTGGGCAGGTGGGTGTCGTAGGGGAAGTTATTGCCGAGAGCTAGGCGGTAGCCATGGCGCTCAGCGATGTTACGCATCTGAGGGGTGTAGAAGCCCATGCCAGGACGTAGCCAATTCAGCTGGATGTTGCCTGCTTTTTTTTGCGTGAGGAAAGGTAAAAGTGCCGCTTCAGCTGCCAATAAATCGGCTTCGAATTCGCTGGCAGACAGCCGAATACTGGCCTCATCTGTGGTGAGGTGATTGCCAAGTTCGTGACCGGCTTGCACTTTCTGGCTTACCACGGCCTCGTAGCCAGGAAGATGCTCGCTGATATTAAAAAAGGTGGCTTTGGCCTCATAGCGCGCCAATAGGGCCAAAATTTCTTCGGTGTGAGGGCCAGGGCCGTCATCTATGGTGAGGGCAACTTTGGGGGAGATGCCCGGAAAAGTTTCGACCTCGATGCTGTAGAGCGCGCCAGGGTAAAGCCGTGCTGCCCAAGAAAATATCCAATTGGGCTGGGAGAGTAAATAACCTGTACCGACGATGAAGAAAGTGGGTAGCAGAAGATAACGTAACCGCATGGGCAAGTTTCTGATTAGACTTTCAGGTGGGTCTAATTTGTCGGTATGTGCTGTATCCAATCTATTTTTAACTCATCATAGATAAATTTTAGTTAAGCGGTAAGTATGCAACAATTGCGTTGGTTATAACGGTATCCGGATTGATGCGGGTATCGTCATTTAGCTTGTCTGCTGTTACATCATGCATCTAACCGATGGGGATGTGGCTCAGTAAGGTAACCCACACAACACGCGAAATGCGCTAAGGAATGGTTGACTATGGCATCTTCTTCAAATGTGACTGTGCAGGCTGTACAAGCAATTGGCCTAACGGTTTCGGATGCAAGCAAGGCCACAGACTTTTTTACGGGTGCGTTTGATTTTACAGTGACCGCAGATGCGGTGCTCAGCGGAGATGAGGCGAGCTACTTGTACGGCGTTCCTAACGCACAAGTGCGAGTGGTGTCTTTAAAGCTAGGGCAAGAAACTATCCGGCTCATGGAGTTTTTGGGCGCAGAAGGCAAACCCGTTCCAGCTGATAGTAAAAGCAACGACCTGTGGTTTCAGCACTTTGCCATCATTGTCAGCGATATGGACAAAGCCTATGAACAGCTCAAAAAGTTTTCCTTTAGCCCTATTTCACCGGAGCCGCAAACGCTCCCTAACGATATTGAAGCCTTCAAGTTTAGAGATGAAGATGGCCACGCGTTAGAACTTTTGAAGTTTCCACCAGGGCTGGGGCCAGATCACTGGCAAGATAAATCTTCTCTCTTTTTGGGTATTGATCATTCTGCAATTTCTATTTCTCGTACGCAGCAGAGCTTAGCGCTGTATCGAGATGTGCTGGGCCTCACTCACCAGGGCAGCTTTACCAATATTGGGATTAAGCAAGAGACTATGGATAATCTTTTTAGTGCCAAGGTGATTGTGACCTCTTTAACCCCTGCAACCGGGCGGCTCGGCGTAGAGTTTTTAGATTACTTGACGCCGCCAGGGGCGCGGCCTTCCCCGATTGGTCAGCAGACGAATGACTTAGTGCATATGCATTTTGAGCTACTGGTAGACGATGTGGATGCGGCGGTCAAAGCGCTAGAAGATGCGGGGGTTCAGTTTGTTTCTCCGACGGTAATTGATTTGCCTGCGGTTATGCCGTTTAAGCGCGGGGCGCTGTGGCGTGGGCCAGATGGCCATAATGTTTTGATCGTGGAGAATTAGAAAGTAGAACACTGGAAAGCAGAGCACTAAACAGTGAAAAACTAGGAGAAAAGACTTTTGAATTCGATTGTAGAGCTACTTTCTGCGCTGTATCCCAACTTTATTGAAGGGCCGCAGGGCTACATGCTGCTGGCTTTTAGAGCCGTTGTTGGGTTGTTGTTTATTTTGCATGGTTTGCCTAAGCTAAAAAACTTACAAACCTGGTCGGGCGCTTTGGGGGCACCGCTACCGCTGTGCTTTCTCTCTGCTGGGTTTATGGAGCTTGGCGGCGCGGGGTTGATTATGGGCGTGCTGACGCCGTTTGCGAGTGCTTCTATTTTGGTTTCGATGCTGTACGCATTAGGGCTAGAAATTAAGAACGGAGATCCATTGGTGGCACCCGATCCGTACGAGCTAGGTGAATATTATGAAGGGCCAAATGGTGATAAGGGCGAGCCGCCCAGTATGGAAAAGGCTTTGATATTTACTCTGATGCTGACGCTGATTATGGTGTTTGGGCCGGGCGCATACTCGATTGATGCGCTACTATTTGGCGTTGGTTAATGGATTTTGGTGAATAGGTGTTCTTGAATCGAGATTGATTTGAGCGCAATAAAGGCGGGAAGGTTATACCCCTTGAAGAACAGTTCCTCATTGTCGTAATTACGATTGTGTATGCTGATTTTTCTATATGTGTAGATTTTCTATCTACGGGTAGCTTTTGGATTCTAATCCGTTTGATATCCTGACCTTCTGGTAGCTGTTGTGCTTGTAGTGCTTAGGTCTGAGTAGTGCTTAGGTCTGAGTAATGACGAGTAGGCAGCGGTTTAGCAGCGAAAAAGCAGCGAAAAAGCAGCGGTAGATAGGTGGGATTTATGAAGATTGGGGCGCACTTAGTTAAAGGCAACAAAGGCAATCTTAACGGCTGCGAGTTTACGGTATGGGCACCTTTGGCGGCTGAGGTAGCTGTAGAAATGGTGGCTGCGAGTGGCCAGCCGACAGCTGAGCATTTGCCTATGCGCAAGGATGAGCGAGGATACTGGAGTGCGATCGCGCCAGAAGCCACCGCTGGCACCCACTACCGCTATCACATAAAAGAATCTGAAGACAGCAGCCCTGACAGCTGGCCTGATCCCGCCTCTCGTTATCAGCCATTAGGCGTTCATGGCCCTTCTGAGGTCATCGATCACAGTGCCTTTGCATGGCAAGACCGTGACTGGCGCGGCCTGGAACTGGCCGACTACATTATCTATGAGCTGCATATCGGCACCTTTACGGCTGGGGGGACCTTTGAAAGTGCAATTGAGCGTCTGTCCGACTTGGTGGCGCTAGGGATTACGGCGGTAGAGATTATGCCAGTGGCTCAGTTCCCCGGTGAGCGCAATTGGGGATATGACGGGGTGTATCCGTTCGCCGTGCAGAACTCTTATGGTGGGCCAGATGGCCTTAAAAAGCTGGTGGATGCCTGCCATCAGCATGGGTTGGCCGTAATTATGGATGTGGTGTATAACCACTTTGGCCCAGAAGGTAACTATACGGGGAAGTTTGGCCCCTATACGACGGGTCGGTATAAAACCCCGTGGGGCAATGCGATTAACTTTGATGATGCCTACTCTAGCGGCGTACGGCAGTATTTCATTGAAAATGCGCTGAGCTGGCTGAGAGACTATCACATCGATTCGCTGCGATTAGATGCGGTTCATGCCATTTATGACTTTGGCGCGCATCACTTTTTGCGAGCATTGGCTGAGGCTGTAGAAAGTTTCGGTATTAGCCGGAGGCTCCCAACGTATTTAATTGCTGAAAGCGATTTGAATGATCCCAAGCTGATTCGACCCATTAATCAGGGGGGCTATCAGTTAGATGGGCAATGGAGTGACGACTTTCACCACGCTTTGCACACCCGTTTAACGGGTGAGACCATTGGCTACTACAGTGACTTTAGTAGCCTAGAGACGTTGGCTTCTGCGATTCAAAATCGCTTTGCCTACGCGGGCCAATACTCGCCCTTTAGAATGCGAGACCACGGCAGCCCGGCCACCGATTTGTCATCAGAAAAGTTTGTGGTGTGTAGCCAAAACCACGATCAGGTGGGAAACCGGATGACGGGCGATCGCTTTAGCGCCCTCATTTCGTTTGAGGGGCAAAAGCTCGCGGCGGGGGCCACCCTCCTCTCGCCATACATTCCCCTACTGTTCATGGGCGAAGAATATGGCGAAAATGCACCTTTTCTATACTTTGTCGATCATACTGATCAAGGTTTGCTGGAAGCGGTGCGCCAAGGGCGAAAGGAAGAGTTTAGAGCTTTTCACAGTGAAGGCACGCCCCCTGATCCGGGGAGCTTAGAAACCTTTAAAAAATCTACTCTGAGATGGCCTACCCTCTCTTCTGGTAGCGGCGAAGAGGATGAAAAATGGGGGGTGCTGCATGCCAACTCCCTAGCACAGCAACAGATTTTGCACCGCTATTACAAACAGCTTATTCAGGTGCGCAAAGACGCCCATGTCATGGTGACCTCTAAACACTCTGAGATTACGGCTGAGCACACCAACGATATTTTGTTCTACCGTCGCACCTTTCCCCAGGTCACCGGCATTGGCGACTTGCTATGCGTGATGAACTTTGGCGAAAAAACGCACAAGGTTGAACTTCCGCTAGGTAAGCACATTTGGGAGAAGCAAATCAGCTCTGCTGATGCTGAATGGTGTATCCAAACAGAGGCTGCTGAACCTCTGCCGGATGAAATATCGTCAAACACGACCCCTACCGTTGCGGTTCCTAGCCTGAGCGTAACGCTCTACCAAGCCCAGACGTAAGCTCAGTGAAGCGGTGAAACGGCCTTGTGATCTCGCTTGGTATGGAGTTTGTTGTTGTACGCGCAGGCACCAGTTCGATTTCACACTTGCTTTTCCGTTTCAGCCGCTTTTAATGTTTATGCCTTTAAAGCTCAATTCCTTTTAATCGTTAGCCGCTTTTAATTCTCAGTTACTTCTAAATCATCTCTTCTAAAGCACCTCTTCTAAAGCACCTGTCCTATGCGTATCCCTGTTGCTACTTATCGCTTACAGTTCACTCCCGACTTTGGCTTTGAGAAAGCAAAAGCAATTGCTGATTATCTGGATCAGCTGGGCATCTCGGATATCTATGCGTCTCCGATTTTTAAAGCTCGCAGTGGTTCGCAGCACGGCTACGATGTGGTGGATCAAAATCAGATTAACTCAGAGCTGGGCGGACGCAACGAATTCGAGAGTTTGGTCGAAGATTTGCACGAGCGAGGCATGGGATGGCTGCAAGACATTGTTCCAAACCATATGGCCTACGATGGCGAAAATCAGTATTTGATGGATGTGCTAGAGCACGGCCCCGAATCGGAATACATCGATTATTTCGATATCGAGTGGGAGCATTCTTACGATGATATTCAGGGGAAAGTGCTCGCACCGATGCTGGGTGACTTTTATGATCGGTGCTTGGAGCGAGGCGAGATTCAGCTGAGCTACGGCGCAGATGGGCTAAAGGTGAATTATTATGGCCTTCAGTTTCCGGTGAAGGTAGAGTCTTACGGCAGCTTTTTGAGGCATGAGTTGTCTTGGTTGCGCCGACAGATGGGGCCTCAGCATAACGACTACATCAAGCTGAAAGGCATTTTGAATACGGTTGAAAATACCTTTCCTGCTCTGTTAGGACAGCAGCGGCGCGATCAGGCGACGTTTGTTAAACAGCTGTTGTGGGAGCTGTACGAATCTAACAGTGAGATTCAAGTTTTCATTGATCAAAACATTGAAGCGTTTAACGGACAGCCTGGAAAACCCAAGAGTTTTGACTTACTCGATAGGCTGCTGTTGGAACAGTTTTACAGGCTCTCCTTTTGGAAGGTAGGGGCAGAAGAGCTAAACTATCGCCGGTTTTTTACGGTGAATGAGCTAATTTGCCTGAAGGTTGATAACGCAAAGGTGTTTGATCAAACCCATGCGCTGGTAGAAGAGCTGGTCCGTACGAAAAAGATTAACGGTTTGCGCATTGACCATATCGATGGGCTGTACGATCCGCTAGGTTATTTGCAGCGGTTGAGTGAAAAGACGAAAGGGGTTTATACCGTTATTGAGAAAATTTTGGAGCTGGATGAGCGCTTGCCTAAGCATTGGCCCATGCAGGGCACATCCGGTTATGAATTTTTGAACTATGCCAATGGCGTATTTTATCAGCAGCAAAATCAGGAGCTATTTACCCGATTTTATAAGCAGTTTAGCGGGCTGCGCTCTAGCTATAAAAAGCTGTTTATAGAGAAAAAGCTCTTGATTGCCGATACGAACCTAGTGGGTGATATCGATAACTTGGCGCGGTTTTTGAAAAAGGTGGCCAGTCAGTACCGCTATGGTCGAGATTTGACCGCGAATGGCTTGAAGGCGGCCATTAAAGAAGTGCTGGTGTCGTTTCCGGTGTATTGCACCTACATTAACCAGCGAGGGGTTTCCGACACGGATTTGGAGTATATCCGAGAGGCGATCGCGAGTGCTCGTAAGCGTATTCCGCAGCTCCTCAATGAGCTAGAGCTGATTGAGAAGTTTTTGCTGCTGGAGTATGAGATGTCTTTGCCTGCAGAAGAGCGATCGCAGTGGATGCATTTTGTGATGCGTTTGCAGCAGTTTACCGGGCCGCTAATGGCCAAAGGGCTAGAAGACACTCTATTTTATGTCTACAACAGATTTATTGGTCTCAATGATGTGGGTGGCTCTCCCGAAAAATTTGGGGTCGCGCTTAAAGAGTTTCATAACTACAACCAGTACCAGCATGAGCACTGGCCCCATACGCTTAACGCAACCTCTACCCACGATACAAAACGCAGTGAAGATGTGAGATCGCGCCTCAGCGTGATTTCTGAGCTGCCGGAAGAGTGGGCCAGTGAAGTGCGTGCGTGGAGTGAGCTAAACGCAGATAAAAAACAAACCCTCAGCGATGGCAGAGAAGTGCCGGAAGCGAACGATGAGTACTTTTTATATCAAACGCTGGTTGGGGCTTACCCCTTTGATGATACGGAGCTGCCCGAATTTAAAGAAAGAGTGAAAGCCTACGTGGTGAAAGCGGTGCGTGAAGCGAAGGTGCATACGGCTTGGCTCCGCCCTGACGAAGAGTATGAAAGTGGTTACGTGCAGTTTGTGGAGACGCTGCTGACCCCCGGAAAAGATAATGTCTTTCTCGATAAGCTTCAGCACTTTCAGCAGCGCATTGCTGAATACGGCATTTATAATGCGCTTTCTCAGCTATTAATTAAGCTCACCGCGCCCGGTGTCCCTGATTTTTACCAGGGCACCGAACTGTGGGACTTAAGCTTAGTTGATCCCGATAATCGGCGTCCGGTGGACTACGAGAAGCGCTCGATTGCGCTCGACCAGATTCAGAAGCAGTGGAAAAAGAAGCCTGAGACACTGATTAAGCGACTGCTGGGCAGTAAGGAAGATGGCCAGATTAAGCTGTTTTTAATGCTGCGGGGGTTGGCGGCTCGTAACTACTTTAGAAATGTGTTTAGAAGTGGGACGTACCATCCCCTTAGTCTGAGCGGTGACCATGCGGATAGGGCGATCGCCTTTGTGCGTCATAAAGGCGAACATACCGTAATTACGCTAGTGCCCAGATTCCTCTCGGGGCTTGTGCAGCCCGGCACCCTACCCCTTGGCAAAGATGTGTGGGGCAACACCACCCTAGATCTGCCCAACGGTGCTGATGCGACCTGGAAGAACTGGATTACTAATGAGCCTATTGAGCTAGGCGATCGCCCTATGGTTGGTGATTTGTTCAAACAATTTCCGGTTGCTCTCTTGGTGAGTGAAAATCATACGCTGACACCGGCATAACAGAACACGGGCACAACAGTTTTATAGCGCCGATCTACTTTATAGCGCCGCTATAAAACTGTTGAGAATCATGTGGGCTATTTTCATGACAGTGATTCGAGTCATTGTCATTTGGCCTTCAGGCTATGATTTCAGGCGTTTTTGTCGCCTCTGAAATTCTCTCGCCGGAGACTTTTAGAGGTAGTCTTTACGCAAAAATAAACATTGTAGTGGGTAAGATACGCCGAAAAGTGAATCGAAAAATACGAATATGCCTGGATATGGCTATAAAAAATGAGAATTGCCAGAAAAACTAGCCTAATTTCTACCCCAAAGGGGTAAAATTTTATTACTCTAATGAAAGTCCCTAGCCAACATAGGCTAGCAGGTCATTAACCCGATCTATGACTGACAAATAGAGGGCGTTTGTGCGCTCTTATTCTTACACGGTACAAAGCGATGTGGCATAGTAAGCATCCTTACCTATCCCTAGCGTTTGCAATCCAAGAGGTTCAAAGAACGAGTTTGAAAAGCTTTTTCTTTCTCTAAATTTTTTCTCTAGGCTTTTTCTTTCTCTAGGCCGATTCTTGCACCCATTGAGGGCAATCTCATGTTGCATTCATAAATTTAGAGATACCTCTAAGATGCAATGGCTGCAAGATGGCTCCGTATGTAGGAGAACGTATAGGAGAAATAGCTCAAACCACGTGATTTATTATGCTATCGCAACAGTTTCCGTAACAGTCTGTTTTTAGTGCGCTGATGTGCCGCATTGATGCAGAGTCTTGATTGTAGGTCGTTGCCTAATCTCGTGTTTAGCAGCTTGTTTTCTTTAGCTCCTTGCACAAAACCCTTATTCGTTGCTGGCTTTAGCTCAGTGGCAATTATTTGCTGTGCTTTTTATAGGTTGCTGCTATGTAAGTTTGCTCTAGTGGTTTGCTGCTCGCTTTTTCGTCGAATGAGCTTTTAGGCGAATGGGCTTTTAGTTGAACGGGCATTGTGAGATGCACTGGTATCTATTTATTCTCTTTTGTTTCCGTATTGTTGAGATGCCCGATCTAGGCTGCATTTTTTATCTGCTCGGATCTTTGCTTTAGGCGTTTCTGTTAAGCGTCTCTTTTTAGACTTCTGCCTCGCTATCGTCTTATCTCGTATTTTTATCTTGGCGTATAAAACGCCACCCGACCCTGTTACTTTGTTACTCCAATGCCAAGCGCTCCCAAAAATACCTCTGTTGTTTCTCAAAACCGTCCTGCATCTGCTCTACAGCCTGGAGGCAAAGCGCCGCCAGCTCCGAAGTCTTACTATGAAGGCACTATTCAGGACTATTTGCCGTATAGCTGTCCGTGCGATTATCCGCAGCAATACCCCGCCCCTGAGCAGATTGAGGCTGTTAAGGCATATATAAAAGAGACTTGGCAAACCCTGCGGCGCGGTCATGACCACATTGTCACGGCGGCTAAAGATTCTAAGGTAGATCATGAGGCGGGCAAGTCTTGGCCGGTCTATATTTCTGAGAAGGAAAATCCAGCAGAGATTGCCAAAACGCTAAAGCAGACGGTGGCTGAAAATTTTGACTGCATCCGTATCGAAGTGCTGCCAGGGTGCGAAGAAGAGATTGAAGAACATGGTTTGCTGTATTTGCCGGGCGATTATGTGGTGCCGGGAGGACGGTTCAATGAGCTGTACGGCTGGGATAGCTATTTTATTTTGATTGGGCTGCTGCACGATGGTGAGATTTCACTGGCCCAGAGCTTGACCGATCAGCTGCTGTATCAGGTGGAGCACTATGGCAGCGTGCTCAATGCAAATCGGACTTACTTCTTGGGGCGATCGCAACCCCCTTTGCTTGCTCGTATGGTGCTACGCCTATACGAATACACACAGGACACAGCCTGGCTAAAATCGACTGTGCCCACCCTTGTTAAATACTACGAATATTGGCTGAAAGCTCCTCACTACGATGAAGATAGCGGCCTTTCAACTTACTATGCAACCGGTAGCGGCCCGGCCCCTGAAGTTGTTGTTTCTGAGTGCGACGAATTTGGCCGCACCCATTTTGATCGCATCCGTGAATTTTATAAGCATGAGCGTGTAGAAGAATACGATGTGTCGCTGTTTTACGACGCTGAAAAAGATGAGCTGACCGATTTGTTCTTTAAAGGCGATCGCTCTATGCGTGAGTCTGGCTTTGATCCCACCAATCGCTTTGGTCCATTCAGTGTAGATATTGTTCATTATTTGCCTGTGTGCCTGAATGTCTTGCTGCATCAGATGGAGCAGGACATGGCTGAGGTATACCGTTCGCTGGGTGATGTGGGGAGCATTGCCCTATGGAATGCAAGGGCAGAGGAGCGGAAGCAGAGCATTGACACCTACTTGTGGGACGAAGGCGACGGGCAGTATTACGACTATCACGTTAGTCGTTCACGCCGGAGCTACTACGAATTTGCCACTACGTTCTATCCGCTGTGGGCAGGCATTGCTTCGCCTGAGCAGGCGGCAAAAGTCGTGGCCAATCTTTCTCGCTTTGAAGCGCCGGGCGGTGTGCGTACTAGCAATCACTTCTCGGGCAGTCAGTGGGATGCGCCGTTTGGCTGGGCACCGTTACAGCTGATTGCGATTGAAGGTTTGCAGCGCTATGGCTATACCGAAGATGCGGAGCGTTTGGCCCGCCGGTTCATTACGCTAATTGTTCAAGACTTTGAGCGGACGGGCAGTTTGCTAGAAAAGTACGATATTGAGGCTTGCTCGGGAGAAGTGTCGGGTGAAATTCATTTTGGCTACAGCAGTAATGAAGTTGGCTTTGGTTGGACGAATGGTGTTGTGTTGGCATTGCTAGAGCTGCTGGGGTAGAGCTGCTGGGGTGGAGCTGCTGGGGTAGAGCTTTTGATCCAGATCTCTTGAGCCAGATCTCCGAGACAAGGCAAAATAGGAGAACTCACCGCTTAGGATTCGATCAAACCTTATGGACTTACAGGCCGAAGCATTGTTAGAACGCGCCCTGGCCTCTGGGGCGCAGGTGGCAGAAGTGTATGCCTCTAGCGAATTGCTTCGACCTGTGATTTTTGAGGGGAACCGGCTGAAGCAGGTGGAGACTACCCAAGCCGAAGGGATGGCGCTGCGGCTGTGGAAGGATGGTAAGCCGGGATTAGCTGTGGGCTACGGGCCGATTGATCCTGCGCTGCTGGTGGAAAAAGCGCTGGCGATTAGCACCTTAAATGAAGTGGAAGCGCCGAACTTGACCGCTAAGACGCAGGCGGAAGATAAACCTGCGGGGAAGACCGCTACCGTAGAGACGATGGTGGAATGGGGGCGAGGGGCGATCGCTCAGATTCGAGAGGCTTTTCCTGAAGTGGTGTGCGAGGCTGAACTCTCTTGCGATGTAGAGCGTACCCGGCTAATTAACTCACTGGGGCTGGACTATCGCAGCGAAGAAACGACCCTGAGCAGCTTTATTAATGCAGAGCTGGTAAATCAGGACGACTTTTTGTGTGTGGGCGATGGGGACATGAACCGCGATGGCCTGGACATGGATGGGATCATAGCGCGAATTTTGCAGCGAATGCGGTGGGCTGAAAAGACCGTAGCGCCTGTTACTGGGCAGGTGCCGGTCATATTTACGGCGGCGGCGAGCTGGTTGCTGTGGGATACGCTGCGCTCAGCGCTGAATGGTAAGCGCGTGGTAGAAGGGACTTCTCCGTGGAGCGATCAGCTCAATCAGCAGGTGATGGATCGTTCTATTCAGCTACGGCAAGATCCGACGATTGGCCCCTATAGCTGCGGCTTCGATGATGAAGGGGTCAAAACCCAGGCGCTGACGTTTGTGGAAGACGGGCAGTTGAAGCGGTGGTATTGCGATCGCGCTATTGGTCAAAAACTTCAGCAGCCTTCTACAGGCAATGGCGTGCGCCCAGGACTGGGCAGCTATCCTACACCGGGCACCCTCAATCTCTTGGTTACGCCTGGGCATGCCGACTGGAACACACTCATCGCTCAGCAAAAAGATGCGATTATTGTGGATCAAATTATGGGCGAAGGCGGTGACATTACGGGGGATATGTCTATTAACTTGGAGCTGGGCTACCGTGTTCGCAATGGCGAAATTATTGGGCGTGTAAAAGACACGATGGTGGCAGGCAATGCCTACACAGCGCTGAACCATTTGATTGCGCTCGGCAGCGATGCCGATTGGCAAGGATCTACCTATACGCCTTCTGTGGTGGTGGGTAGTCTTTCGGTCGCGGGTTAGTGCTAACCGCGCAGATACGTTAGGATCAGCTTCAGATGTTATGCAGGAGCTTGCCCTAATGGTAGATAAGGTTGTTAAAACGGAAGCGGAATGGAAGGAGCAGCTATCGCCTGAGGCGTATCAGGTTACGCGTAAGGCCGGAACGGAAAGAGCTTTCACCAGCCCTTTGAATAACAACAAAACAGAGGGGGTGTACCGCTGTGCCTGCTGCAACTCCGAGTTGTTTACCTCGGCTACAAAATTTGACTCAGGCACCGGCTGGCCTAGCTTTTACGGGCCGAGTCAGCCTGAGAACATTCTCAATAAAAAAGACTTTAGCCACTTTATGATTCGTACAGAAACCACCTGCGCGGTGTGCGATGCTCATTTGGGCCATGTCTTTAATGATGGGCCTAAGCCCACTGGCAAACGCTACTGCATGAACGGTGTGGCACTCTCTTTTGAGCCCATGGATGTGGATGGCGATGGCCAAGTTAAAGGTGGCGCTGCGCAAGCGGCTAGCTAATGCAGCTAAACGTTGATATTACGCGCGCAAATTGCGCTGAAGATAGCCCTCTGACTTTTACCAGTCTGGGGGCTTCTCGTGTCGGCAATGGTTTTCCCGTGCTGTGCCTACACGGTCATCCTGGCAGTGGCGCAGCGATGAGCGTATTTACAGCGCCGTTGGTAGCCGCTGGCTTCGATACCTATGCGCCGGATCTGCGGGGCTATGGCAAAAGCCAAACGAAATATCCTTTTGAGATGATTCGCCATTTAGACGATCTCGATGAGCTACTGGCCGCGCATAATATCCAACAATGTTTGGTGTTGGGGTGGTCTTTGGGTGGCATTTTGGCGATGGAATTAGCGCTGCGTCGGCCCGAGGTGGTGAAGGGAATTATTTTAATTGGCACGGCGGCGCGGCCCAAAGGATCGCACCCTCCCATTTCTCTGTGGGATAACGTGATAACAGGGGTGGCTGGGGTGTTGAATGTTGCCCTGCAATCTGCTTTGCCGAATGCGGAGCCTGTGGGCGGCTGGGTGCGATCGCTTGGTAAAAAATCACTTTTTCGCTACCTGATTCGGCAGCACACGCCGCTGGCCTATCACTATTTAGCGAAGCAGGGCGCACCGGCACTGTTGCGTATGAGTCGTCATGCTGACGCTGCTTTATCCCGAGCGATTCGAGCGGGGTATAACCGGGTGCCAGATATTAAATCATTGGAGATGCCTGCTTTAATGCTGTGCGGAGAGCGCGATCGCCATATTACCGCTGACGCTAGCCTAGAAACGGCAAGGGCACTGCCCAATTGCCAAACCCACTGCTACCCTGACACAGCGCATCTTTTTCCGTGGGAAATTCCTGAAGTGGTCAATGCCGATATTCAAAGTTGGCTCCTCGAACATCAAAGTCTTTGGACATAATCTGTTCTTTCTATAGAGTCTTTGAACATAATCTGTTTCTTCTATATTTGTTCATTCCATTCAGAGTTTCATGGATATCAAAACGCCAGATTGGGTTAAGCACGCTGTTTTCTACCAAATCTATCCTGATCGTTTTGCGCGCACCCAAGCAGAGGCCCGAAAAGAGACGCTACCCCCTGAAATGCAAGTTTCCTTTGAGCCTTGGGAAAGCGCCCCAACTCAGCAAGGGTACAAAGGCGGTGACCTGTGGGGGGTGATGGAACAGCTCGACTACATCCAAGCATTGGGCATTAATGCCATTTACTTTACGCCTATTTTTCAGTCAGCGTGTAATCATCGCTATCACACGCATGATTATTACACAGTAGATCCTTTGCTAGGAGGTAACGAAGCCTTTTTTGATCTGTTACAAGCTGCCCATGAACGCAATATAAAAGTTGTTCTCGATGGCGTATTCAACCATGCTAGCCGAGGCTTTTTCTACTTCAACGATATTTTAGAAAATGGCCCCCACTCTCCTTGGCTTAACTGGTTTAAAGTCCAGGGCTGGCCTTTGTCTGCTTACGATGGCGAAAAAGAGGCAAACTACAAAGGTTGGTGGAACAACCGTGCCCTGCCAGAATTTAATCATGACAATCCGCAGGCGCGTGAATATATTATGCGCATCGGGGAGTATTGGATTGAGCAGGGAGTAGATGGTTGGCGGCTAGATGTGCCTTTTGAGATTAAGACACCAGGCTTTTGGGCGGAGTTTCGGCAGCGAATCAAAGCGATTAATCCAGAGGCTTACATTGTTGGAGAAGTTTGGACAGATTCTCGGGAATGGCTACAGGGCGATCAGTTTGATGGGGTGATGAATTATCTTTTCACCGCGCCAGTAATGGCATTTGCCGCAAAGGAAAAAGTGGCGATGCCGCTGGTGGAAAGTGTGGGCTATTTCCCCTATCCGGCGTTAGATGCTAAGGGCTATGCAACAGCGATTGATCATCTGTTGAATTTATACGATTGGGAGATACAGCAGACTCAGCTCAATTTGTTGTCTAGTCATGATGTGGCTAGAGCGCTGAGTGTTATGGGTGAAGATCGAGCTAGCTTTATGCTGGCTAACCTTCTGTTGCTAACCTTTCCGGGCGCACCCAGTATTTATTATGGTGATGAAGTGGGGTTGCTAGGCGGCCTAGATCCAGACTGTCGGCGCGGTTTTCCTCAGAAGGCAGACTGGGACGAAGATATATTGCAGATGCATAAGGATTTGATTGCGCTGAGACATGCCCATCCGGCCTTGCGAATTGGCACGTACAAAACGCTGGCGGCGGAAGGTGAGTGCTATGTGTTTGCTCGCATTTTAGAGAAAGCGATGGTGGTGGTGGCTGTTAATGCTGGGCCGCAGGCGGTGCAGGTGCGCTTGGCAGATATGGCTGTGGCGCATGGGGCGATTTTGTATGGGGAGGGCAACGTGGAGTGGTTGGGCGATCGCACTGCGATGCTTGAAATTCCTGCGCGCGCTGGGATGGTACTGGGCAGTCAGTAACCGTGCCTTATTCTTCACCCCTTTTCCTGTCTTTCAGTAGATAGAAGCGGCTGGCTGTGGAACTGCGGAAACTAGCACAGCGCCTTTCTGTAACAACCCGGTGAGCAGTTAGTATCGGCGTGATGTTTTTCTTTTAAGGTCATCATGCATAGGTCGTTTCTGGGAACTAGCGTTGGTTCAGGGTTGTTTTTACTGCTGCTATTTTCAGTTTTGCGATGGTTTCAAGTGCCTGTTGGTAGTGTTTTAGACTGGGTAATCGGAGGTGCTAGCTTTTGGTGGTTGGCTATTATCGTCACGTTTCCCTGGGATATTCATTTCCAGGCCAAAGATGTGTTGGCAGAGATGGCCAACTCTAAAGAAAAAGACATTGAGGTGACGGCTGAACGGCAAAGCTACGTTCAAAAAATGGCAAAGCGATCACTGTTAATTGCGATCGCGCTGCACATTTTCTCTGCCATGGGTTTGTATGTGCTGGCGGCTGTTGGCATTAGTCAGCTTGGCTATTTGAGTTCAGGCGCAGCATTATTGCTAACGGGGTTGCGCCCTGCCATTGAAGCTTACCGATACTGGGTCTCTCGATTGACGTCTATTCGTCAAGAAATCACCTACCCTAGAGAAGACATCGTAACGGTTCGTCATCGGCTCAGTGAGCTAGAGCGCCAGCTTAAAACAATTGAGCACCAGCTAGATCCTACTAAAGAAGATTCCTGGACTGCTCAGTCTCAAACGTTTTCTCAAAATACTCGCCGGCAACTGGCCGAACAGTTGAGCGCTATAGAACACCTGAGAGCCGAGAACAAACGTGAGCATGATCGCCTTTCCCGCGAGGCGCAACAAGCCATTTCTCAGCTATCCACCGATGGCCAATTTCTAGATCACGCTAGAGAGATTATTCGATTTTTCAAAACAGCTTAATGGGCTAGCGGCCTAAATCCTGAGCAGCTGTGTAAAGCTCCGCTGTTTTATTTATCGGGGGTGATGCTGACTGAAAGACTTGACTCAAGGAACAGACTGAAAGAACGATCTGAAAAGGCTTTAGGAGCCTGTTGAATGATATTGCCGATCTAACAACTGTCCCCAGAATGGATCGAACGGATGAACGGCCTCAGCTTTTTTCTCTCCTAGAAAAACGGGACGGCCAGAATTTGCCCATTCAAACATAGAGCCTTCCAGGTTGGCTACATCTTCCCAACCCAGTTGTTCCAGCTCATTAGCCATTTTTGCTGAACGATACCCCACCGAACAGTAGATAATAATTTGCTCAGCTTGTTGTTGCTCGGCTAACTCAAGAATGACATCTGCATCTTCTATGTTGACCGCATGCTTAAGATGACTGACTGAAAATTCTTCTGGTTTTCGGACATCAACAATCAGCGTTTCGGGGGGCGTTGCGGTTTGCAAACGTTGTTCAAACTCCGTGATTGAAATATGCTCAACGGTAGGAAACTCCTCTCGGATTTGTGCCTTTAAGGTATCCCAAGAGAGGGGTTGCTTTCCGCAGCCTTGCGTAATGCCTAAGAGCAGAAGACTGCTGACCAGCAGGGGGGCGCGAAAGCGACGATACGTTGAGGATATGGCAGAGAACATAAACAACTGAGTCACGACTGGAGGATGCCTTAGGGCTGAGTCACTGATTCAATAGTAACGCTGCCTATGTAACTGTGAGCTGCCGCCTCAAAATATAAGTTCTATCTTGGAGTTAGTGCTTTAGTGTCTTATCGTTTGGGGCATAGATAGTTTTAATGATGTTTCAAATTAGATGTTTTCAAATTATCTATGCGACGACGACAGTTTATTTATGCAGCGGGGAGTAGCCTGGTAGCCCTTCAATCAAACCGAGCAAACCAGGCTGCTTACGCGTCTAGCTCTGCTGAGTCTATCTCTTCAGAACAGTCTTTTCAGTTCAGGGCTTATCTTCCCAATGGTGAGCCTTTGCCAAAGCATCCTCTGAATCAGCTTTATTTTTTGACTTTAGAAGATGAGCCTCTCCCAGATCCTGAGCGTACGGTTACAGATGGCTTGCTGGTCAGTCAATCGCCTTCACAGTGGCCCGTTGCTATTGGTCTGAAGCTTCCGGTGGAAGGCTTTGGCGATATTACTGTCTATGCCGACAATATGGGCCGAGGCTTTATGCCGGAGGATGTTCTGTTAGGAAATGTTCCCTCAGGAGGCATTTCTTCAGGAGAAAGGTCTTTAGAAGAAATGCCTTCAGAGAATAGAGCGCTGGTGTTGAATCGGGCGTTTGCTCGCGATCGCATTGCCCGCGTTACCGAAGCGCTATCCAATTGGCGCGCCCAGGGCTATCGATTCTCCGAGTCTATTTCCCAAACCCTAGAAGAAGCGCAAGCTTTGTTCCAAAAGGCTGAACAAAAAGATACTCGCTCTACCCAAATCCGATTTTGGAATGATGCGCTTGCTCAGGCCCTTTGGGCTGGCGAGGCGTTAGCGCTCAGCCGTGCCAGACAGCGGATTAGTAGGATGGCTGACCCCCGACGACGTTTCAAATTTGGATGCAATGCATTCGCCCATCCTGCGGCAGGGCAAGACTACGACCGCCACTTTGAGGTATTGTTCAATTACGCAACGCTGCCGTTCTATTGGGGTAGTTTTGAGCCAGAGCAAGGAAAGCCTCGGTTTGACCAAGTAAATCAGCGTTTGAGGTGGTTAGAGAGAGCTGGCATTACCCCCAAGGGGCATCCTCTTGTGTGGTTTCACGATGTGAGTGTGCCTGAGTGGATACGAGAGCAACCCTATGAAAATGTGAAGGCAGCGCTGCGGCAGCGGATTTTAGAGATTGTCTGTTATTATGGCGATCGCATTCCTTATTACGACGTTATTAATGAGGCCCACGGCATTCCTTGGGGAAACGAACTCAACTACAACAGCGAGCAGTTTCTTGAACTTACCCGTTTGGCTTGTGAGGTTACTAGGGAAGCGAACCCCCGGATTCAACGGATTGTGAATAGCTGTTGTTTATGGGCGCGTCAGGTCGCTTTATTTGGCCCGCCGATGCAGAGTCCCTATCAATATATCAAAGCTTGCTTGCAAGCAGATATTCCCTTCGAAATTATTGGGCTTCAGCTTTATTACCGCAATCAAGATCTGTTTGAAATTGATCGGATGTTGGATCGCTTTACGGTATTTGGTAAGCCCATCCACATTACCGAAATGGCCACGCCATCTAGCACTGGCATCCATGAAAACTCTCAACTGGGTGAGGCTCGCGGGCTGTGGCATGCGCCCTGGAGTGAAACAATTCAGGCTGACTGGGTTGAAAGCATTTACACGCTGGCCTACAGCAAGCCCGAATTTGAAGCCGTTACCTGGTGGGATTTTTCTGATCAAAATACCTTTTGGCCCTTTGGCGGACTGCTGAATGAGGCCAATCAGCCTAAAGAAGCTTATTACAGGCTTCAGAACCTAAAACAATCTTGGGGCCTTGCTGACATCAGGCGCTGATGTCAATCACTGAGATTAGGCGCTAAGAACAAGGGCATCTCTCTATTGAAAATTAAACTATTGGAAATCAAACTATTGGAAATTAAACGTGACAGGGAAATGATCTGAAGCAGTTTGCAGCTCGTCTTTCATTGTTTTCGCTTCTTCTAGTTGAAACGGATTCCATACCTTTGTAGGTGTTTCTCCATTCACAATAAAACTAGGAGACGTGATGATATGGTCGATGAGTGCATTGACCTTATCTCTAGTGTAAGTATCTGTGAACCGAGCTGAGGACGGTTCCCAGCCAAATCTTCCAAATTTTGGTCTACCTAAGTGATATTTCAAAAGCGTGCGGTGGTTATAAATATCTCCGATGATTAGCTCCACTGCGCTGCGGCCAAATCTACTCTCGTAGTAATCAAACCCAGGCCCGTCATTAACATCTCCCATCACGATGACATCCCGCTGGTCATCAATCCATTCATCCACTCGTTGGCGGATGGATAGACATTCGGCAAAGAGTTTGCGACGATTTCTCTCGGAGGCTCTATCAAAATGAACCCGATCCATTGCGCTAAAAATCCCTTTAGATTTGGCATGCACAACGAGCATCCAAAATGTTTTTCCACCGTCTTGGCGTGTGATTTTTACTTCTAATGGGGGGCGATAGTGCTTATACATCTCCTTTATGCTGTCGCCGTCACTATCGACTTGAAAAGGGTCATTAAATCTGGGGTTTCTTACAGATCCTGCCTTGCCGCCTGGATCATGCGCTGCGCTGACAACGTTGGGATCAAATAAAAGCGCAATTTCCTGTCTGCCTGGAGAGGGAAAGCCAATTAACGCCTTGCTTTGCCGGAGCTTGTACTGAGTAGCAAAGTTTTCTAGCGCTTGAACCGTATCTCTTTGTCCTGTTGTAGTGGTGGTGTTTGGCGCTTCGGTAATGCCTATGACATCTGCATCAATAGTCTTAATAACGTGAGCTACGCTGCTGAGCTTTGATTGAGATTTCTGGTTTGTTTTCAAACTATTGTCAGGTTCAAAATGATTGTCAAACCATTCAATGTTGTAGGCCATTACGCGCATCATTCACTCCTTAACAATAGTTTGTTTCAACAAATGAAAGGTTCATTTAACAGCGCTTGTCTAACCGTGACGCTGGGCCGCAGTCAAAGCTTTTAGATTATGCCTGAAAAGGGGTAATCCGTCTGTTCTTAAGACGATTATTGTAATGATGGCTCGATGTTAGTTTAGTGGCTCTACGGTAGTGTGTTTTCACCTGTTTGTATTGGTATAGAAAAGTACGCTCTGCGAGCAGGTGCACTATACGAAAGATTTGGTTCCATGCGCTTTCGCATAGTGCATTTTGGACAAAAGCATTTTGAACAAAAGCATTTTGGACAAAATCTTTTTGAATGGCCGCTTTTGGGTTAGATCTATCGATGATAAACAGCTGTGATGCTTGCACTATCAAGCATGTTTGCTCGAATCATAAAACCAACCAGGGCATTGCTTGGATTATCCGGTAGCTCCAGGCTTTCTGTACCCAGGGCATAGACTGTGAATATGTAACGGTGCACGTCACCGGGAGGGGGGCAAGCGCCACCAAAGCCGATGGTTCCGTAGTCATTACGAATTTCAATTGCTGGCTCAGGGAGGCTGTTAGTGGTACTCGCATTTTGAGCGATCGCGCTTGTAGAAGCCGGAAGATTAACAACATTCCAGTGCCACCAGCCAGAACCCGTTGGTGCGTCTGGATCGTATACGTTGATTGCAAAACTTTTGGTGCCTTCTGGTGCGCCTGCCCATGAGAGCTGTGGTGACTGATTTTCACCTTCACAGCCAAAGCCTTCAAAAACGTGAGTATCTCTTAATGTTTCGCCTTCAGAGACGGTTGTACTGGTGAGGGTAAAGTCTTGTGCGGCGACCGGAGATGCCACAATTGCTGAAAGCAAGAGGCCCAGGGAAATAAACTTACTAACCATTGTTCAGTTCCTTTTGTAACACGAGTGTTTTTTACACTCTGACTGTAACCAGGACGGCTTCTTTATACTTTCGGTAATTGAGCAGAAAATATCGAAAAACGCTCAATTCTCTGCTTTGCGAATCTCACTGGGCTTGATTCCGAACCTTTTCTTGAACGACTCTGAAAAGTGGGATGGCGTTTTGAATCCACAGCTTAGGGCGATATCTAGGATTGGGATATCTGTTGACTGTAGAAGGCTAAGCCCATGCTCAAGCCGTGTATTTTGTAGGATTTTTGAAAATCCTTGCCCAGACTTGGCAAGCCAACGCCGCATGGTTGCTTCGCTAATGGCAAAGTGAGCTGCGACTTCGTTGGAGCGCCAGGGATGGCTTAAGTCTGTTTGAATCAGTCTTCTGACTTTGCTAAGTGGATTTTCTTCTTCTGGAGGGGAGCTATGTACAGGACAAAAAGTGTATGGCGTGCTGAAAGCCTTTCTGCTGCTGAGGTTGAGACAGGTTGAGGCAGATATGGCGCAGATGGTCGAATCCATAGCGAAAAATACTCTTGGCTAAACGGCCATGAGCCTTAATAG
>JBGCGG010000058.1:0-108712 GCA_045110585.1 Phormidesmis sp. | reverse complement strand
GAGTGGTGCGCCGCTTGGGCGACCTGCCGGGTTTAACCCGCAAATCGGCTCGGAAAGCGTATCCCCCTGGACAACATGGTCAGGCTCGGAAAAAGAAATCTGAGTACTGTATCCGTCTAGAAGAGAAGCAAAAGCTTCGTTACAACTATGGTGTCACCGAGCGCCAGCTCCTCCGCTACGTGAAAAAAGCACGTAGAGCTGGAGGTTCTACAGGTCAAGTGATTTTACAACAGCTAGAAATGCGGTTGGACAACACCTGCTTCCGTTTAGGATTTGGGCCAACCATTCCTTCTGCTCGTCAGGTTGTAAATCACGGTCACATTACGGTCAATGGCCGTGTGGTTAGTATTGCTAGCTATCAGTGTCGTCCTGGTGATGTAATTGGGGTACGCGGTAAGGAAGCTTCTAAGAAGCTGGTGACAGCGAATCTGGAATTTCCAGGTTTGGCTAACATCCCCACTCACTTGGAGTTTGACAAAGGCAAACTAGAAGCAAAAGTAAACGGCATCATCGAGCGTGAATGGGTCGCTCTCAACGTCAACGAACTGTTGGTGGTGGAGTACTACTCACGTCAAGCATAGAAAGAGAAACGATTGTGTTTCGCTTGTAAAACCGCTTAGCCGTTAACGGCTAAGCGGTTTTTGATTGTATTGAGTTGCTTGATGTGGGCGTGTTAGTGGAGCAGTCAACAGCTAAGGCCCCTGAGAAGTGATTTTTCTAGCTTCTCGGCCTACTCCTAAAGCATTCACTAGACTCTCCTGGTTTTAAGCGATTGTGAGGATGAAACTGCTGTCCTAGAAAACTGCTGTCCTAGCGTGGAAGAAGAACGGTGATGCTACATCTCACAAATCACTAGAAAATAACGACTACGATAAGATTGCGACATTGGCGCACAGATATTTAAAAGCTGTCGCTAAGGCGTAGAGCGATGGTTCAAACAGTTGAGTAAACCAAGCTGTATTGATCGAGCCCCAGAGAAAGGCTGTTGAAATTTATCGCCAGAACAAAACTTATGAGGTGCTTGAGAGTCCAAGCCAAGTTAGCTTTGGTGAGGCTATGCCGAGGGTTGGTCTAAAGATGAGCGGTCTGTGATGAGTGGTTAACTATTGGTTTTAGACCTACCCACCAATCTGTGACATGGTGCGGCTGTAGGCTCCGGTGACGCCGGATTCGCGCATTTTGAAGTTGATGTCGGGCTTTTGGTTAACGAGCGCGCCGACTTGGTTTCGGAGGGTAGTGAGGGAGGTGCCGTTACGCAGAGCCGTACGCAAATCGATTTGGCCGGTTTCGTTGAGCAGGCAAGGACGTAGAAGACCGTCGGCAGAAAGGCGCATGCGGTTACAGCGATCGCAAAAGCATTCAGACATTTGACTTATAAATCCGAGCGTTCCTTTCGCACCTGGAATCTGAAACACATCTGCGGGGCCATTGCCTAAAACAGAGCCGTCCGTGATGCCCCATTTTTGTGCAATCTGAGTGCGAATCGATTCACTGTCAATCCAGCCTTTGTCACCAAAGAGATCGCCGTTACCGATGGGCATGAATTCAATGAAACGCACGTGCCATTCTTGATTGAGGGTGAGGGCGGCGAGGTCGAGCACTTCGTGATCGTTGATGCCAGGGATAACGACGACATTGAGCTTGAGTGGGGAGAATCCGACTTTATGGGCGGTTTGAATGCCGTCCCAGACTTCATGCCAGCGGGATTTACGGCCAGCGGCCTGGTTCCCGATAACTTTATCGAAGGTGTCAGGGTTGAGAGAATCTAGACTGATATTGATGCGCCGCAGGCCAGCATCGTGGAGGGGTTTGGCGAGTTTGGCAAGGCGGAAGGCATTGGTGGTAAGCGCGAGATCTTGAGTTTGGGGAAGGCGGGCGATCGCACTGACCAGTTCCACGATTCCCGGCCTTAATAAAGGCTCTCCGCCAGTGAGTCGAAAACGCGTAAACCCCAGCGGAATAAACACTTCTGTAAGCAACTGCAAAATCTCATCATGGCTAAGCCAGTGCTCACGCAGCGCGTACTCAAGATCCGCGCCTTCAGGCATACAGTACACACATTGAAAATTACAGCGATCTATCAGGCTGATGCGTAAATAGTCGATGCGGTTTACCGGCGACAGTGTATTGCTAGATGTATCACTGAGTCTATTACTGGCGGTCATAGTCCAAGACGCGGTAAGTATGTCGCTTTCTATACTCCACCATCTACTTGTGAATGGTCTGTATCAACGCGAAGAAAGTACAATCTTTTTCGATTTAATCTTTTACGGGTTAATCTTTTGTGGGTTAATCTTTTGCGGGTTAATCTTTTGCGGATTAAATGTGCGACATTCAACCCCCATCTCACTTTTGAGCGCCATAAGATGCAATGTGGCCGAATGTAATGCTACCGAAAAACGTATCGTGAGCCTTCATCCATACGAACTTGCAGCGTATCACTCGCACCCCAAAACCATTTTCCTTCATACTCAAGGCCCTCATCCCATACACGCACTCTGGAATCTCTTAAAAACAAAATCGTTGAGATAACGCCATCTTCCCATTCAATTCTGGCCACAACGCCGCTGTCGTAGGCTTTTTGCCGTTCCCGTTCATCCGTTTGGATAACGTTTCCAGATACTCGCAGGCTTCTACTTTCAAAATCTACGGCGCTGTTGTTGACATACCTGACGATGCGTCCATATTCGCTATTTTCAGCGCGATTGTTCTCGGCATCCGGTGTTACAGGAACGGATTCGGCAGGAGCAGGGTCAACAGGAACAGGATCAGCAGGAACAGGTTTGGCAGGAGCAGGGTCAGCAGGAGCAGGTTCCAGAAGTGGTGCAGGGGCAGTGCCTGAAGTAGTCACCGGTGGATTCGGATTTTCTCCCGAAGCAGATGACTTGCCACAATCGGGATCGAAGCTGCACTCAATGGTTTCTTCAACTGCCGCCTGCAAGATGACTTTTGCGATCGCACCGCAGGACGACAACGACACAGACAATAGAATTAAAGGGGCAATTAATAGGGGCCGACGTGTTTTTGTCATCTTCAGAAAATATGTTCAGAAACTATGCTCAGGAAATATGTCTAAAATCACTCACCAATTATGATTTAGGGAATCTCTCTACATTATGTGTGAGTCATGAACGTTTACAACGAGCCCTGTGAGGCATCATTGCCCAAAAGCGGATATACCTTGCCGGTGTTCGCTTGCGCAGGCGCGATCGCCGCGCTCCAAAAACTTCAAAACACGCTCACCGCTCATACTATCCAGCTAGATGTCGTCACGCTAGAGCTAATCACACCGCCTGAGCAAGCCACTATTTCCATAGAACAAGTCGCGCACCTTTCAAAATCATCCGCCCTAGCCATCACCCGCAGTGAGCCAGGCGATAATTTAGATCTCACGCGGAACACACCAATTTGGGCAGTGGTGCGCTGGGCCAGTAACGAACAAGCTGAGCAGATTGTCATTGAAGGCGGTGAAGGCATTGGCAGGCACGCGCAAGGCGATGCGATTTATGCTTACGCGCAACAGCTTTTTCAAGTTAATCTCTCTCGTTTGCTGAGCGCAGAACAAAAAATAACCGTGACAATTATTTTGCCGGAAGGAAAGGCACTGGCACTGCGCACATCGAATGCGGCGTTTGGTGTGGTAGATGGCCTTTCACTGTTAGGGACTAGCGGTATTGCACAGCCATTAAGCGCACCCGGCCAGCTAGAAGCGTATCGAGAAGAATTACGACGAAAATCAGCAGAATTTAGTGACTTAGTGTTTTGTTTGGGTGAGAACGGGCTGGACTTGTCACTGAAGTATGGCATTGAAGCGGATAGGCGGCTGAAGACGGCAAACTGGATAGGCCCCTTGTTAGCAGAGGCCGGAGCGCTAGGCGTACGTTCCATTTTGCTGTTTGGCCACCACGGCAAACTAATTAAACTGGCGGGCGGCATTTTTCATACGCACCATCATGTAGCGGATGGACGACAAGAAATTATGGCGGCATGCTGCGCTGAGGCAGGATTAAAAACAGAGGTGGTGCAGCAGGTACTCGCAGCCAGAACGACGGAGGAAGGGCTAGCAATTTTGAGGGAGATGGGCGATGAAAATGCAGTGAACCGGGTGTATGAGTTGGTAGGCGATCGCATTGATCGGCGATCGCGCCAATACATTCACACCCACACCACCGCAAAAGTGCTCGTGGGCAGTATCTTATTTGACCGACAAAGACAAATCATATGGAAGAGTAAAGTTGGTGAAACCTTACTCCCTTGAGTTTGCTACTGTAATTAGAAACAAATTTGATAAACGCAAGACGCCAAGCGGATCTGAATTCAAACAAGCCCGGCGCAGATAAATTTCAGCCTATAAACCCCTGACTACCATATGAACTAAACAGGTCATAAAAAATCCTATATTTCACGCGCTGATCAGGCGTGCTTTGCCAAACACAGATTCTAAGGATTGATTGTGGCTTCTCAAACTCAAACTTCACAAGCTCAACCAGCGCTGGCAGAAACTGCCCCCGAGGGTACTCATCAGTCAGCGTCTGCGCTCGATCGCCAAATGATAGCCATCCTAGACTTTGGCTCTCAATATTCAGAGCTGATTGCCCGCCGCATTCGTGAGACAGAAGTATATTCGGAGGTGCTGTCCTATCGCACCACTGCCGAACAGCTCAGGCAGCTAAACCCCAAAGGCATTATCCTTTCCGGTGGCCCTAGCTCTGTCTATGCGAAGGGTGCGCCTATTTGCGATGCAGAGCTCTGGAACTTAGGTATTCCTGTTTTAGGGGTGTGCTACGGCATGCAGCTGATGGTGCAACAGCTTGGCGGCCAGGTAGAACAAGCTGAGCGCGGTGAATACGGTAAGGCGGCGCTGCTAGTAGATACGGCAGATGGCTTACTGGCAGAGGTAGAAAACACATCAACCATGTGGATGAGTCATGGCGACTCGGTAACCCGTTTGCCCGATGGCTTTGAAGTGTTAGCACATACGGACAATACCCCCCAAGCTGCGATCGCCAACGTCGCCAAGCACTATTACGGCGTCCAGTTTCACCCCGAAGTTGTTCATTCCAAAGGCGGCAGTGCCCTCATTCGCAACTTTGTATACAACATTTGCGAATGCGAACCCACTTGGACCACCGAAGCATTTGTTGAAGAAGCGATTCGAGAAGTACGCGCTAAAGTAGGCGATCAAAAAGTATTGCTCGCACTCTCCGGCGGCGTTGACTCTTCGACCTTAGCCTTTTTGCTCCATCAAGCAATTGGCGATCAGCTCACCTGTATGTTTATCGATCAAGGCTTTATGCGAAAGCGAGAGCCAGAGCGATTGATTGAAATTTTCAACAACAAATTCCATATCAACGTGGAATATATTGACGCGGGCGATCGCTTCCTAGAAAAAATGAAAGGCGTGACCGACCCAGAAGAAAAGCGCAAAATCATTGGCCGTGAATTTATCCGGGTGTTTGAATCAGAATCAGCTCGGCTTGGCCCCTTCGATTATTTAGCCCAAGGCACCCTATATCCCGACGTGATTGAGTCGGCAGATACCAACGTCGATCCGCAGACAGGTGAGCGCGTAGCGGTCAAGATTAAGAGCCATCACAACGTCGGCGGCTTACCTAAAGACCTACGCTTTAAGCTCATCGAACCACTGCGTAAGCTATTTAAAGATGAAGTGCGTAAAGTAGGCACAGCGGTGAATTTGCCAGATGACATTGTACGGCGTCATCCCTTTCCTGGCCCCGGCTTAGCAATTCGGATTTTGGGCGAAGTCACCCCCGAGCGCCTGCATATTTTGAGAGAAGCAGACTACATCATTCGTCAAGAAATTCGTCGGAGTGAAAGCTATCACGATTTCTGGCAAGCCTTCGGCGTCCTCTTACCCGTTCGCAGCGTCGGTGTGATGGGCGATCAGCGCACCTATGCTTATCCGATTGTGCTGCGCTTAGTGAGCAGTGAAGATGGCATGACTGCCGACTGGTCGAGAGCGCCATATGAGCTGTTGGAAAGTATCTCTAATCGAGTGGTGAATGAAGTGGAGGGCGTAAACCGAGTCGTGTACGACATTACGTCTAAACCACCTGGCACGATTGAGTGGGAATAGACTGTTGAGTGGGAATGGACACGATGCGCAATCACTGAACTTGATTGCGCATCGAATCGGTGAGTCAAATCAGCACATCAAATCAGCACATCGAATCAGTGCATCAAATTAAGCAAGTGCACTGGAACCGAGGGGGTAGCGGAGCCTAACCCTGCCTCCCCATAGGGGTAAAACATCTAACCTGTTTAAGTTCTGTCTACGGATCATAGTCATGGCCTTAGGTTTGCGTCACAATGATCAGTAAGACAGATAGTTTTGTTTATAGTTTGCTTAAATCTCAGTATTGATATGAACACCGACACCCTGGTTGAACTGTTTCAAAAAGGCTATCGCGTCACCTTGGGCGCAGCCTCTTCAGCTGTTGAAGCCGTCCAAGATCCTCAGCGGGCAGCAGATGAATTTTCTGCCGTTGGCACCGATTGGCAGCGCTTAGCCGACAAACTTGAAGTGCGAGGCGCACTGACCGAAAAAGAAGCTCGCGATTTTGTGGGCGGCGTAATGAGTCAAATGCCCGAGCCTTTGCGTAGCGTCTCTGAGAACTTCCCCGACTTTTCGACAGAAAGTAAGGAGCCGAAGACAGTTACGACTGTCGCAACCCCTGTGGTTGACGCGGGCCTTCAGGCAGAAGTAGAGTCTTTGACAGCTGAGCTAATTGCGATGCGCAAAGAAATTGATGAGCTACGCAACAAAGACAGCTAAGGCATGAGCATCGAGATCGTATCGCACTGAATTCCACTCTCGCTTCAGTTGACTTGGCAAAAGCTGACAGAAGCGCTTAAAAGCAAAAACGCGCATGAACACAGTGATGTGTTCATGCGCGTTTTGTTGTTGGTCTGTTTATTGAGTCGTTGATTGAGCCGTTGATTGATGATCGCTCAATTTGGCTAGAGAATCTGCGCTATGCAGCGGCGTTACGCTTACGGCGAGATTGAATACCGAGCGCACCAACCATAAGCAAACCAGCCAGTGCAGTGGGTTCAGGAACTTCTTGTTTTTCAACACCTTGAACAGCGATCGCGTTCACATCAAAGCCATCTCCGTCATATCTGGACTTATCAACCAGCAATACATGGTTGAAAATGCCCTCGGGTGAATAGCCTGTATTACTAGCACCACTAGCTGTGTTGTAAGCGTCATCAGCAATATTGAGAATCTCACCGGCGCTTGTCCACTGGCTCAAATCGTTGGCAACTGAGTCCCAGTCTACAGCGCTATCAAAGTTGCCGTAATAAATGTCGATGCGCTCATCATAGTCAGATTGAGTGGATCTTGCGCCCCAGGTAGTTTCCCAAATGGTGACATCGCCCGAAAAATCTTGTCCAAAGTTGAACACAGCACGTCCGTCATTCCCTAATGATAAGAAATGCTGGCTGGTGTTGGCGTAGCCGTTAGCAGAATCTTCCGTTAAGCCATGACTGCCTAGCGCGTGGTTAATGTTAGTACGGGCAGCTGTAGACACGTCATTGTTGTTGTTGTAATAAACAACGTCTGTTGCATAGAGTTGAGCAGCTTGAGCTTCAGCAGCGATACCCAGAGCACAGAGGGCAGCTGCACCAGCCGCAACAACGTTTACCTTTTTGGTGAGTGAGGAATTAAGTTTAAAAGTCATGAGAGTAGGTGTCGGGGAAAAAATAACTGCTATAACTAAACACACCATATCCACCCGAGAAAAGGATCCGCGAGGGGCATTCCACAGACTTAGAGAATGCTATTTTCTTAATGCTGGCTTTATATACAAGGCGTATTTTGCTGTTTTGTGAAGAGAGTAATTTTATTTGATAGAGAGAAAGGACTGCAATGAAGTAAAAAGCCTTGTAAATCAAAGATTTTCATCAATATTGGTTTTACATAAACCACTTAAGTACTGTGGAAAGTGCTATCAGGAGGTTTAACCAATGAGGAAATCGCCTTCAAGGTTGCGATCGCGCCCTCATTGGTTTGACCACTCACACTAAACACCAAAGCCTCCCCATATACCCGCCGAGCCGGATGATGTAAGGCGTTGGCTGCGCCGCCAGAGGCCAGCATGGCAGCTTGGGCGCACTGATTCATAAGCGCGATCGCACGTCCTCGCAGGGCTATTTTTTTCTCGTAGTCATGTTCTGGCAGCGCTGAGGTTGTTGATAGCTCTCTTGCCAGTTGTCTGTTAGCAGCCAAGAGTTGGTCTGGCAGATTGAGTTCTATTTGCCGCCGCCGTAACGACTCTGCTAGCACGCGGCACGCGCCTGATGCACACCCCATAATCATCCCCAAAGGACTTAATGGATTGATACGATCTCGACTTGCAAGCCAGCCAACGGGCCGCAAACCCATCACGTTTTCATCCGATAGAAACCAGTTGTTTAGCTGCACACGCACCGTGCTAGTCGCTGCCATGCCTGCCATCGCCATCGGCTCACCCACTAGCAACTCACCGGCCTGATGGGTTTCACGAGTTGTTGCATTGGCGAATGTCTGGCTTTGTAGCGGCAACAACCCAAAAACCGCTTCCCCATTAGGCAGCACTGCCGCCCCCACAAATGCCTCAAAAAGACCTGCCCCAGTGACCCAAGGCACTTCGCCCGACAGCCAATAGCCGCCCTCTACCCGTTGCGCCGTCGCTGGCGGTGTTTTACGGCGCAGATGAGAGAAGCCGACCCCAATACGTTTTTCACCGGTGGCCATCGCCGGTAAGTAGGCCGCTTTAAGGGCTTCGTTTTCTGTAGAAAGGAGAAAACTAGCCGCACTTTGGTGCTGTGTGAGTAAAAAGGTTAGGGCACCTGAACGAGCTGCGATCGCAGCTTGAAGCTGCTGATATGCGCGGCCAGACAACCCCGCACCACCCCAGACTTTGGGCAGCTTTGGGGTAAGTAAACCCAGCTCGCTCGCCGCCTCAAACAAAGCAAAAAGCTGGGCAGAGTCGGTATCGAGCTGACTGGCAACTGGCTGCACCCGCGCTTCTAAAAACTGAATAACGGGTTCCAGGGAAAAACGTTCATCCCTTAACCACTGGTTATCTAAGTTGAGGTTGAATAAGCGGTTATCTAAAGAATTCGCCAAAGCCCTTCCTAAAAAATTGATTTAAACAACGACGTCCAGATCTATTCAATCAGAATCTAGCGCTAATGCGTTCTCTCCATAGGTTAGCCATGATTGCATAGTTCTTTTGCGACTCTCACACTGCATCAAAATCAAGCCTCCCCAGTCGAATTTTGACAGTGTAATTTTGACAGCAGTGTCGATGCACCTGCATATTCTTTCAAACGCTTCCTAAGTAAAGAGAGAAGGGATACATCCCTCACCTCAAACACACTTTCTACTTAGGACGATAGAACAATGACATTCTTCAAACGCTCCAGCTCTGTACTTGCAACCGCAGGTTTGCTCTTCGTTTCAGCCCCTGCCTTTGCCAATCCTTTCGTACCTGCTGTAGATGGCATCTTCATTGCACCTGAAATCCCTGTTACACCTGAAGCACCAACGCCTACCGCACCCGCAACTGCCGCTCAGAGTGAAAATGTAGGCAACAGCGAAGTACAAGGACTTGGCGACCACGAATCTTGGGTGAGCCAAGAGCTGTTAGCCGAAGATCCTCGGGCGTTGTGTAGTGATGTGGGCTTAGGCAGCGATACCTACGCCAGCAGCAACCGCTCCTCTTCCAGCAGCTCCAGCCGCACCCGCACCAGCAGTGCCAACGCCTCTTCCCGTGAAGGCGGCGGCGGTGTGAGCGTACTGTGGGGATTGGGTAGCGCTGGTGGCAGTGGTGCCGGTTCTAGCAACTCTCGCAACAGCAGCGATCAGCGCAATCGTGAGCGCCAGTCCAACGCTAGCTCCGTAGAGACTTCTACCGTTGTTGTCGGTCAAAACTGCGATGCATTTGTAGAAGCCGCCGCAGCCCGCGACATGAACTACGAAGATAACCTCACTGAGCGTTACAGCATTCGAGTGAACCGTCGCGGACAGCAGGTAGATAGCTTGTTAGAGCGTTAATGCCAGTCACTGCTTCGAGTGTTATCTCCAACGGCTCTACCTATCCGCTACATCAACAGAGAAAAGGAAACCACTTCTTCTCAAGGCATTCCTTTTCTCTCTCCTTACTCAAAGTCTCCATTCACAGGCTCTCATTCATGGCCTCCCATTCACAGGTCTCCATTCACAGGCTCCTGACATTGGAAGCCTTCGGGAGCCTTCTAGCAATAAAGCATCCGTTTCTTCAGCCAAGTAGCGCCTGAATGTCAGTCCCTCATTCTTCAAAACATCATGAAACGCACCATACTGACCGTTGGCGCTGCCTTTGTGCTGCTGCCCTTTTTCTCAGCAGCGGCCCGCGCGGATCACTATGCTGAATGGACATCTGCGGAACCTACCATTGTGCTTCGTTGTCGCCAGCGGCTCTCCACTGAGCGTCATTCTTTTGAGCATCGATCTTCTGGCAATCGCTCCTCTGAGAATCATTCTTCTGAGAATCATTCCTTTAGCCACCATTCTTTTGAAACAGAACAAACCGAGCGATACGCCACCCATCACGATTCTTTCTCTGAACAACATGCCAACAGCAATGCTCCTATCAGAGAGATTTTGCGGCGACGCGAGACCAGTCGCAGCGGAGACAGGCCCGTCGTCATTGAAGTTCAGGGCGACTGTGATGCGATTCGCATTGGTATCGGCACTGAGTGGGACGAACTATTTCCCGGCGAATTCGATCATTCCATAATCTATGAAGACTGGGACTATGAAAACTGGGACTATGAAAACTGGGACGACACGCCGCGAAGCCGTCCTGGCCGCCCGGATGGCACCCTCTACCCTTGGCGAACTCGCCCTGGCTCTGGCTGGGATTGGCTCTTTAGACGAAGCGATTCATCCCTTGATAACAGCGTTGCTAAAAACGCTGCTGAAATCGGCCACTCCCCTCATTGCGTATGCATTAGTGCGCCTTGCCCATGCGCCAATTAGTGCGCCAATCTCCCTTTGCCTAGTGCGCTAATTTCCCTTTGGCCTAAATTTCCTGGCTCAATTTTTTCTGCCCTAATTTTTCTGATCCGCTGCATATCCTTTTGCCCCCGTCCCTATAGATGAATAGACCGATAAACAGGCAAATAAAACGCCTTTCATCCTTCTTTCTTTAATGTCTTAGGAGTCCATGCGATGAAACCTCAAACCTTCTTGAACTTAACGGCTTCTGTAGTGGCTGCGATCGCCCTTACCACAGGCCACGTTCTCCAAGCCTCTGCCCAAGAAATCCCCCCCACAGAACCCACTGCTGCATCAACCGCTAATCCATCGCCTCAACCGAGCCCACTACCCACTAGCCCCTCTGCCGCCAGTCCATCTCCTTCACCATTAGTAGAAGCCGTTCGCGCTCAGCGTAATCGCAACATTCCAGCCGCAACAGGCGTGGTGGTCACCTTCCTCGCACCGGTCACTGTAGATGTAAACGAAGCGGCCTACCCCATGACGCTGCCGCTGACCTCCCCTATTTACGATTCTCTCGGGAACGTTGTCGCCGCTGAAAACAGCCCGGTGAGCGTAATGATTCAACCCGATGATGATGGCGCCAGAATTGTGGCCCAGTCCATTTTGATCAATGGCCGCATCATGCCCATCCAGGCGGAAAGTCCCTTGATTCCCGGCACAACCGTGACCCACATGCGAGCCAATGATCGCGCTGCCGATGAAGGGGCAACATTAGGCCGAATGGCCGCCAGTGGCTTTGGCTTTTTGAATGGCGGCGACCCAGATGCCTTTGACCGGGGCGGTATGCTGGGCAACTTTGTAGGGATGGTCGCTGGTCGCCGAGATGAAAGCTCCCGGCTCGTGCAAATTCCACAGGGCAGTGTCTTTGTATTGCCTTTAGAGCAGTCTATTCACATTGGCCAGTAACATTAGCCATCCGTAAAATCAGCCCCCAGAATCAGCCCCCAGAATCAGCCGGTGAACTCAACCAGTAGAATAATAACCACTCGCCCGGTATCGAGATTATGTGTCCTGTCAGTTTGGGTACTAGCCAGTCTATTCACGCCGCCGCTGTTGAAAAACAAGGCGGGCAAAACAGAAGCGAGCCTAAACTGTGGCTATTGTTGGTCGGTGTAAATCAATATCAAGACCCGCACCTGCCTGACCTGCAATATTCCGCAATTGACTGCCAAGGGTTGAGTGAAGCGATCTCAGAAGCCACAGTGGCCTTCTCTCACAAACAAACCCAAATCCACCACGACAACACAACCAACCAACCAACCCTTGCAACCGTTGAAGCCAGCCTAGCGCAAATGGTTTCCCAGGCCCAAAGCCAAGACACCATTCTGTTCTACTTTTCAGGGCATGGCTTTCAAGAAGCCAAACACCAACAAGCCGTCCTCTGCCTAGCCGACACCCAAAAAGATAGCCTACTTGAAACAGGACTGGGCCTGCAAAAGCTGCTAGATGCCCTAAGCCAGTGCGCAGCCAGACAACAGTTGGTGTGGTTAGATGCCTGCCACAGTGGCAAGATGACGCTGCGCGGAACCAGCGGAACCAGTAACAATAGCTCCACGGTCACCCTAGAAAATCCAACCTCTCAGCTCGTGTCCGTACTGCGACAGCAGGCAGCTCGCAGCAGTGGATTTTATGCGTTGCTTTCCTGCGACCAAAACCAACAATCTTGGGAATTTCCAGAGTTAGGTCATGGCGTGTTTACCTACTACCTCATGCAGGGCCTGCGAGGCGAAGCCACCAACGCACAGGGGGCCATTTCTGCCGATAGCCTATACCGGTATGTGTATTATCAAACCCTGCGCTACATCGATAAAACAAATCAGCAGCTCCGGTTAATTAATCAACAAAAGCAGGGAAAAGGCGAAACTGAAATTCAAAGAGAATATCCCTTGCAAACGCCCAAGCGAATTGTAGAAGGGATCGGAGAGAGTGTTTTAGTTTCCCAAGCCCCCAAAGCTAAAATCCGCGCTGCCCGTCGCGCTGTTTTAGTAGATGGCATTGGTGAAACAGGGCTGGGCGAAACCGGACTCAGCCTAGCGTTAGGGAAAAATTTACGGCAAAAGGGCGATTTTGAGCTGACCTACTGGCCCCAGCCACAAGCAAAATGGGCCGAGGTACGAGAGGCCATTGCACAACATCTGACCAGGCCAAATCTAACGGATACAGCTCTGTTGTATTTGCGCGGAAAAACCCAGAGAACTGCACTAGGAGAGGCGGTACTGGTACTGCCAGAAGGAACTTACCTTAGCCGCACCTGGCTGAGGCAACAATTAAAATCTCGCTCAGTCACACAGCAAATCGTTGTTTTAGACTGTCCTGGAGCAGACGATTTAGCGGAGTGGGTAGAAGAACTATCGTCAGCCGACACATCAAAGCCATCTGCGACAGCCAATAGCCAAGCCGCCCATAGCCAGCAAGAAAGTCAGCAAGAACTGTGCGTTTTAGCCGTCGCCTCCCCCCAGCCTTCACCCAATATCTTCGCTCAAACCATACTAGATACACTCTCTGAAAGTGATGCGACGGTTGGCCTGCCGGTTGCAGGACTCATTACCCAACTGCAAGGACGGCTGGCCCTAGCCAAAATCACCCCTCACTTCTGGCTCGCTGGGAAAGACATTATTGAAGTGCTGCCAGGAGCAGGCAATCAAAGGCAAGATGAACAAACCTTGTCAGATATCGGGGTTTGTCCTTATCAGGGATTGCGGGCATTTGGAGAAGCCGATGCAGCCTTTTTCTTTGGTCGTGAAGCGCTGGTACAAAGGCTGTTGCAAGCCGTTAATCATCGCTCTTTTCTCGCAGTGGTTGGCGCTTCTGGCAGCGGCAAATCTTCAGTAGTGCAGGCGGGTCTGATGGCTCAGCTTAAGCAAGGCAAGCGTATTCCAGGAAGCGATCGCTGGCATATTCGCAGTATGCGCCCCGGAGAGCATCCGCTGCACACGCTAGCTCAGGCCATGACAGATGAACCTGTTGAGACAGTTGAGCTAACAACCACAACAACAGAACCGCAACAAACAGCATCAAAACAAACAGAGCGACTCCAAATGGAAGGACTGCTGCATTTGGGCACAGAGGGCTTTGTGCAGTGGTTGCGATCACGCCCTGAACCCACCGTCGTTCTCGTCATAGATCAGTTTGAAGAACTCTTCACGCTCACCAGCGAGCATGAACGACAACAGTTCTTGGCCCTAGTCCTTGGCGGATTAGAACATGCAGGCGATCGCTTTAAGCTAGTGGTCACCCTCCGCTCAGACTTTATGACCCCATGCTTGGCCGTGCCTGAGCTAGCTGCCCAGCTACAGAATACGAGCGTATTGGTTCCCCCCACGCTCTCTCAAGAAGACTATCGACAAATTATTCTGCGGCCTGCGGAGAAAGTAGGACTAGCCGTAGAGCCAGAGCTAGTCACAGTGCTGTTGCAAGATCTCAATCAGGGCGTAGGGGATTTGCCGCTGTTAGAGTTTGTGCTGGAGCAAATTTGGGAAAAACGGCAGCCGGGTCAGTTGACCTTGCAGGTATATCAGAATGAAGTGGGCGGCCTCGGTGGTGCGCTGGAACGAAAAGCACAGGCGGTGTACGAAGCGCTAACGCCAGCGGCACAGACCTGTGCGAGATGGATTTTTCTTAATCTCACACAGCTAGGAGAAGGCACTGCCGATACCCGACGGCGGATAAGCAAAGCCGATTTGATCGTAGCTAAGTATCCAAAATCGCTGGTGGGAAATACTTTGCAGGCGCTAACAATGGCGAAGCTAATTGTGATCAATGCTGAGCATACGTCACTAGCGGCTAGGGAAATGGCACGAGGAGAAGTAACATCTGGAGAAGTAAGCAATGGAAACATATCTTCTGAAGAGACGGTGCTTGCAAATGCTCAAAATGCCAATGCTCAAGATACAGAAGAATCACCGGTCACCATTGAAGTTGCCCATGAGATTTTAATTCGTCACTGGTCTACGCTACGGTGGTGGTTAGAAGAGAATCGGACAAGATTGAGATCGCAACGGCAGGTAGAGCAAGCCGCCCTCGCCTGGAAGCAAAATCACCACAAACCTGACTTTCTGTTACGTGGCGTTCCCTTAGACGCGGCGGTAGAACTTTACATCAACAACAGCGATGAGCTGCCGTTGGAAGTGCAGCGCTTTGTAGAAGCAGGCATTGAAGCAAGAGAAGCCGAACAGCAGCTTACGAAAAAGAGACTGAGACAAGCGCAAAGCGCGATCGCCCTTATCAGCGTACTGGCACTCGGCGCAATCGGACTTGGCGGAATAGCCTACCTACAGCGCCAGCAAGCCCGCCTACAAGAAATAGAAGCTCTGAACGCCCTCTCTTCTTCTCAAATGGCCAATGATCAATATCTGGATGCCACCGTAACCGCTATTGAAGCAGGCACACAGCTACAGTCAATTCGTACATTGGGGATTTTAGACGCGCAAGCCAGCCTTGTACGTCAGCAAACGGTGGGCACACTGCAACAGGCCACTACACTTTCCACAGAAAGAAACCGACTAGAAGGGCATAGTCAAACCGTAGGTTCTGTTGTCTACAGCCCAGATGGTCAAAAATTAGCATCGGTTAGCCTAGACGATACGCTCAAAATTTGGCAGGCCGATGGCACATTGCTTCAGTCAATCAATACCGCTCCGACGTCTAGCACCTACGGTAAAGGGATTGCCTTGTCTCCTAATGGAGAGTGGATTGCGATCGCCCATACAGAAGGCCAAGTCACCCTCTGGAACCTTACCGATACAGCGCCTCAAAAAATTATTGAGGCGCACTCAGATCTGGTCACAACCGTCGCCTTTAATCCCGACGGTAAAACCTTAGCGACTGCCGGTCGAGACGGCGCAATCAAGCTTTGGAACATTACAAATGGAACGTTGATTCGCACATTATCAGGGCATGACGGCTGGGCGAACGCTGTGAGCTGGAGTCCTGATGGTCAGCAGTTAGCCTCTGGTGGGGAAGATAAAAAGCTAAAAGTTTGGGAGGTTGCCTCTGGTCAGATGCTGTGGGAGGAAGCGACCCATCAGGAGCGCGTGGCCAGCGTTGATTGGAGTAGGACGGGCGAATGGATTGCGGTTGGAGAGGGAGATCGCACGGTTAAGCTTTGGCGGGCTACAGTGTTGCAAGCGCGCGATCGCACTGCGCTCACATTAGGCGAGCACGACACAGGAGAAGGGGCTGACAGTATTGTTCAAGTTAACAGCGTGCGCTTTAGCCCCGATAGCCAACATTTACTCTCCACCGGAGAAGACGGTACTCTGCGCGTTTGGCACATCGAGAACGAAACGCAAATTGCGATTTTCAAAGGCCATAACAGCAGGCAGGGCGGAAACGTATTGGATGCTGATTGGCATCCAGATGGGCGCACCATTGCCTCTGCGGGTAGTGACAATGACATTCGACTATGGCAATTGCCGGTTGATGAATCTACAGCCATTGATCTTTACGGTCTAAAGTTTTTATCCCAAGGAACACAACAGAAGCAACAGCTTGCAGGCATTCACTGGGATGGATCAATTGAGTTGTGGGAGGCGTCAAATGGCGTTTTAGGAAAGCAATTAAAGACCTTGCCAGAGCAAGGGGCTTATGTGACACAGATCGACTTTTCAGGTAATTTGCTGGCCACTGCAAATGATGATGGCATTGTCCGGCTGTGGGATGTTAATCGGGGGGTGTTAACTCAGTCGTTCTCAGGTCATGAAGATAGGGTAACGGCTGTTCAGTTTAATTCTGATCGAGCGCAGTTGCTCTCAGGTGGTGCAGATGGAACATTACGGTTGTGGAGTATAGAAACAGAAAATTCGTTGAAGGATTGGGTGGCGCATGAGGAGGAAGTGAGTGCGATCGCTTGGCACCCCAAGAACCAACGCATGGCCTCCGGTGCTCGGGATGGCGCTATCAGCATTTGGGATACTCAAGACAATCTACAACAGACGCTGCCACCCCACAGCGAAATGATTTCAGCCCTAGCTTTTAGCCCAGACGGTCAGCAGCTCGTCACGGCTTCTGTCGATAAAACTATCAAAGTTTGGCAGGTTCGCAGCGGTAAGCTACTGCACACACTCACAGGCCATCAAGAAGCGGTAACAGATATTGCTTTCGCAGATAATGGGCGAGTGCTGTTATCCAGTGGCGGTGACTTAAAGCTTTGGAATGTTGGCACAGGAGAGCTGTTGCAAACCGTTGAAGGTGTGATGACCGCTGAAGCAGAGAGCTTAGCGCTTAGCGCTGATGGGCAATGGCTAGCGAGCAGTAGTGTCAATGGCGGCACGCGCCTTCACTCATGGAATTTGGATGCCTTGTTGCAAGAAGGATGTCAGCAAATTAGGTCGTATCTGTTAACGAATTCAACCGTTCAAGGAAAAAGCATTTGCACGGAGCTGACTGATTAGAATACTGTTAAGCCGAGCAGCTGCATCAATGGAAAGATCCACACGTTCTGTTCAGAGTATTTGAATCAAAGCGTCTGACTCAAAGCGTTTGATAAAGAACAGGAATTGAGCTGGCGCAAGGAAACTGATGGTCTATACCTTGTAGTTTTTCTCTTGCTTCACGTACGGCATGGGGTAAAAGCTGCCCTTTTGAGAAAGCGGTAAGGAAGTAGCGAAGAAAGGTTTGTGCAACTATATCAGGAACGGGCTGTCGCATGGCGATGGTAGCGGGTAAGCACAGATTTTGTTTCAGGGATTTGAGCAGAGTTAGGCTATCGCAGGTGTTGAGGATAAGTAGCTTTAGGTTTTGAGCGATCGCTCTTTTTAACCCGTTCTCAAGCTCATCTAAAGAAAAACTCTCCTGCGCATTGAGACGAAACTTGCCCTGAGATTGATCCTCAAATTGGCCCTGGCATTCGCTGTGACCGGCAAAGAGAATGATGTCCCAAGGCTGATCCCAAAGGGCTTCATTGAGCTGCGATCGCGTCGGTTCTTTCAAGCAAGTCACCGAGGCATTGGGTAAGTTTTGTAGCAACGCCAAATCACACTCAACGTCCAGATCATGACTCTCACCTAGCACAGCCAATACATTGAGTTGAGAAGTTGCATCCTTCTCAATTCTGGAAGCATGAGTGTAGGTGGCACTGCCCAACACTAATTCAGCCTGTGAGTAGCGCTCAAACCAATCCCATCGATGCAGGGGCAGCTTTTGAATGTGCAAGTCATCCGTTTGCAGAATCAGTCGAATGCGTTCACTGGGATGGCAGTAAGCTAGCAGCGTTTCTCTCACTGGCCGAAAAAGCGCTGAATTTAGCCATTGGTTAATGCATCGGGTTAGCATTTCCTCAGCATCACAACAGCTTTTTACAATCTCCTGAAGGCTCATATTCGTCGGCTGAGCAGCAGGCGCTCTCAATCGATTAACGACCCTCGCATCGCAGGCAGAAACACATTGATAAGCTTGTTGCCATGCGTCATAAGCCGCCATTAATCGCGTAGCTGGTGGCAGCCATCCAGTGATGGCAATATCCGGAATTTTATTTTCATTGCCTATCTGTAGCGTGACAGGAATGCCCTGTGCCACCGCAGTTCCAAGAGACAACACAACCCGCTTACCGAACTGAATCTCTCTTTTCTGTGCGGTTAGGGACGCGATCTTAACTTGCGGACGATCAGATTGCGGACGAACAACTTTTAGATGACAATTGCCTGCGCTGCTGTCTTTGATTCTTAAGGGATGTAGCGTACCCATGCCAATTATCCTTCCAATAACCCTTTGCATTCGTCAGGGGATTGATGGCCCCGTTCGGTATTTACTTAGGGTCAAGTGCAGAGGATTATGCAGGGATGCAGCTTGGATAAGCGACGAAAGCTAGAACAAAGACAGATTTATCCCCACGCCTACGCCAAAAGAAAGGTTGCTCAAATCAACGTTTGGCTCAGAAGAACTGCCAAATGCATAGGACGCAAACCCGGTGACAAAGGTGTCTGGAGTGGGGGTGTAGGTGGTGGTGGCCTGGAGCTGATGGCTTGTATCGGCGCGACCGTTTTGAGTGAATTCGCTAAAGGCGAGCCGGTAGCCAAGGCTTGCTTGCCAATCTTCTGAAAAATCGTAGCGCAGGCGGGTGCCCAGGGTATTGCTAATGCGGCTGCGGTCATCAGGGTCGGAGAACCGGGCGCGTAGCTCGTAAGAGCTGTCTAAGCGGAGATTTTCGTCTAGCTGGTCTTGTCTACCAATAATGAACCTGGCGCTGTTTTCTGACAGGGTGCGATCGCCCGTGTCAGTGCTATAGAGTTGATTGTTTATCCAATCGATTTGGCCATATGTTCTATCCGTTAGGCGCTGTTGTACCCCAAGGCTAAAGTCAAGGCTGTTGTAGTTGTTCTCGCCTGCAGTAGCAAAGCGTGTAAGCGTACCGCCAGCCGTGCCAATCACACGAGTCTTAGGCCCCAGCTTTGGGGTGAGCAGCAGCGTTGCACCATTCACAAAGACAATATCATCGGTGGCGGTTAGGTCGTTGCCCGTTACGTTAGAGCTGCTAAATGCAGACGAACGAATAAGCAATTGACCATTGGGCTGCGGCGGCGTTTGAGTTGCGTTAGAAGAACTCGCTTCAGACAGAGGGCGAATTTCGCCAACTTCTTCATCGAGTTCTTCTAACGTTTCTTCAGAGGTTTGATCAGAGGGCGTATTGATCAAAAATCCATCATCGAGTGGATCTTCTTCTATGGGTGTGGATGAAGGAATCGCCTGAGCATAGAACATAGGGTCTATAGGCACTGGAATCGCTGACAGCGGGACTAAGGTAGCCGTATGGTCAAGCGCTGAAGTCTCCTGTGGCAGCGTGTTTTCTAGTTTTTGAAGGGCAGATGATTCTGATAGGGTGGGATCATTGGCCAATGCGCGATCGCAGACTCCCCAAGGTAAGGTGAATGCGGCTAGCGCCAGCAGATAAGTTTTGGTTGAGGATATACCCATTGGTCAACACTCCATCATCGAATATTCCATCATCTCAATCAGACAAAACAGGCATTCAAAGTAGCCATTCAAAGCAGGAACTCAAAGTAAGCATTCAAAGCAGATTCTGAGGATTGCTAGCGCCTTAGTGGTTGTTAACACCTCGACTACTCACAACTAGAATGACAGGCACAGACAGTTAGGGCGTATTCGGGCCTGGAGCAGTGCCTGGTATATTATTCGGGCCTGGGTCGTTAGGGCCTGGCTCATCAATGAGAGGGGGCACGATGTCTTCTCGCCGGTCTTCAAATTCTGACAGCGGATCATCGGCGCTGGTGGTGACGCAATTAGACGATAGGGTGCTATCTCCGCCGCGAGCGTTTAGAGTGCATAGGCCCTGAAGAGATGAGTCTTGAGCAGCGATCGCACTCAATGTGTTCTGTCTCACTTGCCGCAGCGTTGTTTGAACACCTTCAGGCTCCTGCAATAGCTGTTCTTCTTGGTCTGGCCCTAACCCAGAGGTTAACTGAGAGGTTCGATAGAGCTGACGCAAATCAATCGTTTCTACCGGGCCAAACACGCCATCTTGAACGGTCACGGTTTGCCCGCCTTGCAGCGTAATTGTGTTGTTACCTGCCAAATCAGACACTGACAAACCGCTGGTGAGCGAAACCAGTTGAGTCCCTTCCGGCTTAACAATAATAATCACCGCCGAGTGAGGCAACATCGTGATTTCGGCATCCGGCGTTTGCGACATCATGGCTAAAATCACCGTGTCGCCGTCGCCACCGCCAAAGCCATCCAGGGCTTCGCCGCCCGTTGGGCTAGCCACCACCGCAACCCCTTGCTGCAGTTGCAAAATAGTCTCAGCGCGAGAACCCCCGTTTGGCAACTGATAGCGCCGGGTTCCGGGCACAAATCTAAACACGGAGTTGGAGCCAATGCGAGCAACAGAGCCTTCATTAAACAAAAGCTCAGCGCGGGAGCGACTGCCAGTTTGCATGGCATCTCGGGGGGCCAAAATGTCTTGAATTCTGGCAGGGCGAGCCGACTGGTTGCGCAGCAGCAAATCGACAATGTTTTGTAAACGATAGACTTCAGCGCGGGTAAGGTCAGCCGACTGAGCCAGCGCCGCAGAAGCACACAGCACACTCAGACAGCCGCCTACAACAAAGCCCTGAAGAGTCTTTCGCAAAGAGGCTTTCAGAGCACGAAGAGAACGAAACGCCGTATGTTGCCTTACCGTATGTTTTTTTATGGTGTGTTGCTTCATAGGGCTTTTCCTCTCCAGAACCTCACAGACCTTTGCATACCGGCTTAGTCATGTCTGGCCATTCTCATATCTGACCATTCGTACCTTGCCATCAAGTACCTAATCAATAAGCTATAGCTTATTGTCCGCCCTATCCATCACCCAGCCGGGTACTGTTTGTACAGTGTTACACTTTGTTCTTTAGTCAATACATATTCGCTGTAATCGGCTAGCGTGTCTAATCCAACAGCACAGAAAATTTTCTCAATTCCAATTAGACGTAAGCAGTGCCCACTGGCTCATCAAAACCGTAGAATTTCTGTTTCATACTCATCTGGCTCAGGCTCTGTTATCCATACAATCCCTTCGCCAGGTGCCAACGCAACATCCACAAACAACACCTCCACAGGTTCTGTTGCCGTCGCAGAATTGTTCTCAAAAGCTTTCAAATCCTCTGTTAAGAGCCTTAGTGTAATCCCTAAAGGGATAACGCCATTCAACTTTCGCAGCTCAAATCTCCACGCATTAAGCTGATCGCCATCTGTGATTAATACCTGTTCTAATACCTGAAGCTGATAGCGATCGCCTGCAATTAAAATCACTTTAGACAACGCGGCTTGAGGCATTTCATCATCATCTCCTCGGGCACCCACCGTTGCCGGTTGAAACGTCACCGTTTGCCAGCCAAGCTGTTGTACCCACTGAGAGAGGCCATCTTGCAGCCATTGCCTGACTGAACCCGAAGGCGGATTTCCCTGCCGCTGCTGAGTCATTTCCATGCGCCACCCTCCATGAGAAAGCAAGGCACGCCACAAGTCAAAACCAACCGCCAACCGAGGATTAAGCTGTTCCGAATCGCTCAGACGCTGCATCAGTTGATTAGCCTGCGCTAAGGGCAACTCGGGCACGGGGGCAACAGCTGCCCGTTTGATGGCATTGGGCACGATCGCCTCAGCCACCCCCATCACATTCACATCCGTAAACAACTCACTTGCCGGAAGGCTATACGTGCGATCGCGCCCATCATACTCACCCTGTTCTTTTAAAACAGCATGGGTCGCACCACCTGCAATTTTCACCCACCCTTCGTCTGCATTCACCTGCATCAGCAAATAATAATCGCCTACCCAGGCCGGAATATCAATCCATTCCTGTGGCACCCTCAGCTCATCATCATCAATCGCTTCACTCGGAATTAGCACCCAGCGCAGCGCGCCTACTTCACGGCCCACCTCACAGGCACTGCCATTCACCCACTCCCACACCGTAGGCCACAGCGCATCACGCAGCATCGACTTAGGCGCATTGCCCCCCGTGGAGGCCGGAGACGTTGCCGTATCCATAAAAGAAGGTAGCCAAGCAATGAGCGATCGCAAAGCCAATTCATTTATATAAGCTCGCCATTGACTTCCTGAATTGGCCAACGCCTGACTACGCTGCCATGCCTGCGCTTGCACGGCTGGGTCAATGTCTAAATAAATCTTTTCAAGATCTAAGTCAAAATCTGAACTACGCGGAGAAGAAGGGGAAGCCATGGCAACAAGGTCTCTAGCAAATGCGGCGAATATTAAAGCAGATATTCAATCAGATAGTCAGTAAGCAAACGGCAGCAGGGGGGTGGGCATCGCGGTTTAAAACTAGCGCCTCAACAACTAAGCACCTCACAACACCTCATAACTAAGTGCTGCTATAACGGCTACTTAGCCATGCCTCCAATGCGGCGCTGCTTTGATTTAGTAGGTCTGGCGATGGCTCAATATGCAGGGTTGCTTGACTCCAAGTGGCTAATGCCTGCAAAAGAGATTTTTTAATCCGGCTGAGCTTACGCGAAATGCTGTATTGCTTAATGTTTAGCTGGGCAGCAATGTCTTTTTGGGTGAGAGTATCGCCGTAGTAAAGCTGAAGAAGCTGTTGATTGTCTGCGTCCATTTGTGCGACAGCCGCAGATAGTACATCTGTGAGCTGAGCGTGTTGCTGTGCTCTTTCGGTATGGGCTTCTGCGGCAATGAGTTCACCCATGGGTGAGGGTTGTTCATCGTCAGTAAGGCTATCGACAAATTCGCCTGAATCTTGGCCCGGGCGGGTGGCATTAATTGAAACGGTGTTGGGATAGAGAAAGCTGCGGACGGCTTTAGAAGAAGTGCCTAGCCAGGTTTCAACGGTTTTAGCAGTGACGGTGCTAGGATTACTGAGGCTATGGCGATCGCGATTATATTGCTGAGCGATCGCCTGCCAAATAGCATCGTCCGGAGCGCTCAACTGGCGGCTACCCGTACGCTTTTTCGGCACATAAATAAGCTGATAGGTCTGCCACGCAAGCACATAGGGTTCTATTTCTTTATCGGTAAGGCCCTGTTGCGCTAAAGCCGCACTCAAACGCTTTTGGCTCACTTTGCGGAGCAAAGACCAATCCGTGCAGATATCCACTTCTCGGCGCTGACGCAGATAGTCTCGAATAAAACTGCGAAAGGTAGTGCTGGCATAGTTTTTAAGATCAAAGCCCTGCTCTGAGTCAAAGCCTTTAAGCACTTTTTCGAGCTGAGCGATCGCAATTTGAAAACAATCAGACACACCGTGCTGAGTGCTGGTAAAACGAGTACTGGCTTTATAAGCCACCCAGTAACAAGGCTCTTGCAAATACGCGAGCAGATGCGCCTGAGACACCGGGCGTTGGGCTAACGGCTGGCTAGCAGCACTATCCACCTGAGGCTTCTGCGCTAACTGCCAGTCCTTGTGCCAGCACTTATGCCAGTGCAGCGCCCAATACTTTTCAGGCTGCATCTTAACAACGGTTCGCTGACAGCAACGCTGCATATTTTTCTCCAGCCGTCGGTCATTTACCCAGCCGCTGGCCCGATCCGCCTCAAACTGAAGGAACGACGAAAAAGCTTCAACAAGATCTGAACGGGCGCGCATAAATCCAGGAGGGAGTAAAGAAGGGACAGAAGTTCAGCAAGTAGATGCCCCTTACATATATCAAATCCCCCTCATTTTTGTCGCAGAGCGCCACAATGCTTTAAGTTTCCAGACTTTCAGCCTATGAATTGGGCAACAGACCTAATAATGAATAGGCACGTTCAACTTGAACGAGGAAACGCTTGTGAATACTTTTCAGCGGTCAATGCAGTTTTTTTCGGAGTGGATGGATGCGGGATTGCTGTATGCGATCGCTAATTACAGAATCCATTCGCCCCACCCCTTAGACCCAGTAGAAAATTGGACATTCTGGACGGACACCAAGCCCGATTGGCTCGTCGCGCTCATGAAAAACTCTCCTTCAGCCTCACAGCGCAAAACCTACCTAGAAAGCAGACTGAAGCAAGATCATGCCAGTGGCATTGAAGAACATTACGATGTTTCCAATGAATTCTATGCCCTATTCCTAGATAGCAAATACCGGTTCTACACATGCGCCGACTTTAAAAATGCCGCCCCCAATAGCCAAGAGACCTTAGAAGAAGCCCAGACAAACAAAGCCAACTATCTCCGCGCCTTGTTAAGACTCAACGGAGATGAAAAAATTCTTGACTTGGGCTGCGGCTGGGGTGCCATGCTCAAATATTTACAAGAGACCGGACATAAAGGAGAACTAGCAGGCTTCACCTTATCTAAAGAGCAGCTTACGTACGGCCAAGAAACACTAAATTTCAACATCTCTCTTTCAAATTTCATTACAGATCCTTTCCCAAATGCACCCTATGATCGCATCTTCTCTATCGGCGCACTAGAGCATGTCAAACCAGCAGAACTAACCGCGATGTACCAAAAAATGTACGACGCACTCTCACCCAATGGCCTCTGTGTGCATCAGTTTTTCTCTTTTGAGCACGAAGCCTATCCCGCGTCAATGATTATGGTGCAGCTGTTTTTCCCAGGTTCTGTTTTATCCATGCATCACTGTCACCTAGAAGCCGCGAAACGCGCAGGCTTCAAAATCACCCACGACTCCATGCATGACTATAAACCCACTATCAAAGCCTGGTATGACCGATTAGTTAGCAACAAAGACAAAGCAATCAGCCTATCTGGCCTCACTGTTTACAACCGCTACATGACGTTCTTTCCCTCCGCCTGGATGTTTTTTCAGCAGGATGAGGCCAAGCTGCATCGGCTCGTCATGGAAAAGTAGAAAGGAGGGTATTCTGTCGAAAAACAATCAAGAAAAAAGAACAGTCAGCCATCAGTGCTTATCAGCCATCACGTTTATCAGAAATCATTTGTGCTAACAACGTCTCTAAGTCACGCTTTAGCAGCTGAAAAGATTGACGATACTGAGGGCCTTCGCACCAGTCAGCAACAACTGCTAGCTCACCTGAAACAAATTTCTGACGGCAGAGATAGCGTTGTTTTTTACCTTCCGCATCGCGGGGCAAGCTACCCTGCTTAATAAAAACGACACCATATACCTGAAAGCCATACTCGCGCCCTATCAAACACGAAATCTCCTGCACCAAGACGCGAGTATTCAGTTGCTCAATGGGTAAAACATCGATCTCATGAATAATCACCAGGCGATCGCGCTTTTTTACATTTAAGCTAAAAACAGCCGTATCTCCCATATGCAACATAGGATGGGAGCAAGCGATAGCATGTTCTATGGTCTGAGCACAATAGTACTGATTGCGGATAGTAACAGAGCCATTAAGACCTCGATCTGGCTCCAGCTTAAGCGACTCCGCTCGAACAATCTGACTGTTCATCTCTACCCTTCACCTTCTCTAGGAAATGCACCTCAACACACACGTCTCAACACACACCTCCTAAGAATCACAAACCGTAAAGCCCAGTATTTTTCGCAGCGTGGAAGCTAGCAGAACAGAGCATAAGCCAACAGAACAAATCCATGAATTAAGATGAATTAACTATGTTCTAAAAATCAGCTAAACGGTTAAAAGCTACAGAATAAAAGCTGGATCAAGCGTTCAAGCCACTAGGCGACAGAAAGAGAACGGGAAAAGCTGAGACTAAATCCAACAGCAAAGCCAACCCTGGCTAAAGGCTACACCTGAAAAGCCCAATAATAAAAGTCCTTATCAGCGAGCGTAAAAACCAAACTCAAAGATTAAAGCAATAAGGATTAAAAAATTACTCGCCCTATTCAAGTGCTTCACTCTGCGAGAACGTTTCACATCAGGATTATCCATATCCCATAGAGCTATACCATTTATGCTCAAGACAATCCCGCTCAAAGCACAGGTTCATTCACTGCCGCCAGCTGAGCGGAATCGAAGCCAAAACCTAGCCGATCTATAAAAGTGGATACTACTTATCTCCTAACCCTATCTCCTAACCCCAGCTCAAAAGCTGAACTCAAAGGCTGAACTCAAAAGCCGAACTCAAAAGCCGAACTCAAGAACTTACCAATATCCAAAAATCAAAAGAACAAAAAATCGGTACAGCTAAAATGCCACACACAGAAAATAACATTACCTCCCCTAAAACCAACAAGAAGGTCATCAACGACAAAATCCTTCGCCAAAAAATCAAGATGTAGCAAAAATCTGCCAAGCCATCAAAATGACGAAATCTGATGCTGAATCAGAGCTCGTTAAAACCGCCCTCCTCAGCTAACCTTACTCAAGGCAGCCCCACGGAAGACAACAAAAGCGAAAGTAATAGAGTGGCTGACAAAGCAGCGTCCGTAATTGACAAGTTTCCTAAGCTCACACTTAATATAGTCTTTGATATCTTAGCTGCCATGCGTACGAAACTACATACGCAAGTGCTTTTTAATACAAAAGCCAAAAAACCTAGAGAAATGGGCAACTGCCACTTAATCCATAACTTGAAGATAAATTTCCCCTCAATAATCTCCGTAATAATTAGGAGAGACTGTGCTAATATGGCGGCAACAAAATAGAAAGGCTATATAATTATGCTTAGCTATTTTGTTTGAGTTGGCTTACTCCTATCTTTTCCTGGTATTAGCGTTTGCGTCATAATTTTTTAGTGTTGTACTAAAAGCGCGATCGCTCAACTGAGGGAAAGGAAAGCAGGGAAGGAGCTTGGCCGACAAGAGCAGCGAATCAGCAAAACCGACAGGTTAGAAAGGGCCTGCCTAAAGAGCAGATCCAGAGATTACCAAGTGATTTTCAACGCGCGCTCAGGGGTGAACGCAGGCGTTGATCGTTTGAAGCTGGGTAGGAAATCGTTTCTTGGCCAGCTAAGTTTAAGTTAAGTTGGCTTCATAGTTTTTTAAGTCAATAGTTCCGTTTGGAACAGGTTGCCGGAGTCAGGATAGCTATCGCAGTTGACTAACCTTTGAGGGCAGGGGCTTTAAGGTTAGATGCACTAAGCGGAGTTATTTATGTTGGCTTTAAGCTGTTGCACTTGATCTATATATCGCCTAATAGACATTGGCCAATCGCTGAGCAAGATGCTTAGCGGGTTGATGGAACTTAGGGCGGGAATACAGCGCAACAAGCGCACGTATTTTGATTTAGATCGAGTACTTTTTTAAGTTGAGTGAAAGCGAGCAGATGGGGCTAAGTGAAAGCGAGCAGACCATATGTCACTGACACAAAACAGCCCAGACACAGCAACCAAAGATCTCAAGCAAAGTTTCCCATAGTATTCGGGTAATAGCGTTATGACTCAATTCACACCTACGGTAAAACGGGTTAGTCAGGTGGACGTTAAGGCTAAGCTCAAGTTGGGCTTGTCTTTAATGAAGCAACGTCGCTTTGATGAGGCAACACAAGAGCTTGAAGCTGTTTTACAGGCAGAACCGGCCTCGATTCAAGCTTGCATTGGATTAGGCAATATCGCCTACCGGCAAGATCGCTACGATGAGGCACTAAGCTATTTTCAGCGAGCCATGCAGCTCGATCCGATGAAGCCCGTCCCTCAGCTCAGAGCAGGGCGAATATATCTACAACAAGAGCAATTTGGAAAAGCACTTGAGCACTTTTTAAATGTCACCCGCATTGATGCAAAGGCAACGATGGCCTATGCAGGGGCAGGGCTCGTCTATTTCCAAGAACAAAATTATGATGAGGCCATTCGGCAATGGCGTATCGCGCTCCGTCTCAATCCTCAGATGGTGCCTGTTCGTCAGCGAATTGCGCAGGCTTATTCGAGTCAGGGTAAGTTGCCAGAGGCGACAACAGAGTTACAGGCCGCACTGAGAATCAAACCAGGAGATGCCAAGCTTCATTTGGGCTTAGGACAAATCTATCTGTTGCAAAATGATTTCATCTCGGCGCGTGAAGCCTTTCAAAGTGCGGTTGGGCTAAGTGAGCGCCCCCCTGAAGCAGCCGTGTTGGGCTTAGCCGAAGCCCTGCTAGGTGAGACTCGCTACAACGAGGCCGCTGAAATGTTGCAATCAATGCCTCAGAAACCACAGCTAACCGCTCGCCACCACAAGCTTTGGGGCGATATTTATACGGCTCAAGAGTTGTTCAAAGAGGCTGCGGAATCTTACCAGGCAGCGGCACTCTCTGCATCAGAAGAAGATGAAGGAGGCAGTCAGCTAGCAGACATAGACAGCTTACTGAATGAACCAGAAGGGGCTGACTGGGAAGAGATTGCGACAAACCGTCGCAATTCAGCTAGGGCAATTTTGGCTGGTCGCCGAGCCAAGTACAGCCGTTAAAGTTCATCGATTAAATTCGGTTATCAAACCATAGCCAACAGCAGCTAGCGGCAAAAAATTAATCAGGCGGTCGGGTGTTCCTTTTTGCCAGGAACCTTCGACCGCTGGCTGCTATTGGCAAAGTCTTTTTTCAGTTAACGATTCGCTTATGACTCCAGCATTGCCGTTTAAGCTACGCAGCGATCTGACGATTACGTCTGCGATCACAGCGGATAGCCGCTCTGATGTTTATATGATTAAACAACCCAGCTCAGGTGAGATCTTTGAGCTGGGTAAAGAAGAGTTTTTTTTGGCCCAATGTTTGGATGGCTACACAAGCTTGGCAGATGTTATTCAGCGCTTTGATCTAGAGTTTGGGCTGTCGATTACTGAAGAGTACCTAAAGCAGTTTATTAAACAAATTGGTGAGTTTGGGCTGCTAGAGCCGCTGCGGCCTTCCTCGCCAGCCGGTGAAACGGCAAGGGCACTAAATCACAACGCAAATAACGCCGCAAATAACGCCGCAAGCAATGCCTCTAACAACGTCTCTAACAATGTCTCTACGGCAGCTTCTGGAGTACCGACTGCAGTTGCGGTTCGAGCAGAAATGCAAAGCAGCGTTGACGCTATATTGACACCGGAAATGGCGACGAATGCTTTGCCGGAGCCAGAGAATCATGGCGATGGTGCCATACTGACGGCAGAAAAACGTCGAAGCGATCGCTGGTATTGGTTTAACCCTACGCCGCTCCTGCGAGTCATTGATATTTTATTTAGTCCGCTGCGCCCTCTGATGCGGGTATTGGTGTGGCTGGTGTTTCCTGCCGTTTTAGTAGGCGGGGCCATCTTCTTTGAAAATCAAGATCTGTTATGGCAAGACATTGAGCGGTTGAAATCACCAGGCTCGTATGTAGGTACGCTGCTATTCCATTTGGTAACGGTCAACCTCGCCAGTCGATTAGCCATCGGCACCGTTTGCGCACATTATGGCGGAGAGATTAAAGAGTTTGGCTTGAGATTGCGCTTTGGGTTAATTCCTCGATTTTATATTGATGCGAGCAGCGCCAACCGCTTTAATCGACGCGCAAAACTGTGGACATACGGCACAGCGTTGCTGCTCAGAATTGTTTTATTTTTAACAGGAATTTTTGCCTGGGTTATTTTTCGCGGCTCTAGCACTCAGCTAGCAGTTGGGGCTATCTCAATGGCCCAGGCGGGGTTTATTGGTCTGATAATTGTGAGTGCTCCCGTTCGTGCCTCCTATGGATATCGTTGGTTTACCACGCTGACCCATTTACCGGCTAACTTACTACAGCGGGCCTTTATTGTTTTTGGTGCCACCCTTCGAGGACGAGCTTTACCCACTACGATTTCATTTAAATCGCGGCTGGTGCTGTGGGTATATGCGCTGTTATTAGTCATTTGTTGGATTTTAATTGCGTTTAAAATCACAACCTCAATCGCTGGAGGACTCAACAGCACCTTCCCTGATATTTTTGGGCGGGCGACACCAGTTCTATTGGTGGCAGGCGTTGCCTGGCTGTTTATACGCTGGTTTTGGGACGCTAAGCTCAAGGGCCTCGTCCAAAATAAAGATCAAAATAAGGATTCAAATAAACGTAATGAAGCGACAGGCGCTGCTACTAAAGGCATAGCCACTAAAGGCGTTTCGCGTGAAGGCATTACGGCGAAAAGAGAATCAGCCAACGAGCACAATGGTCGCCATAATCAGGCTCAAGCAATGATGGTTTCGTCTGGGACTGCGGGTGAGCTTGAGTATCCTTGGGAAAGTAACTATCCACGCTCAGCGCGAAGTATTTGGCTAAAGCTTTGGATTAAACGGGCACTGTGGTTACTCACCTTAATTGGCCTAGTTGTGTTTTTAACTCGGCCGCATCCGTACCGCCCAGGGGGTGCTGTGCAGCTGCTCCCACCTCAGCAACAACAAATTCAAGTGCCCATTGGGGGGCAACTTACAGCAGTTCATTTTGATGGGGGAGATGGTCAGTGGATTCAGGCCGGTACAGTGGTCGCCTCTATGGTGGCAACGGAGCTGCAAAATGATTTGGCGATGCTGCAAGAGAAAATTGTGGAGCAACAAGCTGAAATTAGTAAGCAGCAATCGGCCTTGGCCAAGGTGAACGCAGGGCCGCGCCAAGAAGCTGTAAACGTTGTGACTCAACAAATAGCGATCGCGCAAGAACAGTTACAAGAAGCTCAAAAACAGCTAGAAGCCTCAGAAGCTAATCGGGCGATCGCCCAGCAAAAAATAGAAACAGCGCAGGTGCAAATGCCCTTCCGGCTCGCCCAACTTGAGCGGTTTCAACGCCTCCACGAAGAAGGTGCCTACACGGCCCAAGGGGTAGAAGAAGCCCAGGCCCAGGTCGATGTAACGCAAGAAGAAATCATAGAGACCCAGAAAGAATTTAACTACGCAGTAAAACAAACTGAAACGGCCCGGCAAGGGTTAGCCATTAAGCAGCGTGAGCTAGAAAGTGCCCAGGCCGAACTCACGCTGTTGCAAAGTGGCGCACTTCCAGAAGACGTAGAAGCTGCTACACAGGAAGTAAACGCAGCCGAAGCTCATTTGCGAGGACTACAACAGAACTTAAGCCATACCCAAGCGCAGCTACAAAGCACAGAATTAGTCATGCCGATTGATGGCTATTTGGTAACGCCATACCTCAAACAACAGCTGGGCAGCTATTTCGATCAAGGTAGCTTGTTTGCCACGGTGCAAAATGATCAAGTTGCGATCGCGGAGCTAGAACTGCCCGAATACGACTCAGGTGAGCTAACCGCAGGCTCTGCGGCCACCGTCAAACTACTTGCCTTCCCTAATACACCAATAGAAGGTGAGATATTTGCCATTGAGCCAACCACAAGTGAAGAACTCTACGGCCCTATCCTCAAACTTTTAATCCGCATTGATAACAGCGATCAACGACTGAAAGCAGGCATGACTGGCTATGCCAAAATTGAAGCCGGAGAAAAATCTCTATTTGTGCTGCTAACCCGTCCAATTGTTCGCTTTGTTCAAATTGAACTGTGGTCTTGGCTACCTTAAATCTGGAATACTTTAGATTGGGGATGATTTAGGTCTGGCATGATTAAAATCTGAACGGCATCAGAGAGAGCAAGGTGCTGATGGCAAATTACTGATAGCAAGTTACCGGTATCCAAGCGCTTGAGCCAACTCAAAAACTTCGGGCTTTAAGCCTTGATTATCTTTACGCCAAGGCAAGGGAGCGGTCAGTGCCGTGGGCTTAACCGCTCTTTGGCGGAAGGCTGGAGACTGCTGAAAACCAGGGTTATTCCCCCACAGTGCCCCGTACGGCCCCATACAAGCGTAGGGAGAATTTTCTGTGAGCAGCATTTGTTGATAAACCGTCTCACTCCAATCTAGCTGAAGCCACTCGCATAATTGTTGCAAATGGTGATACGGATCATTACACAAGTCTTCTCCACGCAAATACATCACCTTATTGGCCGGTAGCTGTTCAAGAAATTCGATAATCTTTGCTTGCCGACGAAACCAAGCAAACTGCGGATCAATGGTGGGCGGAGTAGTGGCGTAATCGAGAGAGTCACTGGCCACTAAAGTTGCGATCGCTTGCGGAGCCTTCATCATCGACTTACCCTGATCGTGCGGATGACGCACCAAGTAAAGATAGTGCGCCTCTGGGAAAGCTTTTTGGATACGATTAAGCACCAACATTTTTTTTGAATAAGCTGGACTTTTATCAATAATTCGCAGCGGTGCTAGCGTTTGACTTAGCTCCTGATACACCTCCCAAGAAGGCTTTTCTAACCGTTGTTTAATCCAGCGATGAGCCATCTGAATCGAGGCCATCGTCTGCTCTCCAGCATATAGCTGTGCTACAGTACGCAAAAGGCCATGCAACAAAAACATTCGCTTGCCACTAGACATTTCTACCAGCTGCTCAAGCGTATCTGTTAACAGCAAATTTATTTCCGGCACGCCGTAAGTTTGTGGGTGTTGTCCCAGCATTGCGCATACCAAAGAGGTAAATGAGCGGGGAGAGGCCAAAATAAAAACAGGGGAAGAAGAATTCGACATGTCGATACAAAGATTATTCAAAAAGATATTGCTTGAAAAAGTGCTGTTCTTGAGAATCAGCCCTTATAAAATCAGCCCTCATAAAATAAGATGTAAAAACCACCTACCAGAAAAAGCCTCTACATCAGCCGTTTATTGGCTAAAAATGTTGTTACCAGTAGCCTCTTTTTCAGCACCCTCTTTATTAGTACAGGAGAGCTGCTAATGAGACCACTACGTCGCCTGCGAAACCTAAAACGAAACCTAAAGCGCGAACTCATATCTCCTCCTACGGCGTCTCCCAGTGGACGACCTTCTGAGCAGCCCTTAAAACTCACTCACGATACTGAAACAACTAATCTTAAAGCCTTTCGAGTCTCTCCTCAGCTCACAGATCCCCGCATTAACGATTGGCTATCAGCGCACCATATTGTGTCGCCGCCTCTGAGCCAGCAACGTCAGCAGCTCTTACTTTTTCTTTCAGGCTCATTCGGCAATCCCAAAAACCAAACCCTGTTGCTTTGGGCGGCCGCTCAAGCCGGATATCACGCAATAAATCTATCCTATCCCAACTCTTGGAAGGTTGGCGGAATTTGTCGGCGTAGTTCTCTCTCCGATTGTCATCAGCTGGTGCGCCTATCTATTTTAGATGGGGTTAAGCGTTCAAACAACTTTAACGTTAGTCCAGAAAATTCTCTCTACAATCGTTTGAATCAGCTACTCATGTATCTCAAGCAGCAGCATCCAGGTGAGAATTGGGAGCAATACATCACTGATAATCAAGCCATCAACTGGGCAAATATTGCGATCGCTGGCCATTCTCAAGGCGGTGGGCACGCAGCCCTCATCGCCAAACAACATGCGGTCGCTCGCTGTATTATGCTCGGTGCGCCCGCCGACTTTAGCGCCAAACAAAAATCATTAGCACCTTGGCTATCAGAGCCTCACGCAACCCCTGCCGAGCATTATTACGGTTTTACCCACGCTCAAGACAAAAGCATTCAGCGAATTTTATCCGCCTGGAAGTGTTTGGGCCTGAGCAAATTTGGCCCACCCGTAAATGTTGATCAAGCTACTGATAGCCGATATCAGGCCAGCCATCAGCTCATTACCAATGCTCAACCTAGTCGTCCTGGGAAATATCACGGCTGTGTTGCAGTAGATGCCAATACTCCCTTACGGCCAGATGGCACGCCCGCTTTTGCACCTGTGTGGCAATATCTTTTGGCGTAACGTAACGTGACAAAAAAGCTAATTGTCTATCTATGGTCATTGTTTACTTGTCACGTAACTGCAGGTTAACAGCCCAAAAACGTTAAAGAAAAATGGAAACGAGCAAGGCTCAACAATTTAATCCACTTTTAAGTGGATTAAATTGTTGAGCCTTCTTTGACATAGATAGCTGACATAAATGGCTAACTTACAATATTTGACATTAGAGAAACGTGCGAACGAGAAGAGGACTGGTATAATTCTCTGGTATAGATGCTGCAAGCTTATTTTCTACAGTTCTTAACTTTTATCTTTTCACTCACGGGCAGTTATTTCATCTATCTTTCTCAACAAGATTGTGAATAAAGATTTGCTCATGAATAAAAGTTTGGTCATGTGGCCATCACGTATTGCAAATTCTCTCCATTGAGATTCGCTTACGGCCTTCTCCTTTCCGTTGTTAAAATTGATTGAAATTATTGTGGCCTTTTGCTACCTTAACTCTCACGAAAAAGCTGTGCGCATAGGCTCTTGCGTATTGGCTTCTTTCGCATAGGTTCTTGCACATTAAGGTTTTTCTTGTTTTTTTGCGCATTAGATTTTTTGTTTAGGTTTTCAGATTAGTTCTGTACATAGCATCTGTACAGAATCTCCACCCGTACAGTCTGCATTGCATAGACCGTACAGATAAAGAGTCATTCAGCTATAGGGAATCAGCGGTGCATCACAAATTTGCCAACAACACGTCTATTGTTTTTTGGATACGCATTTTATTAGTTGGTTGGGCGGCATCTGCTGGCTTAGGCAGCTGTTCAGGTGCTGACAGCTTTGAAGAAGCCTCAGGTGACGAATTATCTGATGACATTTCGGCGCTAACAGATACCAGTAACCGCTTCGAACAATTTGATAGCAACGGAGACGGTAGCCTAACGCCCGATGAAGTAGAAAATAGACGAATTTTTAGCCAGTTAGATACGAACGCTGATGGACAAATTACCCGCCGAGAAGCAAGGGCCTATTTAGAGCAGCGCCGAAATGGTGAGCGTGAACTAGAGGAAAGTGAACCCGTCACCATTGGCCGTGGAGGTAACCGCTTTGAGCAGTTCGACAGTAACGGAGACGGCAGTCTGACGCCCGATGAGTTAGACAATCAGCGGATGTTTAATCGGTTAGATACGAACGCTGATGGACAAATTACCCGCCGAGAAGCAAGGGCCTATTTAGAGCAGCGCCGACAAGACGGCGGCAATCTACAGAACGGCAATACCCAGAGCGACAATACCCAGAGCGGCAATCCACAAACAGGTGGTGGCGCTCGTAATCGGTTTGCGCAAATGGACAGCAATGGAGATGGCAAACTCACGGCTGATGAGCTAGGTAATCAGCGTATTTTTGAAAGACTAGACACGAACGCCGACGGCCAGATTACCCGCCAAGAAGCACGAGCTTATTTAAATAATCGCCAGAGGAACAGCAATGCCCCTGTCGATGCCTCAGCGAGTAAAGCCGATACCGCAGTAAACGATACGGCCCTATTAGTCAGTGGCGCACCTGCATTTGATGTGGCTTATTCAAGCGCAGCAGGCTCAAATCCAAAAAGTACTAGTTTAGATATTTATCCAGCGCCTGGTTCAAGCAGCGCACCTGTTGTGATGTATGTTCATGGCGGTGGCTGGAAAAATGGCGATAAAGGAAATGTCTCCGGTAAGCCGGATTATTTTAATCAGAATGGCTATCTATTTGTCAGTTTGAATTACCGCCTGATTCCTGACGCTGAATATCCAGAAAATGTCCAAGATGTGGCAGATGGCATTGCCTGGGTGCATAACAACATTCAGCAGTATGGCGGCGACCCAGAAAAGCTGTTTTTGGTAGGTCACTCTTCCGGGGCACATTTGGCTGGGTTAGTGGCAGCCGATGCCGATTATTTGACCGCTGCCGGTGAATCACTTGGCGTTTTAGATGGCGTAGTGTTGTTAGACAGTGGCGCTTACGACATTCCATTAAATTTACAAAACTCTGGCCCCAACAGCGAAGCACTCTATGTAGAGGCGTTTGGCAATAATCCTGCCATCTGGGCCGAGGCCTCTCCCATTAATCAAGTATCGTCAGGCAACCAGACACCGCCTTTCTTGTTGGTTCATGCTGATCGAAAATCAAACAAAGAAGATCAGGCTTATGAGTTTTCTGAGGCCCTAGAATCAGCAGGTGTAGCGGTTGAGATTGTGGCTGCGCCCAATGAAACCCATCAGACCCTAAACCGCACGTTAGGGGAACCGAGCAATGTGGCTACAGATGCCATTATCGACTTCTTTTCAGGGCTATAAGTTAATAGACCATTCAGACCCATAAAATATCCAGACTGAAAGATCGCCCCCGAAAGATTAAGCCCACAAGATTGAGCCAGAAAGATTAAATCCAGAAGATTTAAATTTAGAAGCTTAAATTCAGGCAGCTAGCTCTCCAAACTTAGGTCAACTGAAAGATGCCAGTGAATTGGAGGTGATAGGGGCAAGGATCATCGCAAACGAGCCATGAACAAAATGGCGATCGCAATTAGGCAATGCCAACCAGAATAGTAACTATAAAATAATGAACAATCGTGATCAGGACATAACGCCCACTCAGGCGCAGCTTCAAAAACGGCAAGAAGCGCTCCGCCAACTGCAAGGTAACCGAGGCGGTATGCGACAGGTGGGCAACGACACGGTTAGTGAAGAACTCAAGCAGGCGCGCAGTGTTTTAAAGCAGTATGCTCAGCAAGAAAAACTACGGCGCAGTCAGGGGTTAGCAGCAGCGCCCTTGCTCGAAGCACCAGAAAACGTTGAAACAGCATCAGTTGAGGCAGTATCAGCAGAGCAGCCCCCCGAGACCTCATTAGCAGCAGCAGAACCTTCGGCTAACCATGCGCTACAACAATTGCGACAACAAGTTCAGGCCAAGCGAGCTTTAAAAAAGCAAATTGAAGCACTCGGTGATGTGGACTTAGCAGCAGAGTTTTCACCAGCCACCCAACATCGGCTAATTAGCCAGCTGCTATCTGAAGACTTTTTAGAGAATACAAAACTCTGGCTTAGCAGTACGTCAGATCCAGCGAAGGAACAGCCTTCTACTTCTGTAGCAGAGCTAGAAAGCTGCCATAAGCAAATTAAGTACCGCATGAAGGTTTTGAAGGTGCTGCTAGAAGACACCCAGAAAGAGCTTGATCATATGGAGTTACAGCTGCGAGCTGCGAGACCTTAGGAGACATTTTAGATATGTACGCCCCACTGATTATTCTCTGCCCGCCCCGCTCATTTTCTTCCGTTGTTTCTACCATTATTGGCGAGCACCCTCAGCTCTATGGCTTCCCTGAGCTGCATATTTTTGCGGGAGATACAGTGGATGAAATTATTCAGCGCGAAGCCAAGGCCAATCGGCCCGCGCCAGCTGGGTTACTGCGTACCTTGGCGCAAGAACACGATGGCGTACAAACAACGCGCACTATTTTGAGAGCGATCGCATGGCTGAATGAGCGCCGTAGCTGGACCACCAAAGCTTTGTTTGATTATTTGCTCGACTTAGTTAGCCCTCGCATTGGGGTAGAGAAAAGCCCAAATACCTCACGCAATAGTCGCTTTTTAGAGCGGGCGTACAGCATGTATCCCCATGCTTACTTTTTGCATTTGACGCGCCATCCGGTCTCGGCACGCAAATCAATTCAGGAATTTTGGGCCAATAAGCAAGGAGACAATACACGGCGCATGAGTCCATTGAAAACATCGCTGGATTCGATGTTTATGTGGTACCAAATGCATGCCAACATTATGAGCTTTACCCAGACGCTGCCGGTAGGCCAAACCATGCGAATTAAAGGAGAAGACTTGCTTTCTGAGCCAGAGGTTTATTTGCCTCAGATTATGCAGTGGCTAGGAGGACGCGATGACCAAGCAGCGATCGCATCAATGATGCACCCCGAAAACTCTCCTTACGCCTATGTTGGCCCCTCCCCCGCACGGGGCGGCAACGATCCCAAATTTATGCGCAGCCCAGTCATGCGCCATGGCCGGGTAAAAGAACCGTCACTGACCCGTTTTTTGGAGCAAAACCCTGATCTAAGTTTGATGGCACCAGAGATTTTAACCGAGATTTTGGCTGAATCAGCTAACGCTGAAATAGTCAATGAAACTGGAGGTGAGTCATTTGGAGGTGAGTCGTTTTTAGCGTCAGGGCAAAACTTTACGACAGAAGTGACGCGGCTGGCCCATGTAATGGGATATCGGTAGCTATTACAGCCTCTATCTTCACCATTCTTTCGGCCTCTTATTTTCTCATCAGTAAGGCTGCTACCACGTCTGCCCTCATCTCTCTAAAGCCATGCTCCTCGCCACTGCTTCAACAACGATTACAGACTTAACACCAACAGATATTTCTGTTGACTCTGCTGACGCGATTTCCATTGCACCCTTTAAAGATCAGCTTTACTTGGCTGTTTGCCGAAGCATTAATGAAACAGCAAGCTTGGATTCTCAGAAGCATGACAGCTTAGTGGCCAATGCCGCTGATGTAGAGCTAACAGATGTAGATGCCACAGATGTAGGGCTAACGGATACGCCTGTCGCGATCGCTCAAATTTATCGATACAGCGGAGAAGGACAACACTGGCAGCTCGTCATACAGCAATCTCTCACGCCAGCATCTGCAAAATCATCTGCAAAATCGAACAGTACATTGAACTTGCAGTGTCAGCTGAGCGCGGTTTCAGATGCAAACCAAACCTGGCTCTTGGCCCATTTCTGCGGATTTGAAGAACAGTTGCTGTGGGCAACGAAGGAGCCTGACCAGTGGCAGAAATGGCCGTCGCCAGTGGGCCATCGCGCTTTAATTCAGTCTGGATTGTTTTATCAGGGCGATCTCTACTTGCGCGCGGTGGATACCACCACAGGGCAAATGAGCCTGTTTGTATCTAAACAGGCACTATTTGAAAGCGATAGGCAGTCATCTGAGGTCTGGCAGTCCATCGCACTGCCGCAGGAGGTGCCATCTGAAGGGGTTGGAGATGACGAGCAACCACCACTAATAACAGCTTGGAGTAACCAATCCGATGGACTTTATGCCGCGATCGCCAATTCGGACTCTGGCTTTGAGCTATGGCGTTTAACGCAACCATCAGGCCCTTGGACACAGCTTCATTCAGGAGGGCTACAAAGATATAGCCTCAACGCTCAAGTGGCTCATATGGTGCCTTTTCAGGGCAATTTCTATGTCGCCACCGCCCAGTCTATTTCCCAGAACCCGAATCAGACACCAGATCAAGCCCTGCCCCCAGCACAGTTCGAACTCATTCGGCTTTATAACAACGGCGACTGGGATTTGCTGGCTGGCCAACCTCGATTTACGCCCATCGGATTACGCGTGCCTCTGCTGTGCAAAGGGCCAGGCTTTGACAGTGCCAGCGGTGAACTCGACTATTTAGCCATGCACAACCACCAGCTCTATCTCGGCTTTCAGAGCCTAGAAGGCTTTCAACTTTGGCACTCACCTAACGGAGAAACGTGGACACGCCGCGCTGTTCCGGAACTGAGCCAATACCATCAGCTACAGCCGTTTGAAACGACCTCAACCCCCTTTGGCCTAGTGATGGCCTGTAACGCTCAAACAATGCACGGCGCACAGTCTCGACGCCTGTTCGCATATCGAGATTCAATCCCCTTGTAGCGCTCAAGTCTTGTAGCGCTCAAACCTTGTAATGCTCAAGTCTTGTAATGCTCAAAAAGATGCTCTAAACCGCAGCGTCCTAAAGCCTGCTTCCAAACCAGCCCCCTGCAACATCATGATTGGTTCTAAACAGCGCACACACTTTCTACTCTGCTTTCTGCTGGGTCTATCCATCTGCATAGGGTTCGCTTGTACCCCTGAAGTAGATGGCCAAGTTCCGCCCAATGCCTCTGCCCAGGCTGGAATGAGCAATGCGAACGCAGTCACAGAAACCTATGGCACGCTCAACCAGCGCTCCGATATAGAAAACCACTTTAAAAGCTTAGATATCTATCCCCTTGCAGAACCGACAACGACTGCAACCAATGCGCCAGTAGTGCTTTATGTACATGGGGGTGGCTTCCGGCGCGGAGATAAATCCAGAGTCGATAACAAACCAGAGGCATTTAATGAGGCGGGGTATGTGTTCGTCAGCGCAAACTATCGCCTCTCCTCAGATACCAGTCACAATTTTGCAGCCCGGCACCCTGCCCATGTAGAAGATGTAGCCGAAGCGATCGCTTGGGTTCACGAAAATATTGCTGACTGGGGCGGTGATCCAGAACAAATTTTTCTCCTGGGTCACTCATCGGGGGCGCATTTGGTGAGCTTAGTGGCCACCGATCCTCAGTACTTGGAAGCGCATGGGTTAGCGCTAAGCCTGCTAGATGGGGTCATGGCCATAGACACTAACTTGTTTAATCTTGTTGAGCAGGTAAATAATCGCCGGCAGCTCGCTCGGCTGATTAACAATGCCTTTGGCGAAAACCTAGCCATTATCCGAAACGCGTCACCGCTAACGCACGTCGCTGCGGGGAAAGGCATTCCGCCATTTTTGCTCACCTACACCCGCACCAACGCCCAACGCACCAACCAGCAATTTGCCAATTCGCTAACAGATGCTGGCGTGCCCGTTACCCTCATTGACAATACAGGCGAGTCTCATGCCAGCGTCAATCGCAACATTGGTTTGCCAGACTATGCCCTGACCGATGAAATCTTTAGCTTTCTCGATCAGTATTCGCAGCCCTCCGCTGTAGCAGCGCCCTCTAGCGAAGCTGCTACAACCAGTAACGCCGCCACCACAGCGGCAAATAGCGAAAACATCCAAAATTTCCAGCTCAGTTTCACTAAAGATTATTTCCCTGGAACGAACGACGCCAACGGTCAGTTTATGGGCGGCACTGAAAACAATCATTTGATCGTCCATGACGGTAAGCTTTGGGCCGGGATGGGCTACTGGCGCGATGAACCAGGCAACGATCCATCGCCCGGAGCGCAGGTGCTAGTCAAAGCCAGTGCAGCGAGTGACTGGGCCGTCGATAATAGCTGGGGGCCAGGCTATGTCAGAGTTGATGCAATGGACTCAGTGCAGCTCACAACAGATATCACAGGCACACCCCTACCCGAACCCAAATCACTTTTACTCGCTAGCGTCAGTGAGGCAGAAGGAGATCGAGAAACCACCGTTTGGAGCCGCGAGTCAGAGCGCGGAACTTGGACAAAAACAGTGGTCTCGTCCGATAGCTTGGCCTCAGATGGCAAAGAAAAACCCTATGTGCGGGTATTAGCCGACCATGTGGATCAAGTAACAGGGGTTCATTACGTATTTGCCGGAGCCGCAAAAGGGGCCATTTATAAAGGGGCCTACGATATTGAATCAGGCGGCCTAGTGTGGGAAAAAGACCCCGAATTTTTCCCAGGGCAAAACCGAATTCACGCCATGGAAATCGCGAACAATAAGCTGTATGCCACCGTTGGACGTGACAATGAATCTGACGTAGGCGGGCTTTACCAGCGAGTAGATGGTACAAGTCCCTCCTGGGAGTTAATCTATCGCTGGCCCACCATCAACCGGCGTCGATACAAAGGCGGCATGAGAGGTCTAACAGCGGTGTCCGTAGCAGGATACGAACAGGAGTTGTTGCTGGGTGCCCGAGAGCATCCCGGCGTAATTGAACTGATTGATCCTACGCAACCAAACCAAGTGGTGAAAGATTTTGACTATCGCAGCTATTTTGAGCAGCTGTGGGGGGGCTTAGGCGGCGCCGCCTCAATTGCGGCATACAACACTATTACCCCAGTTGTGAATCCGAATACTGGCAACACAGTGCATTTAATTGGCCTATGGATTAACCATCCAGATCTCAAAACCCGTCAAACAGAAGTGGGGTCAAGTTCTTGGTATCTGGTTCGATCTAGTAACGGAGACTATGGCTATGGCCGCGTGTTTGACCCTGAACATCCTATCCCCGATGCACCAGATGGATTGAGAGCCACGCGCTCCATTGTGGTTTCACCTTTTCCAGAGGATCAAGCAGAGGTGCTTTATTTTGGCGGGTATGACGCAGGTGGCGCCGGGCAAAAGCACAACACCGCCTGGATCTATCGCGCCACTTTGAACTAGCGCTTGGATTCAGCAACTCATAGTCAGTGCCTTGGATTCAGCGCCTTGGATTCGGGGCATTGGATTCAGCGCATTGGATTCAGCACCTTAGATTCAGCACCTTGGATTCAGCACCTCATAGTCAGTGCAGACCTTATCTGGAAGAATAATTTATGTTTTTTGCCGATAGTGTTAATACCGGCGGCTTTAATGTAACGGGTTCTGATCATGCAATTAATGGTGCCGCCATTTTCGGTACCGCCATTTTTATAGAGGATCCGCTTAGCCATCTGATGAGCGGGGTTGCGGGATTTGCCGGTTTAGCTCTGCCCAAGCCGTCTCTTGCACTGACAGAACAAATTGACGCGCTGTTGAGAGAAACTCGCCCAGAATTGAACTTGGGCCTACCAGCATTACAAAAAGTTAACGCACTCAACGAGGTCTCTGGCTCTCTTGCAACAAGGTCATTCAGCCACCATTCAGTCAGTCATCATCCATTCAGCCATAAAATCAGTCATAAAAGAGATAGCCTACTAGGCGATGTGACCGGGCATTTGGGGAGAGATCGCCTAGCCCCATTCCCTACTCCCGTTCAAGCGATTTCATCCATCAGCCCCCGTTTAGACAATCTCGTTACAGCAACTAGCGAGTCTGTTTTTATACCCAGAGAACAGCAAATTACGGAAGATAATTCTATTGTTGATCCAGAATTTGATCCCCTCAGCAATCGCGTCACCTGGCAAGATCAAAGCAACAACCTTTGGGTGGCTCCCATTGAAACAGACACCGGATTAATTAATACCGCGCAAGCTCAGCTCATCGATTCCGGTTTAGTGCCTATTTCTTCTTATCGCGATCGCACCGGTACCGGCAATGGGCCAGAATGGATTTATGAACAGGGCGAAGCGCAAATTGTCTACACCAAAGCCGTTGACGGACAGCCGAGACTAGCCCGCACCCAAGGCAATGGATTGGCCTTAACACCTGAAATTTTATCCGGGCCAGCTCGCACCAATACAGGCGTAGCGCCTATTGGTAGCCTCGATACATCAAGCAGTGACGCACGAATCGCATATCTCTTGCCAACCCCACCCGATATTTCCGTTTTGGCCTGGCGAGACGTTGATCAGCCCGAAGGTCACATCGTAGCTGAAAATGTTTCCTCAGCAGGCCGATGGATCAACAATGAAAACAATGCTCTGACCTTTACCCAATCTGTCGCAGGCATTAATCAAGTCTTTTCCTATGAGGTGAGTACCCGTCAGCTCACACAGCTAACCAGTAGCGACGTACAAAAAAGCGATCCCTTTATTTGGCAAGCCCCTGAACTGAACGACGAACCGCTGCTTCTAGTCAGAGAAAGTGAGGATTTGTCACGGCTTAATAAAACCCCTCAGCTAGGCATCTATCGCCAAGTAGACGGCAGTTGGAGCAAAATTGACACGTTGCAGCCGCCCTCAGACCTAGCCCTACTTAGATCAGCAGAACCATTTGTACATGAAGGCCGCTCCTACATCTCCTTTCTGGCAGAAGATGAAAAAGGTGGCCCCTCTGAGGTGTGGATTGCCAGTCCTGATTTAGAGAGTTTGAATGCAAGTAGTTTGAATGCAAGTAGTTTGAATAACACAGGTTCGAGTACAGAAGACACCAGCTCATCCACAGATAGCTCAGAGCCAAACTTTTACCGGCAGGTAAGTGATCCCAATGTGTCTTTAGTGCGCAACGATCCTGAAGTCTTTACCACCGATACAGATGTTTTTGTTTACTACACAGCGCGAGGGACGGGAGATGTCTATCGGGCAGAAACAGGACTGTAGAGAGTTGGTTGCATGATTTTTTCTTTGTTGCATTATTCAATGCCCTGCCACACTTCTAGGCCGCCTTTCGGATTATCTTCGTACGTCCAGTCCCAGCCTTTGCCTTGCCGAACAGCAACTTTGGGGCCAAAGGGATTGGCAGTTTCAACAAAGAGGCCATGGGGCGAGGAGATAATGTTGCGAATGCCGTAGTTAAAAGGGTTATCAAAGCCGGTGCGGGTAACGGGTAGCCAGTTTTCTCCGTCAAAGGTGCGCCATAGTTCGCTGCCACCGTAGCATTCAATAAAATCTTCTACACCGCTTTTAGCCAACATCTGCGAGATTTTAAGTGGCTTTTCTTTGAGGTTGGTGTAGCGCAAAATCACGCTCCAATCCATGGTGCCGACATAGAGCCAGCCATTGTGAATGCCCATGCGCCAAATGTAACCACAAAAGTAATTGTTGAATCCGGCGGCAAGGCCGCTAATGGGCTTTTTACCATCGCGGGCATTGCCCACCACAATATCCCAGCTACCGTCGTGGCGGAGACGAATAATTTCAGCAGCGGCAGGCCCCACATTAAAGCGGTGGTCGTAGCCGCCATTTTGAATGCCAGTGCCAATATACAGCGCATCTTTAAATGCCTTCATGCTGACCGTGCCTTGGTTAAGTGCGCCTCGGCCTGCGCCTTTATCAATGACCTTTTCCCAGGTGTAGGGCGGAGTGCCTTCAGCCTTGGTTCGCCACACTTGGAAGCCTTCACTACCGCCCGTGCCCGCGTAAAGATAGTCGCCAAAGACGGCCATATCGTAAACGGTGGCAACAACCGGCGGGCCTTCAAAGCCAGGATCGTTCACGGAGCGCCATTCGCCTGAGGCGGGATCGGCGCTCTCGTAAATGAGAGATGTCCAAGAGACATTTACGTTGCCTTTGGCAGAACCGGTAGGGGCAGTGTAGAGTTTGCCTTTGAACGGAACGAGCACGCGGATGGCGGTGATAGGGACATCTTCATGCTCGCTCGATTCAAAGCGGGGTTTGGGTGTAATTTCAAAGGTTTTGCCATCAATGCAGCGCAAAATATCAGGGCCGTTACTACGCGATCGCGACCAAGACGCCACATAAATAGCCGGTTCAGGATCAGACGTTCCTTGAAAAACAACCATCGCCCGAAAGCCTAAATGGCGACTAAACATCACACCGTCTTCTGGATCTTCTATCAGCGGTGATTGATAGCACCGCTCCCACTGCTGCGTCAGCGGACTGTAGCGCCAGATTTCACCCCGCGCCCAGTTCTCTTCAAACTCTGGAGTGTAGTTGCGGCAAGGACATTCCACTGGCCAAACGTCAATTTTGACAAAAGGCATTGCAAATTTGAGCAGGCACAAATTCGCCCGGCCCGTGCCCACATAGAGATGGTCTTTGTACCAAACTGAAGAATAGGCATAGGCATTGTTGCCATCACCAAGGCCGTTAGGCCCAACCTGTTGAAATTGGCTGCGCTGAAGGCCGGGAGCCGGGAGCGTGGGCAGAGAAAGGGGGGGCGTGAGAATGGAGACCATGGGGAAAAAGAAAGGCGAAGGAAGATGGAGCGAGCAGGAAGATGGAAAGCGGTGAAGCAGTAAATAGAGGGAGCGGAATCAGGACGCTAGGCGAGGGAAAATGCGGCTAGTTTGGGGACTGGTTAAGAAGCTTTGGAGTAGGGGAAGAAAGCTTTGGGGCTGAGACATGGGGAAAAAGTGACCTGCATCAGGGATGAGGTGTAGCGCCATGTGGGGCCAGAGGGAGAGAAGCTGTTGAGCTGTGATTAAGGTGGATGAATTTTGGCCGTAGGCGGCGAGTAGCGGGTGTTTGATTTGGCTCAGGTGCGCTTTAGAAAGGCTGCTATCGGTGGTGAGCTGTGACCATGCTTGGGTGGTCTCTATGAGTTTGAGCCAGCGGCGAGCGGTCTTTTTGCCTGCGCTTTGGGGATAGAGGGTGTGCATCCACTTGGGGGCAGTTTTAATCAGCTCAGGCCGATGGACTTGGACGCGGGCCAGGGCCGTGAGCAAACGGTATCCGGCTTCGGGTTCATCTGCATCTAGATCAATTTCTAAGTGGTGTAGAACTTTTTGGAGGCGTTCCCAATGGGGCCAGTCGCTGGGCTGTTGTTGGGGTTGAAGCGCTTTAAGGCGGCTATCTGCAATGACAAGGCGGTTAACTTGATTGGGCCATTGCAGAGCGTATTGCAAGGTAACTGCGCCACCAAAGCTGTGACCGATGAGATCGATATCGTCAATGCTGAGGGCGGTGAGCAGCCGATGGAGATCGGAGGCCATTTGGGCGGCGGTGTAGCCTGTGGGCGGCATGCTGCTGCGGCCATGTCCGCGCAGATCGAACAGGAGAACCCGGTGGGTTTCGGCAAGGGCCGTGGCGAGACGATGCCAAAAGGCAAAGTTGGTGGCAAGGCCATGCACCATCACGACGGTCGGTTGCTGGGCAGCGAGATGAGCGGCTGTTGCCGGACTGCCTACCGGTTCCAGTAAAGCCGGACTGCCTACCGGTTCTAGCAAAAGATAATTGAGTTTAATATCGGCGAATTTAATAATAGGCAAGGGGTTAGACCTCGTATCCGAGAGTGCGAGCAAGGGTGAGTGACGTGTCACTGAGAAAATCTTCGGTGTGGAATTGTCGCCAGCGATCGGCCATACCAGCTTCAATTTGGCTATGAAGATGGAATTTAAGATCGCCGCTCATTTGAGCATTAACCTCATTGCCTGCTGCATTGCCTGCCGTCATCCGCTGCGCTAAAGATTCGTAAGGATTTAAAAGCGCGTTGTTAAAGGGAAGTTGGAGAAATTGACAAACCTTTTGCATGGTGGGAGCGGTGGCCTTAACCAGGTCCTCGTAGCGAACGTGCAGCTGGCGGCGTTTGTCTACGCTGTGTAGAAAGGTTTGAATGTTGTGTTGGCTGGTAGCCCAAATCAGTTCGGCCCGTTGCCGAGCAGAGAACGGACTGCGGCTAAGGAAGGGAACAAGCTGGTCGAGTTTGGCATCGGTAAAGGAGCGAATCATGCCGTAGGGATGCCGGGAAAGGTGGATGTAAAGAGCGTTTTCAAACAGGCTTTCCATGCGCTGGAGCAAATGGAGGTGATAGGTGTAAGAGGGTGTTTTATCGATCAAAATGCGATCGCGTCCCTGAGTAGTTAAAGGCTGCTGTAGTTTTTGATAGAACTGCTGAACGCTCAAGTTCTGCGCAGTGTAGGTGGCCATTTGGGCCATGGCTTCGGCTTGAGTGCATGACTGTCCGTGTTGGAGAGCTTGCAAAGTACCGCTCAGGAGATGGCGGTTGAGATCGTTATCGAGGGCTTGCGATCGCTCTTGTAAGTTTCGGTAGGTCAGCAGGTGCAATTCAGGCGGCACAAATAGCTGAGGATGGCCCGCCAGCATGACGCGAAAGAGAGTAGAACCTGAACGCGGCGGCGACAGAATGAAAATAGCGGGTGGATTGCGAGAACCGCTGGGGGGCATGCTGGGCGGCGTAGGGATGAGCTGCTGAAACTGAGCAAAATCAGCCGAGGTTAGTCGAGGTTCGGTTGATAGAGAAACCACAGGCTTACCCAGCGCTGGCGTTGCTGCCGCTGTGGCCGCTTCCGGGTTCAGGCGTGACTGAATGTAGGCAACAATGTCAGCCACGCTGAGATCATCCACGTAGGTGTCTGCTGGCATAATCAAATCGTGAAAGCCAAACTTACGGCCAAAAGCGGCTTCTATGGCCACAAATAGCTGCACAAAATCGACAGATGCGAAGTCTAAATCTCCAATTAGCTGAGAGGTCGGAGAAAGGGTGACATCGTCAATATCATCCCAATCCCAGTCTTCTGTCATCTCTTCAATTTGCTCGATGACAGTAGCTTCAATAGCATCAGCGGTCGTCCAGGCTGGGGGCGTCGTTTGAAGAGAAGAAATCATTGTAAATGCGTCGTGAAATAAAGATTTAGAAGTAAAAGAGAGAGAATCTAAAAAAAAGAGGTTAGGGCTGCGCTACGTGGCACAGCGCAACAATGTCATCACCCAGGTCATTACCCGCTTCATTAACCACGTCATGGCCCATTTCATGCCAAACCAAAACAGAGAAGGGCGGCCCTTGATAGGGACTATCAAGGTGGCGAATATCGATACAGCAAAATGGCTCGTGAGTTGACCGGCGGTAGGCAGTCGCTTGCCAAGCAGTAGGGCGACCCTGCAGCCCTGTCCCCGCCGCTTTGGCCGCCGCTTCCTTGGCCGCCCAGAGGGCAAGATATCCAGAGTCAGTCAAAGGGGATGGCAGCGCCGCTAAGTCTTGCTCAGTGAAGGCAAGGGAAATAATATCTTCGACTCGAACACGGCCAACCGTAGTGATATCGATACCGATCTGGTGACCGGCTGGGGCCGCCGCCGCCAAAATTCGCCCACCGCGAAGATGACTAATAGAAACCGTAGCCAGCGGCGGATCTAACCCCTGATAACGGCTGTGAACCACCGGTCGGCCCAAGGTATCTGGCAAAATTTCAAACGAGGTAGGCGATCGCCCTTCCAAACGAGATCCCTGCATTAGCGGACGGGCAGGCTGCATCTCTAACTGCTGCATCACCGCCCACTTAGCCGCTAACCGACCACCTAACCATTCTCGACGCCGATGAAACCGCTGTGGAAGAGCTTGCCACAGCGCCCGTTCTCTAGGGCCAAGCAGATACAACAGCTGCGTAGAGAGTTGTTCTAACTCGGCTTCAGACTGACACCAGTCAGCCGTTAGCTGGTAACCACATACATCCGGCAAGGGCAAGTCCCAAGGCTGAAGATGCTGAATCGCATCGCTCATATAAAGCGAGTAAACGGCAATGGTTGAAGTCATGACGAGACCTCCCCGTAGTGAGCAGCCCCCTGAGTCCACGGGTAAGTGGAAAGGGCCGGTGCCGGAGGAGAAGAAACCGGTTCCACGGCCGCCGCCGCCGGCATCTCCACTGGCCTATCTTCTGGCGCATCCACTGGCCTATCTTCTGGCGCAGGCGGTGGGGGCGCAGCAGCGGGGGCTGTGGATTGGCGTAAGTCACTCAGCTGCTGAAATAATTCAGTGCTGATGCTGGCCTGTGTATTGAGATAACTTTCCATCAGGGTGAAATGGTCTGTCATCATTTTTTGCTGCGTCTCAAGAGAAAGTCCTGAAGCAAAAACGGGCTGAGGAGAGGAAGGGGGTGCAGGCGGTTGAAGTGGCGGCTGGAGCGGCGGCTGGAGTGGCGGCTGGAGCGGCGGTTCAGATTGCGCAAGCGGCGGCTGAGGTTGAACAAGGGCCGCTGGTGGAATCAGGGTTTGCGCCATTTGCTGCTTAATTTGTTCTTTAAACGCATCGGCGATCGCAGGCGAAAGCTGTAAACGAGGCAGGGCCATATCCACCGGTAGTGTGAAAGGCTTAGGCGGGATATCTGACTGCTGCCAATTGAGAGACTGTAGAGAGCGATCGCTATAAAGCGGTGAAAAATCCAGCGCTGCGCCACCGACCCAGAGCCGGCCCAACACCGCCTGTAGCTGGCTCAGGCCAGTGCGGCGCGGCACGTTAGTGGGCAGCACCACACAAGTATTCTGTGCGGGCGTGCCCTGCTCTGAATCAGGCGGCAGCGTCGGCAAAATGTTGTTGATAAAATTGCTGAGGTTATTGCCCGCGCCCACCTCAATAAAAGTGCGCACCCCATCTGCATACAGCCGCTCAATGGTTTCTCGAAACCGCACCGGTAAAGACCACTGCTCGGCAGAGAGATCGCGCATGGCCGCAGGATCTTGTGGATACGGCTCAGTGCTGGCGCAGCTGTAAACAGGAATCTTGCCATCGCCCAGCTCCACCGTTTCGTAGTAAGCCCGTAGGGCCTCGGTGCCGTGGCGGAACAAGGGCGTATGATAAGCCCGATCAAAAGGCAGCGGAGTACAGATGCCGCCCAGCTGTTTAACAAACTCAATCACCGCATTTTGCTGACTCGGATCCACAAAAATTAAACGCTGGTTATCGCAGTTATCAGCCACTAAATAAGCCGTTTCAGCAAAGGTATCCAGCAGATTTTCAATGTCGGGCCAAGTCACTGCCCCCACGGAAAGCAGCGTGCCAGTCGGAATCGCTTGCTCAGTTTCTAGCTGGCTATAAACCTGATTGAGCTTTTGTAAAAGCTGCTTAAGGTGCGATCGAGACTTCACTGCCACCATGCCTGCGGCCCGCATCGCCACATGCTCTCCCGCGCTATGCCCCACCATCACATCGCACGGCACCTGAAAAGCTTTGAGCAGCTCATAAATAGCCAAACTGCCGGTAGAAACCGTTTCCGTTGCCAAATCAGCCGCAAATAATTCTGATTCGGCCCACTGCTGCTGTTCAGCATTAAGGCCAGTGGGAGCCGAGAAAATGACCTGACTGGGCCGGTCGGTACGCTCAAAGGTTTCATCCAAAAAGTCGAACCAGGCCCGAGCCTGCGGAAAATAAAGGCACAAATCAGCCAGCATTTGGCAGTATTGAGAGCCTTCGGTGGAAAAGAGAAAAGCCGTTTTGCCAGGGTTCGCATTCGCCTCAGCCAAGCTGTAGAAAATGCTGCCCTTAATCTGCCAGGGCTGATCCGCAACCGTTTGTAGCTGGGCAGTGGCCTTGGCCAGCTTGCGGGCCGCATCAGTACGGCTTTTGACAACCAGCGCCAGTCGGTAAGTGGGCTGAGGATGGATAGCGGCCTCCTCGGCCAGGCTATAGGCTACATCGGCCAACTCAATATCAGAGCGGGCGCTCAAAAAGGTTTGCACCTGCGCCAGCTTGGCCAACAAATCAGTCGGGTTGGCCGCCGCTAGCACCCATAGCTCACTGGGCCAAGCCGACCAAACAGCCCGATAAGGCTCAGCTGGTGGCTGCCACACAGGGCCAGCCGGATCGGGGCGCTGATCCACCTCTTCTAAAATGGCGTGGGCGTTAATGCCGCCAAAACCAAAGGCATTGACCCCTGCTCGACGGCAGCGATCGCCTGGGTGAATCCAGGGGCGAATTTGAGTGCTGATGTAAAAAGGGGTTTGCGTCAGGTTCAAATCGGGATGGGGCCGATCACACAGGGTGGGTGGCAGCACCTTGTGATAAAGCGCCATCGCCGTTTTGGCTAAGCTGGCAATGCCCGAAGCCGGAATGCAGTGGCCAATCATGGACTTGACCGAACCAATCGCACAGTCCGGCAAATGGCCCTGGCGATCGCCAAAAACTTGCCGAAGGGTTTGCATTTCTGTGCGATCGCCCAGCGGAATACCAGTACCGTGTGCCTCAATCAGGCTAATGCTGGCCGGATCAATGCCGGTTTGCCGGTAGGCCCGCTCCAGCGCCAGTACCTGGCCTTCACCGCGCGGAGCCAGCAGCCCCTTCGATTTACCGTCACTAGAGATCCCCACCCCTTTAATCACGGCATAAATGCGATCGCCATCTTGCTGGGCATCGGCCAAGCGTTTAAGGGCCAAAAACCCCACCCCTTCGCCCAAAATAGTTCCAGAAGCCGCCTCGTCAAAAGGCCGAATATCTCCCCGAGACAACGCCTGAAGCTGACAAAAAAGCATGTAAATTTGAGCCGACATAGACACCTGCACACCGCCCGCCAGCATCATGTCGCTCCGGCCACTAACCAAATCATCAATCGCATGGGCCACCGCAATCAGCGACGAGGAGCAGGCCGCATCCACCAGATAATTTGGCCCCATCAAGTTCAGCCGATTGGCAATCCGGCCAGTCACCACATTCGAGACCAGCGACGGAGCCTGATCAATCTCCATGGGCGGCAGACTGTCTTTAAGCCCTTGGCGCAAGCTATCTAGTGCAGTGCACTCTAGCGGCTGCGGCAATAGCTGCTGCAACAAATCCAGCGTCTGATCAATCATCAAACCGTATTGCAGCCCCGTCGCATCGCCTCGGTTAGGATTGTTGCCTCGGCCCATCACAATGCCGGTGGCTTCGCGGTTAAACGGACGATCTAGATAACCGGCATTTTTCAAAGCCGCCTGAGCCAACGACAGCGACAAAAAATGAGCCGGATCGCCTTCCACAGCCTTGGGTGGAATGCCAAATTCAAGCGGATTAAAGTCAGCAAGATCGCCCAGCAGCCCAACCTTGCGGGTATAAATGCGAGCTGAATCTAGCCGCGTTAAAGCCAACTCCGGATCAAAATAGGGATCAGCCCAACTATCTGGCGCACGCTGTACACAGTCCGCCTTGTTCAAAATATTGTGCCAATACTGTCTCAGCCCCTTCGCACCAGGCAGCAAAACTGACATGCCGACAATCGCAATGTCAGTGGAAGTATTATTGGCACTATCGGTAGCAGCGCCGCTATTAGACGGAGCAGTTACCTCAGAAACGAAATCAGGAAAAGGGGCATTTAAAGTCATATTTTTAACTTCCGGAAAAGAGCTTCATGACAGACGGGCCTCATGACAGACGGGCCTCATGACGGATGAGATCGCCTCAAACGATTCAGAGCCTTGCTACAGCTACCTTCCATATCAGTCAGCAGTAGGCAAATTTGTTCGTCTGCATCCACAAAGGCCGCATCGTAAATGAGCTGATCGGCAGTGAATGTTTTAATGCGCAAAGACACCCGGAGCTGCTCTAAAGGGGCGATCGCCCGATAGCGAACAACACGCCCAAAGCAGCTAGGCAACGCGCTGGTATCACCTTGCATGCGAGCAAATATGAGCCCCAGCTGCAAAGAGGCATCCACCAAGCCAGGATCAAACAGCCAGCCCCGTTTCTCCATGGGGCGATTGAGCCAAACTGCGGGTGAGCTGGCCTGCACCTGGGCATCTGCGCCCTGGGGATGACTGCCCTGGGGATGACTGCCCTGGGGATGGCCTGCGCTCAAGCTGTCAATCTGTGTAATGAGCTGAAATAGAGGGCCATGAAAGCAGTAACTGGCATAAGCCGCCTCCACATCTACGGTTTGTCCCTCTGTCAGCGGCGGCCAGCTGATGATGGGAGCTGGCTCAAACTGAGGCCGTAACACTAGCGTGGCCCGGTACAGCGATCGGTCCTTATCCCCCTCTTTAATCTCAGCAGCCACTTCCAGCGCCTCTGAGCTGGCATGGGTGGATGCCTTGGCTGTGAGCTGGGTCGCAATGCCTGCCTCCGTTTTGAGCACAATGCCGCCCAGCACCCGCAGGTTACGCACCTCGCACACCACCCAATCGGGCCAAGCCGCCTGAACAAACTGCGCCAACCACTCCTGGGCAGCAGCAGCAGCGAGAACGGGCTTGCCATCTAGGCAGTGGTCTTTGAGGTAAGGATTGTTGCCCAGGGTGAAGGTTTGTGTGAGGGTAACGGCACCTGTGGACTGCAGCTGAGGCGGCTGGGTAATGAGGGGCAAAATTCTCGACTCAACTACCGCATCAGAGGCTACGCCGGTCATCGCTTCTGCGGGCGGTGTATTAAACAGCCCAGCAACAACTTCTACCGTGGCGCGATCGCCCCAACGCAGTTCATTCACCACATACTGCCGTCCTGCATCAGGCGGAATAGGAATCACACCCCGCGCAATAAACTGACGATTAACTTCATCAGAAGCCATGCCGGTAATTGCCCAAGGCCCCCAGTTCACTGAAAGCACCCGCGTTTGCGGCCACTGCTGCTGCATCCACCAAGCCAGACGGTTCACCACCTCATTGGCCGCCGCATAATCTGCTTGGCCTTGGTTACCGGTGCGCCCTGCAACGGAAGCAAACAGCAGCATCAACTTCAGGCTCTCTGGCCGCAAATAGCGCGCCAGTAAAAATGTGCTGTCTGCCTTGGTATCAAACACACGCTCAAAGGAAGCGGGCTGCTTATCTACCAAGCGCTTGTCTTCAATGATGCCAGCCCCCTGTAGCACGCCATCTAGGCGACCATACTGCTGATAAATCGAGGCCATCAGCCCAGCCATAGCCGCCTCGTCACGCACGTCTAGGGCGCGGTAGTCTACGGTGGCTCCGGCCTGCTGCAAGGCGGCTAAGTTCGTGCGAATAGCGCGATCGCGCTGGATTTTGCGCAGCTGTTTTTCAATCTGAGCCGGTGTTACCTTTTGCCCCGCTGAGCGGGCCTGCTGCACAAGCCAATGGCGGAGCTGAGCCGAGTGAGTGAGCGCTGTGGTTTCAGCAGATTCAACATCAGGTAAAGGCGATCGCCCCACCAGCACCAACGTAATACCCGGCACAATCAGCCCGTTCAATACCTCAGCGGTAATCCCCCTAGCGCCGCCAATCGCCAACATCACCCAATCAGGTGCTGGCACAACGCCCATGCGGCCTCCACCAGCAGATTCTCCACCAGCAGGCGGCGTTCGCATCACCTGCACAGGCTCAAACACCGTTCTTTGGCCCTGGCCTAGGCTGGCATCAGAGCTTGCGTCTGCGCTGGCAGAATAGCCCACCTCAGCATCAGGGCACCCCGCCTGAAGTTCTTGCACGAGCTGGGCTGCCACCACTGCTGGCTCACTCTCACTATCTAAGTCAACATCAATGGCAGCCGCACGAACCTGGGGCCATTCAATCATCAGCGTTTTCAGCAGGCCGCTACTGCTCCCCGCACAGGGTGAACCCGGCCCGCAGCGGCCATTACGGCCAAACTGCCCACCCAGCGCCGACACCGCAATCACCTGTCCTTGCTGGGTCTGAAGGTCTTGGCTACAGGCTTGCAACAAATAGAACAAGCCCTTAGATTGCTGACGTGTCTGTTCACGCCAGGCCGCTAGATTTGCTGGCAGCGAACCTGCCAGGGAAGACGCCAGGGAAACTGCCGGAGAAGCCGGGACGGCCCCTGTGAGATACACAATCGCCCGCACAGCCCCCGACCGTTGACGGTAATGCTCAATACTGTTGGCCAACTGAGTGGGGTCAGCCAGCTTATCAGGAGAAATCAGCTGAGGAACGGCTCCCGCCTGCTGTAGCTGGGTCATCACCGACCGAGTGAGGTCATGCTCTGCGGTGGCCACCAGTAGCACCAGCCCCCTCAGAGCCGTGCTCGCCGCTGTGGGCGCAGGTAAAGATTTTTGCCGGGGCTGCATGATGTAGCAGGGCAAATCTTCAACCGCGCCCTCAGGCTTTCCCAGGCTAGGTACCTCCGCCGTAGCGGTGGCGCTATTACCGGGCGGCGCTCCGGCAGTTGGCGCGGCTTCTAGCAGCGCAGAAACAAGACCGGCCAAGGTCTTCACCTGAGTAAATTGTTCGATATTGGCCTGCAACGTATCTGCCAAAACAGACGGTAGCTGCTTGCGGAAGGCTCCAAAGATTTCAACCCGCTTAATGGAGTCAATGCCTAGCTCAGCTTCCATGTCTTGATGGAGATCGAGCATATCGGGCGGATAGCCTGTGCGATCGCTCACCAAGGTCACCAGCATTTCGGTCAAAGCCGCTTCATCAGGCAAGGCTGTTTCGGCTTCAGGTGCTGGGGCTGCGAAAGGCGCTGGAGACGCTGAGGCTGGAGCTGCTGAAGCCGGAGAAACTGGCGGTGCCATAGGAACAGATGCAGCAGGCACAGCGGATGCCGGAGGGGCAGCCGGTGTTACGGGCGGGACCATGATCGGCAAAGGCGCAGGAGGGGCGAGGGTCGCCGTCGAGGCTTGTGCTGCCAGCGGATGCCCGTTACTGTGGCCGTTTTGCCCTTGGCTATGACCGCTGCTATGGCCGTTGCTGTAGCCGTTCCCGTTTCCATTTCCATTCGTCTGGCTGACGGTGGGGGGAATGGGCGGCGGCGAGGTAGGAACCGGGGCAGGTACGGGCGGCGCAGTAATTGAAGTCAACGAGTACGAGACTGTATTGGGCGCAGGCACACGGCCATCCGTACTTTTCATCGCCTGGAGAAATTGGCCCATAACCGATTCTTGCAGGGCCAAAAAGTGGCGCATAGACTCTTGATAAGTTTGGTAGGCCGAGAGCAAAGCAGATTCAGAAGGGTTGGAATAGGGTGTCATGGGGGCAGTTACACTCCGTTTGGGGTTGGCAGTGGGTCGATTGGTCGCGCTGAGGCTGGCAACTGACCGATTGGCAGGATTCGAGTGACCGAACGTCGAGTGACCTGGCTGGGGCGGGCTTAAAGTGGAAGGGCCCAAATTCAAATGGCCTGAGTGGTTAGATTGACGAGAAAAGACGGTTGTTGAATGGGCAGACCGTGACCTGGCAGGTTGTGAACCAACAGGCACTGAACTGGCAGGCACTGAACTGGCAGGCGCTGAACTGGCAGGCGCTAAACCATTGGTCACACTAGCGGCTGAACGCTGAGCTGCTAGCGCAGCTTTGGTCAATTGGGTCAGGGGCGGGGATTGGCCAAAATGACCGACGGCCTGGGTTTGAGGCCGGGCGCTACCGCCATCGACCCACCAAGTGCTGGCTGTTGGGGGCTTTGGCTTGGTTTGCGCAACCAGTTGCGTCAGAGCGATCGCCTTCACCGAGCGCCCCCGATACAAACTGGCCCAGTCCACTTGCACATCGGCTAGGGCCAAGCGGGCCAAACTTTGGAGCAGGCCAGCGAGGCCCTGAATACTGTCTAGTGAAAGCGCTAGATGCGGCTGCGTCGCTAAAATTTGATCGGTTAGCTTGGTAAGAATGCGTTTCGGCCCCAGCTCAATAAAGACCCTCGCCCCCGCGTCATACATGGCCTCAATCTGACTGACGAATTCGACCGGACTCACCAAATGCTCTGACAGCTGCGACTGAAGCGTTTCAGGCTCATAGGGAGCAGCGGTGAGATTGGAGTACACCGGAATGCGGGGCGGTGTGAATTCGGTTTGAGCAATCGCCGCCGCCAAGTCAGCTTTGGCAGAGGCCACTAGCTTGGAGTGAAAAGCCCCTGCGACCGGCAGCATCTGAGCAGAAATATCTGCGGCATCGAGACGAGCCAACACCCGCTCGACGGCAGGCCGCGCCCCCGAAATCACAGATTGCAACGGCGAATTATGATTCGCTAATATCACCTGATCGGCATCGACGACGCCATTGCCGCCGCCATTGCCGCCGCCATTGCCGCCGCCATTGCCGCCGCCATTGTTCAGGTACGGCAAAATAACATCGCGGCTGGCCATCACCGCCGCCATCGCACCCTCCGGAGCTTCCACTGCGCCCTCACCTTCCTTCTTTTCCAGTGCCGCCGCCATCGCCTGAGCACGGCGCTGCGAGAGCTTGAAAAAATCAGCCTGACTCAAAGCGCCAGCGGCATATAGGGCGGTATATTCTCCGTAGCTATGGCCAGCGGTCATCTCGGCCTGCAATCCTAAGCGCTGGGCCAAATGCAAATAACCAGCGGAAAGGGTGCCAATAGCAGGCTGGGCCACCTGGGTGTGAGTGATGTCAGCTTTGGCGGCGGCGGTCTCACCATCGGTGTAGGTCGCCGGTGGATAAATGTACTGACTCAGCGGCTTAGCAAAGTGTGGCGAAAGCTGGGCTGACGCCGCTTCTACGGCCTGCCGCAACTCCGGGAAATACAGCGCCGGTTCGCGGGCCATATTTAGGTATTGCGCGCCCTGACCAGGGAAAAGAAAAGCAATTTTGCCGGTTTTAATGGCCTCAGCAGCAGCTAGGTCAGCAGACTTGCCATTCACCTCATTTTGAATTTTCGGGTGCACCTGAATGTGAGGTGGCAGCGGTTTGACAGCGGGCTGTTGCAGCCAAGCTGTAGCCGTTTGCAAATCACTTTGCAGCGCGATCAAGTCACTAACAACTATCGCTAGCCCAATAGAGGAAGATCGCCCAGGCTGCATCAGCGGCTGAGCCAAGCTGTAGGCCAAATCAGCGAGGGTAGGTTCAGCGCCTGCGGCCAGGGCTTTTTGCAAACGCGCTAGGTGAGTCAGCAGTTGCTGACGATTTTCACCGGGAAATAGCAGCAGCTCACAAGGCCACTGATCTGCGCCCAAAGGGGCCACCGATTGGGGATGGCCAACATACTCTTCGAGTACAGCGTGGAAGTTGGTACCACCAAAGCCGAAGGCACTGACCCCTGCCCGACGCGGGTGCTCCGTGGGAGTTAGCCAGGGCTTGGCCGATTTTAGGAGGTAGGGCGGCGTGTCGGCCTGAGCCAGCGCATCGAGCGGAGTTTCCACATTGCTATGGGGAGGCAATGTGCGGTGATAAAGCGCTAAGACAGCTTTCACCAGCGCCGTGACACCCGCTGTGCTTTTGGTATGGCCAACCAGCGTTTTAACCGACCCCATCGCGCAGCTGTTGGGCTTAGCTTGCGCGCGTTGCAAATGCTCACTAATGGTTTGTAGTTCTGCGCGATCGCCCGCTGCGGTGCCGGTGCCGTGGGCTTCGTATAGCCCCAGTGTCGCGGCCGAAAAGCCTGCTCTGTCATAGGCTCGTTGCAAGGCCCGCTGCTGGCCGCTACTGGCGGGAGCAGTTAGTCCTAACCCTTTGCCATCGCTAGAGCTAGCGACAGATTTAATCACGCCGTAAATGCGATCGCCATCACGCTCAGCATCAGCCAATCGCTTGAGCACCACCGCCGCAACCCCTTCACTAATCACAATGCCGTCCGCATCACGATCAAAACTGCGGGCCACACCCTGCGGTGACAGGGCCTGCGTTTTACTAAAGCAAAAGTAAGCAAACACCGACTGCATAGTGTCTACGCCTCCGGCGATCGCCATCGAACAGCGGCCACTTTCCAGGGCCTGCACCGCCGCATCAATCGCAGCTAAAGACGAAGCACAGGCCGCATCGACCGTAAAGTTAGCCCCGCCCAGATTAAATCGATTGGCCACGCGCCCCGCCGACACATTCAGCAAAATGCCAGGGAACGACTCTTCCGTCCATTCGGGCAGGCGAGACCAAACCGCCTTTTCAGGCTGCTCCACCATGCGGGCCATCTCGCTACGAGTGGCATACTGCTGACCCAAATCCGCACTGCCGCCGCTAGCACCTAAAATCACCGAGGTGTTCTCCCGGTCAAACTCGCTGGTTTCGTCGTAACCGGCATCGGCCAGGGCCAAACGCACCGTCTCTAAGGCCAGCAGCTGGGCTGGCTCAATCGACTTCAGTGAATTAGGCGGAATGCCATAGTGCAACGGATCAAACGGCACCGCATCGAGAAAGCCGCCCCACTTGGAATAGACCTTGTTTTGATCTTGCCGGTCTTGGCTGTAATACAGCTGCCAATCCCAGCGATGCGGCGGAATTTCACGAATGGCATTCTTCTGAGCCAAAATGTTATCCCACAGCTGCTCGGGTGCTGTGGCTTTGGGCAGCAGGGTACCAATGCCAACAATGGCAATATCGGACGGCTGCGCAGTTGGTGGTGTAGTTGGTAGTGCAGTCGATGGCGCAGTCGGTTGAAGCGTAGATTCCGAAGTGGCCGCTAAATTCTGATCCGCCACCTGATCCGTTATCGGATTTGCCACAGACGCGCGCAAATAATCACGGCTACCTACCGCCACCTCCTCATGCAAATCAACAATAGTGCCAACCTGCTGTCGTAGCGTGGCCACCTGGCCAATCATATACATACCGTCAGCTTGCTGGCCCTGTTCATCTACAGTTTGCAAGGTGCCGCTAGCGTCGCGTTGGGTGCCTTTAGAGGCCACTCGCAGTCGGCCTAAGGTGAGATCTTCTAGGGTATTTTTGATGTCGTCGGCACTGCGGCCTGCGGCTAACATTTGCTGCCGCTTACTGTAAAACTCGCGGGCAAAGGGCGTCACAGCGCAGCGGCTGGCATGGCCAGGGCTGGTTTCTAGGTTAACTGTGCGATCGCAGCTCACCGCCTGCTGCTGAAATCCAGACTGAATCGCCCCGTGAGCCACCGCCTCTTGGGTAAATAAATAAGCCGTGCCCATCAGCACGCCCACCCGCATACCACGCGCTGCCAAGGGCATCGCCAAAGCGCTCACCATCGCCGCCGACAGCCGCTCATGAATACCCCCCGCAAACAGCACATGCACCTGCTCGGCCTGCCGAGCCGGAACCTGCTCAAGCAGCACTTGCACCATGCTCTCCCACAGCATGAAGCTGCTCAGCGGCCCCACGTGCCCACCACACTCAAAGCCCTCAAAAATAAAATGGCGCGCGCCCTGCTCCAAAAACATTTTGAGCAAGTTAGGCGTGGGCACATGAATGTAAGTAAAAATGCCTTCGGCTTCGAGCTGCGCCGCCTGGTCAGGCCGCCCGCCTGCAATAATTGCGAAGTTAGGGCGAATAGCCTTCACCACCTCAATTTGATCTTGCCGTAGCTGCTGGGGCGCAAACCCAAGCAAACCCACTCCCCAAGGGCGATCTTTTAGCTGGGTTTGGGCCGCATGCAGTAAATCGGCCACTTGGGCCTTCCGCATAAGGGCCAGAGCCAGCATCGGCAAAGCGCCCCCCTGAGCCACCGCATGGGCAAAATCAGCCGTATCGCTCACCCGTGTCATGGGGCCTTGCACAATCGGATAAGTGGTTCCGTGTGACTGAGCCAGTGGACTATTAGGGGCTAACGGCGGCGACTCTTGGCAGGCTTGCAGCTGTTGTTCGGAGTGGCGCAGGAGCACCTGAATAAAACGGCCCGTAGTGCGGTACTGCTGCCGGTATTGGGCGGCAAGTCCCACCGCTTGCCCCATCGGCCAAGCCCACTGCTGCGGATCGCCCCACCCCACTCGCTGAGCAGCGGCCTGCTGCCAGGCAGATGCATCAGCGGCAGCAATCTCTAGCTGTTCAGCCTGTTGGCGCAGCAAAGAAACCGCGCCAAAGCCAGGGCGAGAAAATACTCTCAGGGGCGATCCTAAGCGATCGCCCAAGGTTGTTGCTTCCTGACCGCTAAGCTGTTGCAGTTGCCGCTGCCATGCCTCCGGCAAAGGAGATTCTGGCATCAGCCAAAGCTGATCATCTAACACCACGCCCGCTGCGCCTGCGGCCCGGCAAGCTGCCGCCGTATTTAGGCCAATTCCGCCTTGCACATATACAGGCACGCCAGTACGCAATAGCTTCTGCATCAAAATGAAAGCTGAGTCTTCTGCTACCCAGCCCCCACTTTCGTAGCCCTTAGCAATCAGACCAACAATTCTCTCATCCGTTAACGGCTCACTTTGTTGTAGTCCAGCTAGCTGCTCAGCCTGAGTAACTTCCAGCAATATCCGAGGAGCGTGAGCCCCTTCCGGCAGACGGGCCAACATCTCTGATAAATCAACCATTTGCCAGCCAGCAATGATTAACCAGTGGGGCTGGTCAACCAACTGTTGCAAACAAGGGTTACTCAGCTGAACTTGGTCTGCACGCAGTCGCAGCCCTACGCTGCCAAACTGGCCTCTGCCGAACTGGCCTCTGCCGAACTGGCCTGAGTGAACAGAAACCTGGGCAAACCGTTGAGCTTGACCAATTAGCTCACTCAACGGATGGGGCGCTGTGTCTTCCGATGCTGTCATCGCCCCTTCAGCCGAAAACCCTTGATCAGAATAATCAGACAGCTGACTGACAAATGCTTGATCTAAAATGCCAATCCCCCCTGCCCGCATTGTTGCGATCGCAATTTTGGGATAGTTAACACCTAACGGACTCACAGAGATGCACTGAAAAAGGCCCATAGATACACCGCTTCATAAACAACTAACAGCACCTCATCACCTGAAAGAATATGGCCTCTTGCTTTTTTCAGGCAGCAGGCACAAGAACATCAAATTCAGGAACTACAAACAACTGCGAGCACTACTTAAAAACCACATTGGTCGAAAAACACATTAATCGAGAACCACATTGAGCAGCTTTCCATCTTCTCTTAATAGAATAAGCAGCAGCAGAAACAACAGCTCTACCCAAACCTTTCCAAAGATAAAACCGACTAAGATACGAACCTTTAGCTCCGCTTCAAAGACAAAACAAAAACTAAAAATCAGAAAGCGCTACAGAGAAAAATTAAAGCAGCACAACAAATGCCGTACAGAAATATTCCATAGGCAGGAATACTCCATACACAAATATCTATAGCCAGAACAGAAACAGAGAGTCGCTAAGCCCAAAGAGCATCGAACTCAATAACTTCTGCCAGCCAAAAACTGCCAAGCTCCAAATACCAGATTCCAAATCCCAAGGACAAAGACTGACCAAGGACAAGGACTGCCAAGCCTAAAAGGCAAAAGCATATAGCTTCAGGCGACTAAAACACCCTCAAGAAACAGCACATCCAGATGCAGCACATATAGAAGGGAACCAACAGAGAGCAAGCAGGGAACTCCCTAAAATGGTTACCACCACAATCAATGAGACAGCCATCTCAACGCCTATCCCAAATAGCCATAGAAATCTTTCAACCTTTGCCTGCCAACGAATACAAGTTCGATCACAGAGCTACTAACAACAGGCTAAAACTAGCCTGCACTAGCTCTATTACAGACAATGTAAATACCAACATCTTGACGAGGGCTCAAGATGGATATTAAGCAACGAACAACGACCAACAAATCCAAGGCAATAAGACTGAAGCAAACGCGCACGCCAGCGCGCACTCAAACAGCAGACTCAACATCACCTAACAGGCACAAAAACAAGCAGCAGCCTTGCACAAGCTAGACGACAGATCAAAAGACCAACGCCTCAGACAATTAATGCAAACATCCAATGCAAACATCTCATTCAATGAGAACATTCGCAGTAGCCATATAAAATTCGCATTCAAGAGTATCAATTTGCTGCACAAGAAATGCCACCCAAAAGCACTGAATAGAAGGCTTCAGCAAATATTTTCAGGAGCTGTGAGCTTAGGGGGAACCCCAGAAAATCATGCAGAACCTTCTTCAGCCCTCGCCATCCTCCTTAAACCAGAAGATAAAGCCAGCAGCACAACTTCGCTTTACAGCAATCTCAGATACCAGGTACACGAAAGTATGTGAAATTTCAAACTTCACTCCTCCTCAAATAAAAACACTACAACGATAAACCCAGGCTCGTCAGCGAACTTAGGAACAGTTATCAACAGAGACTCCACACACCCAAAGAACCATTGAGTGCGAAAGAGATCACAAATTGATAAAAACTATTCACCCGAGGGTGATGAGGACTCATTTTCAGGAAACGCAAGCCTCAGATATGTTTTGCTATCAGCAAGACCTCAACAGAATGTCAGCAGGGTCTGACAAACTATTAACAATCCCGTGTCGTCTATTGCTCACTTGTCTCATGAAGACAATCAACAGCGAGATAACAGACTTCACTTGGCCGGAACACGATATATCACTTGCTTATACTTAGTTATAGTCTGTTGCCTCCTATGCTGGCATGCGTGGATGTGTTTTTTAACGTATAAAAAAACACCTAAATTGGTTCATGGTTAGTCAACATGGTCGCCATCCCTGATTTAGCAACGTCTTGGTCAGGAAATAATTTAAACTTATCTCCGTATAAATCAGGAGGAATTCAATGAGATCCGCCTGATTTCTGTAAACAGAATTTGCGTAGGGTTACGCAAACCGTCCGTGAGAGACTACACTCTCAGTGGTCACCTTTTAGTAAAAATATTAGGTAGACCAGGTGTCCGTGGAAGACTACACTCCCAGCTATCACGTTTACAGATATGATGTCTGTAAGAGACGACTTTATTTGGGATACAAATGAGTGTAAGCCAAATAAGACGAGTCAGATAGGATAGGTAAAGTATCTAACCCTTAAAAGGAAGGGACAAAAAAAGGAAGGGATCAAAGAGAAAAGGTTCAAAAAGGAAGAAACCGACAAAAAAATGGAACCGACAAAAGAATGGAGAGCGATCGCAATAGACAGTCGCACCTATTCTAATTTCGTCATGGGCCGTTCCGAATAGATCATCCCCAACGAGCAAGTACCTCTAAAGGTCCCCGCTCGCAAATGAAGGCCGCCCCTAACGTGAGAGTCTGCCTTGAAATCTCTTGTCGCGCTCCTGAAGATTATTGCCTTACGCAGTTTTTTAGTGAGCCTCAGCCTAGCGGCTAACATTTGGTTGGCCTCTCTATTAGGTCAATCTGACTATGGCCAGTACGTTTACATCATCACCTTAGTCAGCTTCTTGGTCATACCCACAAACCTGGGGCTAGATCGGTTTCTAGTCCGCGAAGTTTCTATCTACAGTAGCCAAGCAAAATGGGATTCTCTAGCCGGGCTGCTGCACTGGAGTAATTTATCTGTCTTACTCGCATCATTAGTGCTGTTGGGATTAGGAAATGGTCTAATCTGGCATACCCACTGGGTTGAAGCCTCTCTGAGGTGGCCGCTGTCAGTAGGGTTACTCTACATTCCGCTGGCCGTCTTAAAAAATCTCAAGCTAGCAACGATAAAAGGACTGAATCATGTTGCCTTAGGGTTTTTGCCAGATTCATTAATTGCACCCCTGTTACTGATAGGCGCTATTGGTCTCACCCAAGTGATTGGAGAGGCATCGCTTTGGCATGCAAACCTGGCGCTAATGACTGCGATTGTTCTGCAACTGATGGTGGTGACAATCACACTGATTGTGGGTTATCGCATGTTGCAGCAACTGCTGCCACAGCCCGTACACCACTCCTCTCTAAAATACCAAGCGCGCCATTGGATACAAAGCGCACTCCCGATGATGATTTTCGGCGCGCTGCAAATTGTCCATGGCCGAATTGATTTGCTGATGTTGGGTAGTTTGAAATCGCCGGACTCGGTTGCGATTTATAGTGCCGTTTGGCAAGGATTACGCTACGTGAGCCTAATTTTACTTTCAGCCAATAGTCTGTTGGCACCTCGTATTGCGCAGCTGCATGCGGCAGGCAAGCTCGCTGAGCTAGAGCGGATGCTGGTACAGTATGCGCGAATAGTTGTTGGGCTTTCGGCGATCACAATACTGGGATTATTACTGGGAAGTGAGGCGTACCTCAATTTGTTTGGAGCAGACTATAGCCGTGGCCGTGTAACGCTAATGCTTCTGTGTGCGGGGCAGTTAATAAATGCGGCGACAGGCTCAGTCGGCATCTTACTGAATATGACCGGCCATGAACGCGCAATGGTCATCAGTGTCGGGGCCAGTGTGCTGTTGAATATTGGCCTTAATTTCTCTCTGATTCCAACGTGGGGAATCAATGGAGCTGCGATCGCAACTGTCATTAGCTTAACGTTTATCAACCTTATAAAAACGCTGTGGGCCTATCGCTGCCTGGGCATTCAGGTCACTTTTTTAGGTCAATTACGCTAGAACATAATTAGCGTAATTAGCAAATAGGCGCTGTAGAAATCAGGTTATTAGAAAATAGTGAAAACGAAAAACGATGAGGCTTGAATGCAACACCATTCCAACAAACCTCATCGTCTCTAACAATGCTAATGGCCAGGCCGTTAAACCATAATTAGCTCAGCATCTAACCCTAAGAAAACACCTTCTACCCCAGCTACTGCATTATCAAACGCATCTGCCGCAGTTAATGGCGCAAATTGGTTAGTCGGTGGCGCATAAGGATCCGCCGCGCCCAAGTTAACCTCATATCCCAAGTCCGCTAGAGAAGCGACAGTCATTCGGCTCAGCGGGTTACTGCCAGGATTCAAAAAGCCAGTCATTAGCTCATTATCAAAAATAGACTCCCGCCAATGGCCGTTGCGCGTGCCAGGGCCACCCGTATTTTCGACCGGAACAGAGGAAGCCGAAACCCCAAAAATATCGTTGTATTCAGCAGTAGCGCCAGCGCCAATAAACTGTGGATTGTCGCCAAATCCGCCTGTGAGTAAGCCCAAGCGCTCCCAAATAGTACCAATGCCCAAGACATGGCCCATCTCATGCAAAATCACAGCTTCTAACTGGCCGCTGGCTTCCAGCTCATCCAAATCGGCCGCATCAAATTCCATAATGCCTGCAACAGGTAGCGAAGAATCCGTACGGATAAACGTTGGCCCAGCTTGACCTAACGTACCGCCCACACCATCAATCGAGGGCGCACTGGCTTGAATGACCAAATCATCAACCTCGCCGATCCCCTCAATAAAAACATCGGGCAAATCGCCCGTAATAATTTCGGCCCAGCGATCAGCGGCATCTTGGAAAATGGCCTGTTGGCTTGCCGATAGGCTGCTATCTGTAAAAAGAACATCGATTTGGAAATCGCTGTCGCTTCCGCCACCGCCATTATTATCCGTGGTGACGCCAACCGTAATGGTATAGCGACCGGTACTGTTGCCTGTTCCACTCGGTGGGGAAAATGGGTTGTAGTCAGTATTAGAAAAGCCACTGACTCCAACAAAGTAAGTATCAGATTCAGACGCCGTAAACGATAAATAGGACTCAAGCGAAAAAGATTCGCCTGGGGCTGGATCATCATCACTGAAGGCCACTTCGTTACCCGCACTGTCAAATAGACGCAGCACGGAGTCTAAGTTTGACGAATCAATATCGATGTTAACGGTATCACCCGCATCTAGCTGAACGCTATAAAAATCGACATCGTTGCCTCGAGTAATTCTCTCAACCGTGCTGGCCGTGCCTGGGTTATCAGAACTCAACATGCTATCTCTAGCAGTGGTAATCGTATCACCCGTATCTAGCTGTCGCATATTCGCGATCGCAAGTTCGGCTCCGTTGTATTCACCCGCAGATGCGCTCCCATAGGCAAAAGAAGCAATCGTAAGCGGACTGTCTATTATAGAACTGTCTGTTATGGAGCTACCGGCTCCAGATACATCGGCAGCAATACCTTGAACAGATAGGCGAGGCGTTGGTGTAGAAACACTTTCTTCTGAGCGAGAAACTAGACTGTCAAGTGAAAAGGTTTCACCATATAAATCGGCGAAATAGGTTTGTCCGAATGTTCTTAGAACATCTTGACTGGGTTGACTCATAATTTTAAGTACTCGCAATGGTGCAGATGTCTTTCATGCGCCCGCTTGTAATGTTGTAAAGAAATTCAATAATTTCATAAAACAACATCAAAGAGATGCGCATTGGGATAATACAAATCGAGAAAGATATTTCCTCAAGCATTTAGAAAAATCAAACAAAAACATTAAAATGCCTAGCCTTTATAAGGTGTATACCTCTGTATAACTGAGGTCTAGGATTTTGATTAATTACCCTATTTGCGTTGAGTTATCCGAATAGATCTATTGAATTGGATCTATTGAATTGGATCTATTTGAATGGATCTATTGATTAACCTGAAGCCGCTGAATGGTTTTAAACCCTACAGGTGAATCACTAGCAAATCCTACTACTGCAATCCTGATGTTGAAAGGGGCTACGCAACAATTATTAAATTGATTCTTTTATTTTAAATTAGCTGCAAATACGCAGATACCTTTACGTATAAAAAATAAGCAAGCAAGCAAGACACGTAGAAAAGAGTAAATCATAGGTTATCCAAGCTAAATTTTATGTCGTGCTCAAGAGACTTTAGAGCAAGGTTTTATGTAGCGGGTACCCTGTGATCTGATATCAGAATGATGTTATCTGGAAGCTCTTACGTTATGTGTTCCAATGCGTTTATTCCACCCCCTAAAAAAGTGATAATAGCGGCATCTTCAACAGAGAAAAAGACAGAAACAGGCTCATCTTTTTCTCCATGGGCACCACTTGCTTTCACATTAGCGAAACAAGGCGAGGCGATCGCACAGCAATCAATCCAACTGCACAAAGAAAATACCGAGCTTCAAACTCGCTTACAGCAAATCCAATCTCAGCACAAAACCAAGCTTTCTAAACAACAACAGCAGATTGATGCTCAATCAAAAGAGATCGCACGGCTAAGCCAGCTGGAGCAAGTTTTGAATTTAGTATTTGAAGTTCAGCCTCAGCGTTTTTTTTGGAAAGATCGTAACTCTCGCTACTTAGGCAGTAATCAGAATTTTTTGAAAGATACGGGCTTCACATCAGTGGCTCAGCTAGTCGGCAAAACTGATTTCGACTTAGCTTGGCCCGACCAAGCCGCTGATTATCAAGCAGATGATGCAAAGGTTATGCGCCAAGGAGCTGCTCGCCTTCACTACATAGAATGTCAGGAACGAACTGACGGTTCTCTGGCTTGGGTGAGTACCAGCAAGCTTCCCCTACGAAATCATCAAGGGGAAGTTGTGGGTATATTTGGCACTTACGAAGATGTCACAGAAGTCAAACAAGCAGAGCTGGATTTGCAAGCTTCTCGGCAGCAGCTCCAGCAACAGTCTGAGCAGTTTGAACATCGTTCACAGAATTTAGAACAAAAGGTTCTGGAGCGTACGCGAGACTTATTTCAGGCACAGCAGTTTTTGCAGCTCGTCATGGATACATTGCCGTTGGCCATTTTTTGGAAAGACGTAAACTCTGTTTTCCTTGGTTGCAACCAAAATTTCTTAGCGGCATCGGGCTTAGATAGCATAGAAGAAATTCGAGGCAAAACAGACTACGAACTACCTTGGAAAGACCAAGCAGACTGGTACTGCGAGTGCGATCGCCGCGTAATGGAAAGCAACGTACCAGAACTGGGGATTGTCGAAGATCAGCAACGAGCGAATGGTGATCTCTTTTGGATAGAAACCAACAAAGCACCTTTACATGATGCGGAAGGCAATGTAATTGGTGTTTTGTGTACCTATCAAGATATTACTAAACGCAAGCAAGCTGAAGAAGCCTTACACCAGCTCAACTTTCAGCTTCGCCAAGCAAAAGAGGCAGCTGATTCTGCAAACCAGTCCAAAAGCGAATTCCTAGCCAGAATGAGCCATGAGCTGCGCACACCACTCAACGGTATTTTAGGCTATGCTCAAATTTTAGGGAGATCGCCTTCTCTCAGCCCCAAAGACCACCATGGAATTAACATTATTCACGGGTGTGGAAATCATTTGCTGGACTTAATCAATGAGATTTTAGATCTCGCTAAAATTGAAGCTCGTAGGCTCGAACTCTCTCCGAGTCCTGTCCATTTTCCCAATTTCATCCAAAACATTGTTGAAATTTGTCGTATCCGCGCTAATACCAAAGGCATTCACCTACGTTATGACCTTCTAGGAGAACTTCCAGAAACCTTAGAACTCGATAAAAAATGCTTACGCCAGGTTTTGCTAAACCTCATCGGTAACGCGATTAAGTTCACCGATCAAGGATCGGTATACCTCGAAGTGCAGCCACTGCATATAACTCCCAAACAGGCACGACTGCGATTTTCTGTGATAGAGACAGGGGTAGGTATTGAGAAAAAGGATTTAGCTATTCTATTTCGAGCCTTTGAACAAGTCGGCGATCATCAGCGAAAAACAGAAGGCACCGGATTAGGTCTCACCATTAGCCAACGAATAGTGAAATTAATGGGAGGACACATCACCGTAAACAGTACGCCAACTGCAGGCAGCACGTTTACTTTTACGCTAGCGTTTCCAGTTTCTCAGGTCTGTAAAAACCTGGCTCAAGCCAACAGTAAAAAGATTATTGGGTATCGCGGCCCCCGCAAACGTATTTTGGTAGCGGATGACTACTGGGAAAATCAAGATATTTTGAGAGAGACCCTAGAGCCTATTGGCTTTGATGTTGTATTCGCAGCCAACGGACAAGAGGCACTCGACATGATGGCACACAGTCTTCCTCATTTAATGCTCTTAGATTTATCGATGCCCGTAATCGATGGCTTTCAAGTGCTTGAAAAAATCCACAAAGACAAAACCTATGCATCCGTAGTTACACTGGTTTCTTCCGCATCCGTCAGTACCCAAGATCAAGAAATGAGTCGATTAGCTGGAGGGGACGGCTTTTTAGCAAAACCCTTACACCTGCCTTCGCTATTTACCGCGTTGCAACAGCATCTCGACTTAATCTGGATCTATGACTCTGACACGTTAAGTTCTCCCACATCTAAGGAATATCTGGAATCTCAGACAAGCGCGAAACCAATGAAAGAATCTGAGTGTGATCTCACGACTCAGATTGCGGAAACGGTTTTGAGGCCCTCTACCACTGACTTACAAGACTTGCTAATCTGTAGTCAAGAGGGGCGTATCAAGGCACTCACTCACAAAATCGAACTTATTTGTGAGAAACAACAAGAGCTTAAGATTTTTTTCAAACCGTTACAAACGCTGGCGAAACAATTTGAACTAGAGAAAATTGAAACCATTTTAGAGAAAACCTTAACCGATCTAGGCGAATCAACCTGAGCTTAAGATTTAAAAAACTATTAGACAAAACCTGATGTTCTATCGCCTCTCACCTAATGAAAATGCGGTAGGGAAAGGAATTCTCACAGCACGCCATAATTACCAGAACCACTATCCCGTACAGTTCCGCGTAGCAAAGAGAATCCAGATCTTTTCTTGTAAAAATGAATTTCGCTGTTGTACGTAGTACATCTTGTTCATAAAGCAAATGCACTTAAAAAGCTCGATCACGCCGTCTAGTGATAGATTTATCCTTTCAAGTCTGGCCCAGTCTGTGTACAAACGTTATGGTTACACTGCTATCTTCATTCGCTTCTTCTCTATATTCATGTTCTCTATAAATATTTTCACCGTATAAACTATGCAACACCCTCTCAGTATCATCCCTTAATGAAACCGCGCATATTGAATCTTGGAGAGCCAAATCTATGATTTCTGACAACAGAATCTCTGATCACAGAATCTCTGAAAATAGCGAATTTATTTTGATTGTAGATGATACGCCCACTAACCTAGAGGTGGTTTCTGAGGCCCTAAGTGATGCAGGGTTTGAAACAGCTGTGGCCACCAGTGGAGAACGTGCCCTCAAACAAATTGAGCGCCGACTACCTGATCTAATTTTACTGGATATTATGATGCCAGGTATTGATGGATTTGAACTGTGCAAACGTCTCAAGACGAATCAGCTACACTGCGAAATTCCAATTATTTTCATGACGGCCCTAGCCGATATTAATAGCAAGGTCAAGGGCTTTGATTTAGGGGCTGTAGATTATATTACCAAGCCCTTCCAGGAGCTTGAAGTCTTAGCCCGTGTGGGCACACACCTCAAGCTCAAAAAAACGCAGCAAAAACTCTATGACAGTGAAATTCGCCTAGAAAAGGTGTTAAATTCTCTCGATGAAATTGTTTGGTCAGCAAGCTTAGCTCCGTTTCAATTACGGCATATTGGCTCAGACGTAACCAAGGTCTGTGGCTATACAGCCAACGAACTCATAGCAGAGTCATCACTTTGGCTGAACCACATTGTCCCAAGCAATCACGCAAACATTCAGGCTTGCCTAACCCACCCCAAAAAATCAGAGCGCTTAACGTTTGAATACCAAGTCGAAAAAGCCTGCGGCACACTATGCTGGCTACAAAGTAAAATTCACATTTACTACTGCCCGCACAACCAGCAGTACATGGCAGATGGAATCCTTCACGACATTAGCGATCGCAAACAAGCAGAAGTCCAGCTGCACTACACCGCCACACATGATGAACTCACCGGTTTAGTGAACCGCACATACTTTATTCAAACAGTGAACCAGGTATTAAAGAAACAGGCATTAAAGAACCAGACCTTAAAAAAGCGAGCAGCCAATCATTTCGCCATCTTATTTGTCGATCTTGATCGGTTTAAAGCGGTTAACGACAGCTTAGGTCACCAGCGGGGTGATCAGGTACTCACACAAATTGCAGAGGTATTGCATTGCTCAGTTCGTCCCGGCGATGTGGTTGCACGTCTTGGTGGTGATGAATTTACCATCTTGTTGCAAAACCTCTCTGACGAAGATGAAGCCCAGCTCATTGTTCAGCGCCTTCAAACCAAAATAGAATGTCCGATCACGCTAGAAGGGGGGCTAACGCTCTCCATGAGTGCCAGTATCGGCGTGGTCATGGGCTCTTCAACTTACGCCTCTGCCCACGAGCTATTGCGAGATGCTGACATTGCCATGTACCACGCCAAAAAGCTGGGAAAAGCCTGCCATCAAATCTTCAGTCAAGAGCTGTACGAGGCGACCCTAGCCAGAATCACTTTGGAGCAAGATCTTCGAGTAGCCACTCAAAATGGCATTGTGCAAGCAAGCACTATCTCAGAAAAGTTTATTCAATCAAACACTAGTTCTAAAAATCTGAGCAGTGTGCAGCAATATCTTCAGGGAAAAGCGCTCAACGAGCCTCAGGCAGCAAAGTCTGGACTCTTTTTGATGTACCAGCCCATACACCAAGTAGACAATCAAAAGTTGTCTGGATTTGAAGCCTTGCTCCGTTGGCGACATCCTGAAAAAGGGCTACTTTCTCCAACTGAATTTATTCCAATAGCAGAAGAAACAGGTCTCATTGTGCCGCTAGGGGCACAAATTTTGCGAGAGGCTTTAATGCAATTACAGCATTGGCAGCAGCGTTACCCTGACGGGGAGAAACTGACCATGAGCGTGAATCTATCTATCCGTCAATTACAAGAACCTGATTTTCTCACAATGGTTCGCAGCCTCTTACAAACATTACGTGTTGAACCTTCTACCATCAAATTAGAAATTACAGAAAGTTTGTTGATGCAGGGCGGTGAATCCGGCTTTGAAACACTCAACCAGTTGCGCGATCTTGGCGTCTCACTGAGCTTAGATGACTTTGGGACAGGCTACTCTTCGCTGAGTTACCTTCACCGTTTTCCCATTAACACACTCAAAATTGATCGCTCTTTTATTCAAAAACTAGAGTTCGGCGGCAGTGGATTTAAAATTGTTCGCAGCATTGTTGAGCTAGCTCACAGTTTGGGCATGGATGTCATTGCAGAAGGCGTTGAGACAAAACAACAGCTATACCATCTCCAACAACTCTCCTGTGAAATGGTACAGGGCTATTTACTGTCTCCGCCCATAAGTGCATCCTTGGCAGCGCATCACATTCAGAGTACATGGTCTACACCAAACCTAGCTCCAGCACAAACAACACCTTCAACATAAAGTCAGCGTGTTTAGCGCGGTGCTCGGAGCTAGGAACTTAACGCAGGGGACTTAACGCAGGGGACTTAACGCGAGAGACTTAACGTGGGAGGATTAACGCGGGGAGAGTGAAGCGAAGGCACTGAAGCCAGAAGCCTAAACGTAGATTTAGGCGGTATAGATAAACAACATTAAAATAGACAGCTAACTAAGTTAAAACCCCTGTCATCAACTATTCTGAAAGCCATTAATTTATCGAAAATCGCTCTTCAAGCATGACACTGGTTCCACCTTCAATATCATCAAAATCAACAGATACAGGCACCCTACGGCCAAACTGAAGATTCCCCTCATCATCAATCATACGACCAATAATCGGGAGCCTACGCAAATCTAGCCCAACCGGCTCAGGTTCAGCTTCTTCTGGTTGGCTATTAAGAGAATCCGCCATCTCATCTAAGTTCACCGTATGTCCTATTTCTCCTAACGACCTAGCTTCTAAAGGCCCAATAGATTCAGAGGGAGAAGCCTTAGCTGGGCTAGCAGTTGCCATCCCCAAAAGCATAGGCAGCCCAAACACAGACAACAAACTAAGCATAGAAGCACTCACCACAACGCTAAGCAAGCGATGACATGTGAGAATGCGGTTAAAAGAAACCATAATATATTCAATAAAAAATAAATCAGACATCCAAAGAGGGAGATTGCCTGCTAGCAAGTGTAAACGACTCTGCACGGGTGACAAGCCTCCACACAGAAAAGCAAGCATCGCTGGCGATTCCACTTCCACTTTATTTTGTTGAAGAATTTATTTTCCTGAACAAAATAACAATGGCGAATATCTTCACCCGAAATTATAATGCGTCCTCTCAATAGTGGTGATACCGATTTTGGCAATGGCTGCACCCAGCCTAAGCACCAAACCTAAACACCCAACCTAAGCACCAAGCCTAAAGCGCAGCACTGAGATCAAAGCGCAGTAACAAAATTGAGACATTGAAGCCTCTTGCACCATCATTCACCCCTATTCTGTTTGGCACTTCTATTTGGCACTTACAGAACCTGAGCGTGATGACGTTTCTATGGCGACGGGTTTTGAAGCAGAAGATGTAATGCTCTGCGAACATAGTCGGCCCATGGCTCAGCAGTGGGTGGAAACATGCGCGTATAGAAGAGCATAATCCCACTCATCGTATCGAACACTAAGCCAGGGTCTACGTCTTGAGCGACTTCGTTTCGTGCTTTGGCTCTTGCGATCGCGATGGCAAAAGCTTGTCTCCGAGGAAGCAAATATTTTTCCCAATAGAGCAGTTTATTCCTCAGCACCAGCAGCGGTACAACAACGTTTTTAAAACCCATCTGTTTGGTTCGCCTAATGTTGTCTTAATGGGCGCAGAAGCAGCAGGCTTTTTGTTTATGCACGATGGCATACGCTCGGATAGCTCCGTAGCTCTTTGCAGTTGTGGTGCAGCGCGTTGAATCATCACGTACCGTCAGAGGCAAGGATTAAACAATTAGCGCGAGTAGCTGAATAAACAGCTTCACGATACACCCAAATCACAACACCCAAATCACAACGCTCAAATTGCCTAACAAACCACCGACCCCGGAGCGGAACCAGCAGGCGGCACATCCTGCCACCGGCCATTCCCCACCGCCCTAATCGCCTGCTTCAGCGAAATATCTCCGGTATACAGCGCTTTCCCCACAATCGCCCCCGTCACACCCGCAGGCTCCAAGGTCAGCAACCGCATCAAATCCGACACCGAACTCACCCCTCCCGAGGCAATCACAGGCGTATCAATCGCCGTCGCCAGCTCTTTGAGCTGCTCCATATTTGGCCCCTTCATGGTGCCATCGCGCTTAATATCGGTATAAATAATCTCCGCCGCGCCCATTTCGCCCATCCGCTGCGCCAGCTCAATCGCCATCACCTCAGAGGTTTCTAGCCAGCCACGGGTGGCAACTTTCCCCTCACGCGCATCAATGCCCACAATAATTTTCCCCGGAAACTGCTGACAGAGTTCGCCCACAAGCTCAGGGCTTTCCACCGCAACGGTGCCCAAAATGGCATACTGCACGCCCAGCTCAAACAAGGCACTCACTCGCTCAGCGTCTCGTAAGCCACCGCCCACTTCAATCGGAATATCAATGGCCTGCGCGATCGCTCGAATCGCTTCCCAGTTCTCCGGCTTCCCTGCCTTGGCCCCATCCAAATCCACCAAGTGCAGTCGGCTCGCACCTTCTGCCGCCCACTGCTGCGCCACCTCCACCGGGTTCTCGTTATACACCTGAGACTGATCATAGTCGCCCTGAAACAGCCGTACACAGCGCCCTTCAAGCAGATCAATAGCGGGGATAACGTCCATAAGGTAAGTCCAGATTGGGGGCAGTAGTTCAGAATCTCGGGCTGAGAGCACTCGCAAGGCAAACTCTCACAAGACAAGCTCTCAGGATTCGGAGTCAAAATTGTACCAACAAAAGCTAAACGACCACACCTACAGAACCACCTCTACAGAACCACCTCTACAGAACCACAGGCTCAGGCACGGGGGTATTAGCCCAGTATCGAGTGTGCATGCGATCGCAATACGCCACCAAATTCTCAAATCCCAACGTATAGTCTTTCAGCGGCGACTCAATCGAAGCCTTAATCAAATTCGCTAGGGTGCCGTAACCAATCGCATCCAGACTAGTCGGTTCATCCCCCATCAAAAAAGCGCGATCGCTCAAAAAATCACTCAGCGCCCGAATATTCTCACGGCCCAGCGCCATCACTTCTTCCCGCGAATGCCGCCCCATGCCTTGCCCATCCAAATCTCGTATGGCACTGCGCCGCACCATCCCAGGCACAATCCAGCGTACCGGCAGCGGCAAATCGTTAAAAAAGACCTGTTTAACAATTTGCCAGTTATCATCATCTGCCCAGCGAAAGTAAAACGCCACCCAATAAAGATGCTCCTCCATCAGTCGCCGCATCCCTAGCATGGTCGCTTTTTGCTGCCCGCTTAAATGGGCATCTAGCGGATCGCCATAAGTCTCTTTTAGGTAGCTGATAATAAAACCAGAATCTGCGATGGTGCGTCCATTGTCTGTAATGTACGGAAACTTTTTCTTGGGAGCCTTAAGCAAGTTTGCATTGGCAGCCACCTGATAGGGCAATGCTGCCATTCGCAGGTAAGTTTCTAGCTTCATGCAAATCGGACTTGGGCAACGAACCCCCAGCGCAGGCGAAAACTGATAAAGCGTAATCACAACCAACCTTCCATAAACACCCCACACATTATCTACACAGCAGAAAAATGCCAGGGGTGTTTTAAAAAGGTTCACGTTTCTTAAAATTTAACGCCTCCCCCAATCGCACCAGACGTATCTTCACCCAAATTCACACTGCCAAACACAACAAAGAATTCTCCAAAGGCTCTTTCCACGTTCACAACGCCAATCAAATCAAAGTCATTGTCTTGCACCGTGATGTTATTAGTCTGCGGCGCGCCATTCTCGTTCAAAACAGTGTTGCCCGCACTATCTTGCACTTCTACCGCCACAGTCGAAGAACTCTCAGAATATTTCAGTCCTGGCCCCGCAGCAAAGCGCCACTGCCCCGCAGAGACACTCACCGTCGGTGCCAACACAAACAAGCCATCACCCAACGTCGCTCTAATCTGCAAATTATCTGTGAACGAATAGACCCCTTCAGCGCCAATCTCTAAGTTATCGCTGCGGTCAATCCCATACGAAACACCCCCATAAGATCCCACCGGGTCTTCGGCTTGGGCTGAGCGAGCACCCAAGCCAAAACCAGCAACAATCGCAGCAATGGCCGCAGAGGAAACAACACGAACTAACGGCTGAAAAAACATATCAAGGAGTCACTATAGAAGCCACTCACTTTGTACAGAGGTATGGAACACTTATCCTGCGGATTCACCATGCCTTTACGTTTTCCTCTCACAGCTGTAAAGCACGGCCAAACATGAAAAAGCTCACCCCACAAAGGATGAGCTTTTGGAAATGTGTATTAAGGAAGTAATCAACACATACGTGTTGCGGTTACTGGTATGAGCTTTCCCAGTCTTGGCAGGGAAGCAACTCACCCACTAAAAAAATATTCACCCCCCGAAAATATTGCTGGGAGACGTCTCAAGGCACCTCTACACGTAGCTTTTTCTTTTGTTCTGTGCGGTGTTTTACGGCAGTGTTTTATAGCGGTATTTTACGGCGGCACTCTACGGCGATATTTTGCGGCGGTACGTTACAGCGGCAGATGAACCATATCAAAGTTCCTTTAGCGTCCAATTTTATTGAGCAGCTGTTGGATGTGGCGCTTATCTGAGGCGCGGGGGTGCGATCGCAAATAGGCCATCAAGTCCTGCTGTGCGAGTTCATAATTTTGGAGTTCATAGTGCAGCAGTCCGCGATCGCGCATTTGCCTTGGTTCATTCGGCATCAAAATCAACAGCTTATCCAACGTCGCCACCGCTGCTTTAAAAGATTCATTATTCAAATGAATAATTTTCAAGTTCATCAGCATCCGAGCCAAAAACGCCTTCGGACTGACCCCACTCAAAAACGTATCCTGCCACGGTGCCTCAGCCCCAAATTGCTGATGAAACCGCTGCTTACAATCTTCTAAAAACATCGTCTCACCGGCATGAAACGGATCCACCAGCACCGTCATATCATCCACCACCGGACGAATTAAAAAATGTCCCGGAAAGCCTACCCCCACCATCGGAAAGCGGAGCCGGTTGGCAATCTCCAAATACACCAGCGAAAGCGTAATCGGAATGCCTAAACGTCTATCCAATACGCAATTAAGATGGCTGTTATCTGGATCGTAATAGTCAGAGCGGTTGCCTGAAAATTTCAATTCTTCAAACAAATATTCATTCATGACCTGAATAACTTTGAGCGGATAGCGCCCTTTAGGCAAACGTGGTTGCACCGCTCGCGCCATGTCATCTAGCCGTTCCAAATATTGGCTCGCATCCATTTCCCAATAATCTTCTTGCGCAATGTACAGCGCCGCCGCTGCCAAATTAATTCGCCCATCTCCTTTCTGTACTTCTTGAAAAAAGCGCTGGCCAGCCGGAGAAAGTCTCATAGGAATGGGCGAATTAATATACTATTGCAGGCTTATAAGGAAGCCCATTGTATCAACAAGCCTCCGCCAGAAAAGACGCCTATTTTACGATTCAGCCGCAGAATCACCTTCTACTAACCGCTGAGGACTGGCATCATCGCTCCCCTGATTCGCAAAGCCATTAATCGCACTAGCGACATCAATGCCCGAGGTCTGCTTCAGCTGCGTCATAAACGCAGCAGCCTGGGTTGCCAAGTTGCCAGAGTTTGTGTCAATCACAGTCACATTTTTAACAGCCACTGGTGGCACAGTCGAACTCAACGTTTTCAGTAACGTCTCTAGCTTTTGCAACAGGAAAATATCGCGCGCGCTGTCACCTGCAGCAACCCAAGACTCCGCCAATCGCAAAGTGCCTTCCGCCTGCGCCTTACCTTCCTCCAAAATAGTGGAAGCCTCGCCTTTCGCTTGCGCGATCGCTCGCTTACAGTCCGCCTCAGCCGGAGCAATGATATCCGCCTTAAGCTGCTGCATCACTTGCTTAATGCGCTCTTCTTGCACTGGCACATCAGCCTGAATGCGGGCCAGCTCTGCCGCAATTTCCGCTTCTGCTTCTGCCACCACGGCAGCCCGCCCAGTCAAGGCATCCTGCGTTCTTTGCTCTGCCGCCGCCTGCGAAATACCAATGTCACGCTCTAGTCGGCGTACAGAAGTAATCTTTTTATTCTCAGCCGTTTGCACTTCAGACTCTGCCTTCGCTTCCGCCTCTGCAATTCGCGCATCCCGCTGCAAATCAGCCTGCTGCTTACGGCCAATTGAATCCAAGTAGCGCACATCATCAGAAATATTCTGAATCTGCAACGTGTCTAACACCAAACCCAGCTTCTCCAAATCTTCCTCAGCTTCATCTAATAAGCTCTTCGCAAACGCAGTTTTATCTTCGTTTACTTGCTCAGGCGTCAGGCTCGCCAGCACCCCACGTAAGTTCCCTTCCAAAGTCTCTTTTGCAATCTTTTCAATCTCTTTTCTGGGCTTTCCTAACAATCTCTCAATCGCATTATGAATCGTCGGCTCCTCACCAGCGATCTTAATGTTGGCAACGCCTTCTACCTGTAGCGGAATGCCTCCTTTCGAGTACGCATTAGACACCTTCAGCTCAATAATCATATTAGTCAGGTTCATCCGCATCACCGACTCCAACAGCGGTGTGCGAATGCTGCTACCCCCTTTCACCAGACGATAGCCCAGCGTACGCTGTCCCTGCTGCTGCTTACTTCCCGCAAAAATCAGCACCTCATTTGGCTGACAAATGTAATACAGATTTTTGATGATGAAATAGCCAGAGCCAGAAGCAAGGCCCATTAAAATCAAAAGTCCACCAAACATGTTTGTATCTCCTGAAACGTTGTTGTTTCTATTCTTCGTACTGTTTATTCTTCGTACTGTCTATTCTTCGTATTCCGTTCGAGTCTGGTTAGCGTCGTAGTGCCACGCGCCCGCTAAAATAAATCTCCCTTATAGCGATGCGCTTCTCATCGATTTGCGGCGCTAGGAAACGCGTACAAAAATCAAAGATGACACGCAAGTGACAGAGCAGCGCCCTTAAGCTTCCGTACCAGCAGCCCCTCGCTTACTCAACGTCGCGGCCACATCAATGCCCAACGTGCTTTCCACCTGCACCAAGAACTGCTTCACAATTTCCGGATACACATTGGCCAAGCTAGCGATCGCCTTTCCATCTCCGTTATCGATCACATTAATTTCTTGCAAATCCATCTTGTGAGGAATCGTCGCCGCTTCTTTCAGCACCATGTCAATTTGCTGAAGCAAAAAGATCTGTGAAGCGTCCGCACCGGTCGTCTGCCACACCTTCGCCAACATCTCATTGACCTGAGCTGACGCCTTTGCATTCTCAACCAGTTCTGCGGCTGCGCCTTTCGCCCGCAAGGCCTGCGCTTCTCTCTGCGCCTCTGCCGGGAGCACCTGCTCCGCTTGCAAACGCAAGCGTTCAAGCTTGGCCCTTACCGTTTGTAGCTGCTGCTCGGCCCGCGCCCGCGCTTCTTTGGCCGCCGCCGCTGTGCGCTCTTCCTCAGATTTAGATCGTTGGTCTAATTCTGCCTTAATTTTGCGCAGCTCGTTTTGTTTTCCCTGAATAATCGTCAGCGCTTGAGATTTAAACATCTCTGCTCGCTTCTGGCAATCAGCCTCAATCCGCTCTGCTTCACCTAGCGCCTCTGCTTCAGCAATCTCTGCATCGCGAATAATCTTCGCAATCTGACGGCGACCAATCGAGCTGAGGTAGTCCACATCATCAGTCACACTCTGAACTTTCAGCGTGTCCAAATGCAAACCCAACTTACCTAAATCCCTCGCCACATCATTGGCAATCCGCTCGGCAAAGTTCAACCGGTCTTCATTCACCTGCTCCGGTGTCAGGTTCGCCACCACACCGCGCAAGTTGCCTTCTAAAGTTTCACGCACAACTCGGCGAATCTCCGAGCGATTGCGTCCTAAAAATCTTTCAATGGCATTACCCACTACGCTGCGCTGACTAGAAATTTTAACCGTGGCGATCGCCTGAATGTTCAGCGGCGTGCCCCCCTTAGCATATGAATTATTCACCTCCACCGGAATCGGCATCGTGGTCATATCCATCTTCTCCACCCGTTCAATGATGGGAATCACAAATGCTCGACCGCCAAAAATAACCCGATACCCCACTTCTTTGCCATTAGCCTGCCGGTATTTGCGCCCCGACACAATCAAAATCTCGTTCGGCTTACATATTCTGAGCGTCGCTTTTATCAAAGCCATAATCGCGCCAACCACAATCAGCGTTAAGGCAACAGAACCTATTAACCCCGACCCAACCTGCGCAGCAGTCGCAGCACCGCCATTAGAAAAACCTTTAGGCAACGTTACCAACTCTGTTGCAGAAGTCGCCTGTGCCAACGTAATCTCACCTTCTGCAGAGTATTCTGCGTCTAGTTCCCGACCGTTCAATGCGCTAGCTTCAACACGTTCTGACATATTCTCTTGAAACTCAAACTGACTCATGGATAAAACTCCGTAGCCGATAAAAAATGACTAAAAACAAGGTAAATGGACTATTGATCGCTTTGATTAAAATCGTTTGACTCAAAATTCTCTTGCGCTGAAACAACCCACAGTCTGTTGTTTGTCCGGCCCACAACCAAAATAGGATCACCGACCTGAAAAGATTTCTGCTCATCCGTCTGCGCGACCAAATGCAACGTGCTACCACCCACTTCTACAAGCACTTTGCCCTTACTGTTTGCATCAAAAGGCAGCTCCACCGAACCCACCAGTCCCGCAAAATCTTCACTGCGAACCAAACTATCTACATGCCGATCTTTCAACCCGCGCAACACACCCACCAAAGCACCACCGCAAATAACGCCCATTATCAACGCAACCGCAAATAACACCATCGCTGGCAAGCCCGGTTCTAGCGCACCAATCAGCAGTCCCGTCAGGCCAAAAAAGCAACCACCAAACGTCCAGAACTTAAAGCTTGTCAAAATCGATAGCAGTCCAGGAATGCGTCTTCTGCGTCTGCCCTGCCGAGCCGAGCGCGCCAGTTCAATATCCGTATCTACCTGAAGATCTCCGACAGCTGTATCCGTATCAAAACCCGCGTCAAAATCCACATCTGCGTCCACGTCCAGATCCAAATCCAGATCCGCGTCAAAGTCTGCATCGCCACCGCCGAACAGCTCGCCGCCGCCCATCATAGAAATGGCAACAAACACACCGCCAACTGCAAAACAAAACCAATAAACTGACTGCACAGTAACTCTCAGTATGAAATCAACAAGCTTTTAAAGAAGTCTCCTGAAAAGCTCACCTTATCGTGTAGGTAGATACCGCAAATAAGAGCACGATTCCAGAAAACCTTTACAAAAGCTCCTCAAAAAGACGCTGAAAAAATTGAACAAAAAAAAGGGAACACCCTCTTCGCAAGAGCATTCCCTCAATGGTTCATTAAACTAAACAAACTTGATAGATTGTGATGTTGGCCGACTTAAAAGCCCAGTGGGTTAACTAGACCTTTAAGCCGGCTTCTAACAGGCTTCTAACAGGCTTTTTAACTAGCCTTCTAACTAGGCTTTTTCTCAGGCATCAAACACTTATCCGAATCGCAACCCGCAGGTCCCGCTTCCACCAGCTCGCCCGCATCATGGTCTTCAAGCGCGGCATGGAAGTTATCGGTTTTTCTGCGCGATCGCACCTCAGTCAGCATCGCCTCATACTCATCCTTACTAATCGGCTCAAACGGCAGCCTTGGGAAGGTTTGCACATCATCAAACCGGGCCAACAGCGCCGCTGAAATGTAGCCCTCATCATTCTCAATGGCCGCGTGAATCCGCTCCGCCAACGGCTCAATCTCATGCTCACGCAGCTCTACCGTTGCCGAAGTATTGTGCGCCGTGTAGTGCTTTTGCACCTGCATATAAAAATCAAACTGAGCCAACGCCGAAAACTTCTCAATGCTCACCGCATCAGCCCCAGGCAAATTCGCCCAGTCCACTTCCACCGGCAGCTCTACCAGCCACTCCGTGCAACGTGGGTCAAACGGATCGTTTAATAAATTGCCCTTCTCATCCTTATCGGCCTGGGAAGGAATCACGGAATAGCCATAGTCGATACAGGCCAACGCCACCGGATCATCCTTACGGAAAGTAATCCGACGGATGAATCGTTGCGCCTTAGGCGGGTGCCAGCCAGAAGACGCACCTGTCAACAGGCTCTTGGTGCCTGCGGGTTGGACGGTTGTGCAGCGATTGGGACGGCGGATGTTATGGCGATCGCAATACTCCCAAACCGTCTCATGCACGACCTGCTTCCACCGGCTCAAATACGTCTGCTCTCGGCTCTTAAATTCCAACCCTTTCATCGTATCTGGGCGGCCAGCCTCAAACCATTGCAGCCACTCCACGCCAAACGCCTTCACGCAGAAGTCAAAGAAGCCAGTGAACGAAACGCCCACAATCGGATCTTCCTCACGAGAGTGTTGATAGCGCTCTTCCACAAACTTATGATTCAGCAGCGCCGCCACCGCAATGCCGCCCGCTCTAAACGCCTCATTTTGCGCCTCCTCGTCATGAGGAGAAATCTGATTCAAATGAATTTCTGCCAGGTTGCAATGAAAATCCTTACCCAAGATCTCACCACAGGGGTTCAAACCATACCGGCCCTTACCTTGTGCCCGCCGCTCAGCCTCACCGGCCCACTGAATCGCACCCTCACCAGAATAGAACTGCTTGCGCACCGCCGTCATCACATCGTCTTTCGAAGGCTTCTCGTGATACACCCGCGTATGGTTTGCCATCCGCAGCGCATCCCGCGTCGGATCAATTCGCCAGTTCCCCTCAGCGTCCTGCTGCCACAGGTTTTCCTTTGCCCCTGTCGCAATCTCATCATGACTGTCAAACTGGCGCATCCCTGCCGAGCGCCGAATATTACCCGCCACCACGCAAGCCGCGGCCTCATCAATCAGCAAACAGCACTCAATCGAGTTCAGCTTGCGCCCAATCGCCGCATTCAAAATCTTGGCGCAGCGCTCATATAGCTCAGGCAGCTTCACCGGATTCGCCATCCCACCAAAGCCTTTTAGCTTCTCACCCGCCGGGCGAACATCGCTCAAATCAATCACCGCTTCAACGTCACCGTCAAACCGCTCATCCGTCGAAAGCTCCAACAGCGCCTGATAAGACTTCACCCAACCCTGTCGACTATCGCCCGCGATAATCTCCACATGGTTGTTAATCTCATCCACCACCACTTCTGTCTCTTCACGGCGCAAAAAGTCAGGCGTTGTGCCCACTTCACCGCGCATCGTCACCGTAAGCTTGTTACGAATCTCCGGCAGCTGATTAATATACTTCGGCTCCAGCACTGCGCCCGTGCCGCAGCCCATCATCGCCAAATCCATCATCAAGCCAAACGCTCGCCAATCCACCACATTGGTACTCGTGCAGTTATAAGCCCCCGAAAAATTCTGCGGCTGCTTACTCCACTCGGTTCCCCCTACCCACAGCCACCGGCCCGACGGCATTGCCTTCAGCCCGCGCTGCATTTTAGAAACCAAGTCGCGCTCTTCATCTGTGAGCTGACCGAGTTCTACCAGGCCTTCAAGTGTGCGATCGCACACATCTTGCCAAGCCTCACGACGCCCCCCGTCGTGCCGACGGCTGTAGGTACGATAAAACACCGGATACGCTGCAGGCGCAGTTTCAGGGAAAGGACTTTTCTGCTGATTTCTCAGGCGAGTACGCTCAAGTTCTTGAACCATGACTGTAGGAGGTGAGGTTGTAATAAGAAAGGATTTAACGGATGTAGCGTCTAAAAGAAAAAACACTACACCATAAACGCCACATATAGGCGCTATAGAGATAGAGCCTAGCACTTACCCACAAAATTTTCTAGTTTGATGACGCTACATGTAGTTGTTCGCTCACCAGCAACCCCCTCCATCTAGTCCCTCGGCCTACCTCAATAGCCCTCTAAAAACACCGCTAGCCCGCTCCCCAACCGCAGGCCAGCCCATAATCATTCCAATAGCTATCAAAAGTTCTTATTCTTACTTTGGGCATACATCCTCACTTTGGGCATACATAGGAGTGATTGTTATTGCTCCGTTGCCATGCCCACTTTTGCGATCACTTTGCCTGTCCGAAACCGACAAGTCTTCACCATTGCAATACTAAGGCAGCTCACGCAGCAAATTGAGAACGCTACTGCAGCAGGAAAACTCAAGTTAGACGAGGCTTGCATTGTTGTTGTCGATGATGACTCCAACGATGGTACGCCCCAGTTCATCGAAGAGAACTTCTCTCAGGTGCATCTCCTACGTGGGGATGGCACGCTTTGGTGGACAGGTGCGATCGCCCGCGCAATGACTTACGCTGCCGATACGCTCAAAACCGACTACATCGTCTGGCTCAACGACGACATCATCCTCGCAGACAACTTCATCGAGCAACTCATTCACCATTGCCAAAGCCCCAAAGAAAAAACGCTCACAGGCGGTGTCATTTTTGCCAAACAATATCCCAACTGGATAGTCTTCGGTGGCGTCATTGCCAGCCAACTCATCAACGACATCAGCCAGTTCAATCAGCCAGTGCTCAATGTAGATACGCTCAACGGCAACATTGCAATTCTCCCCACCCGCATCATTGACGATATTGGCTTACCTAACACAGATCGCTTCCGGCACTACGGGGGTGATTTTGAATATATTTGCCGTGCTAAGCGCAATGGCTACACCGCACAACTTTCTAGTTACCTACAAGCCACTACAGACTACCGTCCAGCAGATGTCATTCGCTACATGCCGCTGTGGATTCAGTGGGCAACGAGCACTCGTCTCAAAGAAAAATGGCAGGTGCTTAAAAGTCTGTCAAACCGAAAATCGCCCTACAACGTAGAGCACATGGTCAATAGCATCCACCGGACTGAGCCCTCGATTCCAAAGTGGAAATACACCAGCTTCTACTGTCGCAAACTCATCAAAATCATCGGCAGCGGGCTCATTCCTTGGCACATCAGGCAGCAGCGCATCCAAGCCTACTTCCAGTCTCAAAATATTCCCCCAGACATCGCCCAAGCTGTCCTCAATCAATCTTAAGCACTAGGCTCGTTTACCACTCCTATGAAAGTTCTACATCTTAGTACCGCAGATGCTAACGGCGGCGCAGCCCGAGGAGCCTATTGGATGCATAAAGCCCTCCTGCAAGCAGGGGTAGATTCTCACATGCTCGTCGCGGATAAATACACCAGCGACCCTACTGTTACAGGCGTCACAGGCGTCACAGGCTCACAAAAAATCCGCAAAGGGCTGCGTCAAACAGTCGAATACTGGCCACTAAAACGCTACAAAAACAAAAAGTCCGGAGCCTTTTCACCAGCCATTACCCCCAGTCAGATCGCGGCTCAAGTAGAGGCCATTGATCCTGACATCATTAACCTTCACTGGGTCGCAGGTGGTTTCCTACGCCCCCAAGACCTGCCAAAATTTCAAGAAACGCGCCATCGTCATCTCGTCTGGACGCTTCGCGATATGTGGCCTTTTACAGGTGGCTGTCACTACGCCGGTGCCTGCACTGCCTACCAGACCAATTGCGGTCAATGTCCTGCGCTAGGCTCCACCAATTCTAACGATCTTTCCCGAAAAATTTGGCAAAGAAAGCAATCCACATGGCGTGACCTAGACATTACCCTTACCCCACTCAGTCATTGGCTAGCCGATTGCGCCCGACAAAGTAAGCTTTTCTCCCACCAGCGCATTCAAGTCATTCCAAATGCAGTAGATATCGAAGCATACTCTCCTATCAATCAAACAACCGCTCGCCAGCTGTTGAAGCTCCCTACCCATAAGAAGCTAATTCTCTTCGGAGCCTTAAGCCCTACAGCCGATACACGAAAGGGCTTCAGCCATTTACGTGATGCTTTATGCCATCTGGCCACACAAAACCCATCAGCGGAATATGAAGCAGTTGTTTTTGGCACAGGTAAACCTCAAAAACCGTTAGATCTCGGCTTACCTGCCACGTTTCTAGGTCGATTGACTGACGATACGATGTTAGCCCTAGCCTATTCTGCAGCCGATGTCATGGTTGTTCCTTCCATTCAAGAAGCCTTTGGCAAAACATCCATTGAAGCGATGGCCTGTGCTACACCTGTCGTTGCTTTTAGCTCAAGCGGACTAAAAGACAGCGTAATCCACAAATACAACGGCTATTTAGCTGACTGTTTTAATCCCATTGATCTAGCTAATGGAATTATTTGGGCACTTCAAGACGAACACATTAAACAGATCTCTGACAATGCTCGCAAAACTGTAGAGAGCAAGTTTACGTTTCACCATCAAGCGCGGCAGTACAAAAATCTCTACAGCACTCTCTTATCTCCATCGGCTAAGGCAGTTTCCTCTCCGGCGGCAGCCGCCTACGCTGACTGAAATAAAATCTTTTTCTGCAGCTTTTTGAGCATCAGCTTAGGGGCCGCTTTAACTGCACTTACTACCATCAAAGTGCTCTTAATAGGTGCTCGCTCTGCTTGCCAAATATGTTGAGCAATAATCATTGCCCACTGGCTTCTGATGATAGGCTCTAGCGATAGATATCCCCTATTTTTAGAATCTCTAAAAAAGATGTCAAGCGTCATAAACACATATTTTGCCCATCTTCGATAATCCGTCGAGATATTTTGATCATGCATCACTCTGGTGACCAAGATACTCTCCACATGAGCCATCTCTCCTACTTTCAGAAGTCGAATATAAAGTTCTCTGTCATGGCAGATAATCAACCGCTTATCCAATAACCCACATTTTTCTAACGCATCTTTACGAACTAAAACAGCCGACATCGTATAGATAAATACATCTGCTAGAGAGCGGTGGATAAGATCTTGATACTGGTTAGATTCTTGATAAATACACACCTTAATCGTATTGTCTTGCAAGATTTCGCGATGGTTTGAAAAAACAAAGCTAGCGTTAGGATTTTCTTGGAGCGATCGCACCAGAACATCCAAATATGTTTCATCCCAATAATCGTCTGAATCTAAAAACGCAATTAAGTCTCCTTGCGCCGCACGAATGCCTACATTCCTGGCTTCAGCAGCGCCAACATTTTGTGTGAGTGAAATTAAATTAATTTGCGGATAATGCAATCGCACCCACTCAGCAATGCCATCTGCCGAGGCATCATCTACCACAATAATTTCATAGTGATCGTAGCTCTGCTGCAAAACCCCTTTAATCGCAGGCTCTATCAAATGCTGGCGGTTATAAGCCGGAATAATCACCGAAACCAGTGGTTGCTGTTCAGTCATATGCAGACGTCAATAAGCTAAACAATCTTCAAGCTTATTATTCCCAGGCAATCCAAATCAAGCCGCGACTAACGTTAATGTTTTTGATTCTAGGGAACTCAAATGATGTACTCAAAAAAATGAAGCAATCTAACCGAGGCAATAGATGCAAAGACTTTTCCTAGTAGGATGTGCTCGCTCTGGAACAACCCTTTTACAGAGCCTATTGGCCTCCCATCCTGAGATAGCTTCATTCCCAGAATCTGAATTCTTCAACCACCTTTTCTCTCACAGTGAACCTAAGCGCAAGGCACTGGGGCTGCTTTCACGCCGTGCAAAACCCCAGCTATCCAAATTTTTAAAAGAAATTGGCCACAAAGAGCAGCCGTTATCGCCGTTTCTCTTCTTTCCCCACCAACTCACAACTCAATTCATAAAAACGCTAGATCATCTTGCATCTCAAGAAAACAAACACATCTGGATAGAAAAAACACCCACTCACCTCTACCATCTCGACTACATCTCACAGCACGTCCCCAACGCTCAATTCATCCATATTCTGAGAGAAGGTAAAGATGCCATAGCGTCTCTCTATGATGTTCGCCAGAAATATCCAAAGCAATGGGCCAATGAGCCTGCTAGCGTAGAGCTAGCTGTCAAGCGCTGGATAAAAGATGTTTCGATTAGCCTGCAATACGTAGATTCTTCACGTCATATCCTAGTTAGCTATGAAGCACTGGTTGAAAACCCGCAGCATACGCTAAGTCAGCTCTGTGAATTTATAGGCATAGCCTTTCATGAAAATATGCTCAGTAGCTATACAGCCACTGCTCAGCAGGTAAGCCTGGCTCGTGAACCTTGGAAAGCTGGGGTTGCAGCCTCCATCTCTAATGCTAATTCCACCAAGTTCTACAGTTTGTTTACACAACAGCAACAAGCCTACATCCTGAAGCATACAGAATCTATCGATTTAGACCGCTGCAACACCTCACCATCTACCCAAAAAGCCTAAAATTCCTTACAGTGCGGCGCCACTCCCCTTTCTAATGAACCAAACATGGTGAGGAAAGCTGAACCGATAGGAGTTCGGCTTTCCTCTCTTGCGATCGCTCCAAAATCAAACAAAATAGTTCTTAGGTTTTTATATCGCATCAGGCGACGGAGCATATTCCTATGACATCAACGGTTTTGGAAAAAGGCAACATTAGCATCCATACCGAAAATATTTTTCCTATCATCAAAAAGTGGTTATACTCCGACCACGAAATTTTTATTAGAGAGCTGGTCTCCAACGGTGTGGATGCCATCAGCAAACTCAGCATGCTCTCCCGCTCAGGTGAATACAGCGGCGAAGCAACTGCAGAAATTACCCTCTCAATCGATAAAGAAGCGAAAACGCTCAGCATTAGCGATACCGGCATCGGTATGACAGCTGATGAAATCAAAAAATACATTAATCAAGTAGCCTTCTCTAGTGCTGAAGAATTCATCACTAAATATAAAGACAATACCGATCAGCAAATTATCGGTCACTTCGGCCTTGGCTTCTACTCCTCCTTCATGGTTGCCGACCGTGTAGATATCGACACCCTATCCTGGCAAGACGACGCGCAAGCGGTTCATTGGTCGTGCGATGGCAGCACCTCTTTCGAAATTACCGAAGGCACTCGCACCGAGCGTGGCACTACCATCACCCTCCATCTCAATGACGACGAAGCTGAGTACCTAGAAGACGCTCGTATTAAGCAGCTCATCAAGACCTACTGCGACTTCATGCCCGTCCCCATCAAGCTGGGCGAAGAAGTCATCAACAAGCAGGAAGCCCTCTGGAAAAAATCTCCCAGCGAACTGACAGATCAAGACTATCTCGACCTATACAAATACCTCTATCCCTTTGAGGAAGAGCCCTTACTCTGGGTGCACCTCAACACCGACTATCCCTTCGTCGTCAACGGCATTCTCTACTTCCCTAAGCTCAAGCCCGACGTTGAGCTAAACAAGGGACAGATTAAGCTTTTCTGCAATCAGGTATTTGTCAGTGACAACTGCGAAGAAATCATTCCTAAATTCCTCACGCCATTACGCGGTGTAATTGATAGTACGGACATTCCGCTCAATGTATCTCGCAGCTTTTTGCAAGCAGATCGAACCGTAAAGCGGATTGCTGATTATGTTGCTAAAAAAGTGGGCGATCGCCTCAAAGAACTCTACCGAGAAGACATCTCTCAGTACATTGGAATTTGGCAAGATCTCGGCACCTTTGTAAAATTTGGCTCTCTTAACGACGACAAATTCAAAAAGCAGGTAAAAGACTACGTTATCTTCCGTTCCACGGCTGATATAGCAGGCTCTGACGAACCAAAAGTCGAGGTTGAAACAGAAGGCGACGAATGGTCAGAAGTGAAAAAGCCCGCCGTCGATGCCAACGGTGCGTCTTACACCACCATTGAGGAATATTTAGAACGCAATAAAGAAAAACACGAAAACCGCATTTACTATGCCACTGATGAGGTATCCCAATCTACCTACATCAGCTTGCTTAAAAATCAAGATCTCGAAGTCCTATTCATGGACTCCTTCATCGATACTCACTTCGTTTCCTTCTTAGAACAAGAATATTCCGACGTCAAATTCTCCCGTGTAGACTCAGACCTAGACGATACCCTCATTGACGGTAAGCAAGAAAGCGAAATCGTAGATGCTGCTACTAACAAAACGCGTAGTGAACAAATCAAAGAGGTATTTACCAATGCCCTCAGCCGGCCTCAGGTCACCATTCGGACAGAAGCGCTCAAATCCAACGATCAATCTGCCCCCCCGGCCATCGTTCTCATTCCTGAAGAACTCCGTCGAATGCAGGAAATGAGTGCTTTCCTTCAGCAGCAAGGCGTTCAGTTCCCCGATTCCCATACCCTCCTAGTCAACACCTCTCACCCCCTCATCCAAAACGTCGCCAAGCTCAACCAAGGCAGCATCGTCCAATCCGATGGCACAGATTCGCCGTCTGCTCAACTTGCTAACCTCATTTGTGAGCAAGTCTACGATCTCGCCCTCATGGCACAAAAAGGTTTTGATGCCGATGGGATGAAAGCCTTCACAGAGCGCTCTACAAACCTTCTGACCCAGCTCACTGAACGGTGATAAGAAAGAGCAAATAAAAGCAGGTGATGCACAGTGACGCAAACAAAGAGTAGATGTCCGTTATATCTAACATCTACTCTTTGTCTATACGACCATTCCTGTCTATAATGATTACCCCTGTTAGCAAGCGAACCCATGTCTAAGAAGTGTGACCTCACCGGAAAGAAAGCAAATAACGCTTTCTCTGTATCTCACTCCCACCGCCGCACTAAGCGTCTCCAAGAAGCCAACCTCCAAGACAAGCGAATTTGGTGGCCCCAAGGTAAGCGCTTCGTCAAGCTCCGCGTTTCTACTAAGGCTCTAAAAACTCTGGAAAAGAAAGGTATTGAGGCAATGGCGCGCGATGCAGGCATTGACTTAAACAAGTATTAATCACTACAGGCTTAATCGCTACAGCTTAGTTGCTCAGCAAAGCAGTTATCGCATCCCTCAGAAGCGCCCTCTATGAAATTCATAGAGGGCGCTTTCTCATAGAGGGCACTTTACTTAATCCTGACACACTAAGCAAAGCACTTTATCCAAGGTTAAAACTTACACAATTTCTAACTTATAGATGGGTATACCTACGGATTAGCCTCCTTAATCTTACTGGGTAATCTGGTCAAATAACATCCCCAAAAGTGTCCGGAAAATAATTTCTGCGCTTTGACATCTCCCCTCTATGAGTATTAGGAAGCCAGCAATGTCCGCCAACCAGCAGACGCGAAACCGCAAACCCCGTAAACCTCACTCAGACTTCCAGCGGCTCAGCCGTCGTTTTATGAGTGGTTTATTACGAAGTTTGTTTCTCCTCGGGCAACCCAATCGTTATCGTGAAGCTGGGTTTGTATTACCGACAGCAGCACTCCTTCTATTAGTACTGACACTTACGGTAGGAACACTAAGCTTTCGTACATTTAGTCGTTCTTCTAGTGTAGTTGCTCTACGTGAACAGCAAGTTGTAGACAGTGCTGCAGCACCGGCTATTGATAGGGCGAAGGCTAAGCTCGAATATTTGTTCTCAAGAGATGTCCGGTTCCCTGGCGGTATTCCCTCGAGCGATGTGATTGCCAGCATGATGCTGAATGATGGCACCAACGGCATTCCTCAGGTTACCGCTAACGACCCTTATACTTTTCCGGATGAAACCAGGGTAGATATCAACGGTGGAAATAACGATAATGCTTGGGTATTCACAGCCGATGTAGATGGCAATGGTACAACAGATCCAGATGAGCTTGTTGTCTACTCTGTGTTGATGGACGATGAAAACGGTGCTGTTTCTTTAATTGATGACTTAAGTACAACCAAAGCAAACGCTTTGGTGACTCGTAATGGCCCCATCAACACTAGCGATGCGCTGTCTGGTTGTAGCACTTCACGAGCACCTGAAGCTGGATGGCAGGTCGTTAGCGAAGCTACTTTAGAGAAAAATTTTCAGGTCACTGCATTTGTTGCTAACCGTAGTGATGTTAACCGTACAGCTAGCGCTCTCGATTTTCAGCAGGTACGTCAAGCCGATAGAGGAAATAAGTGGGGAGCTTGGTTCAAATATGACTTGGAGCTATTTCCCGGTGCAAGTAGGGATTTCTTCTGGAATGGTGCTATGCACACAGAGGGCAACTTTCTGGTTAGAGACAAGTATGTGGCTCGAATGATTAGCTCTCACAATTCTTGTTTATACACTCAAGATGCTGCCGAAATCACGTTAGCTTCTAGTGACAATTTTGAAGGTCAGGTGCTTTCCGCAAAATCAGGCGCTAACAACTTTTTTGAAGATAGTACTAACGGCAGCAATCCTCTCTTTCACTTATTCACATCAGATGGGCAGAAACCAGATACAGGCACTGATGGATATATTGACTCTAATAATGATTCGGTAGATGCAGCTCAAAGAGATCTTCGAAATATTCTTCTCGATCCAATCAAACTGTTTACAGAAGATGTTTTGGCGCATCGCAACAGTTCGGGTTGGAGCCGAAATAGTAATTGGGGTAATGATGTATTTGTTGGCCGACAGAGAATTTACAACGAGAATACAGCAACACCTTACTTAGATGATACCTACCGGGCAGACAATCGCTACGGACCAAAAGCTGTTTACGATGATAATAATGCTATTCCAAGCGGCTCATCAGTTGGCGATACAATCACAAGCAACACAACACTAACCGCCTTAGATGCTGCCAACGATATTTATGGTCTAGACGGTTATTGGGAACGACGTGCTATCGGCCAGGGTCTGAGAATTATCGTCGGGCAACGCTTAGAACTAGGCAACACATTCGGCTGGGGAGGAACTACCGAACCGCTTTACCCAACCAACAATACCGCTGCTACAGAAGCACGTCAGCGAAAAACACTCTACGATAATCTTTCAGCTGTTCAGGGGATGGTGGTTTATCATCATGAATTGAATAACAACGGCGCATTACCAGCTGCTTGTATCGCAGCAACCGTACATCCAGGAACGGAAACGACCCTTATCAATAGTCGTACGTTCAACACTGTAGATATTAATGGAACTGCAACCCTAAATACCGATTTCTTCAATGGCGTTGGAACTAACGGATGGGAATTCACTTTCCCTTACACAACAGATTCAGGTTTTGAGGCCGCAATAGCTGCTGATCAGCCGTTAGGCAAAGTACTTAGAAACCTAGGAACTTTTGCTGGCGATCCATTGGGTGGTGCCCCCTCTTTCCAACCCACTCAAGATAATGACATTCACCCTAACCCCTACATGGCAGCTTGGGGTAACTTCTCTAGTCTACGTCGTATCCTTGCTTCAGGTACAGCTTATGCAAATTTGAGTCCAGCGGATCAGTCAGCTTTGCACTCAGCGGCTTGTACAGTTGGCATGCTTTCATACAACTTAGGCAACGAGATTCAGCTATCTACAACATTTTCCGGAAGCGCAAATGCATTAGGCAACCATATGGATAAGCTGCTTGATGGAGATGGGGGTAATGGCGCAAATAAAGATATTGATGCCTTCATTGGTGAACTCGGCAGTGATGGTGAGTTAGTCATCAAAAGTGGAGCAAAAGGTAGAGATGGTTTTGGATCAGGTGACTGGGTGGACACTGTTGATAATTCTGTGATTGGAAACTCAGATTATAGAACTGGCTGCAGCTCAGAGACGCTTGGGACAGGTGCTTCTGCCTACAATCGTGCATGTGATGCGGCAGATTACTATGCTCAATTTACAGAGGAAGATTTTTACCGAGCGATTTTGAACAAGAATGGCTTAGGGGCCTCAGTTGCTGCGAAGTATGCTGACGCGGCAGCTATTATAGAGCGTGGATCTCAGTTTCAAAGAGATCGCCTTCTCGGTTTTAGAACAGGCGGTGTACCTGTTATTCCTAGCAGCGATGAAGTTGTATGGGATATTGATAGCGGTTTGGTTAACGATACGTATACAGGCGCTCAAGTTTTTACCGGCTGTGATCCAAATATCTTCGATGGGGCCACCCCGCAAGACAGCCGTAAGATTGCACTAGCAATGTCTTTGTGCAAAGTTGCAGGAAAAGACGTGAAGCATCCTTCACTTTATTATCTCTTCCCTTACTTTACGCACGACCACAATGGTAGGGATGATTCTGCAACAACAGGTGTTCTTGTTAACCATACTCAGCCACCGGCAGAAGAGTACATTAACGATGCTTATGTTGAATCGAAGAATATAAATGGGACGGAGAGTGATTATTACGCTGTATCAGACGCTGACATATTAGCGATCAGTAGCGCATTTTCTCCAAAAGCAACTGACTTCAACGATTGGGTTCTGCCAACTACTGCAGCTAGCATTCTAAGCAGTCCAAACACACAGGCATTTACTATTACTATCAATACTGGGACAGCAACTGGTCGAGATGTTGCCCTCCTTGATAAAGGCATGTATGACGGGCGAGAGCTAATGGGGCTGCGTATGCTAGACATTGATATCAACAAGCTCTCAGCCAATACAGTCTCAACGGCTACTGGCAGCGACCATTGGATTGCTGATACAGATGGTATTGTTTATGCTTTCCGTGAAGATGCTGCTCGCGAAGACTCTATCGTAAGACCAAAGGATAGTAGTACTAACTGGTCCGATTGTGATACGTGGGGAGAGGTGTATACAAACTCAGGCAGCGGCGATTTTGCAGTCACAGGTAATAATAGAAACTGTCGATTAGAACAGCTATCTTCTAGTCCGTTTCTACAAGATCCTCCTCTTATGGATGGGACAAAAATAAATACGAAACCAATTGACTTCTACGCCGATCCTGGCCGTCGGCCCCATGGTTTTAGGTTAGTGAATGGAGAAACCTTAAATAGAGCCTCTGACGTACAGTCAGGAATGACATTTGTCTCTGACAACATGGTTTATATAAAGGGAGACTTCAATCTTCATAGTGCAACAGGTGCACTTGGTTCAGGTGCTACAGCCTGTAGCAGTCTAATTGAGGAATTTACAGATAAGCTCATCTCTGACAACTGTCAGGATCGGACATCCCTCGCTTCAGGAAGTATTGACTTTTACGATGCTCGAGACGTTACAGAACGCAATGACACTAACTTTTCAGAACCAGCTCAAGACCAATGGCGCCCTGTAGAAATAGTTGGCGATGCTGTTGGAGTGCTATCAGAAAGCTTTAGAGATGGCAATATTGAAGAAGGATTTACACTGGAACGTGACACAAGTGGAAGCACAGGGACAAGTTCTTATCAAAATCAAAACCGTTTGAATTTGAAGAATAACGATAGCTTGTTCACTGGTTTTGTTGAAAATGGCGCAGTTCCTTCTAATTACTGGAGGCATGCTGATCCAGCAGATACGACAACACCTATTGTCATCAATCGAAATGGAGGATTGACGAAATCAGATGATTCTGTGATAGGTAATAGTCAATACGTTAAATTTAACGACTCCTTTGCTGACTTTCAAAACAAGCGTGGCTATGATTTACAGCCAGCCAGCCGAACAATTGTCAATGCTGTCTTTATTAGCGGCATAATCCCATCTCAAGCAGGGCAAACCTATGGTGGAATGCACAATTTCCCTCGTTTCCTAGAACAGTGGAATGGGGTAGACCTTCACATATCAGGCGGATTTTTTCAACTGAATTTTAGCACCTCAGCTACAGCACCGTTTGACCAAGATGCTTGGGAACCAGGTGCAGACCCTCAGTTAGGAACAAATGCCTTCAGAGTTCGATTCTATGGTGCACCGAACAGAATTTGGGGATACGATGTTGGCTTGCAATATGCCCCAGCAGGCCCAATTGCTCGAAGGTTTGTAACGGTAGGGACCCCTCGTAGTGAATTCTATAGAGACCTTCCTATCGATGATCCATATGTCCAAAATCTTCGTTGTACTACTTTTAACGGTAGTCAGGTAGATCCGACTGCTACTTGTCCTTAAGATCTGTTGAATTAGCCTTAAGCACCGAATTTAACCACCCCAAATAAAAAATCAAACAGATGAGCCGCCTTCAAGAAAAATTGGCACAGTTTATAAAAAGAGATTGTAATACAGAAGGACTAACGCTTTTAGAGTGTCTCATGGCTATTGCTGTCATAGGTGTGACAACAGCTGTTATCGCTCCAGTGATGGTGTTTTCAATAGCAACTCGCATTCAAAATCAACAGACAGAACAAGCACTGCAAGTAGCTCAAGGTGAGGTAGAAAAGATTCGCTTGCTAGTGGAAAGGGGCGGTGACTACAGCAGTGACTTAGCTATTTACCCTGTGACATCTGCGGCTTCTGTTGCTGGCACAGGAGCACCGACTTCAGCAGCTGCTAATTTAAGTAGTAGCAGCACTAATGTTGCTAAGTTCGTCAACATTGACAACGATGCAGACAATGAATTTGCTGTTCAGGTCTTTCGTACCGCAGGAACATCGCTTTCGGGAATACCTATTGCCTTTGAACTCGGGGTGCGGGTTTATGATAGCGATGCGGTTACAGGAAACGCTAGTAATCTCCAAACAGATGCTGCTTCTTTGAGTTTCACCTCTGGTGAAGGAGAACGTTCTACTCGGCCTTTGGCAGTCATTTATGCAGACATTTTCAAAGGAGATCAAGATAATGCACTCTGCCAATACAGACAATATATAGATTCGGCTGCTTCAACGACTGGAATAGATTGCAGCTAACTAGAATCAACTAAATAACAGTAAAGGCATTCTCTGACACTTTCCTTATCTCTTTCTCTACTCTCCTGAAGCTATGGCTCTGCCAATTCCAACTGCCCGCTTATATCGAACACTTCTAAAACCTAGAAAGCATCGCTCTTCAGGATTTACACTGTTGGAGCTTTTAATCTCGATGCTCGTTGCTGGGGTGATCGTTTCGGGATTGCTTTATGCCGTTGTTGAGTTGCTTCAGATTGATCGTCGTGAATCAGTACTTGATCAGACTCAACGAGATATGCAGCGAGCACTGGACTATATTTCTGATGATATCAAAGAAGCCGTTTATCTATATGATGATCCTTCAACAGTAACCACTCAGCTAACAGATTTACCTGCTGGCACTCCCATCCTAGCATTTTGGCGTCCTGATGTTATTGATAGCAACCTACCTGACTGTTCTGCCTGGGCTGCTGGAACAACAACATTTGATCAGTGTGAAGTTCTAAAAATCAGACAATCAGCTTACAGCCTAGTGGTTTACCTTCAAAGAGAGCGAGATACTAATGCTAACTGGTCAGGAGAATCAAGAATTATTCGATATGAGCTGGATAAATATAGTGACCTATCGAATTTAGTGATCACAACAGGCTATCAGGATCCTGCTTCTTCAGAGGTGGATTTTGCCACTTGGACGCGTGATGGAACAACGACTAACGGCTCGAGTGCCGTACTCGTGGATTTTGTCGATGGACCATCTACTGCGTATGATAAGTCTCCACTCAGTGATAGCTGTAATAGTCTTGGCGCAGAGTATACGATTATTCCCAGTACAGCAACAACAACATCAAACACTAGCTTCTTTGGATGTGTCCGCGATCCTGATCCGACCGTGGCCGGAACTGCTGGGAACGCGAACCAAGATGCCTATCTCTTTTTGAGAGGTAGTATTGATGGTGCTGGTGGTGCTCTCAATGTTTATGGAACGAATAGCTCGCTACCAACACTAGAAACTCGGGTTCTGATGCGGGGTGTTGTTGATAAAAATCCAGTTAACTAAAGCCTTTTTAGGATCTTGACTTATGGACATTGAAGAAAATCGGCCTACTTCATCGATAGCTGGATTCACGCTCATTGAAGTATTAGTTGTTGTGATTATTGTGGGTGTGCTCGCTAGCATTGCAGCGCCTGGCTGGTTGAGGGTACTTAACCGTCAACGAGTCAATACTGTTAGAACTGAGCTAAAAGCCGCATTGAAAGATGCACAAATAAAAGCTCAACAAAAGTCAACATCCTATAGTGTTATTGTGGGTTCAACAGCAAACGGTCCTACTGTAGCTTTATCAACTACGGGCACCACGTTTCCTGCCCAAGGTCTGGGTTCTAACGTATCCAATATTCAGCTATCAACTTTCATTAACTCAACGGCATCTACAGAGAACTTGACCTTTGACTATAGAGGAGGGGTGGAAACAAGTTCTATTCCCTTTGTTATTAAGGTAGCTGCCAACAATGATAGTAACAGTCAAAAATGTTTGATTGTGAATAGCTTACTAGGTGGCATTGTTGAGGGTGATGGGGCTACTTGTGATAATCCAATATTAGGGGAGTAAGCTTACTTCCTTGGGAAAAACACAGAAAGTCTGCTTGGAAAAATTTAATAGAACAAATTTTCAAAAAGGGTTTACGCTTATAGAGCTGTTAACTGCTGTTGTGATAATCGGCATTCTCGCTGCCATCTTTGTTCCAAATTGGTTGAGATTTTTAACAGGTCATCGAACGACTGCTGGAAATGATATGTTACGCCAGGGTATTCAACAGGCCCAGTTAAAATCACGGCAAGAGAATATTTCCTGGCAATTTAGTGTTCGAGAAGGAGCCGGAGGCGTTGTGGAGATGGCTATTCATTCAGTCACAACATCTCCAGAGTTAGCTAATTGGCAGCCTCTTAATTCCTTTGTTCAGTTAGATCGAGAAACTAATTTGGCTACCTCAAACGAAATTTATTATGTCAGGTTCGAGGAAAAAGGCAATGTTCAATATCGATTAGGCCGTGTGACCCTATCGGGAAAGCAATTTCCCGATATTAAACGATGTGTCATTGTATCAACGCTAATTGGCAATACTCGTTCTGGCAAAGACAATCCCGAGTCAGAAAATGGAAATTATTGTTATTAGAGATAACTAACAGACATCGTTCGACAACGCTAGCTAAATTGGTTCTCCGCTTAGTGATCGGCTGTCGTTGCAATACTTTTCGTCAACATAGTTCGGCTCGCTTATCGTTTAACTCCAGCTAGAGAAGAACACAGCCAGATGAAAATATTTAGTGTGTGATTGCTTCAAAAACGACAATGCACTCTCTTGCAAGCTCCTAACACTCAATGCATCTGGATATCAACAAAGTACCATATCGTCTCGGCACTTGACTTCATCGCAATCATCATTACCCAAATCTCTCTTTAGAAAAGAGACATAATACTAAGGGATTTCGTTCTATCTTGCTCGTAGCTGAATTGTGTCATTAATTCTAGGTTAGGGAGTATTCTTGTTTGTTATGATTCGTATGACTAAGCCGATGCCCAATATCAAAATTTGATTCGGTATTCTATTTCGAAGTCTGTGTCTTCTAAGTTAGATGCTCCGCGAATATCGACTTCATCGGTGAGGCGGTATCGGACGCCTAGCTGAGGTGCATTGGTGCTATTTAGAATTTCTAGGATGTTTATGTTGAAGCGATCGCCAATGGCGGCGGATGCTTCTACGCCAATGCCGATACCGACTGAGCTGTCATCGCTTGTATCAGTCGTTGGGAATACGCTAAATGATTGCAGTCCGACGGCATCGGCTAGGCGATCGCCAATCGTAGCTAACGTGCCACCACCAACAAAGCCACCTATCTGCGTCAGCGAGGAGCCGGTTAAACTACCGACAACACTACTGCCAAGCAGGGCTAAGAGCTCGCCCTGTTCACGAGATGGGCGACTGGTGAGGGTGAGACTATCCTTGATTTCGCTAACTGGGCCTTGAGCGATCGCGCTGACGCTTACAAACTGCACATCGCCAGTTGAGTCTACCTGAGGTTCATTAATTTCTGAATCCAAAAAGCCACCTGCGGATGGCGGTGAAGGCGTGATGTCTGTTTCTTGTACTCTGGCTAGCATCACCACATCCAATATCGGATCGAGACCATTTTCTGGGCTGAAAGTTGCGGTATTAGATTCGGTTCTATCTAATCGAAACTGAGTAGAAAAGAGATTTATCCAACCAGACTTGAGTTCAATTACACCACTGGGTTGAAGATTGCTCAACGCACCACTAACAACAACTTCACCATCGGCTGTGATGTTGTAAAAAGGCTGACCGACAATGGCAAGGCGATCGCCAAATCGCAGACCAAAATTACGCAACGCTACCCGGTCTAAAACAAGATCGATAACGCCCTCAGGTGCTTCCGGTTCTACTTCAGATAGATCAATATCTAAAAATTCTATTCGGTATGGACTTACCGATTGAACCTCTGACGTGGTTGGAAAATCAAACGCGCTCGCTCGGCGCAGAAAGTTATTTGCTTGTATTTCACCATTGTTGATTTCAACATCGCCGCTGATGGTAGGAGACAGTAGCGCCCCAGTGACGAGCATTTGCCCATCGAACACAGCTTGTAACAGATTGTCGTAATCGACCGGCAAACTATCGAGCGCAATGACCAAACCATTTGCGGCCTGGGTAGGCTGGGGAGTGTGCGCATTGCTAAATAACGAATTGGACGCGAGCTGCGTGGCAATCGACTCGCCTGTGAGTAACAGAGGCAAACGCCCATTTACGGCCAGCTGTCCGCCGTTGATATTGGCCTGAAGTTGTTGAACATCTAGTTGCTGAAGATTAAAAGCGACCTCTCCATTGATGTTGGTAACGTTATCTTTTAGGAACGTGCTGCTTAGCACGCCGTCTCTAAAGCTTGCCGTTCCGGCAACAGTGGGCTGAAATAATGTACCGCCTACCTCCACCAAAATTTCACCTTGCCCGCTCTGCCAAAACACTTCTCCATTGGTCAGGGCATTAATAATTTCCAAGTTACCGTTGGGGACAGTCGTCATTACATCGAGTTGTGTGGTGGAGGGTATTACGGCGGAGAAAGGTAATGCGTAAGGGACACGGCCTGCTACGGTTATGGGCTGAGTCTGTGCAGCGACGGCCACTTCACTGTCTAGGGAGAGAACAGCGTTGCGATAGTCAAAGTTCGCTGTGATGCCTTCTAAGGGATAGCCGTTAACTTGAGGATCTGTAATTACAGCATCTCCCTGTACAGCAGGGTTTGTGAGACTACCGCCCAACGTTGTATTGAGATCTAACGAGCCTGTGACCGCTGCTGGCAAAGGATAAATGAGCTGGGCCACTTCCACGGGTAAATCATTAATGACGAGCTGTCCGTTTAAACGAGCCACATCGCCAGTGGCGGTTAAATCAATGGCTGTATCGCCTGCATTTACGAAGGCTGTATTGATATCTACTTGCGATCGCGCTACTTCGCCACGGAGCGCAAACTCATTGGTTGGGGTATTTTCGCCCCATGTCCAACTATTGCCTTGAATGTCGAAATCAGCTGTGGCATCAGCTAAAGAGAGAGTACTCCCTGCAACAGCAATGGTGCCAGAAAATGCGCCCTCTAATTCGTTTAGTGGCGGTAGGTTTGTATTGCCTAGCGTTTCTGAGTTGTTTGTATCGAGGTTTGCGCTGGGGTTTGCTGCCAAAAATGCCATAAAGCTCTCTAGCTTGGCGAGGAAGGGTTCTGCTGCTGGCACGCCGACTGGCTGAGTCTCTAAGTCTATGGCTGACCCCGTGCCCACTTGCCCGTCGTCCAAGCCAAATGCACTAAAATCTATGGCTTCGACAAGAGGAATAAAATCTTCTACACGGCCTTGGTCAATGGTGAGATCGCCTTGGTATGCAATATTGCTCAGGTTGTTGAAACTGTCCACATTTGCGCTACCAGTAAGCAGATAGCGGCCTTCATTAAACAACAACTCTCCTTCGTTGAGTGTGGCTGTGCCACCCGCATAGGTAAAGGCGGCATTGAGCTGCTGTGCCTCAACCGGAGACAGACTTGGCTGCGTTACCACTAAGGTACCTGCAGCTGTGGGATTAGTCAGGCTGGCAAGATTAACGTTGACGTTGGCGGCGAGTGTGCCGGTAACTGTGCCAAGCCCGTATTGGGCAGGGGGGCGAATAGAAAGTCGTTCTAGTGGTAGCTGCACGACTTGAGTGCGGAGGAGATTGCCTTCTGTGACCCCGTTGGCAATCAGATCTTGACTTTGCACATTAAAGGAAACTGGCCAGTAAGGGAGAGCTTGCTGAGGAGAGTCTCGAAACGTGAGCTGAAGCCGATCTTGTTGGCCTTGGAGATCGACTTGTCCGCCGTCTGCTATCGCAAAATTAACGGGGCCAGAAAGCGGCTCAAATAACAGATCGTTAACGGCTAAATTGTTTAGCTGAGCGTTGCCGGAGAGCTGTAAATTTTCGAGGGGGCCAAAGAGCTGGCCCACAAAGCTGGTGAAGCCATTGACCTGGGCATATTCAGTGACGCTGGTAGGGGCAAAGCTGTTGAGTCGCTGGAGGTCATAAGATTGCAGCGCGACGTTAAGCGCAAGGTCTGCGATGGGGATGGTTTTAGACAGGTCAATTCCGATGGTGCCGTCGGCCTGCAGGTTCGGAGCGGTGAAGCTTTGAACAGCGATCGCATTTTCTGCTAGCGCAAACGCCGTTGTCCAATTTCCCGGTGCGAGCAAAGGCACTCCGTTATCAGTCAGCTGCGCCTGGGCATCAGCAATCACTGCCGTGCCCCTCGCCTCCACCTTCGCCAAATTCAAATCACTTAGACTATCTAGCTCCGCCAGATTTCCTAGGGCAGCTAGCGTCCCAAACGCATCTATATTGGCACTTAACAACCCTTGCGCCCTATTAGTAAATTGACTCACGGCAATGCCATCAGTCTTGGCGCTTACCTGCCAATTACCGCGCTCCAACGCAAAATCAGCCGCCGCACTGCCCCCGACTGCATCTACATTCGTAACCCGTGCCGTCCCTTGCACGGCAATTTGATCTAAGGCCAGATCGTTCACATTGCCCAGCGCTTCTACATCCACGCTGACTAAGCCCTGGGCCTGCCTCGTAAACTGGCTCACCGCCACCTGATCTGTTGTCGCCGTTGCCTGCCAGTTGCCGTTATCTAGATCAAGAACAGCGTCAGCCGCCACCATTCCTTGCGCCGCTTGCAGTCGCGCGTTCTCTAGCAGCACTACGTTATCTGAGAGCGCAACCTCACCGCTACCAGAAAACGTTCCTTCCGACAGCTGCCAGTCTGCCGAAGCCACCTGAGAATCGAGGCTCCCTGACGCCTCAAAATTCGCAGCCAACACGCCTATCACAAACGCTTCGGAGAAACTCGCGCCGTAGATCTGTGCCAACCCATCTACCGGTAAATTGGCTTGCCCATCGAGTTGAAAAGTTGGGTTATCTAAATCAGACAAGTCGGCTAAGCCACTGGCCACAACCTGCCCGCCCGTTTCAGGCTGCGCACGTAGCGCCTCCAAAATAAATCGTGTTGGCTGAAATTCGGGCAGCGTTAGGCCAAAGTCGGCCTCAACTGCTTCCAGCGCCACCTGATCTATGAGTAGAGGTTGCACACTCGTTAGCTGCCCTTTTAGTACCGGACGCTCCAATGCACCCGTCACCTGCGTGCTTGCGGAAAAGGCTCCTTCCACCGGTACCGGCAAATCTACATCAACGAGAGTGCGTACCTCAGCAATTGAGACAGAAGGAATCTGAGTCGTGAGGTTGTAGCCCTCGTTCAAATCCACATCTCCTTCGGCGAAGAGAGTGATGTCGTTGAGCTGAAGGCTGGCATCTTGTAGGCTAACCCGCTGACCTTTGAAAGCAAGCGCACTGTCAATGTTTTGAATCGGCGCAGGTAGCCCTGAGATGAGAAATTCCCCGTTTTGAAACTGAGCTGTGCCGTTAACATCTAACGAAGATTGATCGAGAACGCCATCATTAAAATCCGCAGATGCCGTTAGGTTTCCGTCTAAGTCTCCTGAGCGAAGACCGAGCGAATCGGGCAACAACAGATTCACACCCGTGCCAGGCAAATTGGAGATTTGGGCATTGGCCTTCACCGTTTGCGTTTCTATATTGGCGGCACCATTGACCTCAAACCGCCCAGCCGCCTTCGCATTTGTCGTCGAACCGGCGGTCTCTTTTGCAAGCACCTCACCATCTAGCTCGAATGTGGCCTCCTGCGCTGATTCCCCAAAGAATTCGACCAGTACGTTAGTGTCTTCTATTTGGATAGGGTCACGAGGAACCATCGCTTGACGACTATTTTCCGTAGAGGGTAGGGCGCTGAAAGGAAGGGCGCTGATGCTTGCGTCTTTAACTTCAATAGATTCAATTTCTAACTCTACGGGGCGCTCAGCCTCAGAGGGTTCGGGCAAGTTAAGCTCTAGCCACTGTCCGTCTTCCGCCTGGATGAGAGAGACTTCTGGGCGAATAAGAACAACTTTAGATTTGAGGGTTTGTTGAAAGAGAAGCGATCGCAATCCAATTGAAATCTCGATGCCCTCCACCGTTACAGAAGAGGCATCGGTTTCCGTTGGCGGAATGACCGTTTCCCCTAGCGTCACGCCCCAGAACTGAAAGCTCTCTACATCGCCAATTTCGACAGGGCGCTGAATCGATTCATCGAGAGCTTGAGCCACGCGAGGCAGCAGCAGATTTGTAATGAGGCGATCGCCCCAAACATAGAACACTGCACCCCCCACCGCAGCCAGTGAACCGAGGCCAATACCGGCACCTAACAGAATTTTCCATAGGCGACGAGGCCGATGCGGGGGCGGTTCGGGAGGAAGACCGTTATCCGGTTTTGTGAGGGCCGGTGTCGTCAGGGGGGGCGTCTCTGACATGGGGCTTTATATTTTTTTAACAAGAGTATTTGATATTCAACCATACGATATTTTCGAGATCGTTCTGGTCTACCGGCATACATATGTTGTGTAAAAAGCGACCAGTGTTGTGTAAAAAGCGGAACTCTTGTACCTAGCCGAATCACTCCGCGCCGCCTCCCATCAACTCCGCTCCACCCATCAGCCGATCTCCCCCTCCAAATGATCCGTATTTAAGCGATGTTCGTTAGTAAGGACAATGCTCTACATTTAAGGACGAAACAAGCAGACTCAATGGGTAGGGTCGATGAAGTCAACACCTTCAGCCACAAGCACACTAACCACAATAAAAACAAAAACAACCGATGTACGAGAACGACGCGTACCCATCTCAACCCCATCGCGGTTGCCCGCAACCACAACCGCAGCGTCTTCTCACACCCTCACACCGCCCTACTTCTATCCCCAGCCTTCTACCCAAGCCCCCTTTGTCGGGCGCGAATCAGAAATAGCCAAGCTACACACACTACTCAGCCAAAACAAACAAATTGCCATCGTAGGCATAGACGGCATTGGCAAAACCACCCTGGCACAGCACTACGCACACACCCACAAAACCAGCTACCCAGGCGGCATTTGGTGGGTAACCGCAAACGAACGCCTCACCCAAATACTGGACTACGCAGCAACATCAGTCGGGTTAGAAACACTCCCCGCAGCCCTGGGAAAGGCACCCACCAACACAGCCATCGTGCAGCATTACTTAGCAAGATGGGATGCCCTACTGCCAGGGCGTAAGCTCCTGATTTTGGATGATGTAGAAACCTACGGAACCATTGCACCGCATCTGCCCGCCCACCCAAACACCCTCCAGGTGCTCATCACCACCCATGCGCCCATCCAGCCTTCAGACATATGCCTGCCTTTAAAAGCATTGCCCCCCCGCCAAAGCTGTGCATTTACTGCAAGCACTCGGCGCAGACAATAAACGACTACAAAAAAACGTGCCCGCTGCGCAGACCCTCTGCCAGTGGTTAGGCCACTTGCCTTTGAGCATAGAAGTAGTCGCTAAGCTGCTGGCACGCAAGCCCCATTGGTCTGTTGAAAAGCTGCTGACTAAGCTGAAACGAAAAACACAGCAGCATGCCTCAATGGCATCTATAGCCAGACTGCTACATAAAAAGAAGAGAACGACAGCAACCCAGCCTGACATAAGGTGTGCCTTAAATGCAGCCCTAGCACTGAGCTGGGAGCAGTTGAATGCCGCAGAGCAGCAGCTAGCTGTGATGCTAAGCCTGTTTGCCTTAGCACCCATTCCCAGAGAACTAGTACAAGAAGTCGTGGGACAGTGCCGCGTACAAACGCAGCCAAAAAGCCGATGGCCACATTTACTATCCCCCCTAGAAAAAACCACATCTAAGCAGTGGTGCCCCTTACTCCACAATCAAACCCTGATGCTAGCCACGCAACAGCTCATTAAGCAGGGCCTTCTGCATCGGGCCGGGAAAAACCACTATCAGCTCCATCGCTGCATCAAAGCTTTTCTACAAACTAAAGGCCAGACCAAAAAGCAGGCCCACCAGGCAGCAGCCAACGGATTAGCCCAGGCCACAGCCGCATTCCAGTGCAGCTACTCACAGACCATGACAGCGATCGCCAAAACAATAGAACCTGTAATGTCAGTGAAGGCGCAGGCGCGGGTAAAAGGGGCCATACCCCATATGAAAACCGTGGCCGCGCAGTGGAAAGACACCTTACCCGCAAAAGAAAAAGCTGAATGCGATCGCGGCCTAGCGCAGTTTTATCAAACCCTGAATGTGGCGCAGGAGGCAGAACGCTACTTTAAAAGCGCACTAGAAACGAGTAAAGCCGCACTGGGTGCACACCACCTCGACACCGCAGGCAGCCTGCATAACTTGGCAGAACTGTACCAAGCCCAAGGGCGCTACAACCAAGCAGAACCGCTATATGTGCAGGCATTAGCCATCCATAAATCCGCACTAGGCAACAAACACGCCTACATCGCCGCCAATCTTCATAACTTGGCAGAACTGTACCAGGCCCAAGGACGCTACCAAGCAGCCGAACCCCTGTTCCTGCAAGCCCTAGGTATCTGGACAGCAACATTAGGCGAAAACAACCCTCTAGCCGCCTCCACCCTAAATAATTTAGCCGCCCTATACCAAGCCCAGAAGCGCTACCTCCAAGCAGAGCCTTTGTACAAACAAGCCCTAAAGATTAGCAGAACCGCACTAGGCGAAACGCATCCGCACACCGCCACCAGCCTCAATAACTTGGCATTGCTGTACAAAGTGCAAAAGCGCTACAGCGAAACCGAACCCCTATATATACAAGCGCTAGAAATCAGGCAAACCAAACTAGGCAAAACACACCTCGATACCGCCTCTAGCCTCACGAACTTAGCCGCCCTGTACAAAGCTCAAAAGCACTACAGCAAAGCCGAGCCACTGTATGTACAATCGCTAAACATCAGACAAGCCAAACTAGGCGATCGCCATCTTTCCACTGCAGGGAATCTCTTTAACCTGGCAGAAATCTATCAAAACACCCAGCAATACCAGAAAGCTTTCATCGCAATTCAACAAGCCCTCGACATCTACATCCCCGTGCTCAGCAAGAACCATCCCACAACGCAAACCGCTATGCAATGGCTGGAACTCATTGAGCAAACGCGCAAAGCGGCGGCTCTTTAACGCCTCTCTTCAGCGCCGCTCTTTAACGGCGCTCTTTTAACGCTTACTTTAGATTTTCACTCACACAAGCTCTCCCAAAGGCTCGGCGTTAATGTTGTTTTAACACCGAGCCTTTCGCTGTTACATCATTTATTATTTCACGGCTAAATTTATTCCTAAAGGTTCATATCGCCCGCAAAAGTCACATTGGATTAAGCACCTGATCTTTTTTCTCTCTTCGTAGGTTTTGATAAATACCGGCGTTAATAGCGGCCGAAGCGCACCTAGCAGCTTGACCTCTCTTTCATGGGCAGGCGCAACTGTTAGCTTGTTATCTTTTCCTGCGGCATCGGAGGCGATCTATGCGGGCTTACACCCCTTTCAATGTTTTGCTCGTCGATGACGAACCTTCGATTTTAGATTCTATTCAAGCGTTGTTATCAGAATCGCAACCGGCTGTAGATGCCCAAAACGATTTGTTTCAGCTGAGGCATGTCCAGCGTTTGAGCTTGGGGTTAGAAGTATTGGCCCAAAGTACTGACCAAGGCGATCGCCAAGTCGTACTGCTGGATCTCAACCTTCCAGATAGTCAGGGCATTGCCACCGTCGAAAAAATGCGCCACATCCATCCCGAAGTGCCTGTCATTGTGCTCACGGGCGTCAGTGATGAAGTGGTTGCCGTGCAGGTCATCGAATCGGGCGCACAAGGCTTTTTAAGCAAAGACAATCTCGATCCAAATTTACTGGCCTACGCCCTACTGCTCGCCGCCGATCGTCAACGCCACCCCACAGTAGTAGAAAGCACCTTAGCCGAAAACACCTTAGCCCCCATCCAAGAACGGCCCCCCCGTCGAACCGAAATTGAGCACTTTGAGCGGCTGGCCAATTCGGTGAGGCCCGCCACCATTACCTCTCAGTTATTTGAATCGGGGCTACTCAAAGAGACAGTGCCTGACATCTTTGAGCAAATGGTCGATACCTACAGTCAAATTTTGGATCAGGCACTAGAGCAAAAAATGTTTCGGGTCGCCCATCCCATTTCTGAACGACTGCGATCGCTGGCCGAGCAGCTTGGCTTTCTCAAAGCCGGGGCAAGAGATGTAGTAGAGCTACACACCCTAGCCCTGAAGAAAAAAAGCGAGCAGGAAAACGTGATGAGAGTGAGAGTCTACGCCGAAGAAGGTCGGCTGATTGTTCTGGAGCTGATGGGCTACCTC
>JBGCGG010000057.1:0-4550 GCA_045110585.1 Phormidesmis sp. | reverse complement strand
TCGCCAAGAGATTGGCATTCATGTACTGGCTCGCACAGAACCCATCAGCCAGCTGGCAGATAAGCACCAGGTGAGTCGGAAGTTCATCTATCGCGCTCGCCATATAGATTAGGACGCAGCAAGGCGGAGGACATGCTCTATGGCGAGCGCAGTGTAGGGAACTGGTCAATCTGCTTACGAATACGGCTTTTAAGGACCGACCATTGTTGCTCAATCTTATTAAAGTCCGGCGAGTAAGGTGGCAGATACCAAACCTCACACCCCGCAGCCTCGACCAGTTGTTCAATCTTGCCACCTTTATGAAAGGTGGCATTGTCAATCACTAGTTTCTGCCCAGGCTTCAATTCGGGTATTAAACAATGCTCTAACCAAAGTTCGAAGACCCCTCGATTGCAAGCCCCTTCCAAGGTAAAGGGGGCCAATAACTGATGATTGCAAAGGGCCGCAATCATGTTTACGCGTCCTGCTCTTTTCCCTGCCTTCAAAGCGTGGAGGCGTTCGCCTTTCGGGCTATAACCATAGCCGTAGTCATCTCGATTGTCCATGCCGGATTCATCAGCATAGACAATCTCCTCAGGCTTGAGGGTGGCTAACTGCTTTAGAAAGATAACTCGGGCTTGCTCATCTCGTTCTTTGTAACCATAGGTCTTTTTTTTTCGCGTAAACCCAATCTTTTTCAAGGCACGACTGATGGTGCGATCGCTAATCTCGTCTTCCCAGAGTTCTGCCAGTTCTGATTGGGTTTTATCGGCATGGGCCACTACAAATATGCGGAAGGCTTCCCAATCGGTAATCTTATGACTATGACCGCTGTGAGTTCGGGCCTGATGCTGAATATCACCGGTTTCCTCATAACATTTAAGCCAGTTATAGATGGTATTTCGGCTGAGGTTGAAGTGTTCGCTGGCTTCGCACCGCTTCATCCCATCGAGGATGATGGCGTCCACGACTTTACGGCGTAGGTCATTACTGTAGGGTTTGGGCATTGCTCGCTTGCCGACTCAGGTATAGTCCATATGACGTACTAACCTATATGGCGGTTGCTATACCAGCAGGGTGATAAAGCACAGCAATCCCTCGATGATTCGGTTGCGCCGTCTCAGGGGGGTGACGAGGTTCTGTTTCATCTGCCCGTGACCAAGAACTGTCTTTACCAGCTGATTCTAGGCTTGGTGTTGATATGCCACAGCTCCTATCGTGGGGTGGTAGAACTATTCCGTGATTTATTTGATACGTCGATTAGCATCGGCACCGTTCACAATCGACTTCAGGAAACGGCTGAAGCGGCCACTGCGATCAATCAAACTCAAGACCTATCTGGCATTGAGGTGGGACTTCACGATGAGATTTTCCATGCCGATAAACCCGTACTGGTGGGTGTGGATGCAGTGTCCACCTACTGCTATCTCCTAGAGCGTGTAGACCACCGAGATGAGGCCACCTGGGGCTGGCACCTGCTGGATGTCAGTCATGGAGCAAGGGTTTGCCCCGGACTACACGATTGCCGATGGCGGCAGTGGTCTGCGGGCGGGTCAGAAAGCGGCGATGCCAGAGATCCCCTGTCATGGAGACGTATTCCATATCCAGCATCAGTTTGAGCAAGTTGCCAATGGTCTGAGTCGTCGTGTTCAAGGCGGGCCAGCACGGTTGGTTAAACAGGCCCAGCAACTGGACAACACCAGTTTGAAGGAGATTGTGGCGCAGAAACTGCTCAGCCAACAGTTACTGGCCGAACAACGAGATCAGACACTCATCTGTCTAGCCCAAGATGTCAAAATGCTCTTGGGCTGGTTCTCTCATGATGTACTGGCCTTGGCTGGTCCATCGCTGGCGGTGCGTCAGGAACTCTTTGACTTTATCGTGAGTGAACTGGAACAGCGAGAAGATGAATGCTATCCCACTATCCGAAAGCTCAGAAAGGCGCTGCGTAACCAGCGCGATCAGCTACTGGCGTTTTCCGGCGTTCTCGATCAGACACTGGCAGACATTGCTGAGGGCTTGAAGCTGCCGTTACAGGACGTGCGGGATATCTGTTTATTGCACCGCAAGCACAAGACTTCTAATGCCTATTGGCAACGGTGGAATCAGTTGCACAGCCAGCTATCAGGAAAGTTTCATGATGTCATGGAGGCAGTCGGCGAAGCACTCAAAGAGCCAGCTCGCTAGTCGAGAATCTCAACTCACGGCTGCGCAATTACTTTTTTCTGCGGCGCAGCCTCGGTGACGATTATCTGAGCTTGCTGCAATTTTTCTTGAATCACCGCTGCTTTATCAGGTCGCTAAAGCCCGAACGGGTGGGCAAAAGTCCGAAGCAATTACTAACCGCTCATGGTTCGCTCATTTATCTTAGTGGTACCAAGAAATACCAAAACGCTATATGTAGCGTAAATCTGTTCTATTTTTTCAGTTGACTGATTGGCCAGGGATACACAGGCACAAAACTCACGGCTATGTTCATTTGTTAATCGCCTAAAAATCCATTGCCTTCGTCGTATTTTTGGAACTCAAATTATTTTGAGCGAACCGTGAGAACCGGGGAAGCCCATGGACATTGGCTCGAACTCCTTGGTTTTCAGCGCTTCCAAAGAGCGTAGAGACTGACGACATTAGCCTGATAGATCATCAACAACGATGGTCTATTTCGTGCTGCGAGTGTTACCCTAAATTGATTTTTTTTGAACCAGCCCAAACTACGTCGATACAAGCTGACTTACCCGCTTCTTCCGCGAAGTTATCGCAACCAAACCGAGTCCAGCCAAGCCCAGGATTGAAGCAGGCTCTGGAATGTCTTGAGTGTTATCGACTTTTACGAGTCGAGCAAACAAATTCGCCGAGTTGTTAGCCTTTTCATTTGAAATAAACTCATTCACAATGCTGCTAGCAGCCACCTGCTCAGAAAAGCCCATTAGCTCTAGCGTATATTCTTCATTCTCGTAAATAAATGAACTCTGCTGGTCGATGGCAAAATCCCATGTAATTTTATCAGAACATCCATAGCCAATCGTTTGATAGGGGCACACCGCCTGGCTGTTGTCAGTTTCGTCAACACTCATGGTGAAGTCAAAAACTTGTGTGCCGATTGTGTTTTCGCTAAAATCAAGCTCAAGGCTAAAATCAGTGCTGGTGACATCCTTACCATTTGACCAGATAGTTTGATTAAAGTGAGTGAGTGAACCCACATTAAAAATGTCACCGACATCAATGGAAAGGTTGCTTACGCCCTCAAACCCTAAGCCACTTTTCTTCTCGTATGGTGAGACGTAGTCATAGTGGTGCCAGCCTTCGACCCAGTACCCGTTGTGGTTGGTGTACCAGCCGTACTGATAGTTATGACCAGCCTGGCGGTCAGACCAGTTGTAAGCCCACGTTTCATTAGAGCCATATATAGAGTCTCCCCAACGGAGCTGAGAGTCGTTTCCACTCTCTCGAAAAATAACGTCGTTCCACGGCCCCGCTGCATAGCCATCAGAACCGATGGTGTAGCCTGCAGAGAGTTTAGCGTTGTCCCAGCTACCTTTTGTGTTTGCAATGACAAAGGCAGCAGCAGGATTGGTCATTCCTATGAATGTTGCGGCAAGGCTAGTGCTCATCAGAGTGAATGAGAGGAAATTAGATTTCATAGGTTGTTGCCGTCGCTCCGTTCAGGTGAGAATCCACACATCTAGGCTATTCGGCAGGCATCCGTATTCCCCTCGTTGGTATTACGTAAGTGTAAGTGAAGACACTGAGAAGAAACATTACACGTAAGCGGGAAAAGGCAGAAAAGAAAGAGGCTTTTCTGTGCTTTTTCCAGTATATTTACTGCCCTATAACTGATTGGGAAAAATGACGCTATGCAGGTCGAAATCCCTTGTATGAAAGGGATTTTTAAGTTTGTTTGATATGGTTGTATCTTGTTCTAATCGTCTTTAAAGGGATCTTTATACATTTTGAATGAGTCTTGGAGAAAAGGGAACAATGGATAATTCCTTCATGCGACAAGCAGAGTGGACAGATTCATTTGATGGAGCACTTCAAATGTGATCAACGACAGCTCCTTTTGCCCCAATCGCGGCACTTGCTGTGGTGTTTGACAAGTAGGAGAATCATACTGGCGTTATCTAGCACTGCATTCGCAATAACTCAGATCTGGTGACCTTTGACGACTGTCAGGTAAAATAGAACAAAGTTTGATTACGTGATCTGAGATGCATGAAGAGAAAGTTAGCAGTAGCCGCTCAGTGTCACGATTAGTTTGAGGTGGCTCTGTGTAGTATGTACTTTAAACGACCGGATACTGTTGGCGAACTAATTTAGTACGTTTGTTCGCTTAGTAAACGAGGGATTTCTTGACTGTTCTCTTTGCTGCGATTTTCTTCTGCATTGACGCAAAGAAACCCGTCTGAAAATCAAAGCTTACTAAACTCCCCTCAATTTACCTTTCTAAGCTGTTGAGGTCGCGTAGTGTACTAGTGTGTCAGAAGGGACCGTTTTTGGGAAATGCTGGCAAAACAGCCAAAAAGCAGATTTTAGAGCTATATTTACGTTCCAAAACTTATGTCATAATCAAG
>JBGCGG010000056.1:0-41571 GCA_045110585.1 Phormidesmis sp. | reverse complement strand
ATTTACTCTCTGTCATTCAGACCTGTCGAAGGCAGGGGCGGTCTGCCATGGCATTTTTTACGCAAGCCCTCAGCGCTCAGCATCATGAGCGTATCGAAATGCCCTCGCTCATTCCACTGACTACGACCTGAATCTTTACAATTAAATGTTTGAATGGAGTCTTTAAATGGAGAAAAATTATTAGGGAAGACCAGTGAACACAGGGGCGATCACTAAACGAGACGTTTCGGGACGGGTATTTTCTAAGCGCTTTGCCTTCAAAGGCTGATACTCAGGCGATTGGTAAAAGCGTTGCACAGCCTCAGCCGAAGGAAACTTAATAACAGCCGTAAGATTATGTTCATAAGCCCCTTCTAAAACAGCAAGTTCAGAGGTTGCAATCAACACTTCAGCCCCATAGCTTTGGAGAAGGGGAAAAAGAGGAATGCCATATGATTGAAAGTGTTTTTCTAAATCTATTGTTTCGAGCTGAGCAATAAGATAAACAGGCGTATTTTCTGACATAGGTTTAGGGTCTCTTGCGAAATGGTCAAGCATTGATGCCTCATACATTCAAGACATCGAACACTGGAATCTGTTTGCGTATAATCTAGCGAGGCAAGTCTGGTGATGAAAGAATTGGAACGAGAAGGTTGAGACAAAAAGAATTGAAACGAGAAGGTTAAAGCAGAAAGAATTAGAACAAGACAGTTGGAATTAGCGAAGCGACAGAACGAATCATCTGGCATCACAAAGTGCAGGATGCATGACATCCATTAGAAGTGATTTTGAGGCTAATGATTTTGAGGCTAATGATTTTGATGTTACTGACGTTAGCTTGTGAGTTACAGCAGTTATAAGCTAACCGTTATGACCAAACGCACTTGACAGCATCGGGCTAAATTAAGCAAAACGAAAACTGCTGCTGACGATTACAGACAGCTACCCACATCTACCAATTCACCCCCAAATACTTGAAGCAAATTACGCTGCCCCTCTCTCATAAATCGGCGTACCATAAATGGCATAGCCCAGCCTAAAAGAGACGTCCGCTGAATATCGAAGTACTGATACCACGTGAGGATACTCCCCCCTACCCCGTTACTATCTATATAAATAGCTGCTAAATGGTTACGGACAGGAACACCATCAAGAATCCGATAGGCCACAACAGTGGGCCGCTCAAATTGAACAATCTCTTCTAACTCCGCTTGTGTGCCAAACATTAACGTGCGTCTACTGCCTTTCCCAATCGAAACGGAATCATCCGAAGCAGAATGGTCATAGCTCAAGCCATCTAGGCCAGGCATCCAAGCGGGCAGCGTCTGCGAATCCGAAAGATAATCAAACACTTTTTCTGGCGAAGCCGCTAAGCGAACTCGACCCGAGGCCCTTAGCGGCGCATCCATTAAATTGTCATCCAATACTTCAGGTGCAGATATCGCATAGGGGCCACATCGGCTAGTGGTAACATAGCCTGCCACCAAACATAAACTCGTTGTTGCAGCCATTAGTCCACCGATCACCATCTTTCTCATCCAATCTCAGCTATCACAGAAACGGTCATAGCAATCAAATCTCCTTGCGCACATGACATATTCAGATAATCCGATGGTACGTAACGGCCTGATAAATGAGAATATGCAAATATGCGCCAGACGGGTGTATATTTGCGACACTGCGCAACCACCAGCCCAACCATTCAACAAATCAGAAGGAGCCTTGTCGCGTGAACTGGGATGATTTTAAAATCTTTTTAGCGGTGGCAAGACAAGGCTCGGCGAGGGCGGCAGCCGAAAAGCTAGACATCCATCACTCCACGATCGCTAGACGAATAGAAGCGTTTGAGGCCACTCAAAAAGTTCATTTATTTAATCGACTTAGCACCGGATATAGTCTGACAACTGCGGGAGAATCATTGCTAGCGTCAGTATCACGGATTGAACAAGAGATTAATGGAATTGAGCGCAATATTCTGGGGCAGGATGCGGATTTAAAGGGAGAGATTCGGGTCACGATGCCCGATGTATTGGCCGCAAATTTGCTAATGCCAGATTTAGTAAAGTTTATGGAGACCTATCCAGACATCGATTTAAAGGTGCTGGTGTCCTACAGCATGTTGAGCTTAAGCAAGCGGGAGGCCGATGTCGCCATTCGGCTAATTGAGCATCCTCCAGAGCACCTGGTTGGTCGCAAAGCCATCCGCTACTATATTGCCACCTACGCCTCTAAAGACTATTTGCAGCGCCACCCTTTACCCCAGGCCAAAGACAGTGCGCATTGGATTGGGTGGGACTTCCCAGTCCCAAAAGCAGAATGGATACGGCAAAGTGAGTTTCCAACGGTTCCTCCCAGAGGCCACTTTAACAACGCCCTCGTACAGCTATCAGCAGTAAAATCTGGGGCTGGAATAGCTCGCTTGCCTTGCTTTATGGGAGATATAGAACCCACCTTACAAAGAGTACCGCCAGGGCATAGCACACCCTTTCGTGACATTTGGATTTTGACCCATAAAGACTTACTGTCCACTGCGCGCATTCAAGTCTTTATGGATTTTGTGGTCGCCGCCTTTAAACAAAAAAAAGACTTGCTCGAAGGAAGGCAAGCCCAACAACAAGCTTAGTTTTCAAAAATGTACACAATTGCAACAGATATTGTCACAGCAGACGGTTTAACATTCTGTTGATTCACTCAAGCCTGGTTCTACGAGAACGGATTGTTCCACGCAAATGAGTTTTACGCAGACAGCTGCCAGATAACGGACAACGACCAGATACCAGCAACCTATAGAAAAATGCGAGTGGTGCCGACACCGTTGCCGTAGCTACCTTCCGCCGTACCATCAGCGACAAAAGTCATCGTAACGTCACCTTTTAGCACACCCTGCTGAGATTGTGTCTGATAGGTACCAACAAATAAGCCTTCTGCATCTACGGTTCCGGTGAGTTCTCCGGTTCTAACTTCACCGTCAGAGGGATAGCGAAAAGCAATGGTCATCACATCGCCTTCTAAGGAGGCATCTGTTACTTGCCCAGGGGCTTCTCCACAGGCAAAGCTATACTGCGTAGGATTTTGCACAAACTGAGCAATTCCAACTAGGTTGCCTAGCCACGCTAAGTCATCGGCGTTATCAGCTGATAGTTGAATCGTTTGAGCAGACGTCTGCTCAGATTGAGAAGAACGGTACCCCGGTAGTTGAGCAGAGACTACAGAGGCCACCCCTGCGATCGCACCCACCACCAACATTAGCTCTATAACAACACGATTAAATTTCATTTTTACTCTCTATGCAAATGCGCACACCAAAGACAATATGACCCTGCGCTTAGCGACTCGTGCTAAGCCAAGTGCCACCCTAATAATTGAGCTAACGTAAACGAGATGTATTTTTTAATACTTGCCATCTCTTTTCATACTTAGCCATAGATAAAACGATTTAGCCGGTGCCCTCACAGGGCAGATGGGGAACGCCTAAGCAAATAAGAAAAGGCGACAATGCTTTCCAGGCAACTGATCCAAGCGCTATACCTCATTTAATGGTAGAAGACACCACCCAAAATGAGAAGACACACAGACGCACCACAAAAACGCAAAAACGCGACAGCCCGGCAACCGCAAACCAGGAACCAACCCTTGAGACGAAAACGCATAACTGTCACAGATACAGCTGTCACAGATGCAGCTGTCACAGATAGAAGGGGAGCTTCGTCTAAGTATGGTGACCATTCATCGACCTTCTTCTCAACGCTATGAAAACATTACTGAACATTCAATCAAGCGCTCGCGAAACCGGCTCTATCTCACGCACTTTAAGCAATGCATTCCTCCAGGCACAACAAACGACCTATCCGACGATGCACTGCAAACACAGAGATGTCGGCAAGCAGACACCTAAGCCGCCAAATGAACTATGGACGAGGGGCAACTACATGATGCCGGAAACGCGATCGCCTGAAATGAACGCCGCCTTAGCTGAGTCTGAAATGCTTATTAAAGAACTGCTTTGGGCCGATGCGCTCCTCCTTGGCGTCCCGATGTACAACTTCGGCATCCCATCTACTCTCAAGGCATATATCGACAACATTGTACGCATTAACAAAACCTTCAAATTCTTCCCTGAAGACAACACGTTTCAAGGTCTCGTTACGGAAAAAAAGGCATTAATTATTAGCCCTAGCGCAGGTGACTTTGTGGTTGGCACGCCGATGGGTGGTATGAACTTTTGCGATACTTATTTGCGCACGGTGTTGGGGTTCATTGGCATTAAAGACGTGACAGTTGTGCCAGTGCCCAATCAGTTTATGGAGGCAGATATCCGGCAGCAGTCTATTGACTCGGCCCAGGCTGAGCTAATGTCACTTGCGAAAACTTGGTAGCCAGACACATGAATAAGTTAGTCGTTTTCAATGAGTATAGGCCGCTGTTGTTTGCGATCGCCTATCGCATGCTCGGCAGCATTAGCGATGCAGAAGACATGATTCAAGAGGCTTGGATTCGATGGCAGTCGAGTAAAACCGTGGTGCGATCGCCCAAAGCCTTTCTCTCCAGTCTCATCACTCGTTTGTGTATCGATCAGCTGCGCTCGGCCAAAGTGAAACGAGAGCGCTATTTTGGCACCTGGCTCCCTGAACCTATCATCACAGAAACCATCGATGCCACCAGCGATCATGCTGAGCTATCAGAATCGCTATCCTACGCCTTTCTCACGTTGCTAGAGTGCCTATCACCAACCGAACGAGCCGTCTATCTATTGCGAGAAGTCTTTGATTACGACTATCCACAAATTGCCAGCACAGTGGGCAAAAGCACCGCCAACTGCCGTCAAATTGTCTGCCGGGCGCGGCAGCACCTCAAACAGAGAAAACCGGCCCTCACCCTATCTATTCAACAAAAAGAACGCGCCATAGAACAGTTTTTAACGTGTTGGACACAAGGTGATGTGCAGGGCCTCATTTCACTGATGAAAAAAGATGTCACCTTTTGGTCAGATGGGGGCGGCAAAACAACAGCGGTATCCCAGCCACTGCTGGGTCATCAAAAAGTGGCTCGATTTCTCATTGCCATTCGGCGCAGTCGCCTGATTCCGGCATTTAGTGCCAACATGGCCTACATCAATGAACAACCCGGCATTTTGAATACGGCACCATCCAACCAGGCGCAAAGCACCTTCAGCTTTGAGTTCTCACACACGCGAATTCAATCTATTTTTGCAGTCGTTAACCCAGACAAACTACCACATCTCTGAATCAGGGCACGTCTGCATCGGGTCACGTCAGTCGGCTTCCTGTTGCATTAACAAAAACCGCCCCTGCACCCAGCCTTCGGTGAAGGGCGCATCCTCTAAGCGAATATGATTCCAGGCAGCGCTTTGATCGGCTTCTGGCAAAAAGCTAGCAACTTGCTCTAGCACGGTTACCACTGCGCCGCTCATGCCATAGCCAACGTTGGGCTGATTCGCAGCCGGACGAAGGTAGAGCGGAATCGGGGCGTCTTCTTTTGGCCCGACTAAAATAGCGGGCTGCTCAGACGCTTGGCTAGATTGCAGATCAGCGGCCCAGGCAGCGGTTGGCAACGTCACGGTTGGCAGAGTAAAGGTGAGCACAACGGCAACGCATAAGACAAAGGCGATCGCAGCAAAACGAACGCTACGCCCGCACAGACGGAGCCCACACGTACGGAGCCAACCAGCCATTACACTTACCTGCATCAACGCATCTCATACCATCGTCATTTATCATCCGCTACGGCGTCTTCTAATTCAAGACGGCCTCATCCAAGACGGCCTCATCCAAGACGACCTAATTCAAAAGAGAATGGGTTCTGTTCACTGCACCTAACGTCATTAAATTGGCTACCTGCAAGTCGCTGAGTCCTTGCACGTCTTTAATTTTAATATTTTCGTAGGGGCGATCGCGCTCAATCAAAGGCTTCATCACATGGGCGCGGCCATCCGCCATATTCTGCAAGTCACCCATGCGAATCATCTCATCCAACCCAGCACTAATGATGTAACGGCTATCTATGCTAAATGCAACTGAGCGAATACCGCCCGATCGCCCCTGATAATCCTGTGGTCTCAGTTCAAGACAACTCTCTTCCGAATCATCAGCCTCCAAATCCCAAACATACACCAGCTGATCTTCGCCGCCAGCCGCAAGATAGCGCCCATCAGGGCTAAACGTCACTGACTTAATGCCCAAGTCAGCATTCTCAAAGTGATAAACTTTCTCCTTCTTTTCCACATCCCACACAATCACCGTGGCATCATCACTTCCACTCGCCACAAACTTGCCATTACAGGCCACCGAACAAATTCTATGCTGATGCTTCGCCAGCAGCATGGGGTGTTCTTCTTTAATATCCCAGCGTTTAACCACCTCATCATCGCCGCCCGTAATCACATAGCGGCTATTCGTAGGATCGAACACCACGGAACGCACCCACGCATCAAACTTTTCAATATTTCTACGGCAAAACCCCGATGCCGTATTCCACACACGAATAGAACAATCATCTCCCGTACTTACCAAGAATCGACCGTGGCGACTAAATGCCACAGAACGCACCCAGTTATTATGGCCAGCAAGTGTCGTCAGGCACTGCCCAGTCTTTGCATTCCATAGCCGAATGGTGTGATCATCACTGGCACTGGCAATTCGCGCATTTTCCAAATCCACCGCCACCGACCAGATGCGCCCATGATGCGACGGCAGTGTCGCTTTCAGCGCGCCAGATCTATCCCATACCGAGAGTTCGCCGCTATCGCCCCCGCCTATAATGCGCTGATCGCCTAAAAACGCTACCGAACGAATGCCATTGGTGTACCCCCGGTACGTTCTAATCGGGCGCACGGTAAGGCTATCTACACTCGCATTGTTGTCATTCGGATTGTTGCCATTCGGATTGTTGTTATTCGGGCTGATTTCAGTCAGATTGTTGTCATTCGGGTTATTTTCACTTGCATGCCCCACTCTGCCAGCAATTTCCCAGAGCATCAGCGCTTGCTTATCACCACCGGCCAACAGCAACAGCTTGTCGCCCTGCTGCTGAAAATCAATTGACCAAATCCGGCTCTGCTGCGTAGAGATATCTTGCAAATGTTCACACGTATGAATATCCCAGAGCCTAATTTGACAGTCGTCGCCACCGCTCGCCAGCAGCCCGCTATGGGTAATCGCCACAGAACGCACGCGATCGCTCGGACGCTGAAACCGCGCCTTTTCCGCCCCTGTTGCCAAATCCCACACACGCAGCGTCTTATCAGCGCCACCACTCACCAGCCATTTCCCATCCGCACTAAAGCGCACCGTATGAATCAAAGCGCGATGGCCCACCAACCTGATTAGCCCTTTTGTTTCATCGCCCGGAGTCTTGGCCGCATCCACAGCCCAAACTCTCACCACATCGTCATCTCCGCAGCTAGCTAGCCACTGACCATCGGCGCTAAACGCCAGCGCACGGATACGATTTTTCTGAACAGATTGAGAGACAGACTGAGCCACCGTCTTACCGGCACTACCCTTACTGGCATTAGCCTTACCGGCAACTACCTCATCTGTAAAGGCATTAATCTCTGCACCATCTGAAATGCGGTAAAGCGTAATGTTGGCATCCCCGCCGCTGGCAATCATCTGCCCGTCCGGGCTAACAGCCACGGCATGCACCCAATCTACGACCTCTTTTTGCCATATTTGAGTGGGATAATTTAGCGCCTGAAGGCCGCCTTGCAGCGTCGTATCCGGAATCTGCCATAGTCTTAAACGATTGTCGTCACCGCCAGTGACCAGCAAATGCGGATTGGGTAAGTGCACATTGGGCGCAAACGCGATCGCCCTCACCCACCCCGTGTGGGCCACCCACTCAGCGCATTTTTTAGCAGGCGCTCGCGTTGGCCACAAATGAATTTTTCCAGTGGCATCCCCCGCAGCCATCAGTGGCGCCGAGGCAGAGGTTGCAGACACACTGTTTGCCCCCGTAAAAGCCACCGCCATCACATCACTGAGCGTTTCTGTAAACACAGAGCGATTTAGCTCGCACTTGTTAAAGTTCACCTCTCTGAGCTGCACACCCTGCAAATACGCCTGCCAAATCGTAAGCTGAGAAAAGTCTTTTTCACACAGCGCCTGTCCCTCAGAAAGCTGAACCAACAGATTCACAAAATTGCCGCCCGCATACCCCAACCGACGACGATTCCCTTCACGAAACTCATCTAAACGACGACTGAGAAGCTTTTCCGCCTGATACAAACTCTTACAATAGTTATTCAATCGCTCCAAAATAGGCTGAACAATCTGCTGACGCTGAAACTCTCGGAGTTCGTCATCCGCATCGGCCTTCATCAAGGCATGGGCATTAAAAAGAGATAAATCCCCCCGCAGCAAATCCCTAAACACAGAACGAATGAAACGATCCAACACATAATCTGCCACCATCGGGTGCATCCGATAGGAAGTCACCCCGCCCTGATTCTGTTCCTGTTCTACTTCTATTAAAAATCGGCGCTGCAAAGAGCTTAAGGTATACAGCACGTTACGCTTATGGTCTTTCGCAACAATATCGTCCTGTAGGCTATCAATCGTGCAGGCATCACGGTTGATAGCGAGCCAATACATCACTTCCTTTTCACTGGGAGAGAGCCGTTTAAACTGCGTTTTAATCACGCTTCTCAAATCATCAAAAACAGAAATCTCTTGTTCTAAAAAGTCTCTTATCTTGCCGAAAAAAGCATCTTTAATCGTACCGCTCGCCAGCCGCAGCGCCATCGGATGACCGTAATACCGATCAATCAGTTGCTTGTAATCAGCAGCATCACCCTTCAAATAAAAGCTATCAATCAAAGCTCTGGCTTCATCATCGTGCAAGCCATCTAAGGTGTGTAGCCGCGCAATGTTATCGCCATCGGCAATGGCCAACAGTTCCCGAGGCTTCTCTCGACTCGTGACCACCACACAACTTGCGCCCTTGGCATCTTGAGCGGCACTTGCCTCAGAAGTGTTCGCCAGCTCACGACCAATCAAATCCGTCTGAGAAGACTGCACCTGAATACTACTGAGCAACGCATAATAAGCTTCAAACCCAGGCTTATAAGCGCTCGCCTGCTGAGCACGCTTCACATCAAACGTAGACGCCTTATTCTCCCGAACGCTGCTTTTAACCGTTTGATCGCTGTAGCTCATAAACACCCGCTCTAAGCCATCTATCACCACCAAACAGCGATGGCGATCTAAATAATCCACAAACTGCTCAATTAACGTTTCAACCGGGGTTGCCAAAGCAACCGGCAAAAAATCCACATTCCGCAGCCTAGAAAGCGCCTCCCCTAGCAACCTCTCAATCGGCTTTTCCTCCCCCCTTTTATCCACTGACAGCCAAACCACTCTCTCAAAATGGCTGCTCACGTTCCTCACCAGCTGAGCGGTCAACGCCGTTTTACCAATGCCACCAATGCCACAAATCGCCAACAGCTTGCGGCCACTGCGGCCAATCACCCACTCTGCTAATGAATCCAACTCCCGACCACGGCCATAAAACGATCTCAGCCCCTTAGCACTATTTAAGTTCGGGGCCACCGGATCAGCGGCCTCTGTCGCCTGAACAGACGGATGAGCCACAGAGAACGGAGCAACGTGAGGCGATCGCGCATCTATCCCATGGGCATCGCTCTCACTTTCACTAGCCTTTGACTGCAATAACGCGCGCAAAGACGCCAGCTTTCCCGGCCCCTTACCAGGAATCTCAAACTTTTTATACACCTCACCCAAACGCTTACGTACCGCAGCTTGAGTAATGCCCAACTCAGTCGCAACGTCTTGGCTTCCGTTCTTCTTTAGCGCTATTTCCAGCGCTTTCAGCTCTCCAGCCGAAACGCGCTTGGCCTTAGCCATCTGCCGCAGAAAGTCTAAGGAAAACTCAGACGAAGGGTTGGGGTATGACATATGCCTGATAACACCTCACATGTTTCTAGGTAAGAATAGCTCACTACCGACCTTTGTGAGATGACCGAAATCTCTAAGCCTGCAAGCGCCTCGCCTCAAGAACAGACTAAGTGCTTCTACATCAATAGCTGTAGCGCAAAGCACAAAGTGAGACAGGCTCCGGAATCTTCCATATACCTTAAGAAAAAGCCATAAAACTCAGAGGAAAAATTTCAAGAAGCCCCAAAAGGAATCTACACAAGGCCTTAGTGCCTCATAAGAACTTCTTAAAACCAATCGTTAGCTTCACGCATCCTTGACAGGATTTTATCCTTTCGCTACCTTGTGAGAGTGAGATAAGTGAGGTTACTTATCTCACGAAGCTATATTTCTAAGTCCAATGCCAGCCTTAATGCTTACCTCACAGAAGCTGGATGTTCTAAAAGGACACGTAAGGAAAACACTTGAGCGCCATCATAATGCCCCACTCACCGACTTCTGACGTCTCTAACATGAATCAACCCAATATCAACCAGCCCAACATCAATCAGCCTAATATCAATCAGCCCAATGGCAACCAGTCCAATGAGTCTGGCATCGGTGTTAACTATTCGCCGGATCTCTGTACGCCAGATCTAGCAGAGTTTATGAGCGAGCTTTTAGATGATGCTTATACCCATCTTCAGACCGCTGCACCTCTCACTTCTAACAGCATAAGTTCAACTAATAGTGAGAGACCCGAGGAGCTGTGCCAGCTACCCATCCGTCTATCAGACACTCACATCTCACATTCTCAGCCCACCTCTCTACAGGATAACGTCATGCAACCCGTTACTATGCAGCCCCTACTCTCACAGAAACGCCCCAATCAGCCCCCTGTTGACTCAAACGCTGCGAACAGTAGTAAGCGCAGCAGAGTGTTCAATACACCACCCGATGAACAAGTAGCTGCATTCAAACGCCCAACAGCCGCCCCCCCCGAAAACAGAACCGCCCCTCCGCCCCAGATATACACACTCGATACTTGGAAAGGCACCATCCAGCCAACAGCGCTACGCTCACAGCCCAATAATGTAATAGCGCACCCTGCACAGCGCATCACCCTAGCACCAAACACCACACAACCAAACACCACACAGCCAAACACAACCAAACCAGCTTCTGCCAGATCTTCTGTCAGACCAGCCTCTGCTAAGGCCACACCAACAAATCGCTTAGACTTTATCCAAGTTCCACCTGCCCCAAACGCAAAGCGCACCGCCCAGAGAATAAACGTCTACCAGCCAGAACCAGCGCGCCAATCCAGCACATATCAAGTGCCGCTGAGATCGACACAAACACCCCTCAAGAATGCAATCATGCGCTCATTTCCACGCACGCTCATACTGTTCTTACTTGGAACGGGGCTGGCTGGCACCGCAGGGTTAGCCTTTCCATCGCTGATTTCTGTAGTGACTTTAGGCAGCATGGTTTCAATCCTCATGAGAGGACTCGCGATCGCGATGCTATGCAGTTTGGCCGCTGCTTTTGTCCTAGAGTTTCGCTAATTCTCCCCAGAGGAAAGAAAAGCCGCCTTAGCGCTTAGACACCCTTAGCTGAGCCACGAGGGTACACCAACGCCTCATTAATTACCATGCTTCATTAATCACTCCGCTTTAACCGTCATTATTCACTTCATGATTCTTCGTCCCTATGTATCAGCGTCTCTAGCTGAAAAAGGACATCAGTGCAGATAGCACCGATGTCCTTTTTATTGGTTATTTGGCTTATGAACTATTTGGTTTATCAGCTATTTGGTTTATCGGCTATCTGGCAAACGTCAGCAACCTATCGGCCAAATACATTCCCAACTGGAGACAATTCTAATAGAGGCGGTTCTCATGCAGTAGGCAAAAGAAGTGAACAGAAGTTTACTCACCACCCAAAATCTTTGGAACCTTGAAAAAGTCTTCTTCGCGCTCCGGTGCGCTCTCCAACAAGTCTTCTCTAGCAGCAAATGTCTCTAGCTTGTCAGGTCGGGTAATGTTACTCACCTCAATAGCCCGCGTTGTTGGCGGCACATCCTTTGTGTCTAGCTCATCGAGCTGCTGCACATAGTCCAAAATGCTATTGAGCTGCCCAGTAAACTGCTGCTCTTCAGCGTCCGTTAGCTCTAAGCGAGCCAGACTAGCAACTTTACGAACTTGTTCGATATCAATCATGAGCAGCTAAAGGATGGGTGAACGAAAATGTCAAAAGCGAGGTTAATCATACCAAGCTAATCCATATCGAGCTAGATCATATCGAGCTTCATCCGCCCTGTTACCTTGAGCCAATTTTGTGCCTCAATGTAGTTATTAGGGGCTAAGCGAACGGCCTCTAACCAGTAGCGAGCCGCTTCGTCGTATAGCTTGTCAGATTCTGTTTTGTCTCCAGAGGCTTCGGCTTGCTCGCCCCGGTAATGATAAATCACAGCTGTATTGTTCAGCGCTTGAATCATGCGAGGGTTCAGCTCTAGTGCTTCTTGATAGAGCGCCAGTGCTTCTTCGTGCTCGCCGTTACTAGCGTGAATCAGGCCCATATTGTAGAGAATGTAGCCTTTATCGTAAGGATCTTCTTCAAGCGTGAGCGCTTCTTTGTAGTTATCTAACGCCTCAGCGTATTCGCCGTCTGCCTGGGCTGACATGCCATCTCGATAGTAAGCGAAGGCTTCTTTTGCCTGCTGCTTCGCCGGGAGCATCTTCAAAATCATGTCGGCCATGACGGTGAAAGACTTATCGATGAAGTTATCGTTCTTCTGAGTTCTTGGCATGGAAGTCGCAGCGGGGGATATCTATTTTATTAAGACTATCAAACGTGCGGGGATGCGATCGCCTAAACGTAACGGATTTTTAACTAACTAGAAAATAAACCTTCACATCAAAATGTCCAGCTCTAAATGTCCAGCTCTAAATGTCCAGCTCCAAATGCTTACCCTTCATCAACAGGCACCCGCTGAACCAAAAAGTCTACTAGCTCGCCAATGGTGTCAAAGTCCGCTTCATCAAAGCGATCGCTCAAGTCCACATCAAACTGCTGACAGAAGTCTTCGCAGAAGGTAATCGTCCAGTCAAACCAGCAAATTAACGGAAAGTGCAGGTGATTATTCAAACTATCGTTAGGGCGCACGCGGCCAAAGTCTAGGCCAGAATATTCGCTGAAGGCGTGATAAACAAAGGCTAAGACGGAATGCCCAGCGCTGCCAAACAGTTCACTCCATTGAGGCAGATCTAGCAAAGCGCGATCGCGGCGAATCATCCAACTATTCACCTCTCGGCGAATCGTCTGGTCTGGGCTCATATCCGCGTAGGCCTGGACACTGCTAATAAAATTATTGATGCGGCCTTTCGCCAGCATGGATGCATCTAGGCCCAGCTCTTCCAGCTGATTCTGCGCCATCTGATCTTGGCCGGGCTGATTAAGAGTTAGCTGCATGGTCATAGAAGTTATCGGTTCCGCAGAACCCGTCAGATCGTTGTGTTATTAACATACCCACTTGCATACGGGGAATTACGGTAGCGTTTCTAACGTTGCATACTGAATTTTAAATTCAATGCCCTTTTCAAGCGAATATCAAGAGCTGTAATCCTTAGACAGGAGAGGCTACAGCTCTTAAAGAGCCTGCTGAAATTTTCTCAGCAAAAACCTCAACAGCAAAAACACTGACCGTAAATACCTCACCGAGATTCCGCCCAGGGATGTGCTCATCATCCAGAATGCGCCAAATGAGCAGGTGCCAAATCAGCAGGCACTATACGAAGACGAACAAATACATAAACAAATACATAAGTGAGCAGGCAATAAGCCAACTGACATCAACAGACGAAAATAGCGCCTTTATGTCTTATGTCTTATGCAGATGAGCCGCAAGTAGTCTAAACAAGAGAAGGCACTTCTGGTCTAATCGGTAAAAAATTCTTTTCAATGGCATCAGCCGCCATCGGCCGACCGACCCCAAAGCCTTGTAAATAGTCACAGTTGTACTGTGTCAGCATGGCCTGCTCATCCAAAGTTTCGACGCCTTCAGCGACCACTTTGAGATCTAGCCTATGCGCTAGCTCAATGGTGGATTGCAAAATAGCCTGATTTTTAGGATCGTGGGGCGCACCACGCACAAAGCAGTTATCAATTTTTAGGGTGTCGATGGGCAGCTCTTTTAAATAGCTCAGCGACGAATAACCTGTGCCAAAGTCATCGATAGCCGTGCGAATGCCCAAGGCTTGAATTTCACCCAGGGTCGTGATCGCCATTTCTGCATCCTGCATCAACGCCGTTTCGGTCACTTCCAGCTCTAGCTGGTGGGGCATTAGCCCCGTAGAGGCCAAAATCGTCTTAATCGAGTCAATGAGATGAGGCTGATTAAACTGCACGCTCGACAGGTTAATGGACACATACTTCATGCCCAAGTCCATATCTACCCAACGCTTTGCCTGTGCGCAAGCTGTTTGCATTACCCAATGGCCAATTTCAACAATCAGCCCCGTATCTTCAGCCAGCGGCACAAACTTAGCAGGAGAAATGTAACCATGCTCAGGATGGCACCAACGAATCAGAGCTTCACAGCCTTCTATTCTATCTGTACGGACATTGAGCTGCGGCTGATAGTAAACCTCAAATTCACTGCGCTCTAGGGCGTAGCGCAACCAGGTTTCCATCGCGATTTGGTCACTGAAAACCACCGGCATATCAGAGCGGTAGAACTGACAGTAGTTGCTCTTTTGCTTTTTTGCGTATTCCAAGGCGGCATCGGCTTGGCGCAAAAGGGTGTAGATATCTTCACTTTGGTGCAATAAAAAAGCGATGCCAATACTCGTGGTGACAAAAACTTCCTGCCCTGGCAAAGAGAACGGACGACTCAGCGCATCCATCAGGTTTTCAGCAGTTTCGCGGGCCTGTTGGGGGCGCTCCAAATTAGGCAGCACCATGGCAAACTGGTTCGCGGTTAGTCTGGCTAGCGTTGCCCCTTGAGGCAAACAAGCCTGCATCCTTCGAGCTGAAGCTTTCAGTAGCTCATCGCCCGCCGGATAGCCCATTACCGTATTCACTAGCCGAAGCCGATCTAGGCTAAGGGACATGAAGGCAAGGGTTTGCTGACTGCTGTGCGCCGTAATGATGGCCTGACTAAGACGCTGATGCAAAAGTCGGTAGTTAGGCAAATCAGTGAGGCTATCGTAGTGGGCTAGCCGGTTGATTTGCTCAGCGGTGTTGCGCAGCGTTGTCACGTATAGCTCGCTGGTGTTGAGCTGACGCTGCACGCGGGCGGCAATGGTGTTCACAATTTCCGAGTTAGCCACCGGACGCACAATGCAGTCATCTGCGCCCAGCGCCATGGCGCGGCGAGTATGCTCTCGGGAGCCATCGTTAGTGAGCAAAATAAATGGGGTTAGTTTTAGTTCGCTATCGCGGCGAATAACCTCTAATACCTGGTGTCCGTCGAGGCCAGCACTAAATGAACCGTTGCACAAAACCACATCTGGCCGATGCTGACGAGCGGCCGTTACCCCGGTCGAACCATCGTCTGCGAGGTTCACTAAGAAATCCTCAGACTCCAAAAAGCTGACCAAAGCCTGCCGACTTGGACCTGGGTTTTCAATGACTAAAACTTTTTGCATGGACGTTTTGGTCAGCTAGTTTGCCTTTCTTTGTCCTATGGGCAACAAGGCTTAAGCAAACTCAGTGATTATGGATTATTGATAGGATTCCCGAGCGCGACAGTGCAAAACCATAGCGCCCCTGAGAAGAATCTGAGAAGTGCCTCAAAACTAGCCCAAAGTAGCTATTGAAGAATCTTTATGGAGGCCACCCTAAGGACTGGCCTCTATAGACCGCCAGTAAGCGATCGCTTGCTACGAATCGCTCAAGTGCGCTATCCCATCTAATGCCATCACATCTAACGCCATCCCATCTAGCTCACCGCCGCTTCTAATGTCTCAAAGAAAGTGGGGTAAGAAACAGCCGCGGCATCCGCCCTTTTAATGCGAGAAAGGGCACCGGTACGGGTAGTGGCGATCGCTAAACTCATCGCAATTCGATGGTCGGTGTAGCTATCTAAGCGATCGGTAGGGGTGAACTGCGCATCTGCGCCCATCCCCTGAATCTCCAAAGATTCTGGCTGCTCAGCAACCTTCACGCCAAGGGCTGTGAGCGCTGCAGCCATAACGGCGAGGCGATCGCTTTCTTTCACCCTCAGCTCAGCCGCTTCTGTAAACTGCGTGTTCCCCTCTGCAAACGCCGCAGCCACCGCCAAAATCGGCACTTCATCAATCAACCGAGGAATCAAATCACCGCCAATGTGCGCGCCCTTGAGCTGGCTATGCCGCACCCGCAAGTCAGCCACAGGCTCACCAGTTACATCCCGCTCATTTTCCAGCGTGATATCTGCATTCATCATCTTCAGCGCGTCCAGCACGCCTGTGCGCGTTGGGTTCACGCCCACATTAGTAATCAATAAATCTGACCCTGGCGTAATCGCTGCGGCCACCAGCCAAAACGCCGCCGAGCTAATGTCTCCCGGCACAATGACCTCCTGACCCGTGAGCTGGGCGGGGCCGTGAAGGGTAACGCTGTGGGTCGATTCATCAATCGAAAGCTTAGCGCCAAAGGCTTTGAGCATCCGCTCACTATGGTCACGGGAGAGACTTGGTTCAGTAACTGTTGTATCACCATCTATTGAAAGCCCCGCCAACAACAGGCAGGATTTTACCTGAGCAGACGCAATCGGGGAGTGATAGTGAAACGGCTTAAGCTGCTGACCTTTGACGCCTAGCGGCGCAAGGGTATCGTTAGCTTTACCGGAGATGGTTGCCCCCATTTGAGTCAGCGGTGCAATCACGCGCTTCATGGGGCGCTGGCGAATGGAATCGTCGCCAGTAACGGCAAAAAATTTGTTGGGCTGGGAAGCAAGCAGGCCCAACATGAGGCGGAAGGTAGTGCCAGAGTTGCCGGTATCTAGCACGTTGTCAGGTTCTTGCAGGTCACCGCCGGTACCTTCTACCGTGACCCATTCACCTTCCAGGTTAGTGATTTTTGCGCCCATTGCACTAAAGCAGGCAGCGGTGCTACGAGGATCTTCACCCAGCAGCAAGCCTTTGATACGGGTAGTGCCAGCAGCGATCGCCCCCAGCATCAGCGAGCGGTGAGAAATAGACTTATCTCCCGGCACCGTAATTTCTCCGGTGAAGGGGCCTGCCTTACTGCCATCGATGGCGAGGGTTTGATGCGGGCCTTGATCGATGAGCTGCAAGAAGGTCATAGAAGAAGAATGTCTGGGCTTACGCTTTGGATTTTACCGTTATGGGGTTTGGCTGCAATAGGCGTTGATTTGTTCAACTAAGGCAGATTCTCTGGCATCTTGGGCCAAAATATCGTCGTAGGCGCGGTTGCTTTTGGTTTGGTGCGTACTAAAGACATTGCGCAGCGCTTCTTCATCTTTGGCATCTAGCACCAGCTGCATAGAATCACCAGCCGTGCCTAACGCGACTTGAGCGCCATTGAGCGTAATGATGTAGCTCTCGCGGTATTCGTTGAGCTGAGCGTCTTCGGTGCTAATGCCGCCTAAGCTTTGGAGCGTGGCTTCTAAGGCTTTGTTCACGCCACGAACAGCGGCAATGTAGTCAGTGGCGGCAGCCTTTACGCCCTCTATATTTTGCGCGCCGGAGACTTTAACCTGGGCGGCTTCGATGTCGGCATTAAAGGTTGCTCGGGCGGATTGGGATTGGCGAATGGCATCGGCAACCTGGCGGCACTGGGATGCGGGGCTATTGCAGGCAGAGAGTAGCGTGATAAGGGCGGCACTGAGGAAAGCAGTTCGCTTTTTAAGGGGATGTTTTTTCAGGAAAGGGAGAGAAAGATGCATGAAAAAATAGTCGAGCAAGTTAACAGTCTGACAAGTTTAAAGACGAATTTGAACGGTGAGCTGGAAACGTGAATCAGTTATTTATAGTAGGGGCTAGCGATCGCTTTTCAGACAGAAAGAACAACCCCAGGAAACACAAAGATGGTGACCTCCCCCTCTACTAATGCCTTGCCACAGACGACAGAAGACCCAACTGAAGAATTGGTACGTCAGCATCGCGCGCAGTTTTCGGCTTTAAAGGGCAAGCGCTATTTTAACTATGGCGGGCAGGGGCCGATGGCGGATAGCGCGATCGCGGCGATTACCCGAGGCCAACAAGAAATTCAAACCCGAGGCCCGTTTTCCGGAGCGGCGTATGACTGGATTACGGCGCAAGGGGAGGGGGTGAGAGGAACGATCGCGCGATCGCTCGGGGCCACGCCGGAGACCATCACCCTGACGGAAAATGTCACGGTGGGCTGCAACATTCCGCTGTGGGGGTTGCCGTGGCAAAGTGGCGATCATATTTTGATTGGGGACTGTGAGCACCCTGGCATTGTGGCGGCGGTGAATGAGGTGGCGCGCCGGTATGGGGTGGAGGTGAGTACTTGTGGGCTGTCGGGTTTGTTGAAAGGGGTGGATCCGGTGGAGGCGATCGCGCAAGGGCTGCGGCCTAATACTCGCCTAGTGGTGATTAGTCACATTCTGTGGAATACGGGTCACGTTTTACCGCTTACAGACATTGTGAGCTTGTGTCATAACAATGCGCCGCATACTCGGGTTTTGATGGATGCGGCGCAGTCGGCGGGGTCTTTGCCTTTGGATCAACCGGGGCAAACGCTGCCTGAAACTGGGGTGGATTATTACGCTTTCACGGGGCATAAGTGGCTGTGCGGGCCTGCGGGGATTGGTGCGCTGTACACTCGCGCTGAAGTGATTGAAGAAACCGCGCCGACTTACATTGGTTGGCGCGGGGTAAAGGTGGATGGGGCGGCGAACCCGACGGGATGGGAACCGGGGGGTAAGCGGTATGAGGTGGCAACTTCTAATTATCCGCTGTGGCTTTCATTGCAGCAGGCAATGGCGATTCAGGATGAGTGGGGGAGTAGTGCTCAGCGGTATGAACGCATTTGCAAGCTCAGCGCAAGATTATGGTCAGGGCTACAAGCGATTCCGCACATCCGTTGCTTGCTCACGGATGCACCACCCAAAAGTGGCCTAGTCTCTTTTCAAATTGTGGATAAAGCAGGCAACCCAATGTTTGATCAGCACGCTGAACTTGTGCAGACACTCGAAAAGCAGAAAGTCTATGCCAGGACATTGCTTGCACCGAACTGCGTAAGAGCCTGTGTTCACTATCTTTCTTTAGAAAGTGAAGTGGATGAACTAATTGAAACAGTCAATGAGACAAAGGCTCAGTAATCAAAAGTCAAGAGAATAGTCGATGAAAGACATAAAAACTCTCAGCGTTTGACGCTTGCTAGTAGATTTATGCTGAAATGTTTGGATGTGTCAAAAACGAAGAGATATTATCGCCTAATTCAGTATTTGAGACGTTGGTTTCCTGCATTAGTTACTTCTTATCAATAGAAAGTAGGCATAGGAATTCTCTCTCTTTTGAGAGTCACCTTACCTGTGCAGTCAAGGGTTCCATGAACTCTAGGGACAGGGTTACCATACGGAAGTAGAAATCCCCAAGGTACGGAGTCATGCTCCCAGACAAATATAGGCGTACGACCGTCCCTAAACCCAGCAAAGCCAGGAAAGGTATCTACGCCTACAGGGTCATAGAACTCAAGAATAATATTGTTGTTGAAATCTACAAATCCCCTCTGTGTTCGGCCTTCTCTTTTATTGGAGAAAGCTGCTAATCCATCTACAAATTCGGACACCGAGTCGTACGTCCATCGATACTCTTCAAAGGGATATTGATCAACGGATGAAAGCTCAGCAGCATCAGCGCGAATTTCCTCAAGCTTCTCAGTACAAGCTTTAAGTTCTCTTTTATGCGTTTTTTGAGCCTGACGATGTAGAAGAGAGGCAAAGGATAGTGTGACCGCTAGGCCCGCTACGACAACATAAAGCTTTTTCATAAAATTCCTTTGCATAACCCAGTATCTCTACGGGAGTCGTTTGGAAGCATCGCAATACGAATGATACGCGTAGTCACTCATGAAGCTGTCTTCGGAGCGGTGAGTATGCATTATCTCGAATGAACCTAGCCTAATCCACACAGAAAACGTCATCAATCGCTTCAACGCCATCGGCTCCCATCTGCACATGCAAAGCACAAAACCATGAGCCCAGAAGAGGTGATGTAACGTTGCGGCTGACTTGGCTAATCTGAATAACGTTCGCGCTAAAGTCTTGATCACTCACTGGGTGACTCCAAATTAAACGTTTCATTGAACAAGGAATCTATGATGACTTGCTTATCCGTAAAGAGAAATGGTCGTTTTGCCCTCGGAGTCACTAGCCGCTGTGTTGCGCACCATCTGATCGCCATCCGCACTCAAGTGATACACCCATTTTTTAGACTCGTTTATCACAACGGCCCGGAAGCCTGGCATAGTGGCCTGTGTGCAAAGCGTATCAGCCGCCGAAATACCCAAGCAGCCATCTTCCCAAGTAACGGCCTGGATATCCCCAATGCTCAAATTATTGATAGGTTGTTGAAGCCGTTCACTCGCTTTATGCAGTAGTTTTTGGCTCAGCTCAATAGAAAAGTCAATGTACACCAATTGAGTATTGTGCGCCAATTGAGCAGTGAGATCCAACGCAATTGGATACGCATAATGCCCTTTAACCTATTGCCGTCTAACCTTTAACCTATTGCCGTCTAAAAGGTGCAGTCCCAAAAGCATCACCCGTGAGCCAGTCACGTTGGCCGTTGTTGTGCATTGTTTATAATCGACTTGGCAGTTGACTTAGTAGATGACTTAGTAGATGACTTTGCAGCCGATAGCGATCGCGCAACAGCCTTTACCGATAGGGCAACGTCACCGAGCACGTGGTACCCACACCCACTTCACTCACCACATCAATTTTCCCCTGGTGCAAATCCACGCATTTTTTCACCACTGCTAATCCCAGTCCGGTTCCAGGCACATTGCGCACATTTTTCCCTCGCTGAAACGGCTCAAACAGATGCTTTTGATTCTCTAACGGAATGCCAATACCATGATCTTCTACATGAATAATGGCCGCTTCTGAAGAAAACACTAGTCTCAGCGTAATAATGCCGTCATCAGGGGAGTACTTAATCGCATTCGATAACAAATTAGATAAAATCGAACGCAGTAATTTTTCATCTAAAGCGATCGGGCGCGTTTCGCCTTCGGCAACAAACTTCAAGTTGTCTTGATCGCCAGCATTGAGCTGCATCTCTTCTACAAAATGATCGCAATACAGCTGGAGCGCTAAGGGTTTTGGGTTAAAGGCTAAATTTCCTGACTCAGCACGATTAATCGTTAAAATATCGTCTAGTAACTGCACCGTATTGCGAATAGAATCCTGAATCCGGTTCAAGTTTCGAATGCGTTTTGCCGTGTCATCCCATACCGACTGAGACTGCGCTAACAGTTGAGCCGCCGCTAACGCCGTACTCAGCGGCGTGCGAAATTCATGGGAAGCCATAGAGAAAAAGCGCGTTTTTAAGTTACTCAGTTCCTTCTCTCTTTCTAAGGCTAACCTCGTTTCATCCAGCCGTTTTCGTTCCGTAATATCTCTCGCATTTACAATCACCCGCAGGGTATCTCCCGCATCTAAAAAGGGTTGACTCACCGCTTCTAAAATAGGCCAGGTGTCGCTCTCTTGATGACGAAAGCGAAATTCAATCGGGCTCTGCATAGGCCCTTCTAGGTCTGGCCGTTGGGTCGTACTAATGAGCAAATCGCGCAGGGTGGCATCGGGCATGTAGCGATGGGTAGCCCAATCATCTGGATGAATAAAGCGTTCAACATTTTGCCCCACCAAATCTGAGCTAGCATAACCCAACACATTTTTGACAGAGGGGCTGATGTAGTGAATGGTGCCATCTAGCGCCAAAATCATGATGATGTCTAAGGCATTTTCAATTAGCGTGCGAAAGTTTTTCTCTCTTTGCAGCAGGGCTTGTTCAGTTTGTTTACGGCTTGTGGTATCACGCTGAACCGCAATCCAGTGGGTGTACCACCCCGTAGCGTCTGCCACGGGCACCAAGCTAAATTCATTCCAAAATTCAGAGCCATCTTTGCGATAGTTAATCACTTCAACCGTGACAGACTCCCATTTGGAAAGCGCAGAACGAACTCGATCTAGTTCTGCGCGATCCGTTTTCGGCCCCTGCAAAATTCGTGGGGTGCGGCCTAATACTTCTTCTGGCTCATAGCCCGTAATGTGAGTGAACGCGTCATTGACATAGAGAATGCGAGGGCCAGGCTGCTCAAACGGTTCTGCTTCCGTAATAATCACAGCATCGTTGGTATTCACCACCACCGATTGGAGCAGCCGCAGCTCTTGGGCGCGTTTCTTTTGCTCTGAAATATCGACAATGACGGCCACCATGCCGCTGATATTGCCAGCGGTGTCATTGAGTGGGGCCGCAGAACAAATGAGATCGATTTCTGTGCCGTCTTTGTGTTGGCGGCGCATTTCTACCCGGGTGTAGGTTTGCCCCTCCAACACGCAGGTCTGAAGGCTGGCACAATCTTCCCAAGGGGTTTCAAGCGAGACAGGACTGGGCAAATCTAAGACGTCTTCCTCACGCCAGCCGAACATCCGTTCAGCGGCTGGATTCCAAATTTTGACATTGCCCTCTAAGTCCAACATAAAAATAGCCCGAGGCGAGGCCGTAATCAGGGCATTGAGGGTGTCATTTTTGTAGCGTAGGGCAGTCTCTGTGCGCTGCCGTTCACGCACTTCTGACTGTAGAGCGACGTTGGCATTAGCCAGCTCTGCGGTACGCTGCTGAACGCGCTTTTCTAGCTGGGTGTTGAGCTGTTGGAGCTGGTTGTAGAGTTCGGATTGTTGGATAGCGATCGCAACTTGAGTGGCTAGCTGTTTCATCAGCTCCACTTCCCAAGGTTGCCACACACGGGGCTGACGGCACTGATGGGCAATCAACACACCCCATAGCACCGTTTCACGATTACTCTCACGGTCATGCTGAATAATCGGCACCACCAGCTTAGCCTTAACACCAAATTGCTTAACAAAATCAACCAAACACGGCTCCACATCCGCCTGATCAATATCCGCAATGCTCCGAATTTTTCCTAAGGCATAGTCCTGATGGCACCCTTGCGGAAACACTTCCGCCTCAAACTGCCTGCTCAAAATTTTGGGGTAAGGTGACAGCACCGTTTCATGGGTGGCGCAGCCCGTCCCATCGGGATAGAACCGATAAATCAAGACGCGATCAGCCTGCAAAAACTGTTGCACTTCCGCAACCGTCGTGGTTAACACTTCATCTAGATCTAACGATTGGCGAATTTGCTGAGCAATTTGAGCCACCAGCCGCTCGCGCTCTGTGGCTTGGCGCAACACACTTTCAACGTCTTGGCGGCGTTTTACCTCCTGGGTGTAATACCAGAAAAGGCATCCTAAAAAAAGGATGCCTACGCTACTTGAGAGAAGGACAATAGGTGTCACAGGACAAGATTCATAGCAAAGGGCACTTGCTTGGACTAAGCCTTTAGCCTACAGCGTTGCCTCTTACAAAAGGCCAAAAGGCGAAAAATGATCAAAAGGCAAAAACCGAGCAAATGGCGAAAAACGATAGGCTTTTTGACTTAAAAGGCGGCACCGAACTTAATCAGTCAGGATTGAATACAGCGTTGGTCACTCGGCTGAGGGCCAGGTCTCTGGCGAAATACCTTACATAACCCAATGACTATGACCCAATGTATGCCTCAAGGTATGACCCAATGACTAGCGTTCCTCATTGGCGCTGCCTTGCCTTTGGCGAGGTGTCTCCAAAAAACGCTATTTCCAGACATCAACTCCTGAAGATTAAATGCCTACCAGAATAGACAAGAACAACAGAACAATAATGCCCATCCCTGTATAGAACAGATTGAGCCAAATCGTCTGTAAGGACTTAGGTGGATTTTTCTGCCAATCCCATCGTAGATAGCCAAGGTTACTAGCGCCTAAACCTGTGCTTACCGGACTTGGCTCAGGCAGATTATCACGATAATCGGTGCCATAACGCGCCATATGTTCAAAGGTGATTTCACCGTGCGCATGCTGGGGAAGAATGCGGCGGCGCTGGTAGGGCACAATGGTCTCACCAAAGTTGCTGCTATATTCTTCACTATTCAATAGTTGATCGACAAAGCCCTGCAGCCCTTCAGTCGCCAACACAATTGACCAAGCCATTTTTTCACGATCATCGTATACGCTGCGTCCCAATACGCGCTGAATGCATAGCTCAGCAAAGCGATAGTTGTTGTTGCTCTCATAGAGTAACCGGCGAAAGGAGTCGGAGAGCAGCAGCCCTTTGATAAAATCGCGAACGGTGATCTGACCGGCGCGTAGCTGAGACTCTAAAAACCGCTCACGATTATGCTCTAGCATTTGCTGCTCATGGCAAATCTGACGATAGGCCGCCGCAATCAATTCATCCATCTCGGCGGGCATCAACAAATTCTCGGTATCAAAAATTCGAGGTTGCTCATCACCAGGGACTTCAAACCCATTTACACGTTGATTTTGAGACCGTAAGTCATAGGCCAGTAAAGGTAGTGGCATGGAAAATAAGACTCCTAAGCTTATATTTTTTAAAGGTGGCAACAGGCACTAACAAGAAAGACACGACGGGAAGGGCAAACCAAAAACGACATCACGAGCCATTTATTTTTTTGCCGATTCACTAAAGCCAAAGTGCTTACAATGAGCGCCTAAATGGGCGTGATGCTGGCAATTTTTCCGCCATCTCGACTAATTTTCTGATAAGTGGCAGAAAGCTGGTCAAACGGGACAAGGTACACCCGATTGTTGCGCCGGAATCGAGATGTTTTACGAACTGATTTCGATTGGTAACCGGTCACTTCAATGCGATAAGTCTTACCAGCATCATTAGCGCCAACACCCAAGCGCGTACGAGCACTGCCCGCCGGGCTACGGAAAGTTGCACCTGCACTAGACGAAGAAATCACCGGTACTGGCGTGCCTTGAATGACTAAACCATTGAGCTTAGGGCGATTACGCGCAACGTCGCCCTTTAGGCTGCTAGTAGAAGGGCCTCGAACCAACTCAAACGTGTGAGTGAACTGAACCATACTCTGACACGCCTCTGATTTATGACCGCGAATGTAGGGCACCACGTCCTGACCGTACGCATCTTGGTATTCGTCACTATCTAGGTAGGAATCAATCTCTGCATCAAAGCCTTGTTCATCAAGCAAGGTGCTATGTGATCGCATTTCCTCAAGGTCTAGCGGCGGGCGGCCTAGCAAATGGCGAAAGTTCAGCTCAATAGAGCGATAGCGAGGACAGTTAGTGAAAAAGCGATCGCGATAAAGATCAGATTTTGCCACGGCGCGGACAAAATCACGCACGCTGAATTCACCACGTTTAAACTGCGACTCGGGCACGCTTAAACGCTCACTCTCCATGACATAAGCATTGCCTAACACTTGACGATAGACGGCCAAAATAATCGTTTCGGTATCAGCAGCAGAAAGTCCAGGCACGCGCTCAATGGGGTCTATCTCGTCCAATAAGCTGATACCGAGTTGTGCAGCAGGTCCAAAAGGCATCGGCTTTATAAAATCTCCAGCGAAGCAGTACATCAGATTAAGGCCAGCGGAACGCACAGATGTTTCAAACACAGCATCCGAAGAACAAGGTTCAAGGAATGAGACTTTGAGACACCAGGGATAGTCGCAGGGCTTATATAGCTGAGGATGCCATACGGATAGGAAAGAAAAAGGAAAGGAGAAAGGAAAGAAAAAGGAAAGACTGAGACCACGAAACAAATGTTTTCATTTCGTTTCATTTGTTTCACATATTTTGACAAACCGGCTCTCCTCTGTCATGTTGCATTATGTTAAAAGAGCTGAGGCTCAGTAGGTAAGGGCGTTGTAGCATAGGGATTGAAGTAGCTGCCCAAAGTTTTTTGAAACAGGGAATGTAACACCCCTAATGATTCGAACGACTCGAAAATGATTCGGAGGTCTTGGGGTGGGCTTTCTGAAGAGATTTTTCTATAGCTTGCTGAGAGGCCGTTAACAACCGCAAGCTGAGTACGCTCGTGTCTGCGATAGTTCTGCACCCTATTCTTTCTGCCCTCCATTCTCTGAGCTGTTCTTCTCTTCTTCTAAGCTTTTCTGATCTGCGACATATCTTCTCTGTTCTATTCTTCTCTGCGCCATATGAGAATCCTTCTGGTAGAAGACGACACACGCCTAGCTGAAACGTTAGCTGAGGCGCTGAGCGACCAGCGATATGTCGTTGATATTGCCCCCGATGGCGAAACGGGATGGCTGCAAGTGAAAACACTTGATTATGACCTCGTTGTGTTGGACGTTATGCTGCCGGAGCTAGATGGCATTAGCTTGTGTGAACGATTGCGATCGCACAATTATGATCTTCCGGTTTTGATGCTCACCGCCTGCGATACAGTGCATAACGAGGTATCTGGGTTAGATGCAGGCGCTGATGACTACGTGGTCAAACCAGTCGATTTACAAAAGCTGTTTGCGCGCATCCGAGCTTTATTGCGACGGGGTAGTGGCAGTGCCTCACCCATTCTGGAATGGGGTGATTTGCAGCTTGACCCTAGCACCTGCGAAGTCAGTTATGCGACCACCCCTGTCCGCCTAACCCCCAAAGAATATGGATTGCTAGAGCTGCTGCTTCGCAATGGCCGCCGCGTACTCAGCCGCAGTGTCATGATCGAACATGTGTGGTCGTTAGAGTCGCCCCCTGAAGAACACACGGTGAAGGTTCATATCAGAGGGCTGCGGCAAAAGCTAAAAGCAGCCGGTGCCCCTTCAGATTTGATTGAGACAGTTCATAGCATGGGCTACCGGCTGAATTAGCGATCGCATCTTACAAGCCATCACTTTAGAAGCCATCCCTTTAGAAGCCATCCCTTTAGAAGCCAGTACTTGGTGGGCCAGTACTTGGTGGGGCATCGCCTTGCAGGCCTGAAACACTCACTCGCTACCGAAAGGGAGCTTGATGATAAACTGTGTCCCTTTCCCGAATGTTGAGAAGCATTCTAACTGCCCGTTGTGCTGTTCTGTCACAATGCTGTGCGTAATAGAAAGCCCTAGCCCCGTCCCTTCACCCACTGGCTTAGTGGTAAAAAAGGGATCGAATATTTTCTCTTTAATATTAGGATGAATGCCAGGGCCATTGTCTGAGAAGGTAATCACAGCCTCTTGATTGTGAGACAATCCTGTTGTGATAGAAATTTTAGGAGACCAGCGAGAAGCGCTTGATGGCTCGCTATCCATTTCTTCTTCCATGAGCAAATCTACAGAGAACTCGTCCTCATGCATTCGCTGTAGATAATAGTCATCTAAGGCGGAAATCGAGTTCATCAAAATATTCAAGAAAACCTGATTAATTGCACTCGCATTGCAGGTTAACAGTGGCAACGATTCAAAATGGGTGCTCACTTCTATTTCCGGCCTGTTCGCCTGAGGATTCAAACGATGTTGCAATATCATTAGGGTACTTTCTAACCCTGATTGAAGGTTAATTGCTTTTACATCCGATTCATCTAAACGAGAGAATGTTCTCAGCGCGCTCACAATGTTCTTAATGCGCTGACCACCATTATCCATAGAATCTAATAAGCGAGAGAAATCCTCAGAGACAAATTCTATATCAACATCATCAATCATCTGTTGTAGCGTCGCTGAAGGCGTTTTATGTTCCTCGCCATAGCGTTCCACTAGCGACAACAGATCCTTAGCATATTGCTTGGCAGGCTCTACATTCCCCGCAATAAAACTCACCGGATTATTAATTTCATGGGCAACCCCTGCCACCATCTGGCCTAAGCTAGACATTTTCTCGCTTTGAACCATTTGGGACTGGGTGCGTCGGAGTTTGGCTAGCGTCTCCTGTAGCTCGTTGGCCTGCAACCGATAAAGATCGTTAGAGGCTTGAACCTGATGATACTGCTCGGATAGTAAATGATCGGTGCGGCGAACAAAGAGAAAGAGAATCCCGTACAGCACCAGTAAAATTAAGGCACTCCCCAACGCGATCGCTGTTTGAGTCTCGCGAATTCGATTCATCATCGGCGTCACATCTGTATAAATTTCTAAGACGCCCACAACTGTCTCTAAGTCGTCATCATCATCGGCATACATCGGAATATAGCTAGATAACAGATAGCTATCTAGCAAGGTGCGCTCTAGCGTCCGAAACGTATCTCGACGGCTAATTTCACTTTTGGGGATGCCCGACTTCGCAACGGCAAAATTAGCTGACTGGCTTTTATCTTCTCCTATTTTAGAAGTATTAGTGGAGAGGATAGTGCGCCCATTAATATCGAAGGTTTTAATCTTTACGATGCTTGAGCCACGGATCTGACGCTGCATCTCCTGACTAATTTCTTGAACGGTTTCATCTGCCATCAATGCTTCTGTATCCCGTGAATTACGCGAAGCAATCAACCCTCCATACCTGAGCCAAAGCGTATTAGAAATAACTCGTGCGGTTGCGATATTATTTTCTTCTGTAGATGTAATTAGGTTGCGCTCAGCCTGATGGCGGTAGAACATTGATAGCAAAAAAATGGCCACCACAAAGCCACTTAAGCTAACCAGTGAGAAATTCCTTAAGAGATGAAACTTTTGAACACCTTCTGGTCGCTGCGGAGGCACCAACCATCTTGTAAAAGCACTATGTGTAAAAGCACGGTGTATAAAAGCACTATGGGAAAATAGTGAACGCATTCGATAGAGGAATTTAACACGACCTTGATTCAAGGAACTGTCCGTCGTAACTCACGGCTCTAACTTTCCCTACATCACCCATATTCTTACTTTTTTCGATAAATGAAACAACATACTGAGTAAGCGTTTTAGCCGTTCACTCAGTGCCTACACTCAAAATAAAAGAGGTCTCACAAACAAGCAGTTCAGACACAAGCAGTTCAGACACAAATCACTCACATGCAAGCCGCTCATCTTCCTAAAAGAAAAGTTGTTGCTCTTTTCCATACACTTGCCTGCACCAGGTTTTCCGACAGTAGTGGCCGCCTGTCGTCTTGCCCAGCGCCAGTTCACCACTACTGCATCGGCAACTATCTAACCGTCACCCCATCAGTCAAGCAATAAGGGTTCATATTCTTTCTCTTCATATTCCTTACAGCCATCGCATGGCCCCGCAGGGTTTGCAGCACAGCGCAGAAAAGGAGATTTGGCATTGAGGCGGCAGGTAATATCACCAATCACGACCCCCATACCGTCTACATAATGGGCATCTGGGTTGCGAGATCGCCGAGAGAAATGACGCAGCCGCTCTTGTGCGGCATGATCAGCAGCAATCTGTAGGCTCCGCTGAAAGGAATGACGAGAGTACCAACCCACCAAAAGAGACAGCAACAGCGGAATCAGGCCAACAGCAAAAATCAACGCAATGAGCATGGACAAATGAAAACCGAAGGGTTACGGGTGATCCTAGCGTAACCAACACCAGAAAATCCCTAACGAACGATTAGAATTCACCGACATGCGCTAAGGCCATTTGCCCTTTGGCTCGTTACGAGTTTCCTTTGGCTTTTTCTTTGGCTTTTTCTTTGGGCTTGAAGGTAGATTTGACATGCAGATCCTTCAATTGACCATCGTCTACGCCAGAAGGCGCGTTGGTAAGCAAATCTCGGGCCTGCTGCGTTTTCGGGAACGCGATCGCTTCTCGAATCGACTGCTCACCAGCCAATAGCATCACCAATCTATCCAAACCGTAAGCAATGCCACCGTGGGGCGGCGTGCCAAACTCAAACGCCTCCAGCAAGAAACCAAACTTATCGAACGCTTCTTCTGTAGAAAGTCCAATGGTTTCAAACACTTTGGCCTGCACCTCGGGCTGATAAATCCGCAGACTGCCGCCGCCGATTTCATAGCCGTTGTACACAATGTCGTAAGCGACCGCGCGCGCAGTGGTGAGATCAGCCACATCGTCAGGGTGGGGCGCCGTGAAGGGATGGTGCAGCGCTTCGTAGCGGTTTTCATCGGCATTCCACTCAAACATGGGAAAGTCGGTGATCCACAGGAGGTTCGTCTTAGTTTCGTCAATCAGGTTTAGCTCTTTAGCGATCGCCTGACGCAGCTTATCTAACGTTGCATTTACCGTCGCCGCATCACCGGCACCAAATAGCAGCAAGTGCCCTGGCTTCGCACCGGTCCGCTCTAGCAACGTTTGCTTTTGCTCGTCCGTTAGGTTGTCTTTAATCGCACCAATGGTATCGATTCCCCCCCCTTCTCGAACGCGAATGTAGGCAACGCCCCTTGCGCCCGCATCAGTCGCCACCTTAAACAAGTCACCCTTGGGCTTAATGCGCACATTAGAAATCGCATCATTGCCGCCCGGAATCGGCAAGACCTTCACTAGGCCGCCGCTAGACACCGCACCCGAAAAGACCTTAAAACCAGAATCTTTCACAATATCGGATACGTTCACTAGCTCCAGGTCGTAGCGCGTATCAGGCTTATCGCTGCCGTAGCGATCCATGGCATCGGCATAGGTTAGCCGTGGAAAAGGCGTTTCAATCTCTACCCCTTTCACCGCCTTAAAGACATGGGCCATCAAGCGCTCGTTCAGGTCAAGGATTTCCTCCTCGTCCATAAAGCTCATTTCCATATCGAGCTGGGTGAACTCAGGCTGACGGTCGGCGCGCAAATCCTCGTCGCGGAAGCAGCGCGCAACCTGATAGTAGCGATCCATCCCCGCTACCATCAAAATTTGCTTAAATAGCTGGGGCGACTGGGGCAGCGCGAACCAATCCCCTTCATTCACACGGGAAGGCAGAATGAAGTCGCGAGCACCTTCAGGGGTGGAGCGGGTAAGGATAGGTGTTTCTACTTCGAGGAAATCTTCTTGGTCTTCTAAAAAGCGGCGAACAGCTTTAATAACGTTGTGACGAAGACGCATGTTTTTGGCCATGCGATCGCGTCTCAAGTCTAAATACCGATACTTAAGGCGCAGATCTTCGCGCACGTTCTCTTCTTCTGCGGTCGAAACCTGAAACGGCATCTGCTTGCGCACCGCGTTTAAGATAGTCAGCTCATCCGCATAAATTTCGACTTGCCCAGTGGGGAGCTTGTCATTTAAAGAAGCTTCTGGCCGTTGGGTCACCCGGCCCACCACTTTCACCACGTATTCATTACGGGCATCTTCGGCCACAGGGTAAGACTCAGGCGTGCGCTCAGGATCGCTGACAATTTGAATCGTGCCAGTGCGATCGCGCACATCTAAAAACACAACCCCACCATGATCGCGACGACGATCTACCCAGCCGTACAAAGTGACCGTTTTATCAATGTGCTCGGCTCGGAGCTGACCGCAATAAAAGCTACGCATGGCGACAGGCGTTGAAGTTAACAAAATTTTTAACAGTGGCTTTTCATTATGAGGGATGAAGGCCCATTGCAAAACATTATATTTGTCAGACTTGATACACCGATTACGAAACGTCGCTGTAGCAGGTCGAAACTTTAAGAACTGACCCTTTCAGACCGCACTTTTACAACCGTACGGTCATCACGGCCCCATTCAGACAGCGACTTGACATCAAACGGTGCGGCGCTGATGCCAACAAGAGAAAAAGTAGACGAACAGAAGGAACCGATGGATAGGATCAGGATAAATAGATGGATAGGATAGAGTGCGAATTCAGCGAGCCGCTAAATAACCCCATGTATAGGCAGACGAAAGCATGTAGTCTACGGTAAATTCTGCACCAATAGGATAGGAGTAAATGTCGAAATAGTTTTCCACCGCAGGCCATTCCCAAGGGCTAGGGAAAGTATTATCGGCAATTTCAAACAGCGTCCAATAGTCGTTGTAAAAGCGAAAGTCAGCAGGGCCATAGAGTGTAATACCCGGTGGCGGATTTTGGCCCGTAACGCGCTGATCAATAATGAGGGGGTTTTGCGGAGAGCGATCGCCCATCCCAGTCGTAAAGGTCATGTTGTCTGGGTTAGCGCCCAACGCAAACTGCGTACTGTTGATACCCGCCAACAAGTATTTAGCATCGCCAGTGAGGGCATGGGCCTGCAAAATATCGACGCCTTTCGGCGCACCCAAACCATTCCCCCAACCCAGCGGCGCTTCAGGATGGTTTTTGCTCCAGCCAAAGGCCGTTGTTCTCGTTAACGCCACTAAGTCGTCAGCATGCCGCAAAAATGAAGCGCGGGCATTGGATTGAATGCGTTCGTCCACCGCTAGCAATGCATTATTTTGTTGCTTCTCGCGTTTCTGTCGATCTGTTGTTGATTGCGTCATCTGACGCTCGTTGCCCTGTTGACTGGCCTGTTGATTGGACTGTTGATGGGACTGCTGATTGGCCTGTTGCGGTTCTATCAGGGGCTGTTTGGTTTGTTGTTGATCAACCTGTTGCTTGTTGCCCTGCTGTTCACTGCTCTGCTGTTCACTTCCCTGCTGTTCAGCCTCTTTTGGCAGGCCATCTGCACCATCAGCTAGATTATTGCCCGCGCCCTGACTCATCCGACGACGGCGTAAAGAGTTATCTTTGTCGCCCTTGGCAACAGTCAGCAATGCGCCGCCAAGGGCAGGGGCATTGAGCCTAGCATATAGAAAAGCAGCATTGCGCTGCTCGTGAGAGCCATACACAGAAGCCTCTGCATTGGCATTAGTGAAAATGGTAGTCGCCAGAAAAAGCTCATGCCAGCGGCTCTCTCCAGTCAGCCGATACAGCTCTAACGCCGCGAGGTTTCGCTCATCTTTGACATAGTGCTGCAGCGACCCCGTGTGGCCAGCGGCAACATATTGGGGATAGTTGGCTTCGGCGTAGGCCATTGCCCGCAGGGCGCTTTCTTCGTAGGTGGCCGCTAACTGGGCGCTATAGCGCTTTAGGGTGTGGGCCGCACGCGCTGCAACGCCTGCGTACTTGTAGCTCGTCCAAACATCAGGCGCATAGGCCATTACTGGCAGCGATTCTTGCCAGCTAGCTTCGCCAAAATTCGGATGATCAGCCGATTCAATCCCGCCGCGAATGCCGCCGTCGGAGGTTTGGAGACGGCGGAAAAAGTCAACCGTCCACAGCGCTTCATCAAGGATGTCAGGCAGTTCGTTCGTGGATTCTGGAAGATTGAGATCGACCTTCCGAAAATAGTCAGGGAAGAGATTATGCAGCTCTAGCAGACCGCGCGGAATAGAAAGATGCTGCGCGCGCCGATCCCAATCGCCCGCATCAAAGTAGCCGCCCCAAGCATTAGGCACTGTTTTATTGGTTCTAGTCGCTAACAGCTCCTCAAATGCGGACTTGGAGCCTAATCCCATATCTACATCGACCAAACTGGCACTGGTTTCATAGACTTTTACGCCATCGTCAGGGTGAAAGGCGCGCTGACGCACAAAGCTGGTAAAAGGTGGGCCAATGGGAATACCGCTGCGCTGGTGATAAAACCCTCTAATAGAGGTGAAAAAGGCATCTTGCCAAACAGAGTCAGAAATTTCGAAGGGAAAAGAGCAGCCAATGGTCTGCACGCACAGGCGATAGTTACCAGGCCGACCAAACTCACTAAAATCTAGCTGGTGAACTTCTGTGAGGGTGTAGTCCTGGCCGCGAGGATCTTCAGATTGCTGCTGGGGACGCACTAGCAATGCGGTGCCCCCATAGACAGGCCGTTTGGTTTGCTCATCCACCAGGTGGAAAGGAAGCGCCTCTGGAAAATCTACCCCGCCCCCATTGCCCATCCACTTGGAGAGATAGCCCACCTTAAATGGATCGTCCGGGCGAAAGCCTGTTTGAGACACCTGAATGGCTTCGGAGCGATCGCTATCCGGCTGATATTCATAGTCAGTTGCGGTTAGCCCCAGGCCCGGAAAAGTAAGATCGTAGCGCTGCCCAGGCATCATCGGCTCTGGCAACGTGAGATAGATCGTATGTTTGGCGGGCCATTGCCACTGCCTGTAACCACGACTTTTTTGACGCGCCGTCACAGGTGCCGTTTCCGCAAACCCAGACGGCTTCGTTTTACGATAAACGGCGTCAGGGAGTATGGCGGCAGCGTAGTTGGGATCGCTTGCAGAAGAAATCAGATAGCTGGTCGGAGAGTCAGCCGCAGCTACATTCAGACGATCTTCTTCTACCTTGTCATAGGTGTAGAGAATGTTTTTATCCGCACCTGCTAACACGCCAATCACCATCCCACCCCGTTCAACATGGGTGCGATCGCCCGCTTCATACAAAACATCTCTAGGCTTCGCCTGGTAAGGCTGCTGCTGCCCCAAGTTCACCCTAGGAGACGGGACTTCTATCGCCAAAATTTGAGGACTCACCGCGTACACGCGGCTCGTTTTAGGTGCATCCTCAAAAAACATATCCACGGAGGCTAGCACCGCCTGCGTATTTACCCTGACTCTAGGGGCAAAAAAATTACCTATTCCAACACAGCTTAGACCCACAGCTAAAACTCCAGCCCCGACGGTCACAGCGTCTAGTCGAATTTTTCGGTTGCCCATTTGGAGATGCATTGTGCTTGCGCGAAGAAAAAAATGCCCAGGAAGTCTGGCTTAAAAAGCAGACAAGATTCAATTAAGAACGCACGAATCAGCCGATGAATGCGATTCGAGCGAGTCCAATTCATTTTGTTAACTGCTAGTCATACTTAAACACATACTGTATAAAAAATTCATTCTCATAGTAGCGACTTCTGTCCAATGGCGCGATAACGGTGGACAGTTCATCCGTAGTTTTTAGATTGTTAACCGCAGCCGTATTTCTACGGAAGTATTTACATAGTCAGCGCAACAGAGGTGATAACATAGGCCACGGCTTACGCAGGCACCTGCGAAGCTCATTAAATATCGCTAGGGGTGCCGTCAACCTTTCCTTATATAGAGGGTCTTTTTTGCAGAGACTGTCTGCTTAAGGGCGGGCTGATGGCTGAGAACACACCCTTGAACCTGAGTCTGGATAATGCCAGCGGAGGAAAGCATGAAAGATTTTGAAAAGACAGGTTTTGAAAAGACAGGTTTTGAAAAGACAGGTTTTGAAAAGGCAGATGCCAATAGGCAAGACGGCCAGGCATACGGAGAAAAAAACTATAGAGACCTGCTGCCAACAACCGTCTCAGCGCCCAATGGCTCAGCCGATTTAAACCATCACGCGGCCAACCTAGAAAGCTATATGGTGAGCCGCAATCAAATTGGTGGCGGTGCAGCCTTCGCCACCGTAACGGCCTCAGCGTTGGGCGCCTGGGTTTTATTTAGTCCGCCAGAAGCCAGCTCAGCCTTTGGCGGCGTCACCGCTGTCATGGGTTACTGTCTTGGCTCAGCGGCGGCTGTTTTTTTGTTTGTCTTTGTGGGGCCAAGGCTCAAACAAGTGATGCCTTGGGGCCACTCATTGAATGAGTATGTGCGCCACCGGTTTAGCGCGGGCAGCTTTGGCCAGCCCATGTATTGGCTAACGGTAGGCGTAATGCTGCTGTACATGTTTGTGTATTTGGCGGCAGAGCTGACCGCGATCGCCCAAGCCCTCCAGCTTGTGATCAACCTGCCGCTGCTGGTCACCGCCTTAGCCGTCATCAGCATTGTGTTTGCCTACACGGCTTACGGCGGCCTCAAAGCCACGATTCTCACAGACGCTGTCCAGTTTGTTTTGATTGTGCCGCTGCTGCTCATTTGCGTTGGGGCAACCGCCGTCGCCATGGGCGGATTTAATAATGCCTTGGCCCCTGTGGCCACTCGCCTACCCGAGCTATTGGACTGGGGCAATCTTGACGGACTGCGGTTTGGCGCAACCCTCATCATTGCGATCGTGGCCGCAGAAGTGTTTAACCAAGGCAATTGGCAGCGGGTATATGCCTGTCGTGATCAGGTCACCGTGCGGCGCTCTTTTTTAGGCTCGTCTTTAGTAATTTTGCCGTTAATTGCGATCGCTGGGATATTGGGCCTTTTCGCGGCAGGCGCAGGCATTACCGGCCCCACGGCATTCTTCGAGTTATTGGCAAGTCTAGCGATTCCGGGCTGGCTGCTATGGGCAGTGATTGGCCTTGCTCTCGCCCTGGTCATGAGTAGCCTAGATACCTTGCTCAACGGAATTGCCTCGGTTTTCACAGGCGATTTGTTGAATCTGACCCATCAGCCCAAGCAAGTCCTGAACATATCTCGAGGATTAACCATCGGCGTGGGCGGGCTTGCCGCTGCGATCGCAGCTCAAGGCTACAGCGTCCTGTATCTGTTTTTCGTCGCCGATTTGCTCTGCGCCGCACTCCTATTCCCGATTGTTTTTAGCCTTTACAATCGCTACCAAACGGCTGCCAGCGCATTCTTTAGCGCACTCACAGGAATTGCCGTTGGCACACTTTTCTTCCCAAAGCCAGACTTCTCTCCTTTGTTTGCGCTTCCGGGTGGCGGCGATTTGTTAAACAGTTTTGCAGCAGCTCTCGTTACCTCAACAGTTGTTACGCTTCTTTGGAGCTTTGTTGAGAAGGGCCACATCGAACCTTTTAACTACAGTACGCTTAAAAACGTACAGGCCTACACAGTCAGCGCACAACGGTCTAAGGAACCTGCGCCCCCCGTACGATAGACTGCTCGTCGCATTTGTTTTAGCTGTCACCAAGCTTTTCAGCGATCGCAAAGTTTTTCACACGTCTCAATTTTTCACACATCCTATAAATCTCCATTTCTAAATTCAGATATCAAAGACTTGTTTCTCTGATCATCTCTTTCATCATTTTCCAGAGGTTTCTACACCATGGCCGCTTCTAATCAGCAAGCATCTGCCCAAACCAATGCCACACAAGATAACGGGCAGACAAATCAGCCACAAAAGCACACTTCAACCAAGGCTGAAGCCAGCAAAACAATCAGCAACAACGCTAAGGCCGACAAGCAGGATCGCCCCCTACGCGCCGATTGGATCGCTAAACGAAAAGGCCAAGCCAACGTTTCTCAGATGCACTACGCCCGCCAAGGCGTTATCACAGAAGAAATGGAATACGTGGCACGGCGTGAAAACTTACCTGTCGCACTTATTCAAGATGAAGTTGCTCGCGGTCGGATGATTATCCCGGCCAACATCAACCATCCCAACTTAGAACCCATGGCCATCGGCATCGCCAGCCGCTGTAAGGTCAACGCTAACATCGGCGCATCCCCCAACTCTTCAGACATTAACGCTGAAGTAGACAAGCTGCGTCTCGCCGTAAAATACGGCGCAGACACCCTCATGGACTTGTCCACAGGCGGCGGCAACCTAGACGAAATTCGCACCGCCGTTATCAATAACTCACCGATTCCCATCGGGACCGTTCCCATCTACCAAGCATTAGAGAGCGTTCACGGCAGCATCGAAAACCTAGATGCGCAAGACTTTTTGCACATCATTGAGAAGCATGCGCAACAAGGTGTGGACTACATGACCATCCACGCAGGCATTTTGATTGAGCACCTACCGCTCGTGAAAAACCGCATCACCGGCATTGTGTCTCGCGGGGGCGGCATTATGGCTCAGTGGATGCTGCACCACCACAAGCAAAACCCACTCTTCACTCACTATGACGACATCATTGAAATCTTCAAACGCTACGATGTCTCTTTTAGCTTAGGAGATTCTCTACGCCCTGGCTGCACCCACGATGCCTCTGACGAAGCACAGTTTGCAGAATTGAAGACATTGGGCGATCTCACGCGCCGCGCATGGAAGCACGACGTGCAGGTCATGGTAGAAGGCCCGGGACATGTGCCTTTAGATCAAATTGAGATGAATGTGAAAAAGCAAATGGAAGAGTGCTCCGAAGCACCTTTCTATGTGCTGGGGCCATTGGTCACAGATATTGCCCCTGGATACGACCACATTACCTCTGCCATTGGCGCGGCCATGGCGGGCTGGCATGGCACCGCCATGCTCTGCTATGTAACGCCTAAAGAGCATTTGGGCTTGCCCGATGCTGAAGATGTGCGCAATGGTTTGATTGCTTATAAAATTGCCGCTCACGCAGCAGATATTGCCCGCCATCGTCCAGGTGCCCGTGATCGTGATGACGAACTCTCACGCGCCCGCTATAACTTTGACTGGAACAAACAGTTCGATCTTTCACTCGATCCAGATCGGGCGCGTGAATATCATGACGAAACGTTGCCAGCAGATATTTACAAGACTGCTGAATTCTGTTCTATGTGTGGGCCAAAGTTCTGTCCTATGCAGACCAAAATCGATGCTGAGAAACTCTCCGAGTTAGAGAAGTTTTTGGCAAAAGAGAGTTAAGGTGATCTACCGCTAAAAGGTTATCTAATTCTAAAACGCTAAAGAATAACTGTTCTTTACGCTGTTTCTAACGAAAGCCGAGGGTGAAATAATTCATCCTCGGCTTTCGTTATATAGCTTCTAAAACGCTCTCTTTGGCTACCTTTTTTTGATTACTTTTTCCCAGAGAAGTGAGGCGTCGCCAAAGGAGTATCTTGGGCTTGCCGCTGACGGCGCTGACGCCGAGACAGCATCAACGCAGCACCCGCTAAACCTAACCCAAACATACTTCCAGGTTCTGGGACAGATTCGGCATCTTGAGGTGCTTGAGCAATAGGAGATAAAGGATTAGCCACTGGCGGCAGGACAACTGGCGTAACAGGTGACTCTACAGCCCCCTGATCATCAGTAGACGGATTTGGCTCATCGATTGGCTCATTGGTTGGCTCATTGGTTGGCTCATTGATCGGCTCATCGATTGGAGCACTGCCCGGATCACTACCTAGATCACTGCCCGGATTACTGGATGGAGGAGCAGGAACAATAGGCTCAGGCACACTATCTTCTACCGGCTCTTCAGCAACCGGCTCTTCAGCAACTGGCTCTTCAGCGGCAGGCGATTCCTCTACAGGCGCTTCAACCACGGGTGCTTCGTCTATGGTTTCATCACCACCGCTCTCAATGACATCCAGATCTTCTCCGGCCTCAGAGATAAACGCGGCCAAACTCCCATTAACGGGCGCTGGGCCAAGCACAACTTCTTGATCTTCTCCGTCAGCGGCTTCGCCTTCTGCTACAGGCACTTCGCCTTCGGTGCCTTCCCCCTCTTCAGCCGTCCCTTCGCCCGCATCTTCACCAGGTGCTTGGGGCGTGCCCGCAGGGGCCTCTGGTCTGGGCGCATTCGGATCAGCCGTTGCAATCAGCTTACTAAAGGCTGGAATAGTGAGTTCAGATCCACCCACTAAAATCTCTAGCAATACTTCTAGATCTTCGTCTCCATCAATCGTTGCCCAAGGGTCACCAATGTAGGTAAGCACCTCCCAAATTTCTCCTTCAGGCAACAAAAACGACTCATCTTCATCCCCTGCATTCAGCGCAGAAATAACGTCTGTACCAGCCTCTTCATCTTCCACTCGCCATGCGACAGAAGCTTCCCCACTGTGCAGCAGAGTTGCCGTACCGTTTTGAAACACATCTGCACTTTTGCCCAGCACAAAGCCCGTAGCCGTTTGAGAAAATGGCTGAGCATGGGGGCTAGTTACGGTACCATCCGTGGTCGCATCCGCAGTGCCTCTTTTGTTCGGGTCAATAACTTTACCTTCTTCATCTGCGATCGCCTGCCACTGAGCATTGCCCGTCAGCACGTGTGTACAAGACAAATCCACCCGAGTATCTTTGAGGGCCTCATGGTTGTGCATGTCCACCATCAGCGCGCCGAGCCAGGTATTACCTACAACAACATTGTTATTCGGTTCAATAATGTTTTGTTCCGTAATCCAGATCTTTTTGTTCGCAAGCTGAGGGGTGTTGATGGCCGGATCCGACATGAGGTTGCGAAACGTCGCAATCCCATCACGAGCAATCTGTCCCGCTCGCGCATTATTACCAATATCAGAGCTGGTGATGCCAATATCAGCAGAACTGTAATAGGGGTGAATCGTAATCGCATCTACCGCATCTAGAGCGCTGCGCCCATCCGCCCCTAAAGGCACTGCCAGCGCATCCATCCACCCGGTAATGCGCGGATCAGTACTGCTGCCTGGAATCACACCCGTCACAGAAATTTCGGCATTGGGCGTAATCGCTCTCGCTGCATCTGCCCACGCTTTCGCAGCCTCCGCATAATCGGTTGGAGTACCGTATATCGTGCCGCCAATATCCTCCCCATTTGGAAAGCCAGCCACTTGGTTGCGCGGCTCACTGCCATCTCCCAAGCTTCTTCTGGCGTAGTCACCACTGCCCAGTCCAGGTTCTTCTAGGCTGCCAAAAGTACCACGAAAATACAGCTCATTACCTAGTTCTATTTTGGTGGGTGTTAGCCCTACCGTTGTGGCTCTTTCTAAGTGCGCTAACTCTTTCTCAAGGTAGGACGTATTCATGTTCAGAACCCAAAGGGCATCTGCATTCGCACCAGAAACAAAAGACTCAACGTTTTCAATAGTGGCGTTCGTATTGTCTTGATACCGCAGACTATCTGGCAAGTTTTGGGGTAAAAAGAACGGAAAAATACCAGGACGTCTAACAACAGCGCCATTATCGATATAGTCGTACCAATTTACGATGCCGCCATCTTGGCCATAGCCTGCATTGAAGTTGCTTCCGGTACTGTCAACGTAGTTGCTCTCCCAGTTCCAGTAGTTGGCCGTGTCGCCACCTGGCACACGCAGGGTTTGGCCCCCAACATTTTGAGTTGCTTGAGAAAACGCAGCCAAATCGACCGTGTTCCAGTTATCGATAGCCACCGCATTGACGTTGTAGCAGCTGTAGTTAGTGGGAACCGTGCGGGTAGTTTGAGCGATCGCCACTTCAGGCATTGCCGCCCCCGCAGCCAATGCACCAGCACACAACCTAAAAGAGTAATGGAGGGGCCTAGCAGTCATGCCTGTTATAAGTCCTTGCTGTTTAAATAAAGGGTTAGAAAGAAAATTAAGTAGCATCCCCTCGCAATCACCTGAGGCTAAAAAAACACCAGGAATGCGGTTAGGTCAACAAAGCGTGGATTCGTTCGCTTTATTAATCGTGCTGATAGAAAAATAAATACGTGAATACATCCGCCCAGATCCCATCTACTAAAACGCAAACGCGCTATAGCAAAGTGACATCCATCGACAGAGAGACATCAAGCTAAAAACTTAGAAAAACAAGCACTCAGTTACAAGCGTTTTAGTTAAAAAAACTTGGTCTCACAAGAACTCGGCCAAACAAGAAATCAGCCATAGCAGAACTTGACCAAAGCAGAACTTAACCAAAGCAGAACTTAACCAAAGCAGAAATCAAGAGAGCAAGTACTCAGAGAAACGAACACTTAGCCAACATCGGGAAGCAATCGCTTAGAGAAACAGACACCCAGTAGAAAAGCATTCAAGCAAACCAGCGCTCTACAAACCCAGCACTCAGACAAATAAATACTAAGGAAACAAGCATCTAGCCAAGTAAATACAGAAGGCAACGAAAATAGGTAGACGCTGATATCGCCAACGTTCTTATTATCAAACAACAACCTTTTGGCCTTGTGCGCAATCGTGAAGCGATTTTATAGGAGCTTTACCTAGCCATGTAGATGTCAATTTAAATGAATGATTTTTCGGTCGTGCATCAGTAAAAAGTGGGATAGGTTGCGAAATCATTCCATGACCAGCGATCGCACGCTAGCCCTGCCCTTTGAGCAGCCGTAGTTTTCTCACGGCTATGCTGCCATATCCAGTTGAAATAACTGACGGCCA
>JBGCGG010000055.1:0-5247 GCA_045110585.1 Phormidesmis sp. | reverse complement strand
ACGGGTTTGTTTTACATCTCATCTTGATCCTCAACCTGCTATGGCCTCTAGGGTTCGGCACAACAAAAAGGCTGGCCGCCTTGATTTCATGGTGATTACCGTTAAGTTCCTCCCTGACTAAACTTTTGTCAGCCAATCAGGACTGGGGCTTTGGTCGATGTAACAGGCGGTCAGCTTTCTAGTTAGCGTTTTGTCTGGGGTTTTATTTATCTGTAGTGAATTAGCTGTTGCTGTCGCTAATTATCTGAAGCCGTTTATCTGTCGCTAATGAGACCTGTAGCGGATTGGCAAAAAAGCGCTGACGACAGCTTTTTTGAATCAATTATGAGCACCTATATGAAAGGGCACACATTTCGTGTGCCCTTTCATAGTTTTGTTGGGGGGGATGATTTATTCACCCGTAGCCGTTGATTTTTTATTTATCTTCCTGCTTGAGATCAGGCACAATATCCGGGCGATCTTTACCTTCCCAACCGACAGGGCGCTTTGAGTTATACCAAGCAATAGAGCCGATGCCGACAGCAGCGATAAAGCCGACAACGCCAACAATTGTGAGAAATGAAGAGTAGGCAATGGGGCTTGCCACTGTTTCTTGTGCGAGTAAAGTCATGTCTGAAGGGTTCCAATCTCAAAAGGGATATTCTTTACAATACCAGAGTTGATTTGACCGTGAGTATGGGGTTGGTGGGTATTCGCCTACCACTTTTCCCATCCTGCGGTGGCTCGTGCCGGATTGGGCGGTTTACCTTGAATGATCTCTATTAAAATATCGCAGGATTCAACGAGTCTAGGGCCTGGTCGATTAAAGTATTGATTGCCGTCTGCGAGGTATACATTGCCTTGCTTTACAGCGTTTAGCTCATTCCACTGGTAATGCGTTGCCATTTCTGCGGTGGCTTGTCGAGTTTGGGTCAGGTCATATCCGCAGGGCAGCACAATGATGATGTCAGGGGCAGCAGCGGTTAACGCATCCCAGCTCATCCAGGCAGAGTGAGCGCCTGCTGTGCCCAGGCAGTCTATGCCACCAGCGAGTGCTACCAGCTCAGGCACCCAGTTTCCGGCGGCCATGAGCGGCTCAGTCCATTCAATGCAGGCAACTTTAGGCTGTGTGGTATGAGGTTGAGTGGCAGTGGCAGGCAAACGGCTTTGGAGGTGAGCGATCGCCTGATGCGCTACCTCTGCTGGCATACCTAGCGCGGCGGCCACAGTGGCTATATCTGTCCAGATATCGGCTAATTGGTTGGGCTGAAGTGAAACGACTTTGATAGGGCTACTGTTTTCTGCTGAAGAGACTAATTCTGTGACGGCTTTTTCTACGTCAGAAAGGCTAACGGCACAGACCTCGCATTGGGCCTGGGTGATGATGTGGGTAGGATTGAGGGCAGCGAGTACGTCTGTTTTGACGCGATACACACTTAGCGCCGAAGCCAATAACTCAGTGACTCGCTGATGAATTTGTTCGCTGGTGCCAATGGGGTCAAATTTGGGTTCAGTGCAAATAGGGAGCTGCTTTATGAAAGCAGGATAATCGCATTCGTGCGATCGCCCAACTAAGCGATCGCCATAGCCCAGCGCAGCGACTATCTCACTCGCGCTAGGAATTAAAGATACGATGCGCAAATTCCCATTATTAGCCATGCTGATTTGTTTTTTTGCCATATGGGGGTCTGTACTCTCAGAGATGTCTATTTTTCTATTGCTTAAGTTTTGATGCTCGTTCTACATCGTATGTAATCACACGGTCTTCTGGCTCAAATTTCATTTTTCGTGCCCAGTGATCGACCATCTTCCATCTCCTTGCGGGCACAATGAGGCCGTACCTATTCCTCATGCAGCTCGTATATTTTCTGTCACCTCAGTAATCTTCTGCACGTGGGCTGATTTTTTCTTAAAACAGCGGCCCACGTGGGTTGAAAATGACGTTGACATCGCTTCGATTGAACGCTACTTATGCGTGATTAGTGTTGAATTAAAGCCCCATACTGCTGCACTGAGACTTTACTTTTATGCATGTGAGCACCCTGCAAAAGTCTTTACCCGATCCGGTTCGGCTACAAGGAAATGCCCAATCTCTTGGCATTAATGCGACGCTTAGCGATCTTCCGCTCTACTCGTTTAGTATTACCGCAGCTAGCGTTGTTAAAGGGCTCACTGAACATTTCGTTGCATATCATGATCTGCCGGGGGTAGTCATTGAAGAAGGACACCATATCAGTGTGCTTTCTCGACGACAGTTTTTAGAGTGTTGGCTCCAGCTAGGCAATACAAATTTATTTCAAGACGGCCCGGTACGGTTGCTGCTGAGTCAGGCGAACCGAAAAGCGCTGATTATCCCTGCGGAGACGTCTATTTTGCTGGGTGCGCAGCAAGCGCTGCGGCGATCTGCTGAAGAACAAAATGAGCCTATTTTGGTGCTAAAAGATGGTCATCACTACCTTTTAGATTCAGATGTATTGAATGTTGCCCACTGGCATATTCGCGGCATTGAAACCCAAATTCGCTATGAGCGATTTCAGATGCAGCTTTTGCAGAGCGAAAAGATGGCATCGCTAGGGCGTTTGGTAGATGGTGTTGCTCACGAAATTTTAGACCCTGTGAGTTTCATCTGGGGAAATTTGAGCTACATCGCTGAATACTCTCGTCAGCAAACAGAGTTAATTGCAGCGTATGAAGCCATCGTGCCCGTACCCTCTGCCGATATTGTTGAACTCAAAGAGGATATGGAGTTTGACTACTTGCAGGAAGATTTTCCGGCGGCGATTAAGAGCGCGCGCAGTGGTGCCCATCGTCTGCGTCAGCTGGCCACAAGCCTGCAAAATTTCTGTCATATCGATGAGGTTCACCCCAGACCCACCGATATTAATTCGCTGCTCGATAGTACTTTGCGGCTCCTCAAAAATAAGCTGACAAGTTCTATTAGTATTGAATGTTGCTATGGCAAGCTTCCGCCTGTTCCCTGTTTTCCTGGGCAGCTGAGTCAGGTGTTTATGAATCTGTTTACGAACGCTGTAGATTCTCTTTTAACTCAAGCGCTGCGTGATAAGAATTCGCTTGAGTCTCATGTTAATGCACCAGGAATCACCGTCACGACTACTGTGTGCAATGAAGAAGATGCCCCAGAAACAACTTCTCATGTTGCTCGCTGGATTTCTATCATCATTAGTGATAATGGCCCAGGATTACCCCCTGCGACGAAGGCTCAAATTCTGGATTCTTTTTCGACTAAGAGCCGGTCTCGAAAAGAAACGGGGCTAGCGATGAGCTACCGTATTGTGACGGCTAAGCATGGTGGTCGGCTGTGGATGCGATCGCTCCATGAGTCAGAAATGAAGGAAATGGCTGTACAAGAGGGTGATTTTGAAGGCAGCAATTTTGCTGTGACCGGCACTGAGTTTGAGATTTTGCTGCCGCTGACAACTGTAGAAGAGAAATAAAGTTGATTGCCTACTCAAGTGATTGCCTACTCAAGCGATTGCCTACTCAAGCGATTGTCTACTGAGGGCCATAGCGCATCTACAGAGGTGGATTTTGAAAATCTCCCACAATGCTGTCAATTTGTGTTGCGATCGCAATTAGTTCTATTTCTTTCCATCGCTTTCCAATAATTTGTAAGCCTATGGGTAGCCCTTCACTCGTGAAGCCCATGGGAATTACTACGGCTGGGTGACTGCTTAGATTAAAAGGCATGGTGTAGGCTCCATTGGCTATCCCATGGGGATAGCTCACACCGTTTATGTTAATAGCTTTCCAAGAGGGGCGATGGGTAAACGCAGTGGTGGCACACACGGGCATTATCCAAACGTCCCAGGGTTCGAGTGCTTCATCGAGTTGAGTGGTGAAGCGATCGCGCGCTGTTAGTGTTTCAAAATATCCTTTTACACTTAGGTTTAAAGATATGGCCAATGCCTGACTCACATTTCCGAACTGTCGAAGTGATTTGTCTCCCTCGGTTGCACTTCTAAAAATCTGTATAAGATTTCGGCCAACCGTGTCTTTATTTTTGGGCTGAGCATAAAGGTTGACATACACTGCCATTCGAACATACAAGTTCAACACTTCAGAGATATCAAACGCTTCTGGCATCCATCGTTTAACGGATGCACCATGCGCGGAAAGCTGTTGTAGCGCGGTTTGCATTTGCGCTCGAATGTCTTTTGAAACCGGTAGCTGTGGCCATTCATCTATCCAAGCAATTTTGAGATCTGGCAGCGGCTTGCCAGAAGGAGTATCTAAGGGAACAGGCGGGACTTCGGGCCGACGCGGGTCTGGCCCAGCCACTAAAGAAAAAGCAAGTTGAATATCTTTTAACGATCTCGCTAGGCAGCCAACCGTCATCATTTTTCTCAAACAAATGGGCATTCCGGGCACTTCTGGAATGGTGCCTGCTAAAGAGATTCTGCCTTCTGTTGGTTTGAGGCCATAAATGCCACAAAAGTGCGCAGGCTGACGGGTTGAACCTGCAAAGTCGTTACCAAATTCTAGGGCAGATAAACCTGCTGCGATCGCTGCGGCACTGCCGCCGGAACTACCACCTGGCGTATAGCCAAGATTCCAAGGATTATTAACCCTAGAGAATAAAGTATTGGTGCTTTGATAATCACCGGCTAGGGTTGCGAGATTTGACTTTCCCATGATGATGGCACCCGCTTCGCGGAGCCTTGCCACAACGGTGGCATCTTGCTGGGGCTGGTAGTTTTTAAGGGGGGGATAGCCTGCTGTTGTTTTAAAGTCTACGGTCTCGAACATGTCTTTGATGGTGATGGGCACGCCGTGCAGTGCGCCCCAAAAGTCTCCTTTGGCGCTGGCCTCATCGGCTGCTTTTGCCTGTTGTAGTGCACGTTCTGCATCAAGGGTGCAGATGGCATTGAGGCTGGGATTGAGTTTCTCGATTTTGGCGAGATAGGCCTGGGTCATCTCGGTGGAGGAGAGCGTGCGATCGCGTATCTTTTCAGCTATTTCAGACGCGGACAAAAAGGTGATATCGCTCATAGTCACTGATGTTTTTACTTGACGCCTGAACCTGATGACTAAACCTGACGCCTGAACCTGACGCCTGAACCGGATGACTGCTGCTTTTTACTGGACAGCCTAGCTTTACAGACCTGCTAAGGAACGCCTCATCAATAATTGTCACTTTCGCACAGAGCCAATAGTGTCTAAGCTGAGGGTGTGAGCACGAAAGTTTTGAGGACAACCGTGATGGGATTTGAGTTTCGTAATCAGCTAACGCCTGACTTAGAAGTGAGC
>JBGCGG010000054.1:0-5374 GCA_045110585.1 Phormidesmis sp. | reverse complement strand
GGTTGCTGATGTTTCTGGTGTTTTGAACTTGACTAGATTATCTTGAGTCATGGTGTATCTCTATTTCTGGTACTTTGCTTGTCCAGAAGGATACGCCTTTCTTTATCTCCTACGCTGTACACCAGAAATAGTTATAACTCTTCTCACTCTTGATTTGATCAAGGTCTTCAGTGCCAAGATGAGTATTTATTTATGTCTTCATTACAGATCCCATCTATTGATCTTTATACTTACGCGCTGAGTCCCTATGGGATGAAAGTCTATTGGACGCTCATTTATAAAAATCTGCCTTTTAAGCTGCATTATGTTCATCCTATTTCTCAAAAAGAAATAAAATTTACGAAGCAAAAAGTTGTGCCCGTTCTGAAAATAGATGATGAGTGGAAACTTGATTCGACGCTGATTTGTTTGTGGTTAGATGAACAGAACCCATCGCTAGGGTTTCTGGGGTACGAGGAGTCACAAAGAAAGGATGTTTTGGCAGCAGATCAATGGATTACGGACACTATTATTCCCTTGGCGTTTCGAAGTGCTATCGATAATGGTGGCGATGGATTGGCTTATCGAAATGGCCGGAAATTGTTTGCAGCTGTTGCTCAAACCTCTGGTGGCGTTCCCTCTCTGCTGCAGTATTTTTGGCCTATTGTGACACGACAGGTGAAGTATGTGACTCGTGAAGTTGCGAAGTTAGATGCTTATAAGTCGATAGAGGCAGTTCGAAAAGATATAGAAGAAAATTTTATCTCTCGGCTGAATAAAACCGGTTTTATTGCAGGAACTAAAACCCTTTCCTATGCAGATATTGTTGCATTCTCTCAGATTACGATGGCGACAGCTTTGGGTATGGAAGGGCAGCTCAACACAGCCACCCCTGAAATTTTACAATGGCATCGACGGATGGTTGATGCTCTTCCGGATAATCCTAAACCGGCGCTTATTCCTGGATGGAACCCCTATGCCGAAGTGAACAATATTTGACTATTAGCAGAACCTGACTGTGGTGCCTGTTACTTTTACCTTCGTATTGTCTTTCAAGAAATCTACATGTATCATGCTTTGTCTAATCCGTGGCAAAAGCTACACTAGGACGCGACCCCTGAAATCGTGGCTGAATGAGCAAAAACTGGGCTATTTGCATCGGTATTAATGAATACGAGAATTTACCGTCACTCAGCTATGCGGTGCGGGATGCGGTGGCTATGCGGGATTTTTTCTTGGAGGAGGGTGCCTTCGAGGAGGTTTTTTACTTTTCGGATGATTCACCGCCGATTGACACGCCCAATGGGCCAATGAAGTCTTTGCCGACCTATGCCAAGCTGAAGCGCTTTTTTCGGGAGCTGTTCCAGGTTCAAGATCGGGAGCCGCTTTTGGGGGTGGGTGATAATGTTTGGTTTTTCTTTGCGGGGCATGGGGAGCTGCATGAAGGTCATGATTATCTGATGCCGATTGATGTGGATCCTGGCAATGTGGATGAGACGGCGCTGAGGATTAGCGATATTACGGCGAGTATGCGGAATTCTGGGGCGGATAATACGGTGCTGCTGGTGGATGCCTGCCGGAGTCAGGGACGGCGATCGCCTATAGGATTCGGAAGTGAAAAGCAGAAAGGGATTGTCACGTTTTATGCCTGTAGTCCTCGGCAATCGTCTTATGAAATTGAGGCGTTGCAGCAGGGGGCGTTTACCTATGCCTTGTTAGAGAGCTTTCGGTTAACGGGGGCGGATAGCTGTGCGACGGTGCAGCGCATCGATCAATATTTGCGGCATCGGGTGCCGAGCTTGAATCAGCAGTATCAAAAGCAGATTCAAACGCCTTACACAGCCGTGGAGCCGCTTTCTAAGAATTGTTTGATTCTGTTGCCTCAGCGGGCGCGGTTGGAAGATGTGCAGGCGTTGAAGATTGAGGCGTATAGTGCTGAGACGCGGAGTGATTGGGATTTGGCACAGCAGCTATGGACGCGGGTGTTGGCGACGCCAGGGGTGGATCAAGATGCGATCGATGGGTTGCAGAGAATTGCGCTTAAACGAGTAAATCAGTCTGAGCCTGATTCTTCATCGACGGTTACGGCAGGGACGCGCAGTATTGATGCGTCGGTAACAGAGCCAGTGCCTGAAACAGTAACTGAGCCAAAAACGGTTTCTCAGTCGCCGCCATCAGTGAAACTCAGTTATCGAGTGGAACGTGTTGCGCCGCTGAAAGAACGCAATGTAACTGTTGAGACGGATAAATCTGAGCGTTCCCAGCGTGCAGGACAAAGCCCTGAAATATTCAGTGAAATCTTAGCTCCGGGTATCAGTCTGGAGCTAGTGTCTATTCCTGGTGGCACTTTTCAGATGGGTTCACCTGAAGGGCAGGGCAATTATACGGAAACACCTCAACATCAAGTGGCGATCAAGCCGTTTTTGATGGGTAAATGTCCGATCACGCAATCTCAGTGGAAAGCCGTTGCGGCATTACCTAAAGTTATCCGAGACTTAGTCTCTGACCCTGCTAAGTTCAAAGGCGATAATCGCCCGGTTGAACAAGTGAGTTGGGGTGATGCATTCGAATTTTGTGGTCGCCTGTCTCGAAAAACAGGCCGTGAATATCGATTACCTAGTGAGGCTGAGTGGGAATATGCTTGTCGAGCGGGAACAACTACTCCTTTCTATTTTGGTGAAAAGCTGGAACCTAAACAGGCTCAGTGCAGATCTTCTAATTTGGTGATGGCTCTATTGACAATGTTTAGTGGTCAAACGGCACCTGTTGGTAACTTTCCTGCTAATGCTTTTGGTTTGTATGACATGTATGGAAATGTGTGGGAATGGTGTTTAGACCATTGGCACAACAACTACGTAGGCAGTCCTACAGATGGCAGTGCTTGCATAGAGCGTGGAAATTCTTCTAAGAGGCCGGTGCGAGGTGGTTCGTGGGACAACACTCCTGACATCCACCGCTCGGCCTACCGTATCGGGCTCGCGCGGCAACAGGGACTTCTCTATTGGTTTTCGAGTTGTCTGCGGATCCTCGTCGACTCTTGTGTAACCCTTTACCCTATTGCTCTTTTATCCTTTGCTTTTCTTCTCTTTCCCCCTCTTCCCCAGCGTAGCGGCAGTGACTTAAAATCGCCGGTGGGTTGTGGCTTCGGCCCAGCTCAGCCAGCGAGAAGTGATCGAGTACCGAGCATTGAGCGTAGTCGAAATGCGGCTCCGCCCCACCAGTGAAATGCACTGATACCTACCAAGGACTGCCAATCATGGTGAAGCCTGCCCAGTAGTATGGATGGGAGAGATCTACGTTGCTGAAGCGCTCTGAGTCGGTGGGTAGGGGAAAGCTGGCGTGAGAAGTGAGCAGTTCACCGTCTTGACTTTGGATGGTGCCTTGCAGCATAGCGAGCTGGGCGGAGCGGAGTGCTTCTACCTTCACAGAGCGGGTCTTGAGCTGACCATAAAATTCACTCATTAGCCCAAGCGTACCGACATCGCTAACGGGCCAAAGGCTGGCCATGGCAGAACGGACACCGGATGCGATCGCTAATCCTGCAAATCCCATCTCCGCCTCTGGACTCCCTACCGCTGTACTACAGGCCGAAAGCACCAGCAAGTCTACTGCTGGATATTCCCAGCCCAATTGGTGCAGCTCGCTAAGCCGAATTTGTTCATCCCAAAGCTGAATGTATGAGTTTTCTATTTTGCCGGGTTTAAAGTCGGCGTGGGTGGCTAAGTGAATGACTTTGTAGAGGGATTGTTGGCGTTGTTCAATGAGGTTATTGCGGGTGGATCGCTCATTGAGTAGGGCGGCTCCAGGCCAGAGCTGATTGATAATATCTACTTCTACAGGGACGGCTGGTAAGGGTGCGAGGGTGTCAAATTCACTGACGCCCATTGCCAGCACCTGAGCTTCGCCCAAACTACTTTGGCGCGTATCAATTAAGCTCAAAGATGGAACCACGCTGAGGCTATACTTTTCTACTAAGAACTGTTCGCCATCATGCAGAGCAGCCACTGGCAATGTTCTAAGGCCCGCACTCATAGAAAATACAAGCGTGTCTATATCTTTCTCTGCTAAGGCTTCCTCAATGGGCGTAATTAAGGTGGTATAGAGCTGCTGAGAAGGCTCTAAATAGCTGTTGTTATTGCGTCTGGCGGAGAGGGCTAAGGTAGAGCGAAACTGTTGAACGGTTTGGGCGAGCTGTTCGGTATCGACTGACGATATACTGATTTTGATGGGCGATTGATCTGCGGTGAAAAGAAGTATCTCTAGTGAGTCTTCTGAGGCTTGTTTTTCTACGGAATTTGGTTGTGTTTGCTTAGCGCGATCGCTGTTATGACGATCACTCTTATGGTTACCTTCACTTTCTTTTAGAGAGTTGTCTTCGTTAGGAGAGACTAAAGGCGTTTGGATGTATACGATGGCGGATCGGTTTCCGGTTCTTTCTTGAACCTCTATTAAAAGCTGACGAACCTCGGCTGGTGTGGGTTCTTTGCTCCCTAAAGAACGGCCAAAGTAGGATGAAAAATCATTCCTACTATTTTGTTCTATGCGAGATAGTTCTTCACCAGCTTCAGCAGCATCTAAGACATTTAATTCCCATGCATTAAAGGCCTCGAGGTCTTCTAGGTCTTCATTTATATCTTCCTCGAGCTCTTCTAGCTCATTTTCTAATTCCTCTAGCTCATTTTCTAGCTCCTCTAGCTCATTTTCTAATTCCTCTAGTTCATTTTCTAGGTCCTCTAGCTCATTTTCTAATTCATTCAGCTCACTTAGATCTTCTTCTAGCTCATCTAGTTCATTTAGCCCATCGAATTCTTCATCGAATCCTTCATCGAAGTCTTCTAGGTCAAGAATGTCATTGTCTGCTGCAAAGTCTTCGAAATCTGAGCTGTCATCAAAGAAGGCATCTTCATTAAAGAAATCATTATCTTCGTCTAGTTCGTCAAAGAAGTCATCAAAGGGATCGAAGACACCTTCTTCTTCTTCTCCTTCTTCTGACGTAGACAGCACACCATTGATGAAAATATTGCCTAGCGGGGCCAGTACATCGATAGTGCCTGCACTAATTCCAATCCCAGTATTGATATTTTCAAGGTCAACGTTACCATCAAAACTAATGGCGGTTACACTGCCGCTTATGTCAGGGGCGGCTGTGGCAATAAATGCAACATTGATACTTTCTTGGGCGCTCAGATCAACCTCTCCGCCGTCGCCAAATCCACGACTCGCCACAATATCGAAAATATTAATCCCGCCAAATGTAACTACTCAGGCTAAAGTACTGGCATCACCGGGTCTCCAGCAAAGGTACGAGAGAGTGCGTCAAGTACAGCTATGCCCTGCTTTCTCAGCGTCGATATATAGCCTCGAATCCGACAGAACTGTTGTCCGCCAGCCAGTG
>JBGCGG010000053.1:0-37520 GCA_045110585.1 Phormidesmis sp. | reverse complement strand
TACAAATCTAGCGGCTGATTTGCGCCGCAGTGCTTGCAGTGAGGCAAGTGCCGGTAAGTAAGGTTGTAGCAGTTCTGACAGGGCTGATACTGCGCATAGCTGCAATGCGGGCAGTGAACGTCGTGCTTGCGAATCTTTTTAGCGCAGCGGATGCAGCGCATTTTTTGAACGCGGTTGGCGGCTTGCAATCGAGTGTTAAAAACAACTTTTTGGAAGAATTTGATGATGCCGAAGCCAATCAGCGGAATGAGCAGAATGTTGAGATAGTTGAGGAGAAACCGCAGCCCGCCAAAGAGAATTTCAACAACGTCTTTCAGCCATTCAAAGATAAAGCCGATTTGCAGAAACTCGAATAATTTCCAGATCAGCGGAATCCAGAAGATGACGAGCAGATGCCAACTGATGAGGGCGACGTAGCCGTAATTTTTCCGCTGGGCGTAGCGGTGAACAGCAGATGCTAAAACGATCAGTGGTAAAAGGAAAAGCCCTTGAAACAACAGCTGAATGCTGGGATACCAAAACCGTGCTCTGTTGTAGCCAACTTCGACGAGGTTAAATTGGGCGTCGTTCGCTAGGAATCTTAAGAAAGCTTGGCTTTCGGGTTTATTGAGGAGGTTAGCTTTTAATCCTTTAAGGGTGGTTTTACGCTGCGCGATCGCCCGTTCATTCTGTTCAATTTCTGCCTTCGCATCTGCCGCCGCCACATTATTAATCGACTGCTCACGCGGCTGACCGGCAATTTCTTCTAGCAGCGTAGAGTCGTACTGCTGCCGAATCGTTGAATTTTTGCGTTGAAAAGAATCAATTTCTGCCTGCACATCGTTGATTTGATTGCGCAGGGTTACGTTCTGAGGATTGGCGATCGCGCCTTCCAACCGCTGATAATCCACACAGGTTTCTGACACGCTGCCCAGGTGGCCACGCTCGCTTTCAATGGATGACTCAATAGAGCGAATCCTGGGAATATCACTATCCGAAAAATCAACAACCGCGTTGCGGACTATCTCATAATCCTTATCACCACGGCTATCTCGGCGGTACCATTCCCACTGGTTATGGCAGGGATACGCCTGCTGCGGACTGAGCGGCCACTGGCTAATATCGTCTAATCCTGCAAAGACATTGAAGAGAATGAACAAATCTACAATGACAATGACAACCAGGCTGACTTTATTAATCGGCTCGTGATTGATTTTGCGAGATTTGTTGAAGAAGCGTCCGGCGGTGCGGCGTAAGCGTGAAAGCATAAGGAGTTAGCTAAAAACGAGCCTTAAGATAGAGCCAAGGTTTTAGCCTGCTTAGGAGGATGTCGCTAACATAGCTGTTTTAATAGCCAGTTTTGAGAAAAACTATGCCTTTCTCAAAACTGGCTATAGATAAGGAACTACAGATTCGGCACTGGGGACAAGGCATCGTAGCGTAGAAACTTAGCGCAAGCGATGCTTGACTAAGCACTTTACCGGCGGCTACCGCTGGCTTCTTTGCGTGAAGCTGTCTCCAAGTTAAACAACACCTGCAACGTTTGCATGGCATTGTCTCTGGCATCGATGTCTCGCTGAGCGCGAAGCTGTGTCATCGGATCGTGCAAAATTTTGTTCACGATGCCGCGTGTGAGGGCTTCTACCACGCCGCGATGCTTATCAGAGAATTCTGAACCCAGCCGAGACATAGCCTTTTCTAGCTCTTGGGTGCGGATGGTTTCTACCTTGCTGCGCAGGCTGCTGATGGTGGGGACAGTTTCGAGCGATCGCAACCAATCCATAAACGCTTCAACCTCTTCATCCAAAAGCGCTTCCGCTTCGAGTGCCATCTGACGGCGACTCTCTTGATTTTGTGCCACTACAGCTTTTAAATCATCGACGTTGAAGGCAAATACCTGCTCGATTTCAGCGATGTTACTGTGCACATTACGCGGTACAGCAATGTCAAACACCATAGTTTGAGAGCCGTCGCAAACAGGCGCTAAGTTCTCTTTATGCAAAATCGGCTCTGTTGAAGAGGTGCAGGTAAACACCACATCAGCGGCAACAACGGTGCCTAGCATGCCGTCTAAAGTGCCGGTGGCAATCTCCACATCGCCGAACTGGGCAGCGAGTTCATCGGCGCGCTTGAGCGTGCGGTTGAGCAGTGTGATTTTGTTGGCGCGCTTAGAGATGAGGTGCTGAATAAGTAACCGCGCCATTTTGCCCGCGCCTAAAATAGCGATGTGGCAGTCATCGAAGCTTTCTACCTTGAGCAGGGCTAGCTCAGCGGCGGCAGAACTAATGGAAACTGCGCCTGTGCCTAAGTTAGTTTCGGTGCGAACGCGCTTACCGGCTTTGATGGAATCTTTGAGTAAGCGATTGAGGATGCGGCCTACGCCTTTGTGTTGTTGGCCTAAGTTAAGCGCATGTTTTACCTGGGAGAGAATTTGACCTTCTCCGAGTACCAAACTATCGAGTCCGGCAGCGACGCGCATGAGATGCATAACGGCGTCTTGCTGAAGTAGAACAAATAGGTGAGGGCGGAGTTCGTTGAGGCCAATGCTGCTGTGATCAGAGAGGAAGCGCATGACGTCGCGGATGCCTGCTTCGGTCTCAGTGGAAACAATATGGATTTCGAGACGGTTGCAGGTGCTAAGAATAGAGACTTCTTCGATGACGGGAGAGGCGCTGAGGTGGGCGATCGCATCAGCGACTTGAGCGGAAGGAATGCTCAGTTTTTCTCGGACTTCAACGGGCGCAGTCTGGTGACTGAGGCCAACAACAGCAATGTTCATTCGGCTTCCTGGGGGTCGATTCTGAAAGTGTGCTTATTAATAGTGTGTGAGCAATGTGCTCTCCTTCCTAAAGTATTAAATATCCGTGGGCTATCTCAAGGAAACTCAACAAAACTCCACCTAACGAAAAACACTAAAAAAAGCGCAGGCCGAAACCCACGCTTTTTTTGTGTTTGTTGAGCACAGTTTGTTGTTCACAGCCGCTAGCACTATATGCCGAGAGTCGCCTAACCCTGCAATCACCCCTGGTAAGAGGGGCGCTAAACTCAGCTAAATGAGACAAAAAGATTGCCTTACGCGCTAGCTGAGCGAGTCACCTCAACCGTTTATTGCATTTAAGGTCGTAGCTGACGTCGCAGTGGGTTCGGTGACTCGCTGCTGTGATTCAACGCTTGTGAAACGCTGGCGATTAGTTCAAGCTCACACGCTTAGGATTGCCAGACATGTGAACTGTGTCTACAAAACGAGCAGTCTTACTCTGGCTGGAGATAACCAAGCTCTGAGTGCGGTAGCCGCCGTTGAAGAAACGAACGCCGTTCATCAAAGTGCCAGGTGTAATACCACAGCCTGCGAACAGAACGTTCTTACCACAAGCCAACTCTTCTGCTGTGTAGATTTTGTCGGGGTCAGTGATGCCCATGGATGCCAAACGCTCTAGGTTTGCTTCCTTGCTCTCACCAATCAAGCCAGTTTTTACAACGGCAGGATCATAGATGAGCTGACCTTGGAAGTGACCACCGAGGCAGCGCATAGCAGCCGCAGAAATAACACCTTCAGGTGCTGCGCCAATGCCCATCAGAGCATGAACGTTAGTACCTTCAAAGCCACAGGAGATAGCAGCGGATACGTCACCGTCGCTAATCAAACGAACGCGGGCGCCCGCATCACGAATCTCTTTGATCAAACCGTTGTGACGCTCACGCTTCATAACGATAACCACAAGCTCATCAATGCCGCGCTCTAGGCACTCAGCCAAAATCTTGAGGTTCTCAGTGGGAGAATTGCTGATGTCTACTTTGCCTTTAGCCGCTGGAGGCGCTGCGAGCTTGTTCATGTAGAAATCAGGCGCTGCAAACAGACCGCCTTTTTCGGAAATAGCCAAAACAGCCATCGACCCAGGCTGACCGTATGCGCAAAGGTTAGTGCCTTCGCAAGGGTCTACCGCAATGTCGATTTCGATGAGTTCGTCAGGAGTACACAGTTCATCAGCGTTAGGCTGTGTGCAAATGCCCACTTCCTCACCGATGTAGAGCATAGGTGCGTCGTCGCGCTCACCTTCACCAATCACAATCTTGCCGCGCATGTGAATTTTGTTCATGCGCTCACGCATTGCTTCTACAGCAACTTCGTCAGCAATGTCCTTCTCGCCTTTGCCCATCCAGCGAGCAGATGCGATCGCCGCCTGCTCAACAACTTCAATAATTTCTAATCCGAGGGTGGTTTCCACGGGGTTTCTAATCCTCCAAACTGCCGAATCTAGCCAATGTTAAAAGAGTATTTAATTCTTTAAGTAGGGCTATCTTCGAGTTTATCAGACTATTTCACCCCATATTCATCTAGGTATTTAGACTTACTGATTAGGTGCGCTGATAGGGGGATCAATGTCGGGGCCAAATGATCCCAATTCAGGTCTCTCAAATGGGTGCTTTTTGCGCTGCGATGTGAGGACTTGATTTGCGCTATAGGGGATCGGGTTTGCTGGTTTTGTTCAGTTTGATATAGAGGTCATAATCCATGGTGCGATCGCCGACGGTAGCGGTTAAGCCAATCGACTCAATCGCAGTCTGGGTGCCTTCTTCCGGCAGTTCTGGCAGCGGGAATACGTTGCCGTCTAAGGCATTGATCTGCTCTAAATCTAGGTAAAAGTGGCCGTTGTTGGGTCTAGGCGCTTTGTTTGTGAGCGTTTGAAATTGACGAATTTCAGCGAGGGTTCGTTGGGGTTTAGGGGCGATCGCTTTGGCAGCGCCTTCTCCCACCGTAAAAAAGGCGACATTGCCGGGTAGCCATCCATGACTAAATTGAACGCCTTTAAAGGGCGAGAGCCACTGCGTAATGGATCCGTCTTCAAATTCTTCAGTGGTGACTTCGTAGCGATAGCGACTCGCCATCACATCATCTAGCTGATCCCAGGCCGATTCTGCGAGCTGCCGGTCATTGGTTTGTACCATCATCACCAAAGGCGCATTCTCAATGGCAGGTTCTGCTGCGTTGGGGGGGGTGCCGTCGGTGCCTTCCAGCGCTGCTGGATTCTCTGCGTTTGGGTTTTCTGCGTCTGGGTTATCTGCATCTGGGTTATCTAACTCGTCATCGATTGCTTCTATAGGGGGTAAAACGCCAAACGCAAATTCACCGGCTGCCCAGGGCAGCACGTCTTCATTCAAGTCCAGGCCCGTCTGCGTTAGCAGCCCTGCTTCTAGGTTCTGAGGATTGGGGAAAAACGGCGGAGAGGTATTGCTTTCTCGAAACCCCTGCCAGAACTTTTGCAGGTTGGATCCTGACATCATAATCAGCGTGTCATCGGGGAGCCGACGGGGCATTTCTCCGGCCTCATTGCTCAGTTCGCTGTAGGCCAAATCATTTTTGGGCAGCAGCCAGCTCGTACCTTCTAGGCGAATGCCTTCTGACTCAATTAACGCGGTGGCAACGATGCCTTGAGAGCCTTGTAGTGGAATGATGCTAGCGCGCGGCGCATTGCCTGCTGGCGGCTGGAGTGCCTGAGTGATATTCGGAATGTTGAGATAGATCTGGGCAAAGTTTTTCCCCGGTGGCTGGGGCGATTCTATGCGGGTAGCCGCTTTGCGATAGCCCGCTACATTCAGCAGCGATCGCCCGCCTTTATACGTATCAATTGCCCGCTCAATGCCCGTAGTTCCATTGCTGAGCAGCAACCAATCTCTGCCAATCACCGCCGTTTGAATGGTCGTATCTTCCGTCTCAATGGTTTTGATATCGATGCCTTTGTACGTGCGATCGCTCTGCTCGGCTGCTGGTGTTTTGATGCCATCTCCCAACAAAGATTTAGCCTTCATCGGATCCGCAATCGGCACGACTAGGACTAGATTTTGCGTGGCCACGGCAAGTCCTTCTATGGCAGGCTGATCTGCGGCTGGTTTCTCGGTGCTTAAGAGGGCAAGGGTCACGCGATCGCCTATCCAAGGCTTGATATCGCGCTTAAAGCTGTAGCCATTTTCGGTAAATAGTCGGGTTTTCCACTCTCTCAGCAGATTGTCGAACTGCTCTTGAGTTTCAGGGGTGCCAAACTGACGCAGCTTTGTCCAGGTCAGCTCGTCGGTGGTGACCGTCATGGTGGCCAGCGCTGACTGGGGTACGAGCTGGGTGCCCGCAGGCGAGAGGCTACGGGGGGCGCGTTGCGCAAAGTTAAGAGAGGCGATCGCCCCGCCCGCCAGCAAAATCGCTGCGCCAAGCATCAGTGGTTTGGGGAGCTTTTTGGGGAGGTGCAGCGCAAACTTACTGGTGGGCGTATTGGAGGGCGCATCGGCCGCAGGGCCAGTAGTAGGATGCGATTTGGGATGCGATTTGCCTTGGGTGTTAGAGTCTGACTGCATAGTGCCTTTCAAATAGATGCTTTTGTTATAGGTGGCCTGATCGATTAAGAGGCGACGTGATAGAAGCGATGTAATGGCGTCAGCCTGATCACGCCGAACTGTAGCAGATAATCCGACCATTCTTGCGGTCATTCCTTGCTTTTGGTGATGCCTTATGAACCTTGAGTTTTTTTGCCGTAAGCCAATCGCTCTGAAATGAGAGGCTATGCTAATTTTTAAGCCGATTTGCCAGACGCCCCTGCCAGACATTCCTGCCAGACATTCCTGCCAGATTCATGGGCTATAAGCCTTTGCCAAGCTCAGGCTTTCTGCTGTTGCCGCATTCGTTTGGTGTCATTTTCGGTGTTTAACTTCAGTGCTTGTTCTTTCAGTGCTTGTTCTTTAGGACTGGATGCTTAGTCGGAAGTTTGATACGCCCTTTAAACTTCCAACTCATTTTCGATACTCCTTCTAATCTTAAAAAGCTTTTTTATGACCACCCAAGCGGTTACGTCTAGCCATTCTTCTACCCAAGGCCACTCCAACCGTTCCAAACTTTGGATGGCCGCGATTAAGCCGCCGATGTACTGCGTCGCTGTGATGCCGATTTGTGTGGGCAGTGCGATCGCCTATCTCCAAACCGGCAGTTTCCATCTGGCAACGTTTTTTACCTTTGCGTTCTCCGCTATTTTGATTTTGGTATGGGAAAATTTGGCCAACGATGTGTTTGATGCCACCACAGGCATTGATCGCAATAAACATCATTCGTTGGTGAATCTGACGCGCAATCGAAGCCTGATATTTTGGCTCGCAAACCTGGCTTTATTCACCGGTATTTTAGGTGTCATCAGCATTACCTTTCAGCAAAAAGACACGGCTGTTTTGCTGATGGTTCTGAGCTGTTGTGCCTTGGGTTATCTCTACCAGGGGCCGCCGTTTCGCTTGGGCTACAAAGGGCTAGGCGAAATTCTCTGCTTTTTTAGCTTCGGGCCATTGGCGGTGGGCGCGGCTTATTACTCTCAGCTCAAGATGACGTTGCCTGCCGCTGTGGGCTGGCAGGTTTGGAGCTGGCAGGCTTGGCATGAATCCTTTTGGAATTGGCAGGTTTGGAGCTGGCAGGCACCGCTGCTCCCAGCGGCGGTAATGGTGGGCCTAACCACAACGTTGGTTCTGTTTTGCTCGCACTTTCATCAAGTTGAAGATGATTTGAAAGCCGGTAAGCGATCGCCGATTGTGCGGTTGGGTACGCAAAGGGGCGCTCAAGTGTTGGCTGCGGTTTGTGTGAGTGTGTTTTTGGTGTGGGCGATTGCCCGCGTTGTAGGGGGCTTTCCGCCAGCGACGCTCATTACGCTGGGGAGTTTGCCTGCGGCAGTGAAGCTTTGCCGCCATGTGCTGCGGTTCCATGAAGATCCAGCGCGAGTGAGTAATGCGAAGTTTTTGGCGATTCATTTTCATGTGTGGAGCGGATTGCTGCTGGTCTCAGGACTGCTTTTATCGGCTACTCAGTTACCTGTTGCTCAGCTTTCTGTGACGCCGTAAGATGAGCGCCCCAGATATCGGCCTGTCTTTTGAGTTTCGTCCTTATCGGCGACCGTTTCGGCGGCCTTTAAAGACCAGCCATGGTGCATGGAAGCATCGGGAAGGGATTATTTTGCGTCTTAGCGATGCGCAAGGCCGCGTCGGCTATGGAGAAATTGCGCCGCTACCTTGGTTTGGTTCTGAAACGCAGGCCCAGGCTCTGACGTTTTGCCGCAAGGTGCCCGTTCACCTCTGCACGTCAGGGGGGTTTACTATTCTGCCGACCCTGCCTGCCTGCAAGTTTGGTTTTGAAGTGGCGATGGATAATCTGTCTCGAAATACGCCCAGTAGCCTTCGTAGCGCGGAGCTGGCAACAGTGCAATACAGTGCACTGTTGCCGGCGGGCCAGGCGGCACTGACTGCGTGGCCGCCGCTGTGGGCTTTAGGGCATCGCACTTTTAAGTGGAAAATTGGGGTTGCCCCGGTGGCGGTGGAAATGGCTTGGCTGAAGTCATTGATGGATCAGCTGCCGCTGAGCGCAAAGCTGCGGTTAGATGCAAACGGTGGCCTCAATGAGCTATCGGCGCATCATTGGCTAGACTGTTGCGATCGCCTCGGTCACCGGGTTGAATTTATTGAACAGCCGCTGCCGCCTGATCGGTTTGACGATTTACTTAAGTTGGCGCATCGCTACAAAACGCCGATTGCCTTAGATGAATCTGTCACCACCTTAGAACATCTAAAAACGCATTATTTTCGAGGGTGGGACGGCATTTATGTGATCAAAGCTGCCATTTTTGGCTCACCGAGTCAGCTAAAACAGTTTTGCCTAGACTATCCCGTTGATTTGGTCATTTCTTCGGTTTTTGAGACGGATATCGGTAGGCAAGCGCTGATTGATTTGGCTGTGGAGCTGGCGGCGCTGTTGCCGAATGCACCGTGCCGCGTGTTGGGCTTAGGCACGCAACAGTGGCTCCCCAATGACGGCCTCGACGATCCAGATTGGGAAGCGTTATGGAATCGACTGGCGTAGATTTTTCGAGTTCTGTGGCTCCGAAGCTTTTTACGCCCACGCCTGTGGAAGTGTGGGCGCAGCTACGGCCAGATTGGCTAATTTTAGAGGGTGAAGAAGCCGTTTATGTGCATGAGCGTTGGCTTGCGTCGGTACGCGATCGCCGCTGTCAGCTAGAGGTTAGACAATCACAGACTGAGCCATCACAGACTAAGCCATCACAGGCTGAACACTCACAGGCTGAACACTCACAGACTAAAGATACTGGTATTGGTCAGTCTCAATCGCTCTATCCTCTGGTTCTGATTGCGGAATCTGATCCTCAGCAATTTCTGGTTGCGTTCTGGGCTGCGCTACTGGCCAACTGGCATATTGCTTTGGCCAACCCGCGTTGGGGCACTCAGGAATGGCAGTCCGTTAACAAACTCATTGCGCCCACGGTGGTTTGGGGCGAAGCCGTTCCAGAGCATATTTTCCCAACAGATGCTTTTGTCTCGGATGCCCAGTCTGTTTCCGCTTATGGTGCGGCGTCTCAGATTCTGATTCCAACCGGCGGCACGAGTGGCCACATCAAATTTGCTCATCACACCTGGCAGACGCTATTAGCTTCAGTAAATGGCTTCTGTCAGTATTTTTCACCCCATAGCCCTGTTGATAGCTACTGCGTTTTGCCGTTGTATCACGTCAGCGGTTTGATGCAGGTTCTGCGATCAGTGGTCAGTGGTGGTCAAATTGCGATCGCGCCCTTCAAAACCTTAGACGCTGCTATGCCAGCTGCGCCGTTGCCGTTTGGGCCAGGCTCCGAATGTATTCACACAGAATGTATTCACACAGCGTCTACGCACAGTAGTGGCGTAGACGCTGAAGTAGAAACTGGCGCAAGAGGTGGAGCGTCTGCTCCCGCTCTACGCTTTCTATCCTTGGTTCCAACGCAACTGCATCGTCTCTTGCAGTCTGGTAAATCACAGTGGCTCAGGCAATTTCACGCTGTTTTGCTCGGGGGCGCACCGGCTTGGTCTACCCTGCTTGATTTGGCACAGCAGCAAACTATTCCGATTTCACTGTCCTACGGCATGACGGAAACGGCGGCGATGGTGACGGCACTCAAACCAGATGCGTTTTTATCAGGAAACCGCAGCAATGGTTCTCCACTTCCTCACGCCACCATCCATATCTTTAATGGCAATACCGCCCAATCACTTCCTACTGCGCAATCGCCCCATAAAATTGGCCAAATTGTGATCTCAGCGTCCTCTCTTGCTCTGCAATCTTTACCCGAGCAACCCCTTTGCACAGATGATCTCGGCTACTTCTCTGCCGAAGGTCAGCTTTACGTCACAGGCAGAGCCAGTCAAACCATCATCAGCGGCGGTGAAAACATCTTTCCCACCGAGGTTGAAGCGGCTATCCGCAGTACCGGGCAAGTCAAAGATATCTGTGTGTTTGGCTTGCCAGATGCTCAGTGGGGCGAGGCCGTCACCGCTGTTTACGTCCCTTGTAGTGATGCCATCACAGTTCAGAGCCTGCAGCGATCGCTGAGCACTGCGCCTGCCGATACCTCTCTGCCGCGCCTCAGCCGATACAAGCACCCTAAGCATTGGTTTGCGCTGCCGTCTTTGCCACGTAACGCGCAGGGCAAGCTCAACCGTCAGGCTGTAATGGCTCAAATTCAGCCCCTTCTTCAGTCTCTTTTACACTCAAAATAGTCAGCCAACTCAGCAGCTCTGGCGGTAGGTCTGTGCGACGGCGTGTTGCAGTCGCAATGCAAACATGCCGGGTGAGTGCGTGTACAAGAGGCTTAGTGCTGCGCTTGCCTTTCGCAACTGCTTTGGTAATGTCATAGCTAATTTCAAAGCTATGGGAGGTGAGCTGCTGGGGAGTAAGCGTGATAGAAACTGCATCACCACAAAAAAGCGGCTGATAAAAATCAGCCGCCGTATGGACTATCGGGACGGCTGTGGTTGCCGCGCCCGAAAAGAAGTCTTTGGGATTGAGTGTTGAGGCGGATGCGATCGCCGCTTCGTATGCCTCGTGACATAGGCTTAGCAACGAGGCAAAGTAAACCACACCCGCCGCGTCGGTTTCATGAAAACGAATCACTCGACGATAAACAAAAGGCATTATGAGCCTATCTCGTGAGAGGAATGAGCTAACGTCAAACTAGCTGGCGTTGGGCTGAGCCGGACGGAAGGAAATCCCATTTTGTCCAGGCTGAGGCAGCTCAATATTCGCACTACCAGGCTGTGCAGGAATTGGTGTTCTCTTGATAGAACCCAAGTTCAAGTTCAAGTCAGCGAGGCTAAAGTTCACAGCCTGCATTGGGCTATTCAGCGCCTTCACCAGCTTAGCAAGTGAGTTCTGTACGAGTCCGTCTGCATTGACCAAAACCCAACCATCCGCTGTGTTCTGAAGCATTTCGAAGTGCAGGTGAGGGCCGGTAGAAACGCCTGTGCTGCCAACTAAGCCAATTACATCGCCTTTCTTCACCGTTGAGCCTGGCTCCACCAAAATATCTGAAAGGTGAGCGTACCGGCTCTGCAACTGGGTTTCTTCCACTTCGTGATCTAGCACCACCATGAGGCCATAGCCGCCTGCATAGTCCGCTGAAACAACGGTGCCGTCCTGAGTGGCCAGTACGGGCGTGCCATACTCAGCGCCTAGGTCTGTTCCCGCATGGAATCGTTGTTGCCCCGTCACTGGGTGAACTCGGAAACCAAACAAAGAAGTAATGGGAGAAGGAATTGCCAGTGGGAAAATGAACTGCTCAGCTGCCTGGAGGTTCACCATTGGGCGAACAGAACGGTTGAGATACTCTCGGCCTGCTGCGGTCGTGGAGCTATTGAACCGAATCCCGGCTGTGCTGAAGCTAACTGGGCCAACATTCACAGCTGGTGCACTCGCGACAGGTTCCTGATAATAGTTCTGTTCAGCAGGTACTTGCTGATTCGCAATGGGTGCTTGCTCGTATTCAGGTGCGCCCAGAGGGGACGGTGCAGGCGAAAGGCCGGTGCCGCAGGCTCCGTTGGGAACGCCCTGACCGCCACCAACCGTAAACTCACACCCCGTAGATTGTTCAGAAACCACAACTTCTGGTGCTTCTGTGGCACCTATGCTGTAATCCGTCGGATCTACAAAGATATTGTTGTACTCTTCTGGCAGGCTCGATCCTTCAGGCAGAGCTGCAGGGACAATCTCAGTGGGCTGAATAGGTGCCTCTTCAGCGATTGGCGCTAGATCAACAGCAGGCGCAGCAGCAGCCGGTTCAGGTGCAGCAATACTTGGCTCTGGGCTAGATGCTGGACTAGGTGCTGGCAAAATATCAGGGACAACTGGTGCAGGCTCTATGGCAGCTTCCACGGCGGTAGCTTCCACGGCGGCATCAACTGCTACCAATGTGCCTGTTCTTCTATTCGCAATTTCAACCACATTGAGCGTATCTGCCGTGCGGCTATCAGTCACATTGACAGCCATTGTTGCTGCCACCGCTGCTGAACTGTTGCTCACATAGTTAGATAATGGCGCGGCTAATGCACTGGCTTCCATCATCCCAAGGAGTGGGTTTCTGCGACGAGTGATCTTGCTATGCGCAGTTTTCTTCGGTGTTGTAACGGCTGTAAAAGTGGGTGGTGCAACCGGCGTTACTTCTGGTGCCAGTGGTTGAGCTTCCTCAATTTCAATGGTAATAGCAGGCGCTTCAGCAGCGGCAGGCTTTACCTCATAGGGCGGAACGTAAGCTGCCGGTTCAGGCGTTGGCTCTGAATAAGTGAACGTTTCGACCACAGCGGCAGGTGCTGGTGGGGCATCAATAAATGCATCGGGAATTGCCCCTGCTGCGGGTGGATTGAAGCTGGTGCCAGCCAGAGAACCCGACGTGGAGAAGGTTGTGTCTGCCACTGAGAAGTTATCGCTTCCGGAATCAGCGGCGTAATCATTGAGGAATAAATCATCCTCAGCGCGAGCAAAGCTCACTTGGCTAGAAATAAAGCCAAAGCCACCCACTAGGCCCAAAGCCATGAACCAGCATCGTTGCATCTTATAGCTGGTTGAAAGTTGGCCCATATCTTTTTGACCTAACTCCTTCTCGCTCTTATGGCGTTTGTTTGGGCGTTTTCCTTCCGGAGCCTTATGCTGGGGCGCACTCATAGTCAATAACCTAGTCGATACCTAAAAAACTGAATCCCAATCTATCAATCTTAACTTATGTAAAGCCGCTGGAGACGCATCTATTCTAAACGAAAGCGTCGGCTGGCTTAATCAGTAAGATGTCTGTGACACATCCCAATGACCTATTCGCTGAACTGCTTGATAAAGTACTAGACGAAACTTTTTCCAAATCGTTCACTGGGTTCGCAGAAGTATCACGTAGAGCCACCTTTAAGTAACCCTCTTCTGAGATGCCCACAACTTCTCCGGAACACTTTTCGAGTTCCCCTCCTTTATCTAGCAAGCGTTTGCTTAGCTGGTCATTATTATCTATGACCAAATTGAGCAAGTCATTATCTAGTGAAACAACATCACCTAGCTGTGTCAGTAGGATTGAGTATGCCTTCATGAAATCTTGACTGCTTACCTGCTGTTGGAATAAGTACCCCTGTAGAATTCCCTTAAGAACGAGGGCAGACAGCATCTCCAAGCAATTAATTTTGTTTTTAGCAGAATTCCCTGGTAGCGACTCTAGTATTTTTGTCAGTGTAGTGGCTGTTTCGGGTGTTGAATTGTGCCAATTAATTCCTACGCCAATGACAGCTTGTCTAACGGTTGGAGGGCGCTCACGGGAGGGGAAGTTGGCACCCTCTTTGGCTACTGAGGAAGCTGGAGAAGTTTGTGACAACTTTGTCTCTGTCAAAATGCCGCCTAATTTCTTCCCTTCAAAAAATAAATCGTTTGGCCATTTGATCTTTACGGGAATGCCTAGATTGTTGAACGCGATCGCAATGCCCCATGCACTCATGCATGTGAGCTGTGCGATGTGAGTAACGGGCCAATCTGGTTCTAAAGCAAGTGATAGATAAAGGCCACCAGGTGAAGATTGCCAAATGCGCCCGCGCTGCCCGCGTCCAGCCGTTTGCTGCTGGGCAATGACAACAGTGCCAGCGGTTGCGCCTTCTGCCAGCATCTCCCATAGCTTGGTACTTGTAGATGGCAGGGTCTGGAAAGTATGAACGTTAAACTGGGCACGCACTTGGCTGAACTGAGGTGAGATGCCTAAGTCGGCAGGATTGCCTGCGAGGGCTGCGTAAATTTTGTGGTGTTGGAGTGGCGTAGCAGCTTCCAACAGGGGTTGTTCTGAGGGCGGCTCTATTTCTCCTGCTGTATCGGTTACAGCGTTCATTGGTATCATCAGTTCTAGTCCTTTCTGCGCGACGCTTGCCGTTTTTTAATGGCTAATCCCAATGACTAATCTTCCACCACTTACAACTGAAACCCTGTGGGCTATTTTGAATAATGAGCTGCCCGATGACACTGTAAATCAATTGGTGTGGCACCATCTAGGCTACCGCCCAGTGGACGATTCGGATACTAGCGAATGGCTATTAGAGAATGTTGAGGCGAATTGGGCTGAAAAGTACCCCACCCCCCCTAACTTTATTGAGAGTAGACCGGCTACCGTACAGCTGACGCGCTCTATCCCAAAGGAAAATAAGCAACTTCTTAAAACGCTTTTGGGTTTTAAAGGCTATTCGGTTGATCAGCTTATTCCTCGGTTAACTCGGCGGGCGACGATGGCCAACTGGCTACTGAGTGAAATGCGAAAGCGCGAATTGGTGTAGCGCTGATATATTTTTTGAGCATCTTTGCTGCGTTTATTTGTATTTCTACTATTGCTACGAGTTTGTAATGATATTTGCCTGTCCTTGTGTAGAGGTAAGGTACGCGGTAACTCCTGAATGCTTTTTCTCTAACACGTTTTACTTATGTCAACCGTCTTCGATTTTTTGGCTAAAGGTGGCCCTGTTATGGTGCCTATCGTTGGTGCGTCTGTTTTTACAGTTGCGTGTGCATTAGAGCGTGCGACCTTTTGGACGAATTTGCTCAAGCGTGAGGGGCGAGTGGTCAATGAGGTTTTAGATGCGTCGCGCCGTGATTTGTCGATGGCGGCAGATATTGCGTCTCGGGCTCGTGATTTGCCCATTGGCCGATTTTTGCTCGCTCCTTTGAGTTTGACGCATCCTTCTCCTGAGACGTTTCGCTTAGCGCTAGAAAATGCGGGCGATAAGGAGTTTGTCAAAATGCGTAAGGGTGACAAGCTGCTGGAAACAGTGGTGGCTGTTGCGCCTTTGTTGGGCTTGTTAGGGACGGTAACGGGTCTGATTAATACGTTTGAGAATTTGAATATTGGTGGGGGTGATGGTGCAGTGGGGGCTACCGAAGCTGCGGGCGGTATTGGTGAAGCGTTGGTGACTACAGCAGCAGGAATGGTGGTGGCCATTTTGGCGCTGTTAGTGCTGCGGGTGATGGTGACGCTACAGGCGCAGCAGATGGATTATTTCTCGGAGGCGGGGAATGAGCTGGAGCTGATTTACCGTGAGTACTGGGTTGAAGGGAAGCGTTGGTATGGCCCCTCCGAAGGAGATGCGCTTCAATCAGAGGATGCTCGTCAGATGCCAGATGCTGCGGATAAGTCGTCTCCTTATATGACGAATGCACCGAGTCGTCGGCCTGGTGAAACGGCTCAAAAGCCTACGTTTTAGCCATGCCTCTTGTCGCCACCGGTTCGTTGGTTTTAAGTAATGTCAGTGAGAGGCTAAAACGTGCGGATTTCAAACGTGCGGATTTCAAGAGCGCGATTTAGAGACGTCGGTTCAGATAACACCAGAGACTATTGCCATGCGCTTTCGTGAACAGTCCAAAGACACTAGCATTCCAACTATTGACCTCATCCCTATGTTGACGGTGATGATGGGTGTGTTGGCTTTCTTTGTTGTCATTTCTGTTTCTTTAGGTAGTGAGCAGCTTATTCAGGTGGATTTACCTCCTGAGCAAACAGATGACACACCGACTGCTGCTGAGACAGTACAAGAGCCGTTCATTGTAGAGATGGATGAGACAGGCCAACAGCTGTTAAATGGTGAACCGATTTCGGCGGAGCAGTTGGTCGCTGAGGTGCAGGCATATTTAGCTTCCAACGCTGAAAACATTGTGTATCTGGTTCCAGATCGCGAGCTACCCTATGAGCAGGTGATGCGGTTTTTAGGGGATATGCGGACAGTCGGCGGCGATCGCGTCTCTCTTGCCCTCGAAGAGAAAAACGAAGAAAATTCAGCTGAAGAAACAGATTCATCTATTCTTTAACCCTATGCGCAGTCGTCGCTCTAGGCATAACAGCCGTATCCCCGAAGTCAATCTCGTTCCTATGATGGACGTCTTGATGACCGTACTTATTTTCTTTGTCATTATTTCAATGGGGCTGACGGGTGTTCAAATCAATGGGGTTACGCTACCAAGATCCGTTGATGGGGCTGACGAAAAGGTAACGGATAAAGTCGATGAGAGTAAGCCATTTGTGATTGGTTTGACGAATGATAAGGAACTAGTGATGGACGGCACGCCTATTGATTTGAATGCGCTAGCTCCTGCGATTAAGACTTATTTTCAAGAGAATCCAGATGGCAGCATCATGCTCAAAGCAGATCGCGCCCTTCCTTACGACGATATTGCTGAGCTGCTGAGTGAACTCAGAGAGATTGGTGGCCGTCGAGTTTCTTTGGCGGTGGAGTAAGGGTGCTGTCTATCTGCAGAAAAGCTAGCCATTTTCCAAAAGCGATATATCCGCAAGCTATTCACAAATAGCTTGCGGATATATCGCTTTTTAGGGTGCAAGTTTCTAGTTGAAAATTTCTGACGGCAAGTTTTTTGCGCTTAGTTTTTTGCGCTTGGTTTTTTGCGCAATTTTTTTCACGTTTGTTTTTTCACGTTTCTCTTTTCGTGCCCAGTCGTTGTCCGTAAGTTTGTCTGTTGGTGGGTTAGCGAACCCATTTTTTATGAGGTTATTGTTAGCCTTCCAAAAGCCTCAAAAGGGAGTGAACATTATTAAGCTTTGAAAGTGCTTCAGATCACAATTATGCTGTGATCGCGCTATGAAAAGCACTGTGTGGATTGCTGCTTTTATGAACCTATCAATGCAATTTGATGCCGAGAGCGTGCGTTCCATAACGATCTCAGTAGTTGCACTGAGAATGAGTGTATAGCCTCGGTAAAGTCTCTCAGTTTTTACTGATAAAAGCTATTTTTCATGGATGAATGTACAGAGACGGAGAGCGCGATCTTTGCGAAAGCTTCGGTAAAGACACGCATCTTAACCTCTCTATCAACGGCCCTATTTAAAAAAGAGGTACTCATGAATACAGCCATTCACTTTCTGAAAGCGCACAGTTTAAAAGCTTCTTTACCCTTGCTACTGCTTGTTACTGCTTGTGGTGACAGTGCTGCACCTGATCAGCAAGCTGATGCAGTCATTCCCGCTGCAGACCCTGTTTTAGCAGCAGCTACGCCTAATAGTGGTATCTTCGGTGCGCCCTCTGCTGAAGGCAACCCCCTCGAAACGCCTGAAGTGACTGTTCCAGAGACTGGCTCAGGCCCCGTTTCTTATGAAGACGTGTTGCCCCCGTCTAATGGTGATGCCACTGATGCGGCGGCTGTGGCGGCGGCTGTCGATGCGGCTGGTGCTGCTGCGGCTGTTCCTGAGCCTGCTGCTTTGGCTGGTTTGGTTATTGCAGCGGCTGGCTTAGTGACGCTTAAGCGTCAACAGGCGGCTGGCTAGTGGCACGCCGCGACAACTGCTGAGCCTCGCGAAATCTTTTTGTTAGTCCCCCTGATTGAAATAGACGCTTTGCTCCATTTGTGCGCTGCCTAATCGTTAACGAACAACTTTGCGTGAAGCCTCTTTGTAGGGTTGTTCGTTTCAGGTCGTTAATTTGGTCGTTGCATAGGGCTTCGACCATTGCTGCCCACAGCTCGGTTCATCTGATTTACTCAGAATTGCCGAGCTTTTTTGCTGGCTTTTTTTTGCTGACTTTAGATGTGTTGGTGCTTTCGTCAGGTCGTTTGTGCCAGGTCGTGTGTATTTGGCCGTTTAGGTTTGGTCGCGTGTTTTTGATGCTTGACTGATCTTTTTTTGTGTGTGGCTAGCCTTGCCTGCGTAGAATGGTCTCCCTCGTTATAATCAACCGATATTGTTTCTCGTTCGTCTTATTGTTTCTTTTTGCCTTTTCCTTAGCGTTTTTTAGGCTTTAACTTCCTATGGATAATGAACGGATTGAGCCGTTGCTCGCTGCGCTCAAACAATCCGATCCAGCGCTGCGCGATCGCGCTTCCTCAGCGCTTTGGCATCTATGGTTTCACCAAAAAGGCGTATATGGTGCTCAGCAGCTTATGCGAGCCGAATCGCTGCTCCAATCCAATCAGCCTGAGCTGGCCGAGGTCCTCTTGACCGAGTTAGTGGAAGCGCAACCTGACTTTGCGGAAGCCTGGAACCGCCGTGCCGTGCTGCGCTATACCCAGTCTGACTATTGGCGAGCGATCGCTGATTGCCAAAAAGTGATTCAGTTCGTGCCTTATCACTTTGGTGCGCTGCATGGTTTGGGGCTTTGCCACAACGCGGTTGGCAATTACACCGCTGCGATTCAGTCTTTTCGTAAAGTGCTTGCGGTTCAGCCCTATGCCCTCACCAGTCAAAGAATGATTTTGGAATGTACGGCTAAATTGGAATAGGGTCAAATCGGAAGTCAGCCCCAGTTGGAATAAGCCCCAGTTGGAATAAGACTCAATGAGGATATAAGGCTAAACCGAAAGAAGGCCACATTGGCATACGTTCAGTTGCAATGGACAGGCTGTAAAACGTATCCCAAGATACTGGTTGAATACACATCTATCCGCCAATAGGCCACGTTCTGTGGCAACCTGAAAGAAAGCGAATATTTTAAAGACAGCGAAACTGCTTCGACCCATGCAAACACTTTCTAAACCTACAGAGCCTACCCCTTCGTCTGATGCCTCAACGACTGATGCAGCTTTCGAGACGAGTATCGTGCGGCGCAAAACTCGACCGGTTCCAGTAGGTGATGTCATTATTGGTGGCGGCAACCCGGTTGTTGTGCAGTCCATGATTAATGAGGACACGCTTGACATTGAAGGATCAGTTGCAGGTATTCGCCGATTGCATGAAGCAGGCTGTGAAATTGTGCGGGTGACGGTGCCTAGTCTAGGCCATGCCAAAGCGCTAGCCAAAATTAAACAGCAGCTGATCGAAACTTATCAGAACGTCCCGCTGGTTGCTGATGTGCATCACAACGGCATGAAAATTGCGCTGGAAGTGGCCAAGCATGTCGATAAAGTGCGAATCAATCCAGGTTTGTATGTTTTTGAGAAAGCAGATAGCGATCGCACTGAATACACTCAAAGCGAATTCGACAATATTGGTAACAAGATTCGAGAAACTCTAGAACCGCTGGTGATTTCCCTGCGCGATCAGGGCAAAGCCATGCGTATTGGGGTTAATCACGGCTCCCTTGCGGAGCGCATGCTATTTACCTATGGCGACACGCCTGAAGGCATGGTAGAGTCTGCGCTGGAATTCATCCGCATTTGCGAATCACTTGACTTCTATAACCTGATTATTTCGCTTAAAGCTTCTCGCGTGCCGGTGATGATCGCGGCTTACCGGTTAATGGTGAAGCGTATGGATGAGCTGGGCATGAGCTATCCGCTGCACCTTGGCGTCACTGAAGCCGGTGACGGTGAATATGGCCGTATTAAGTCCACTGCGGGTATTGGTACGCTGCTGGCCATGGGCATTGGTGACACTATTCGGGTTTCGCTCACAGAAGCGCCCGAGAAAGAGATTCCAGTGTGCTACAGCATTTTGCAGGCGCTGGGCCTTCGCAAAACGATGGTGGAGTATGTGGCTTGCCCGTCTTGTGGACGCACTTTGTTCAACTTGGAAGATGTACTGCATAAAGTCCGCGATGCCACGAGCCACCTCACCGGTTTAGATATTGCGGTGATGGGCTGTATTGTGAATGGCCCCGGCGAGATGGCTGACGCTGACTATGGCTATGTGGGTAAGCAGCCCGGTACCATTGCGCTTTATCGCGGACGCGAAGAAATTAAGCGAGTCCCTGAAGAGCAGGGTGTGGCAGAGCTGATTAATTTAATTAAGGCCGATGGCCGATGGGTAGAGCCAGAACCTGTGACAGCTTAAACAGCCTTTTCAGCGTATAACGATGGCTTCAGAAACAGTGGCTGCAGAAACAGTAGCCTCAGAAACAGTAGCCTCAGAACGCTTGCTATTACAGGTTGTTTCCCAGTGTGGCTCAGTGGTGCTAATGCTAGAATTTCCGTGTTTATAAGGTGTGACACCGGCTCAATTGTCGTAAACATTGTTACGAGTCGTAAATATTGCGATGGTGGGAGAGTTTGCTTTCTGACCGCCTTGTTTGTTCGGTGCTTGTGCGATTGTGGAACTGTCCTACTGGGCTAGGGGCGATCATTCAGTTCGCTTTAATCTCAATCTTTGTATCTCCTCATATCACTCCCATTACTCTTCACCCTAAACTCAGGTTCTCAGCTTGGGGTGTGTGCTAAATTGGGCGTATTCTTAGCGTCCTCCACACAGGATTACAACTGTTTATGGCTATTACTAAGCGTGGCCTGATTTTAGGCGCGACCGCATTGGCGAGCGCTGCTGTTGTCATTACTGGCACCGGTATTCATTTGGCCGACGGGCAAGCCTTTTTTAAGGAAAGCCCCAAAGAACTCATCGATGAGGTGTGGCAACTCATCGACCATGACTACGTAGACGATTCATTTAACTCTTTAGACTGGAATGGTGTTCGTACCTCCTATCTAAATCGAACCTACACCGATCAAGAAGAAGCGTACGATGCCGTGCGTGAGATGCTTGAACAGCTTGAGGATCCCTACACTCGCTTCATGGATCCGCAAGAGTTCAGCAATATGCAAATTGATACCTCTGGTGAACTCACCGGGGTGGGTATCCAAATTACTCAAGAAGAAGAAACTGACGAGATTTTAGTCGTTGCACCTATTGAAGACACCCCTGCGTATGAAGCCGGGTTGCTCTCTGGCGATGTCATTACCTCCATTGATGGCGAAAGTACGGAAGGACTTGACCTCAGTGATGCGGTTGATTTAATTCGTGGCCCAGTTAACTCTTCTGTGACGCTTTCTGTTACACGTGACGGTGAGTCTTTAGATTTTGAACTGACGCGCGCGCGAATTGAGATTCATCCGGTGCGTTACTCAGTAGAAGCTGGGCCAGAAGGCACCGTTGGCTACATTCGCCTCACTCAGTTTAGTGCCAATGCTTCTGATGAAATGCGCGAAGCCATTAAAGACCTAGAGGAGAAAGATGTGACGGGCTACGTGCTCGATTTGCGCTCTAATCCAGGTGGTTTGCTCTTTGCCAGCATTGACATTGCTGAAATGTGGATTAATGAAGGCACCATTGTTTCGACGGTTGATCGCAACTCTGTAAGCGATGAAGAAGTTGCTCACAACAAGGCTCTGACTGATCGCCCGCTGGTTGTGTTAGTCGATGGTGGCTCTGCGAGTGCCAGTGAAATTCTTTCTGGTGCGCTCCAAGATAACAACCGTGCGGCTCTAGTGGGCACTCAAACGTTTGGTAAGGGGTTAGTTCAGTCCGTGCGTGGTTTATCTGATGGCTCTGGCGTAGCCGTGACGATCGCGAAATACCTCACGCCATCTGGACGTGATATCAACAAGCTGGGCATTGAACCTGACTACATTGTTGATTTAACTGATGACCAGCGAGATGCCCTAACTGAAGATCGCGACAAAATCGGCACCATGGAAGACCCACAGTACTCAAAAGCGATTGAGGTGCTGACGGATTCCATTCGTTCTCAAAGAGATGCCGCGAACACAGCAAGTGTTTCTAATGAGACTATCTCTAGCGAGACAGCCTCTAGTGAATAGACATCTAGGCGAATAAGCCCAGTGTGTTGTTTGTTCTATTTGTTGCTTGTTCTATTAGCACTAGAGCAATATTAGTAGAACAACGTTAATTAGGCTTACACTTCCCTGCTCTAATCAGGCCAACGCGCTTTGCGATGGCCTGATTTTTGGTTTCAAATGGTCCCCACTTTTCTATCGGTGTGGCTTCTAATTCTTTAAGCACCTGTGCAGACAGTATTTTGCACGGATGATCAGCAGTGTCTTTAGCGATGTACCATTCTTCTTTCATGGCTTTTGTCATATTCGTTTATGGTTCACTACTTTTGCAGTTCACTATGTGAGTGTCAGATTGTTTGGTCTGTTGCTTTGCGTAGAGTATAGGTGATTGCGGCGGCGAGAATGCAAATAGCGGCGAGCGATCGCACCACACCTTCTACGCCAATTGTTTCTTGTAATACTGGTAAACAAAGTGCTCCGAGGACTGCTCCGGATTTGGCAATAGCCCCTGCTAAGCCTGCACCACTGGCTCTAATAGCCGGTGGAAAAACTTCTCCGGACAGTAGAAACGTGGTGGAATTAGGGCCAAGGTTCATCATGAGATTGAATACAATAAACCCTGTGAACAGTAGGCTAAGGCTATTACCTGCCAGTGAGAGTATCCATAGACCTAGAGCCATTCCGCAGAAGCCGATAATTTGAAGGGAAATTCGGCCCACTTTATTGATTAAAAAGAGGGCAAAGAGGAAGCCGATAATGAGGAAACTGTTGGCGATCGCAGCCCCTTTGGCTGAGGCCATTTCCTGTATTAAGAAATCACTCTCTTGAGAAAATGCCAAGGCGGTGATGATGGCCGGTGTAAATATGCCAATGCCATACGTTGCAGTGTCTTGAAGGAACCAAGGGATAGATGCTAAGGCCGTTTGTTGACGATAGCTGCGTGAGAATAAATCTGTATAGCTGAGTTGTTGTGTGGGGGCTATATTTTCTGCTTTTGTGTTTTCTACTATTTTGTCTTTTTGGCGCTGTGGTGGCCGCTCAAAATGTATTGGTTTTTCCAGTAGTGCAGAGGCCGCTTGAGAAGCTGCTTCGTATTCTCCTTTTGCAAGGTAGTAACTTGGACTTTCTAATAAAAACAACAGCCGTAAGCCGCCAACCATGACCGAGAGCACGATGCCAATCCCAAGCATCCATCGCCAAGCGTAGGAGACAGCCATCTGCACGGCCATTTCTGGTGCTGTTTGCTGGCATACCCAGATGGTGACCCATCCTACTAACGCCCCCAGGAGTGCGCCGATTGACTGAAAACTAAACGCACCAATAACCATCCGACCGCGCAGCCTCGTAGGCACATTTTCAGTAATGTAGGCGACGCTGATGGGGTAATCTGCGCCGATGCCGACGCCAACTAAGAAGCGAAAAATTAGCAGTGACCAAGCATTCCATGCTAAGGCTGTCGCTGCTGAGGCCAGGATAAATAGGCCGATATCGATCACGAGCATTCGCTGGCGACCTACTTGGTCCGTGATGGGGCCGAGGGTAAGTGAGCCGATGAGGGCACCTGCTAGCGCTGCCGTGACGATCGCCCCTACCCACCCCGCACTCAGCCCAAAGTCTCGCTGAATAAATGGCATGGCGATGCCAATGATGAAAAAATCGAAACCATCTAGCGCAATTAAGCCCGCAGACAGTATCCACAGCATCCACATCGGTCGTGTCAGCTCTGCGCTATCTAGCTCCATTTGAAACAGCGCTGTTGCTGTTTGAGGGGCTACTGTTTGAGCTGACGGGGCCATAGTTCTTTCTGCAAAAGCGTGTCTGATAGCGTGCTTATCTTACGCAGCATAATGACTGTTGGTACCGTCTGTAGCCTATCTACAGTGAGACGTTAGTAGTTATGATGTAGCGTTAATGGCTTAGAAGTAATGGCTTAGAAGTAATGATCTAGAGGCAATGACCTAGAGACAATGACCTAGAGAAAACGCTCATCTGATCTCAATGTGCATACTAGGGGCCAATGGGCGGGAGGTCGGCGGCTATGCCTATAATCGGATCGGGTTTCACGGTTTCAACCGGATCGACCTCAATAATGTCAGGGTAGGCTTCCAAATCTTTACCTTCTACCCAGCCGGAGTAGTAGCGAACTTGGGTGCCGTCTGGTTTGAGGCTAAGCAGGTCAAAGTTACCTCTAATGGCATAGTGATCGAACGAAAAGCCAATTTGAATATTGGAGGCGATGAGGCCGTACGGGCCACCGCCAACCAAATTGAGGGCCACTTCATCGAGCGATCGCTCAAAACGACGGCCACTCCAGTGCCAATGCTGACCAGGCCAAAAAACGTCATTTCCCCGTGCCATCCGCTGTGCCACCTTGTTATCTAGTCGGTGGCCGCCTTGGGCAAGGTCTACTTCAAACCCAGGCTCGTATACGACTTCGTAGCGAAACGCATTGGCTTTATCTACATCAGGCTGATCGAAATGCTCCCAGTTCGCCCACAGCACTTCTACCTTAGGGTCTGTGAGTTTGGTTGCGGGTTTTTCTGCTAGAAAACTTTGATAGAGATCGACGCCTTCGGTGGGGAGTGCAGCGGTGGCTGTAAATCGCCAACAGCGCCAACTGCTGCCTTTGTCTATGGTGGCCCACTGCGTTTGGCATACGCCATTGCCAGTGGCAACCCATAACTCATCGTCAGTGGTGGCTAGCTGATACGGAATAGCGCCGACTAGCGGGCTGTTGTCGATGGTGTATTGGCGGAGGGTGCCGCTGCTGTCGGAGGTTGGCTGGTAGGCTACAAGACCATTGGCAGGAAAGAAGGGATTGCCTTCGGCGCTGCGGAGAGTGCCGAGCCAGAGGGTGGGTTCGTTGTTTGTTTGAGCGGTCGTTTCGGCCTCGCTAGATTCTGGATTGGATGCCTGGTCGGATGCGGTCTGATTGTTTGGCTCTGCTTGTGCGTCTGTTTGGGGTGTTGTTTGAGCAGGTGCCTGGGGAGGCGTAGGCGTTGCAACGATGGCCGTAATTTGATCGCCCTGAATTTCTGGAGGCTGATGGATATCTATGGATTGAGTGTCACGGTCGTAACGCAGTAAGCTGGCAAATCCGTTTTCACCTTCGCCCTGGCTGGTGGTTGCCGCAAACCAGATTGCTTCATCGGTTTCTACGGTGCTGGCAATGCTTGGAACGCCTAAGCTGGCACCGATGCTGGCGTTTTGAACATCGGTGAGGGTGTATAGCTGCTGAGTTGTGACTTTGCCGTTAGGTGCTTTGAGTTCAAAGTAGACGGCTTCTTCGGTGCTAGTTTTGGCGCCTGTAGAAGCTGCTGGCGATGTGCTGGGTGTACGGCCTGTTTCGGCGGCTTGGGCCTTGATTTGTTCGTCTATCCATGGAGCTTGTAGCCGAACACGATAGGCATAGCTTTGATCGTCTATTTGGAGGGTTTCGTAACTGGGATTAGCGAGATCTTGGAGGTATTGTGTGTAATCGAAAGGCTCGTTGCCGGTAGGGCGTCGATTTGCGATCGCCCACTCGCCCGTTTTTTGGCAATAGGCAAAGGTGTGGTACGTCGTATTGACGGTGACTTCGTTCGACGAGACAGAAATGCTTTGGGGCTGAAAATTGAACTGCTCAAAAACAGGCGTATTATCGGGCGTAGATAGCGGCGATAGGTTGGCTTCGGAGCGATCACACAGTCTATTTTGACGTTGCCTTTTAGCGTCTGAGCCAGCGTCTGAGCCAGCGTCTGAGCCAGTGCCTGAGCCTAAAAGCGCATTGCCACCTACTGCGTTAGCTGCAGACTCGGCTGATGAATCTACGATGGACGTGGGCATTACACACGCCGTCAAGGTAGTGGCCATCATAGTCACTAACAGCAGAGGCCAGGCCGAAGACTTGCCCGCCGTTGCCAATAGATTTTGAGCGTTCATTCGATTCTGCCTTCAGCACTACGACTATTTCAATGATATCAACCGGTTCGCGTATAAAAACGAACATGCAAAGAACGAGCCTTTTGGATCGCTTGGTTTGAAAAAAGGGTGCAGCCTGATGTTGAACTCAGATTGCCCCGGATGACAGGAACGATACGAATCACCAATAAAGTTTTTTGTCTTTGCTCAGTGAAAACTCAGCTATGCCCCTTACACTGCGAATTTCTACACTAAAATAGGACTCAGCAGAAATTTTGAGCTACTTAGAAGCGGTTGCGGATTTTTATACGGAAGTTGCGGAGACTCCAGATGTAGGGCTGTGCTGCGTACAAAGCACGCCTCTACAAATGCCTGGTCTTACGATTCCTGTTCAAATGCAGGAAATGAACTATGGCTGTGGCACCACGGTACATCCGGCAGAGCTGACGGGAGATCCAACCGTACTTTATGTCGGTGTAGGCGGTGGCATTGAAGCGCTACAGTTTGCGTATTTCTCTCGTCGTCCGGGGGCTATTGTTGCGGTTGATCCGGTTACGTCTATGCGCGAAGCTGCGGTGCGTAACTTACAAATTGCAGCAGGGCAAAACGACTGGTTTGATCCGAGCTTTGTGAGCGTACGCGAAGGCGATGCCTTTAGTATTCCAATGCCGGATAATTCTGTTGATGTTGTAGCTCAGAACTGCCTATTCAACATCTTTGAACCTGAAGATTTGACGAAGGCGCTGGCAGAAGCTTACCGCGTACTTAAGCCAGAAGGGCGCTTAGTTATGAGCGATCCGATTACTACCCGCGAGATTCCGGTGCATTTGCGTAACGATGACAGACTGCGGGCGATGTGCCTGTCGGGTGCGCTAACGTACGAAGACTACACGCAAAAAATTATTGATGCAGGCTTTGGTCAGGTTGAAGTTCGAGCGCGTCGTCCTTATCGATTGCTCAATGCGAAGAACTATCAGCTCAATAATCATCTGATGTTAGAGAGTTTAGATTCTGTTTCATTCAAGGTGCCAATTGCCGCAGATGGCGCTTGTATCTTTACTGGGAAGATGGCCGTATATGCAGGCGAACAAGACTATTTTGACGATAATGCCGGTCATATTTTGATGTCAGGTATTCCTTTGGCTATCTGTGATAAGACGGCGCGCAATTTAGGCAAGTTTGATGATATTGAAGTGACTGAGTCTACTTGGTATTACGATGGTGGCGGTTGTTGTTAGCGCCTGTGTGTAGGCCTGGTGAATAGGTGCTGATGGCCATATACAGCAATGGGGGCGTACGATTGTGCGTCCCCATTGCTGTATATGAATGGATTGTAGATAAGTATGTTGTTGAGCTGTTTTTAAAGCTGTTGTGGCTAAGGGCGTGATTGATGAAAAATGTTGCTGTTCTTATTTTTGATGATGTAGAAGTTTTAGATTTTGCTGGGCCGTTTGAGGTGTTTTCTATCACTGGGAAAAGAGAGGGTACCCATCCTTTTAATGTGTATACGGTGGCTGAAAAGTCTCCTATTTCTGCTCGTAATGGGTTGAGCATTAATCCTCACTATATGCTGAAGGATTGTCCTAAACCCGATATTTTGATTGTGCCGGGGGGCGGTGGCTATCATGCCGATGGGACGCCCTTTGGGACGCGTAAAGAGATTGATAATCAGCCGCTTTTAGATTGGATTTCCCAAGTTGGCACAGGCCAAGGCAGCACAGATCAAGGCAGCACAGACCAGCTCGAAAAAGATACAACGCTATTGCTTTCAGTTTGTACGGGTGCGCTGCTGTTGGCAAAGATAGGCGTGTTAGAAGGCAAAGTGGCGACCACTCACCAAGGTGCGATCGCTCAATTAACAGACATGCTTTCTCCTGAACAGGTTTATCCTGAAGCTCGAATTGCAGATAACGGCAATATTGTTCTTTCGGGTGGTATTTCGGCAGGCATAGATATGTCTTTGTATGTGGTTGGAAAGCTGCTAGGGCGATCACAGGCAAAAGAGACGGCGACCTACATGGAATATGACTGGCGAGATGAACAGCTAAAGATTGTTAAGGCGTAGAGAATGCCTCGCGAAAATTAACGCGGCGCATTGCAACCATTTTCTATCGGCTAGAAACCTTATCCTTCTCTTAATCTGGCTGCAGAGTAAGGTAGGGATTTACAGATATAGAAAATTTCTAATAGGTTGGATGCCGAGCGTAAAGGTTAGGGAAAATCAGGTTGAAAATAAGCCTTCGGTCTATACCTACTCGCGTGAACTAGCTGAGTTTGTGGGTACGTTCACGCTGGTATTTGCTGGAACCGGGGCCGTTATGGTCGATGAGGTAAGTGGCGGAGCCGTCACTCACTTGGGGATTAGCTTTGTGTTTGGTGCGGTTGTCGCTGCGCTAATTTATGCGCTGGGTCACATTAGCGATGCGCACTTTAACCCAGCCGTCACGTTAGCATTTTGGAGCAGTGGCTTTTTCCGGCGGCGACAGGTATTGCCTTATATCGTGGCGCAAAGCTTGGGCGCGGTGGTTGCTTCTTTGCTCCTGCGGCTGGCGTTGGGAGATGTTGCCAATATGGGGGCGACGGTTCCGCTGGCAGGGAATTGGCTGCAATCATTCGTGTTAGAAACTGTGCTGACCTTTATCTTGATGCTGGTTATTTTAGGCTCGGGATTAGATAGGCGGGCGCAGACGGGATTTGCGGGGGTTGCTATTGGCTTGACGGTGGGCTTAGAGGCCGCGTTTATGGGGCCGATTACGGGGGCGAGTATGAATCCAGCCCGGTCGTTAGGCCCTGCGTTAATAGGTGGAATATGGGCGCACCATTGGCTGTATTGGGTTGCACCGATTTTGGGGGCGCAGCTGGCGGTGTGGGTGTATGGCGTGCTCTCTAACGGATTTTCGGATGCTTAGCGTATGTTACGAGGTTTATTTTATTGAGTGCGCAAGTGCTATCTAGTTCGTCAGTGTTTGTGACCGGGCATCAGACAGCTATTAAAGAACCCTAACGGGTACTGGGCGATCGCCTTCACCTCGCGTAAAACTGTAAAAGTCGATTCACGGTGGTGAGTTTCCATGCCTATTTCTCTTCTTGATGTTGCCAAATACTACACGGGTGTTATCTATCAAACCCAAGCCCTCCAGACGTTGCAGCGACAGATAGAAGCGGCGAATCCTGAGCTGCTGGCAGATGACTCAGCATTTGCTCGTCGTTGGCGCAATCAGGTGCCAGTGGACAATGACTTTTTAATTACTGTTGACAGCATTGGCCCAGCCCAGGTCGGCAGCACCTACGGCCAAATTAAACAGGCATTGGGCAGTGAGTACAGCTTTAGTGACGTGTCTCCGTTTATGGTGGATTTATCTGCCGTTGCGGTGCTGCGCGAAGGCATTGGTGGTTTCTTTGGAGGGCAGGCGATCGCCTTCTATCTCACCTATCCAGACGGTGACACGCTCACCGACAACACACCTATCAATCTTATTATTACGGCAAACCCTAAGTACACGACCCTTGAGGGTACAGGCCCTGGCACATTGCTGAGTGAGGCCGTTAGAGACTATGGGAATGCAACACTGAGCTTTAATTTGGAAAGCGAATCACGGGAGTTTGTTCGTTTTGAGCGAGGCCCCGCGAATGTAAGCTTCCGTCCGGAAGCGCTCACGCATACATTTGCGGGTGACTATTCTGTTCCGAGTGCGGTGCGTCAAGGCAGCTTTAATGAAACGCCAGCATTCTTTGAGAATGCCTCTATCGCCCAGGTGTGGGTGCAAAACCAAGCTTGAGCTATTGTAGTTTTATTGTTTGCAAAGTAGAACAGCCACAGAAGTCAGTTGCAAAAATAAGCTGAAAAAGTTAATTCACAAAGTGCGGATATTGCTGCCTGCTGTGACTTACTTACGGTTGCAAGCGCTGAAATTGAAGGCTGGCTGCTGTGAGAGTTCTTTTTGTGAGGCGTGACTGCGGACAGACGATGTCCGCACTGAACTGTCCAACAATTTCTTTGTTTAATATTTTAATAGCCAAATCATAACCTATTCATAATCTGTAAGGCATCAAGCAGTAAGCTCGCATGACGGCAGGCGAGCTTGTCTGACTAACTATTGATGTAACAGGACTATTTGTGAATGGTTTTAACGGTAATTATTGTTTTTGCAGCGTTGTGGTTAGCGTATGGCAATGGCGCGAATGACAACTTTAAGGGTGTTTCCACACTCTACGGGAGTGATACAACGACCTTTAACGGTGCACTTTGGTGGGCGACAGCCACTACATTTGCAGGCAGCATTGTTTCAGTCGCGATCGCTCGAAAGCTGGTTGTTACTTTCTCAGGGAAAGGGCTGGTGCCAGATGAATTAGCCGCTTCTCCATCTTTTGCAGTGGCAGTGGGCTTAGGTGCGGCGGCTACCATTTTTATTGCCACCTATATTGGCATGCCCACCTCAACGACCCATGCCCTGATTGGTGCATTACTCGGTACCGGTATCGCGGCGAGTGCAAGCATCAATACAGGCGTGCTGCTCACTAAGTTTGCTATTCCGATGTTGACCAGTCCGATTTTGGCGATCGTCATTTCTGCTATTCTCTACTGCCTATTCTCCACTGTGCGCAAACAGTCTGGCATTAAAAAAGAGACCTGTGTATGTGTTGCAGATGGCACCTTGCAGCCCGTTGCCGTTGGTGTGACGGATGGGACGGTGATGGCATCTTCTGTTGCAACATCTGGCTCAGCTTTGACCCTTGATATTGATGAATCCAGTCAGTGCATAGAGCGCTATCAGGGCAAGGTGATAGGTATTGAAGCGCAGCAGTCTTTAGATGTAATGCATTACCTTAGCGCTGGTGCGGTGTGCTTTAGTCGCGCTGTAAACGATACGCCCAAAGTGGCAGCGCTACTGTTAACGACGGCAGTGTTGTCGCCTGCGGTTGGGGTTGGATTAGTGGGGTTAGCGATTGTGCTCGGTGGCCTTCTTCAGTCTCGTCAAGTGGCTGAAACGATGAGTAAACGAATCACTGACTTGAGCCCTGGCCAAGGTTTTACCGCGAATATGACCACGGCAGGATTAGTGCTATTCGCCTCAAATTTAGGCGTTCCTGTTTCAACTACTCACGTTTCCTGCGGTTCTATCTTCGGCATTGGCGCAGTCAATCGCTCTGGCCGTTTGAATACAATCGCTCGGATTTTGCTTACTTGGGTGACAACCTTACCAGCGGCGGCTGTTGTTAGCGGTGGGCTTTACTTATTGCTGGCTCGATAGACTACTGCTGGCTCGATAGATTGCGGGTTCGACAGAATACCGATTTGCAGCGCAGATTCTTGTTCTCGTGCCATAGCCCCTGAATGATTTCCCAGAGTCATTTCAACGATTTTTATCGTGGCTTGTTCTATCGTGGCTTCAGCGCCTACCTTGGGCAGATTTTATACCGTTATGTCCTTGACATATCTACAGGTATATTTCTTAGCACCGTCATTCACTCGCTGACGGCCTTCAGTCTCTCTAAGTCCGTTTTGATCTGATCAATGCCTGCTTTGGTGCCCTGCTTATCGTAGGCATCGCTGGCTTTGATCAGGCTGCGGACTGCTTTGTTGTTATCGCCTACGTTGGCATAGGCAAGACCAATATTGTGCCAGGCTTCAGCGCAGTTAGGTTCTTGCTCTACAACGGGGGTGAGCTGTTCTATGGCTTTGCGATAGTCGCCAGCATTATGGGTGGCGGTGGCGGCAATGAAGGCGCTGGACGCAGAGTCGGTTAAGGGGATGGACGGTGCTTTGACGGTTGTGTTAGGGAAGGGCGTTTGGGTAACGGGCTTACGGAAGGCGCTGATCATTGAGGCGATCGCAAAGCCGCCAATGCCCAACACGACAACGGCCCAAACCGCAAAGTTAAGAATTTCCATACTAAATAGAAGAAGATAGCTAGCCTTTTGAGTAGCCTACCGCTTCCTGTGAGCCACTGCTCAGAAAATGGCGACAGGACATCGGCTGAATAATATTTTTTGATGGAAAAATATTAGAGGATCGTCTGAACCACTGCCGTCTGTCCTTTAGGACGTATCAACAATAATTGATGTTTGATTTCTGCAAACATTATCAGGAAATGTACGGAAACCTGTCTGAATCACAGACATTCCTTTGAACAATGAAAATAGATGTGAGGGTGCCGTTAATCTTTTGCTGAGGCTGCGTTTAGTGGCTTTGAAAATAAGTGCGATCGCCCGACCATTTTTCTACATTGAATCTTGAGTGCGGACACATGCCAATTCCATTTCCAGGGATGAACCCTTATCTAGAACATCCAGACCTTTGGCCCCAGGTTCATCAAAAAATGATCCAGGCCCTTGCCGATACCCTTGATAGTCAGTTGCCAGCGTCTTACCAAGCCAGGCTCCGAGAGCGACACTATCGAGTGAGCGGTGAAGATTCTTTGGTCGTTGGTTCTCCTGGGCTGGACTGGAGTGGTGTTAACCGTGCCTATGTAGGCGAAGCGCAACCCATCCCCGGAACCACCGCCCACCTCAACGCGCAGCGATCGCTTCAAATGGATGGTTCCAGTTCCGTTTCAAGCGCTGTTCCAGTTAATGACCCACTGGATGAGCTAAGCAATGGCCCATTGGAAGGGCAAGAAACTAAACCTATCAATGGGCAAAATAACGAACCTAAGTTAGGGGCTGTTCAGAGTTGTCCTAGCGCCAAACAGCCTATTTCTGTGCTTGTTCCCGTCCCTCAAAAGATTTATGAGACGTATTTAGAAATTGTGGATGCCTCTGGAACGGTCGTGACGGTGATTGAGGCGCTCTCGCCTAAAAAGAAGCGTCCGGGGCGAGGGCGCATGCTATATGAACGTCAGCGCGAAGCTATTTTTGGCAGTGATATTCACTTTGTCGAAATTGACTTGCTGCGTGGTTGGGAGCCTGCGTCTGTCTATGGGCCAGATGAAGCCGGTGACTATCGCATTTTGATTAGCCGCAGTGAACAGCGCCCTCGGGCTCAGCTCTATGCCTGGAAGGTAACTGAGCCAATTCCTCAGATCATGCTCCCACTGTCTGACTATGAAGAGATGCCGTTGTGTTTAAAGTCAGTGGTGGATCAGGCTTGCGATCGCACCGATCTCCTCGTCAACTACCAGCAAGATCCCCTGCCGCCGCTGCGCGATCAAGAAAGTCTTTGGTTAGAAAGCTTTTTGCAGCAGGTAGGAATGCGCCCTTACGTTTCCTAGATTTACTGCCCTAGATCTGCTGCCCTAGATCTGCCGTCTTTTCCTCTTTCTGAGTCGTCAACGCCCTATCTTCTCTTTTCTCAGAAGCGATATGATGAAGGCATATTATACGACCAGAAAATAAATTCAATGACGGCACAACTGCCCCGCCCGATTACACCAACGCCTGCGCCGCTCGCCGAGCCAACTGCTGTTTTCTCCGGTGAAAAGCTCACCTGGGACTGGCGCGGTTACGACATTAAATATGTTGCCTACGGAGAAGGCACACCGATTGTCTTACTCCATGGGTTTGGCGCTTCTATTGGCCACTGGCGTAAAAATATTCCAGCTTTGGCACAGGCTGGGCATCGGGTATATGCCCTTGACTTGCTTGGCTTTGGCGATTCGGATAAGCCTGACTTAAGCTATACGCTTGAGTTTTGGGTAAAGCTGATTCATGACTTTTGGCAGGTGCACGTTAAAGAGCCTGCTGTCTTTGTTGGTAATTCTATTGGCGCATTGATGGCGTTAATGACACTGACAACCTACCCAGAAACCGCTAGCGGTGGGGTGCTGCTGAACTGCGCGGGCAGTTTGAATCACCGACCTGAAGATTTACCTGGCCCCCTACGGATTGTGATGGGCACGTTCAGTCGGTTGGTGAGTTCTAAGTTCACAGGGCCATTTTTGTTCAATCGTGTTCGCACAAAAGGGAGGATTCGCGGTTCTTTGAAGCAGGTGTATGGCAACCGTGAGGCGATTACGCCCGAGCTAGTTAATATTTTGCATGCCCCGGCCTGTCAGCCTGGCGCTCAAAAGGTGTTTGCCTCTATTTTGACTGCGCCCCCTGGCCCGCGCCCTAGTGACCTGTTGCCAAAGGTTACTCAGCCCTTGCTCGTTTTATGGGGTGAGAAAGATCCGTGGACGCCTATTAAGGCGGCAGATATTTATCAGGAAATGGCAGCCGATGACGATCAATCTGTGAGGTTTGAAGCGATCGCTGACACCGGCCATTGCCCCCACGATGAGCGCCCTGAAATTGTGAATGGGTTCATTATAGACTGGCTTAAAACATCGGTGACAATGGCTTAAGGGACTTTTAGAAAGACGCGATCTGAAAAGCTTCTGTCAAAAAAACACTGTCAAAAAACTACTAGCAGACCAATGAAAAGCGGGTCAGATGTTTATCTGACCCGCTTTTCATTGGTCTGGAATATTATGGAAAAAACAGTTTAGAAGCCTGCTTCTTTGAAAGATTGATAAGGTTTGTCAGGGTGATACAGATGGCACTCTGTTGCAATCGTTTTCATCAGTTCCCAGTTGAACTTACGCTCAATAATGTGCTCACCCCAATTCTCTTTGAGATTGGCATGTACAGCGCGCAAGTTATAAGAAGGAATGCCCGTAGAGACGTGGTGAGGAACGTGTACGTTAATGTCGTGACACAGAATCTCAACCCAACGAGGATACGTGCAGTGCACGGTACCCGCTAGCTGAGCATCACCTGCACTCCAAGTCTCCGTTGGTTGGAAAGCAATTTCAGGAATAGTGTGGTGCACAATCGTGAATGTACTCATCCAGAAGTGATACACCATCCAAGGCATGAGCCAGAACTTAACGAAACCCCATAGCCCAGTGGTGATGATGAGGGTAGGAAAGACAATAGCTGCAAAGCCAACCACGACAGAAATAGAGAGTAGCGCTTTGGACTTATCGCGATCTTTGAAGTTGTTCAAATTGAAGTGCAATAGTGCCCAGTGGCCGATGGAGCCAACCCACCAGAAGTATCCGCGAATGACCTTGTAGATCCACTTCAGACCAGGAGAAGATTGTTTGAAGTCGTCTAGGTAAAGAGGTGCCCAAGCATTATCTTCATCCATGTTGTTGGTGTGCAGATGATGATGATCGTGCAGCAAGCGCCAAGGATGGAAGGGGTAGATGAGTGGCAAAAAGGCAATGTGACCTACTAGATCGTTTACCCAGCGGCGTTTTGCAAATGAGCGGTGGCCAGCGTCATGTCCAATGACGAAAAAGCCAGTGAGCGCGGTGCCCGTGAAGAACCACGTAAAGGGTAGTAAAAATGCAGGTAGGTAGATGATGGAACAGTAGCCCAGGATAGCCGCTGTGACGCTAATTGCTACATGTTTCCAAGCCTTTGCCGTATCTTTTTCAAAATAAGCCTTAGGAATGCTTCTAACAATCTCCTTTAGCTGCAAAGGTGCCTGGTTTGGCCTCGGCTCGGCAGCAATAATCCTTTCTGTCGTAGCAGTCAAAAGTCAATACTCCGTAAAAAATCAAACGAGTGTAAAGCGCCCGTTACGGAATGTCACCCTGTAACGGAAACCGTTCAAATATCTTTACATATATACCACTCAAAGGGGATTCCTTTCTCAGGGACATTTCTCAGAGGTCTTGATTAGCTCGCCTATATCGCCATCATTGGCTTGCTTGTTTCGCTGGGCTTTTTATCGTTGCTAAGCAATCATCCCCAACCCCGACCTTATTGCCATAGGATAATGATTGCGCCGTTTTCGCTGTTTTATTTTTCGCAGCCTGCTCATGAGCCTGATTACCTTTCAATCTGTCCATAAAGACTTTGGCATCAAGGAAGTGCTGCGCGATGGCTCGTTTAGTATTGAGCCGGATGACAAGGTTGGCGTCATTGGGGTGAACGGGTCTGGTAAGTCTACGCTGCTGAAAATGATGGGCGGGCTGGAGCCAATTGACAGCGGACAGCGGCTAACGAAATCGGGGGCGCGGTTGGTTTATTTGCCTCAGCAGCCTGATATTGACGAAGATTTGACGGTGCTAGATCAAGTTTTTGCTGACTGCGGGGCGCAAATGCAGCTTGTGCGCGAATACGAAGCGCTGACGCACAAGATGTCTCACGCGGCGGGCGACGAGCTAGATAAGCTCATGAATCGGCTGGCGGTGGTGGGTGAGCAAATGGAGAATGAGGGCGCTTGGGATTTGGAGACGAATGCCAAAATTATCCTTAGCAAGCTGGGCATTGAGGATTTTGAAGCGCGAGTAGGCGATTTATCTGGAGGGTATCGTAAGCGAATCGCGTTGGCGACAGCGCTAATGAGCGACCCGGATTTGCTCTTGATGGATGAGCCAACTAACCACTTAGATGCGGAATCGGTGGAGTGGTTGCAGTCGTATTTGGGGCAGTTTCGGGGGGCGCTGGTGTTAATTACGCACGATCGCTACTTTTTGGATAACGTCACGAACCGCATTATTGAAATTGACCGAGCTGATCTCTACACCTATGCCGGTAACTACGCTTACTACCTTGAGAAGAAGGCAGAGCAGGAAGCTTCGGCAGCAAGTTCTCAGCAAAAGTTTAAGGGGATGCTGCGGCGTGAACTGGCTTGGTTGCGGCAGGGGCCAAAGGCACGAAGCACGAAGCAAAATGCTCGGATTCAGCGCATTGATGAGATGAAGGACAAAACCTTCAAAGAAGTGCAAGGCAAGGTGGATATTGATACGCCAGGTCGGCGGATTGGTAAAAAGGTGATTGAGGTGGACTCGGTGAGTAAGGCTTTCAAGGGCCGTCAGCTCATCAAGGACTTTACTTATGAATTTACGGGGAGCGATCGCATTGGCATTATTGGTGGCAATGGCGCAGGCAAATCCACCCTAATGAACATCATCACCGGTAAGCTCGAACCCGATAACGGCTCCGTTGATATTGGCCAAACCATTCACATCGGTTACTTTAACCAGCACTCCGAAGAACTCCTCGAAGCGCTTAACGAAAACCAGCGCGTGATGGACTATCTCAAAGAAGAAGGCGCATTTGTCACTACCTCCGATGGTAGTCAGATCAGTGTTTCCCAAATGTTAGAGCGTTTTCTTTTCACCAGCAATCAGCAATACACGCCCATTCACAAACTCTCCGGTGGAGAAAAACGTCGTCTTTTCTTATTGCGCGTTCTTCTCAGCGCCCCCAATGTTTTAATCCTGGACGAGCCCACCAACGATCTCGATGTACAGACCCTCACCGTTTTAGAAGACTATTTGGAAAGCTTCAACGGCTGCGTTATTACTGTTTCTCACGATCGCTACTTTTTAGATCGAACGGTGCAAAACATCTTTGCCTTAGAACCCGGTGGCAACATCCGCCGCTATCCCGGCAGTTATTCTGTTTATTTAGACGCTAAAAAGAAAGAAGAGTCTGCGCAGAAAACAATTGAAAAATCTGTTGTTACCGAGAAAGTTCAGAAACAGAAAACTCAGAAACCCTCTACCAACAACAAAAAAGTCTCGAACAAAGAGAGAAGAGAATATTCGAACTTAGAGTCTAAGATTCCTAAGCTGGAAGCGAAGAAAGCAGAGCTTGAAAAGTTGCTTTACCCCACGCCACCCAGTGACTATGAAGAGCTGCAAAAGCTCTCAGAAGAAATCGCTGCATTATCTGAAGAAATAGATACAGCAACTGAGCGATGGATGGAGCTAGCTGAACTAATTTCTTAGGTCAAGCTCTAAAATGCTACTCAATAAATATGAAACTGCTATCATATGACAATACTCCGGACATAATTACGAGACGAGGACACCGTATTCACAGAGGCTTTGGTAGTTGTGATGCGATTTAATCCAAGTCTCGTCCAAGTCTAAGTTGTAAATAAAGCGTTCAAGCAGATGCTGATTGAGTTTGC
>JBGCGG010000052.1:0-21949 GCA_045110585.1 Phormidesmis sp. | reverse complement strand
TCTTGTTCAGTGGTGGCGATCGCAGGCAAAGCCATGCCTAGCGTCATGTTCAAACTAGCCAAACAGATCAAAGCAACAGAAAAGATAACGGAGCATACCTTCCTCATGACGCCCCCCCGTGCAAAACTTCCTTCTCCAAGTTGGGCTTAGGCGCAGCCTCCAACGAAGTGGTCACCACCCGATCGGGCAGTTTTTGTACCGGCAACATTTCTGGCTTACCCATATTCTGCCGCAAAAAACCGGTAGAAATGGTGCGATGGTCATGGTAGTTATGGCACCCCCCGGTCCAACAGCCGTCAGGTTCAAACCCTTGGTGGCTCTTAAGCTGAGTCGCTGTAAGCTCCTCATGACACACCATACAAAGATCCGGCTGCAAATGCACACCCCGACCAAACATGGTCACATGCTCGTTATGGCAGGCTGTACAGGTGAGCACATCCAGATTTTCCCGGTATCCGGCCCATCGGGGATCGCGAAATTTTTTCGCGCCGTGCACATCTTCAGCCATCTCCGCTTCGTGACAACGATTACAGGTTTCATTAGAAACCGGCTTGAAATTCTCATGACACGAAGCACAAGAGGCTTCAAAAAGATGGTGGCCCTCAGAGGTCTCTCCAGGCAAAAAGATGTCTTGCCTTTCTAGGGGGAAAGCGGCAACCAGCCCTAAAAACAGAGTGAGAACCGCGAGAATAATCAGGCTCCTGAGCCCAAACTTTTCTCGCCAAAATAAGCTGCGTAAACGCGTTGACATCAGAGATAGAAAGCCTTAAAGAAGAATCAGCAGAAGCAGCAACAATGCGGCAGAACCACCGCCGATAATGCCAGCCGCCGCTTTCCCGCTCAGCCCTTCTGGGACATCGAGCTCAGTGGCAGAGGTGGTCACGCCAACAGAACTCGCCGCCCCCTCTAGCTGAACATCTTGCTTGGCATAATCAGCACCATCAAGCATCAGCTCCGTGATCGCGCCGTAGGCTTCCGTCCAAGCCGCCTTAAGTTCGGGCGTCCAAGCGGCCCCTGCATACTGACCCAGCGTCTTCAGCAAGCTATTGCCGACCAAGGGATAGTGCGCTGGCAGCGCCCCATACTTCACATGACGGGCACCGAGTCCTTTGAGCGATTTGCTCAACACCTCAGGCTTACGCAAATTTTCAACCACCATCACCAAGGCACCTTTCAGCATTTGCTGCTGCTTACCCATATCCGAGTGCTCAAACAAGGGCTTAGCATCTGGATAATCCGTAAAGAGGTTGTTGTAAAAGCTGGCTGTAAACTCGTCCGCCCTAGGCTTAACCAACTCAAAGCTTTTCTCTAACAGCTCAACCTTCAGGCCGCCTTCAGCTGGCGCGGGTGCTGCTGGGGGAGCACTCTCAAGCGCAACATCCTCTGTGGCATAGTCAGCACCTTCGAGCATGAGTGAGGTGATCGCACCATAGGCCTCTGTCCAAGCAGTCTTAAGCTCAGGGGTCCAAGCTGATCCCGCGTACTGCCCGAGAGTTTTGAGAAGGCTATTGCCCACCAACGGGTAGTGAGCGGGCAACGCGCCGTATTTCACATGGCGTGCGCCCAATCCCTTTAGGGACTTACTGAGCACTTCGGGCTTACGAAGATTTTCGATCACCATCACCAGCGCACCCTTTAGCATCTGTTGCTGTTTTCCCATATCTGAATGTTCAAACAGCGGCTTAGATTCTGGATAGTCCGTGAACAAATTGTTATAGAAGCTGGCTGTAAATTCGTCCGCCTGTGGTTTAACCAGCTCAAAGCTCTGCTCTAGAAGGTCTACATTCAAAGGCATTTTAGGTTGCGCTCCATCGAAATAAGCAAAAGCAAATAATTAACGTTGAGAGAGAATTAACGTGTAGGGCGTCATCCGTCTATATACGCATTTCATAACCTGACACTAGGGTGATTTCTATTGTTGTTTTGTGTTCACAGTTACAAAACAACAATTTTAGATTTGCTTTTTGCATTCAAGCCAACCCAAAACTGCATTTACGACACACAACGGCACTACAACAGTCTCCTTAAGCGGATTCACGAAATGCGTTTTTTGAATATAAAAGTCTTTTTTGCAGCTTTGGATACAAAAACCGTTCTCTTATTACCGTCACTATGAAAAAGCGGTGGGAGAACGATGCGTTTTGTACAACCGTAATCTCACGAATTTGTACAACCGCAATCTCACAACAAGGTGTCCTTAATAGGCGTCCTTATCTAACAAGAGGTTAGTGGATTGGCCGCTGTCTCAATGCTCGCCGCGATTACACCACGACCTGCGCTCAAGTACTGTTTTTATTACGCTGGTATGACCCCTAAGTTTACTCAGTTCCTCGGCTCCATTAAGTTAGCAGTGCCTCTGCTAGTGACCATTGGCCTCATCCTCATCGGTGCCACCTTCTACGAATCTGAGGTGGGCTCTACCGTGGTGCAACAAGAGATTTATAAAAGTCCTTGGTTCGGGGCACTGATGTTTTTACTAGCGCTGAATTTAGGCATCTCTACCCTGTCTCGATATCCGTGGAAAGGGGCTCGAAAGATTGGTTTTGCCATCACCCATTGGGGCTTGGTGGTGATTATTGCTGGCTCAGCCGCCGTCATCCATCTCAGCATGGAAGGTATGCTTCTGGCCCGTACCGATGGCGGCCCCGTTAGCACCCTCAGAGTAGAAGGGGATCTGGTTGAGGTTGCGATGCCAGGGGCTGAGCCAGAACAAGCGTCACTTTTTATCAAGGCTGATGGCACAGTTGTGCCGAAGCAGGTGGGCGGACTATCGCTACTCAAGTACAGCAGCAATACGATTAAAACGGTTCACTTTGAAGAGGGGGGCTCGGTAGAGAACCCAGCGGTTCGGTTAGTGCTCCAGAGCGATCGCATGGGGCAAACCCTAGAGCGATGGCTCGCCGCCGCGCCCGTTGCCTACGAGAGTCTTGACGTTGGCCCCGCGGAATTGCAGATTGTTAACGCCCGCACCGACGAGGCCTTTCAAGCAGCCCTACAATCCTCAGACGAGGGTGCCTCCACGGCCAAGTGGGGTGAGCTAACGGTTAATTGGTTAGGAACGTCTCGTTTGATAGATGTAGAGGCTGCACTCAGTAGCTCCCAACTGAATGTCTCTAAGCTAAGCACGTCCCAGCAGAACGTATCTCAACTAAGCCAGCCCGAGCTAAACAAACCCATCGAACTTCGCGTCAAGGGTAAAACGCTGACACTTGCGGTCACAGGCTTTTGGCCTGATTTTCGATTGGATAGCGATCGCTCACCCACCAGCGCATCCCAGCAGCTCCGAAACCCAGCCGTCCAGCTCCAGCTAACCGAGCAAGATGGCAGCAATGTTGCCACTGAAAGCTGGTTTGTCTTTGGCAATCCCAATTTCGAACCTATTCGAAATCAAATCTCAGGGGAGGCCATTAACGCGAAGGCTGACTACATCATTGCAACAGAAACAGAACCCAATGCCTTCTTCCGAGTTGTTGTAGATGCCCGCGAGACAGATAAAACAGGGGCTGCAACAGGTAGCAAAACGGCCTTACACTATGCCGCAAAATCTTCCAAAGGATTTAAGTCAGGCCCCTTAAGCGTTGGCGACGCCGTCACACCGGGCTGGGCTGACTTCCGCATTATCCTCGCCGACTATATTCCCCAAGCCGAAGTAAAACGCGAAGTAGCGCCCCTCCCAGAGGGCGCGCCCGAGCAAGGGGAAGCGGCCCTACTTGTCGCCGCCAACAGCGAGAGCGAGCCGGTATGGGTGCCCTGGGGCGAGCCCACCACAATCAACAGTCCTGAAGGCGATGCCTTTGTAGCCTTTAGCCCTAAGCTCTTGCCACTACCCTTTAGCCTCAAGCTAAACGACTTTATCGTGGAGCGAAACGAAGGCAGCGAGTCGGTCGCAATGTGGACCAGCGCTCTTTCACTGACAGATACCTCACTCATCGATCCCCACGCGGGTGAGCGGGTCGATCGGCGTGTGTGGATGAATCACCCCACGTGGTTTAAGGGTTGGAAAATTGCCCAAGCCTCTTGGAATCCAGGTGATTTGAGCCAGTCTACCCTACAGGTAAAACGAGAACCCTGGTGGGTCACCGGCCTCACTTGGCTCGGCTCACTGATGGTCACCGTTGGGGTCGCCACCATGTTCTATGGCCGCTCGCTTGCCAAAAAGTTTAAAAAAGTTTCGGCCTTAGCCCATATATCAGACAGCACATCAGATAACCCATCTAACAACACCTCTAACCACAAAAACAGTGAACTCGAAGAAGAGATTACCGAAAATGTCTCTATTCCTTTACTGAATGTTTTCTCAGGACGATAGCCCCGTTTCCCCCCACGCCACGCTACCCCATCCATACACAAACGCAACGATGAAAATTCTCAAATTCACCCTTGGACTATGCTTAGGCTTACTGCTCATAGCCCTGCCCTTTAGCCAGTTTCAACACTCTCCCCTAGAGCCCTTACAAACCATGGTGGTTCAAGAAGGCGGACGCAAAAAACCCTTGGACACCGTCGCCAAAGAAACGGTCGCAAAAATCTATGGGCGCACCACCTATAAGCACGACAACATTTCAGAAGGCCCCATGGAGACCTTCTTGTCACTGTGGCTAAACAACCGCAACTGGAACGAAGAGCCGTTTGTACTGTTTAGCTATCGTCCGCTGAAAGAATCGATTGGTGTGAACCCTGATCAGAAGTATTTCTCTTTTCAGGAATTAATGACCAACAAGTCGCTGGGCGATGTGGTCAGATCGGCCCATAACAAAGAACTAGCGGGCGACGAACCCAGCCGAGATGAACGTGAGGCAATGGCGTTAGAAGATCGTCTCACGCTGATGCTGAGCATGGTGGACGACAATGCGATCGCTGTGGTGCCGCACCCAAGCGACCTCAAAGGGAAGTGGCTAGGCATTACCGAAGCGCAGTCGCTTTATGCTGCGGAATCCGTTGCACCGCTGATGGCGACCTTCGCAATGATGAAGCAAACGTTTCTCTCGGGTACAAATCACTTGCCGATGCTGACGCCGCTGGCCGCTTCGTTGCAAGATGGGTTGCGATCGCTCAGCCCAGAGGTCTACCCTGTGGTCGGCGCAGTGAACCAAGAAGTCTTTTTCAATCATTTCCATCCCTTTGCTAAAGCTTGGCAGCTTTATGGTTTGGCCTTTGTGGTCATGTTATTTACGGTGTGGGTAAAGCGGCTAGATAGCTTTTATTGGACATCTATTGGACTGTTTGTGGCCGGGGTTGCGGTGCAGAGCTATGGCTTTTGGCTGCGGATGCAGATTGCAGGCCGTCCGCCTGTGACGAATATGTATGAGTCTGTGGTGTGGGTGGGCTTTGGGATTAGCGCGATCGCCCTCACCTTTGAACTCATTTACCGTGCTAAGTACTATCTCCTTGCTGCCGCGCCGCTCTCGGTAATGTGTTTGATTTTGGCAGATAGCTTGCCCGCTGTGCTTGACCCCAGCATTTCTCCTTTAGTCCCCGTACTGCGAGATAACTTCTGGCTTAGCATTCATGTGCCTACCATTGCCCTCAGCTATGCCAGCTTTGCCTTAGCACTGGGCATTGGCCATGTAGCACTCGGTAGCTATCTATTCTCTCCGCAAGCAAAATCTCGCATTCAATTACTCTCGCGGCTAAATTACAACGTGCTGCAAGTCGGTGTGTTGTTACTTACGGCAGGTATTATTCTCGGTGGCATTTGGGCGCACTTCTCCTGGGGGCGCTTCTGGGGCTGGGATCCGAAAGAAACATGGGCGTTGATTGCGCTGCTATGTTATTTGGTGCCGCTGCACGGTCGTCTAGTGGGTTGGATTGGCAACTTTGGTATTAGCGTGGCTAGTGTGGTTGCTTTTAATGCAGTATTGATGGCCTGGTACGGCGTAAACTTTGTGTTAGGAACAGGTTTACATAGCTACGGCTTTGGCACAGGTGGTTCGGAATGGATGATTGCTGGTGTAGTTGGCGCAGATCTTCTCTTTGTGTTGGCAGCCACTGCCCGCTACAAAGGGTGGTTTACGTCTGGCGATGCCTCGCTTGCAGATGTTGTAACGGCTGCACCGAATCCTTCTGGTAACTAGCGCATCTGAACTGGCGCATCTGAACTAGCGCATCTGTTAGCTAAGTTAATGTGTTTTTAACTATTGTGTTTTTAGACATTTGCTCAAGCCGGTGTGTTTTAAACTCTGTTCCTGTCCTGTTAGGAAGTGTATTTGAGGAATCTCATTCATGAAACGTCGTGAGTTTATGAACTTTGTGGGCTTGGGCTTTGTAGCGACTTCGCTGCCGGTTGCCCTTGCGGCTTGCACCCCATCTGAAACAGCTGCAGACCCAGAGGCCGAGCCTGCTGCCGATGCGCCTGCTGCGGAAGAAGTGGATAGCAGCATCCGAGAGGATGGCTTTGCGGCTCTTGGCACTGTGGCTGAGCTAGATTCGGCAGGCTTTTTGGCCTCTAAGAGCTTCGTGGCTGGTTCGGTAATTGTGATCCGTGACCCTGCCAATCCAGAGGGCATTGTTGCTCTAGATTCTATGTGCCCTCACCAAGGCTGTCACGTGGCCTGGGCTGATACGGAATTTGCTTGTCCTTGTCATGGTTCCAAATTTAGTGCAGATGGTGAGGTCACCAGTGGCCCCGCCGAGAAGGCGCTCAGTCCTTACGAAGCTAAGATTGAAGAGGACTTGGTGCTGATTAAAGCTGCGTAGCTGATGGAGCGTTGCTCAGCGGTTTGCGCTGATGTATGGGGCGTTTGAGCAACGCCGTTAAGCGTTTGAGGTTTTGGCTGTTTCTGTAAGTTTGCCTGTAGCTGGGTGAGTGCAGAGACAGCTTTTTTGTGGCTAGCTGTCGTTGGAGATAACTTTCCGGCGGGTGAGAATCCCATCGGAGTAAGATGTTTGCCGGGGAGTGAACCGTGCGTGATGTGAGGTTGTTCTTGTTTGAGGCGATCGCACGTAGATTTGGCAATTTTATCGTCAGCAAATTCAACAATATGGGTGACATTAAACAGCTTACTGCGTTGAATAAGCGTGTGGGTTTGTTCTACGGTTGGTGCCACTTTGAGAATTTTGCTGAGCAATTTTTCCAGTGGCTTCCAGGGGATAGCGCCGTTGAGATCTGCGATGGTGGGGGCCATCAGCAGGGAGGCTTCGTTGTAGATGGAAGGCTGGCCATAGTTAATGGCTTTGCCGGTCATGGATTGAATATTGTTTTCTAACTGGCGAAGGGTTTGGGTAAGCGCTTGAAGCGACTGGGCGATTGCCTTTAACTGCGGCAGCTCAATGCCAACGCCATCGGCATACGCTTCAAAAATGTCTTGCGGGCTGCTCAATAGCTCTAGCATAGCGATGTATTTGCAGCCCAAGCTATGGCCGAGCCAGCAGTAGTTTGCAGCATCTAAATAAACATCAGTTTCGTAGCCTTGACGTTGGGCGGCTTCGATGATGGTGTGGCGGAGCGTGTAGTGCTCTTGCAGGAGGGTGAGGGCAATGCGCCAGTGATCGAAGGTGAAGCTGAAAGGTAAGGCAATGACGGTATAGCCTTCGTTGTAAAACTGCTTGAGCAGTTGGCGGTAAAAAAGGGTGGGATAGGTGCCAAAGAATGCACCCCCCATGAACTGAACGATGCCTTTGGGCTGGGGGTGAAGTGCGACCCAGCTATTGGCATGAGGGCGGAAGCGGAAGGAGGCAGTGGAAGACATGGGGCAATGCGGAATAGGCGGCTATATTTCTTTTATCAGTAGTTTTTAAGGGTTTTCCGCAAGATTGCGTTTATTTGTGGCGATGGCGATTAAGTATCGCCTAACTACCCCTTCGGGTACTGCCACCTAAGTTCCCCAAAGTCACAATAAAACCAATTCAGAAGCAACAAGCTTCAGCTAAAAGAACCAACAACAAAAGGAACTTTAATCATGGCTATTTCATCAGTGGTGTCTAACTTTGAGCTGCTCGTCAAACCCATCGTGCAACCCCGCGCCGACATCCTCGGCGTAGGCCGCACCGCCATCCAAGGCTATTTTCTCTCCATTGCCAACCTCAGCAGCAGCGACGACTTCCGCATTCAGCTCAACTTCCGTGCCCAAAATCCTGATCTCTCCCAGGCCGGTTTGCTCGCCTTTTGGGATGTAAACGGCAACAACTCTCTGCAAATTCCTACCGTCAATACTCCCGATAGCCTCGTTTATGAACTCCGCATCATGCCGCGTGATACCGGCCTGTTCATCCTTCAGCCCAATGTCGGTGACGCGCAAGTCGTCACCGATGCCAACACCGAAATTCGTGGCTACCTAGAAGTCTCCTTAGCCGATCCCTTCGGCGGTCAAACCTTCAATTTGTTGCTCTCTCCCGAGCACCGTGGCACTTTCCTCCCCAAAGGCTTTGTTGTTCCCAACAATCCTTCTGTCACCAATCCACAAGACTTCGACCAGCTTGTTTATAGTCTGCCCACCGCAAAAGGTGGCACTGAATTCGAGTTCAAGCAAATCTCTCCTGAGTTTGCCGTTGCTGCACCATAGCACTCTGTTTTAGTCGCAGAACACATTGCTGGTAAAGCTAGCACCCAAGAACGTTAGTTATAAATCCATGCCGTAGAAAGCCTTTGAAAGGGACATCCCGCAAAGCCTGTCTGCGGCATTTTCTTACTGATTGAACAAATTCCAGTCGGCTCCTAATAGTGATGGCAGTCCTTCGGAATCGGGGGCTTTCTACATGCCTTATACTCTACGGAGTAGATCATCTTTACTCCCTTGTGTCCGCTTCCGAGTCGTCTGCTTCTAGCCATTTCGATAGCCATCGCCCTAGCTATCGCAAAATCATCCATATAGATATGGATGCCTTTTACGCATCGGTAGAGCAGCGCGACAATCCTAAATTGCGCGGCAAGCCTGTCGTTGTAGGTGGCCCTCCGGAAAAGCGTGGCGCAGTTGCTGCCGCCAGTTACGAAGCCCGCCGCTATGGCATTCATTCCGCCATGCCCTCCCGCACCGCCGTGCAGCGCTGCCCTCATCTCATTTTCATTCGGCCCCGTTTCGATGCCTACCGCGCTGCTAGCGATCGCATCAGAGAAATCTTTTTTGACTATACCGACTTAGTCGAACCCCTCTCCTTAGATGAAGCCTACCTAGACGTCACTGCAGATAAACAAGGTATCGGCTCTGCCACCCTCATTGCCCAACAAATCAAGCAGCGCATTCAAGAAAAGGTGCACCTTACCGCTTCCGCAGGCATCTCCATTAATAAATTCCTGGCCAAAATTGCTTCCGATTTAGATAAGCCAGATGGCCTTTCTCTCATCGCACCCGACCAGGCCGAAGCCTTTTTAGAAAAGCTTCCGATAGAAGACTTTTATGGGGTAGGGCCAGCGACTGCTGCCAAAATGAAAGCGCTGGGCATCGCAACCGGGGCAGACTTAAAAAGCTGGAAAAAAGAGAAGTTAATGGCCACCTTTGGTAAAGTAGGCAGCTATTACTATCAGGTTGTGCGGGCTCAAGATAATCGTCCGGTCAATCCCAATCGCATTCGCAAATCTATCGGCGCAGAAAAAAGCTTTTTTGAAGATCTGCGTCATCCTGAAGATATGTCAGCAGCGCTCACCAAAATTGCCGAAGATGTCCATCAGCGCTTGCTCAAACACAAACGCAGGGGCTACACCCTCACACTCAAAATAAAATACAACAACTACGACACCATCACCCGCAGCCGCACCTTAGATGCCCCTATCCAAGCCGTTAGCGATATTCTGCCGCTGGCTCAGAATTTGTTAGATGCGCATGTAGAACGCGATCGCCCCGTCCGCCTATTAGGTATCACCCTTTCCAACCTTACAGATACTCAAAGCCATCAGCAGCTCAGCTTAGGCTTCAATCAGTGAAGCCGTTTGCAGTGAAGCCGTCTCAATCATTCGCATCCGTAGCGCACAATGCTTCAACACAATGGGGCCAAAATCCTGACATCTTTTCAAAGAAAATTAGGACATCTTTTCAAAGAAAATTAGCTTTGAAATAAACGGGCTAATAGGCTTTGCGCCGCAATATTAAATTGTTCATTATCTCCAAACCCACGCGCTACAAACATCGCCCCTTCTAACGTAGAAAGAATGGTCGTCGCCCACACTGCGGCCTCTATCGCCTGCGATTCGGACGCCTGCGATTCGGACGCCTGGGCTTCGGATGAAATTTCTTTTTTCTCTAACCCTTGTTCAACTGTTTTGGTGAGCCACTGATGCTGCTCTTGAAAGAAACGCGTTACCTCTGTTTTCACTTCATCTGGCACTGTTTCAGTTTCGCCCGCTAGCATGCCACACAAGCACAGGCGATCGCTCTCAATGAGCGTAGATCGATACAGCTCCACATATCCTTGCAGCAGCGCTTTAACATTGCCAGGGTGTTGGCGTTCTAACTCCTCTAGTGCCTGCATGAAATGGTCACAGTAGCGAGCCGTGACGGCCCTGCCAAGCTGCCCTTTGCCTGGAAAGTGATAGTGAATGCTTGCACTTTTAATCCCAATTTCGTTCGCAATATCTCGATAGCTAAACCCGTTATAGCCTCGAGTTTGAATCATGTCTTGAGCCACGTCCATGATTTCATGGGTACGCGATTCTTTAGATGTGGGATTTTCAGCCATGTTCTCAGTGGTTACTGGGCTTTTTCCAGGCGTAACAAATTTTATCTACTACTAGATAGGCTATTGACAGCCTATCTGTAGATAGTTTAGCGTTTAATCATTGTCTATCTACTACTAGATAGACAGCTAGATGTTACTCAGAAATAAGGTTATGACCATTCCCAATAGGTTCTCAGGACAGGTAGCTGTGGTGACAGGTGGCGGCTCCGGTATTGGTAAGGCGGCCGCAATTCGACTGGTGAAAGAAGGTGCCCGTGTCGTTATTAATGGGCGCAATAGTGAGAAGTTGCAGCAGGCGGCGCACGAGATTGACTCGTCTGGTGTGAATGTGGCTACGTATCCGGGAGATATTGGTAAGGTCTCTACGGCGCAGGGGCTAATTGCGTTCGCTGGAGAGCGGTTTGGCGGTGTGGATATTCTGTTGAACAATGCTGGTGTGTTTCAGCCTAAGCCGTTCCTAGAGATTTCAGAAGAAGAGTACGACTGGTTCTCCGATACGATTTTGAAGGGTAAGTTTTTTACTGCCCAAGCGGCAGCGGCTAGCATGAAGGCTCGGGGCGGTGGGGTCATTGTGCACACAGGGTCGATGTGGGCTTTGCAGGCGATCTCGGCCACGCCTTCTAGTGCTTATTCTGCCGCTAATGCAGGCGTTCACCAGCTTGTGAAAAACCTCGCCCTAGAACTGGCTGGCGATCATATCCGCGTTAACGGCGTCGCGCCTTCTGTTGTCGAAACGCCGGTTTACGACACCTTTTTATCTCCTGAAGAAGTCGCTGAAGTACTACCTTCTTTCAATGCGTTCCACCCGCTGGGGCGAAATGGTCAGCCCAATGATGTGGTCAATGCCATTCTCTTTTTAGCCTCTGCCGAAGCCGATTGGATTACAGGCAGCATGCTCTCTGTAGACGGGGGCGTGATGGCGGGCCACTAAGGTTTTCGTGAACGATTAGTGCTGATTCTGTCCGTTATCAAAAATGTTTAACCATAGAGGGATCTGAATCCTGTCGGATTTAGGATAGACTTAAGTTAATGAAGAAAGCTTTTCAATAGACTTATATCTATTTACCTTTAGGAGGTTGCAGATGCAGATAACGAACAGGATCAACTTTCGTAATTTGCGCGGGGATGCGTTTGGTGGCGTAACTGCTGCCGTCATCGCCTTGCCGATGGCCTTAGCATTTGGTGTTGCCTCAGGTGCAGGTGCAGTTTCTGGCCTGTGGGGTGCAGTTTTAGTCGGATTTTTCGCCGCTTTGTTTGGCGGCACGCCTACCTTAATTTCAGAGCCAACTGGCCCGATGACGGTCGTCATGACCGCCGTAATTGCCAACCTCACAGCGGCAGATCCTGAAAATGGGATGGCCTTGGCATTTACCGTCGTCATGATGGCGGGTGTATTTCAGATTTTGTTTGGTGCGTTGCGGCTAGGCAAGTACGTAACCATGATGCCGTATACCGTTATCTCTGGCTTTATGTCCGGGATTGGGATTATTCTTGTCATCTTGCAGTTGGCTCCATTCTTGGGGCAGGCAAGTCCTGGCGGCGGCATTATTGGTACGCTGGGCGCGATTCCAAATCTATTGGCCAATGCCCAGCCCGTAGAAACCATGCTGGCTGTAGCGACGGTGGCTATCATTTGGTTTATGCCTGCTCGCTACAAGCGTGTGGTGCCCCCTCAGCTCGTTGCTCTGATTGCTGGCACCGTGGTCTCTTTGTTGCTGTTTCCAGATATGGACATTCGCCGGATTGGCGAAATTCCGATTGGTTTTCCTCAGCCTCAGCTGCCTACCTTTAGAGGTGATCAGCTGCAGCTGATGATGATCGACGCTGCCGTTCTCGGTATGCTGGGCTGCATTGATGCGCTACTAACTTCTGTTGTTGCCGATAGTTTGACGAGAACAGAACACAACTCCAATAAGGAACTAATGGGCCAAGGTATTGGCAACATTGTTTCCGGTATATTTGGTGGTATTGCGGGTGCCGGTGCCACCATGGGCACGGTTGTTAACATTCAGTCCGGTGGTCGAACAGCGCTGTCGGGTTTAATCCGCGCAGGCGTTTTGCTCGTGGTTATTTTAGGCGCAGCGAACTTAGCCGAGCAGATCCCAATGGCGGTACTGGCCGGGATTGCCCTCAAAGTGGGTGTGGATATTATCGACTGGGATTTCTTGAAGCGAGCGCACAAGGTCTCTTGGAAAGGGGCGCTGATTATGTACGGCGTAATTGCGTTAACCGTCCTTGTAGACTTGATTGCTGCGGTCGGCATTGGTGTCTTTGTGGCTAATGTACTCACCATTGAGAAAATGAGCTTGCTACAAGAAAAGTCTGTGAAAACGATTACGGACGCGGATGATGAGGTTCAGCTCAATCCTGAGGAGCGGCTCATTTTAGATGAGGCGAATGGCCGGATTCTGTTGTTTTCCTTGAGCGGGCCAATGTTGTTTGGTGTCGCGAAAGCCATTTCTCGTGAGCACAATGCCATTGGTGAATGCGATGCTGTCGTATTCGATTTGAGCGGTGTGCCGCATATGGGCGTTACCGTTTCTTTAGCGATAGAAAATGCGGTGAAAGAGGCGGTAGAGAAAGAGCGTCGTGTGTTTATTGCCGGTGCAACCGGGCAAACGAGACGGCGACTGGAAGATTTAGGCGTGTTTGCTTTAATCTCTCCTCAAGCTTCTCAAGACACTCGCTCTCAGGCGTTGAAGTCGGCTTCTGATGCGATTGCGATTCAGCCGCTTGCGGTTGCTTAGCCTAGCTCGTCTAACCTGTTTCAAGGCAGACAGGTCTTGAGGCAGATAGATTTCAAGGCAGATAGATTTCAGTGATAAGCGGATGTGCCATCTCTTTTGTAATAAAAGGGATGGCACTACACTAAATATCCGCGCTTGCTCCTTATTCTTGACCTTGTGTTGGAGGTTTTCTCATGAACATTCTCGAAGCACTTGTGTTCGCCACCGTATTTTGTGGCTTTTTTGGCATCATCTTCAAGAACAATCTCATCCTTAAAATCCTCTCGATGGATGTGATGAGTACGGGTGTGATTGCTTACTATGTGCTCATTGCCTCGCGTACGGGGTTAGTGACGCCCATCGCGACGCCAGAAGCGACGGCTGCTGCGGCAGAGTATGCCGATCCGGTTCCGCAGGCTGTTATTCTGACGGCGATTGTAATTGGGTTTTCTATTCAGGCGCTCATGTTGGTGGGGGCCATGAAGCTCTCTAAAGTGCATCCTTCGCTTAATTGCCGTGCCATAGAAGATAGCTATCGACAAGAGAAGACAGAGAAGACTTTGCAGACGGGAGGGGGTGAATCATGAGTATGGACGCTGCGATGGAGGCCATCACGATTGTTTGGATCGCGCTGCCGCTATTTCTGGGCTTTGTCATTTATCTGCTCCCTCCGTTCTCTCGGGTTTTGGCGGCAGTCGTGGCGATCGCCTCTTTTACCTATGGCCTTTGGCAAATATTTTCAACGACTCCGCTTAGCCTGACGTTTGTTGATAGTTTCGGCGTCACGCTCTCTATCGATTCGCTCAGTGGCTACTTTGTGCTCACAAATGCAATTGTGACGATGGCGGTGATTTGCTATAGCTGGACGTCTGCTAAAACGGCTTTCTTTTTCGCGCAAGTGGCTTTTTTGCATGGCAGCATGAACGCGGTGTTTATCTGCGCAGACTTTATGAGTCTGTATGTGGCGCTTGAGGTGATTGGCATTGCTGCATTTTTGCTCATTGTCTATCCTAGAAGCGAGCGCACTATTTGGATTGGGTTACGCTACCTCTTTATTAGCAACACGGCCATGTTGTTTTACTTAATGGGGGCGGTGCAGGTATACCGGGCGAATCAATCCTTTGCGTTTACGGGCATTGAGAATGCGCCAGCCGAAGCGATCGCACTCATCTTTTTAGGGCTGTTATCTAAAGGTGGATTGTTTGTTTCTGGGCTATGGCTTCCCCAAACCCATGCGGAATCTGAAACTGCTGTCTCTGCTCTGCTTTCTGGCGTCGTCGTAAAAACGGGCGTTTTCCCGCTGGTTCGCTGCGCTTTGCTACTGCAAGATGTCACTCCGATGGTGTCGATGCTACAGCTCTTTAGCGTAGCGACTGCGGTGCTGGGAACAAGCTGCGCCATCTTTGAAAAAGACACAAAGCGGATGCTGGCTTGGAGTTCTCTTTCTCAAATGGGCTTTATTCTAGTCGCGCCTGCGATGGCCGGGATATATGCACTGGGGCATGGGCTGGCCAAGTCGGCGTTGTTTCTTACCGCAGGTAATTTGCCAAGTCGTCAATTCGCTGAGCTAAGGCAGCAGCCAATTGCCCGCTCGCTCTGGCTAGTGGCGTTGATTGCAGGGCTATCGATTTGTGGCTTTCCTTTACTGGTTGGATTTGGGGCTAAGTCGCTGGCGCTGAAGTCTCTGGAAGGGGGAACTGCAATTGCGCTGAACATAGCAGCGGTAGGAACCGCGATCGCCTTTGCCAAGTTCATTTTCCTACCGTTCTCTAAAGACTTAAAATCCAACTTGTCGAATGGGTTTTGGGCGGCTATGGCCTTGCTGCTCGTTGCGTTAGTGACTACCAGTGCGCTATCTCCCGATACCTTATCTAGCGTGTACACCGCCACGAGCATTTTCAAAGCTCTGATCACGGTTGCCGCTGGTGGAGTGCTCTATACCCTCTTCTATCCTCGGTTAGCGACCGAAAGACTGGCGTTACCCGTAGGCCCTGAGCGGCTGGACAATATTATGGGTGCGATGGTGCTAATGCTGTTGTTTTTATTTTGGTGGATAGTGCCATGAGAATTTTAGATATTTCGTTTAAGCTTCTGCTTTGGTTTTTAATTACAACAGATACCAGCTTGGCGAACTGCTTAATTGGTGGCGCAGTAGCGCTCCTGCTGCCTCAGTTTGGTAAAGCCTATTCGTCCTCTTCGTTCTCTTCTTGGTCGCATCTAAAGCTATGGCTAAAAATGCTTGGAAAAATTGCGTTAGCTATTCCCAGAGCTTACTTAGAAGCTTTTGATATGATTCTGAATCCTCACAAGGTAGAAGCTATTACCGTCGAAAAAGTGATTCCTCGCCCCACTCGCGGCCTCATCTTTTTAGATATCTTCTTGATTACGTTTACGCCCAAAACTATTGTGGTGGACTACGTCGCAGAAGGCGAAGAACGCGGCGCATATGTTGTTCATAGTATTAGCCAGAGGTAAGTCATGATCATTCTTTTAATCGTAATGACGGTGGCTTTGCTAATTCCTATCTATAGCTTATTCACCACTCAACTCAACCGATCTGAGCGAGCCAGAATATGGTCTAAAATGCTTTCTTTTACCAGCCTTTCTACCAAAACATCAGTAATGATTCTTGCCGTATCTGTCTGGCGAGATGACTGGATGGTTGGCCTGGTTGGCGTGTTGATTTTAAGTGTGGGGAACGCGGCGATTATGCTGTTGGCACACACGCTGCGGCGCTGCAAACTCTCTTCGAGTTTGGCCGATCCAAGTTTGATGACGTCAGGTTTAGTGTTGCCGAGCTGGGTAAGAGGACGTAAATAATGGAACTATTGATCAATGCGGCGAGCTTTGTTTGTTTAACTATTGGTGCAGTGTTTTGGCTCTGGGGTAGTGCGCCGCTGCTGCGCTCCTCTGAGCAAAGAGATTCTATTTTATTTAATCTGCACACGCTTTCTGTGTCCGACACTTTAGGCTCCATGAGTATTATTGTCGGTTTGTTGTTTAAGCTGCCCAGAGAATGGCCGCTGTTGTTGTTAGCATTATTTTCGCTAGCAATTTGGAATACGGTGCTCAGCTATGTGTTGGCCTACTGCTATTACGCGGGCCGCGATGTAGTGGATAAATATGGCATAGATCCTGAAACGCCCTCTCCGGAAGCCCCCTTTCCTGGTGATACCACCCCTAATTCAGAAGGAGGTCATTATGTCTAATGATATTGTCACGATTGCCATTGTTGCCTTGCTGCCACTCACGGCGCTGTTGTTGGTATTACAGACAAACCCATACCGGGCGCTCATCGTGCGCGGCGTTTTAGGGGCGATCGCGGCCCTCGTTTATGCGCTCTTTGGCGCGGCTGATGTCGCCTTAACGGAGGCCCTCGTTGGCACCCTGTTGTCAATGACGCTATATGCGATCGCTATTCGCTCTTCCCTACCCGCTGTTCAATCAGATTCAGATCAGCCGCCTTCACCACCGACGACGACCCTCGCTCAAGAAGACTCATGAAATGGCTCTACCTTATCGCAGGCACCGCACTCTTTATCAAAATGGTGCTGCTCTCAAATCCAACAGCGGATCTCTCTGATCTGGCCATTGTGGACGCAATTGTGAAAGAAGCAGGCGTTCCTAATGCCGTCTCAGGCATTATTTTTCGCAACCGACTATACGACACTTTATTTGAAGTCGTTGTTTTCTCTATCTCTATTATGGGCGTTCGCTTCTTGCTCGCGAATGAACAATCGACAGAATCTATTCGCACCTTTACAGATGCTCCTTCCGTGGTAATTGCTCAACTAGGTGCCACGATTGCGGCCCTCGTTGGGATTGAGTTAGCGATTCGTGGTCACCTTAGTCCAGGGGGTGGCTTTGCCGCTGGTGTGGCTGGAGGTACAGCCATTGGCCTTGTGGCAATCACCACATCATTACCGCTAATGGAGCGTGCCTACAAGCGCTGGCGAGCTGCGCTTGTGGAAAAGGTTTCTGTACTTATTTTTCTCGCGATCGCAGCTTTAGCTCTCATTGGCTTAGAGCTTCCCCAGAGTGAACTGGGTGCCTTGCTCAGCGGCGGCTGGATTCCGCTGCTCAACATTTTGGTCGCCTTAAAAGTTGCGCTAGGCGCATGGGCTTCGCTGCTGTTGTTTATTCGCTATCGAGGTTTGTTGTAGAGTCTAGCCATTATGGCTTGTCTGCGAAAATATCCCTGTGAGGTGTTATCAACAGTTCTGGAAATTTAGTTGTAAGATCCATTTCACGCTGAAACGTAATGTGAGGCATTAGTCCAATCACCACTTCTAATGTGGTGTACACTTGGCAGCCGTCAACAACATGCCCGCCTACACACCGACCATTGCTATCACTGACGCTCATATGTAAATGAACGCCCGCTTTGCTCAACATTCCGGAGAGCGTCAAGATTTCATGTTTCCCCTCTAGTGTCGTATGCTCATCGCTCCCTGCAAATCGCAGGCACGTTTGTGATAAGCTTCCTACCGCTCCTAGAATAACGCCCGCACTGATATTCTGTTCCTTTGCTATTAATTCGAGTTGTTGGCGGATATCTGTTTTTGGCTTTAGTCTAATCGCGATGACGGAAAGCTGACTATGCTCCATAGTTATGCTGAGCTAATTGAATCTAACCTACTTTTGACAGACGGCTTCTATTTTGTATCCGTTGGGGTCGCGGACATAGGCGGCGTAGTAGTTCGGGTGATACTGGGCGCGAATGCCGGGTGCGCCTTCGTCAGTGCCCCCTTGCGCGATCGCTGCTGCATGAAAAGCATCGACAGCGGCTCGCTCGGTAGCGCGAAATGCAAGGTGGAATCGAGGTGGACTAGGCAGTGACTCAAGATTGTTTTGTTCAGCGTCTTTGGAATAAAGCCAGAAAGAGACCTGCTGAGTATCTACATAGGCCGCGATGCCGCGATCGCTCATGGCAAACATCCGATTAATGCCCAATGGCTTTAGGGCTGCATCGTAAAAAGCGAGACTTTGAGTGAGATCCGTTACGCCAATTGAAAGGTGGTCAAACATAAGCGGGCGTCGCTAAAAGAGAAGAGCCATGAGCTTACTGCACCACTGAGGTCTCTTGAACGAGTTTGTCATCATACATAACAGACGGTTCAGGGGTTTCGCGGCTACGGTAGCGGCCTAAAATAGCGTAGTTAAATAGGCCAATGGTCTCTCTGACGAAGAGAAAACGCTTTTTGGCAGGAATGGTATCTGGGGAGAGCGGCGTATAGTGCGGGATGACTTTGAACCCGAAGCTTTGAAAGGTGAGAAGCGATCGCCACATATGAGTGGGGTCTGTGACTAAAATAATCGTCTCAATGCCTTGGGGTTTGAGCAGCGCTGCGGTAAATTCTGCATTTTGGTCAGTGGTCAAAGAACAAGGCTCACTGGCGATCGCTGCGGCTGGAAACTCTGAGCGCAGCATCTTTTCCATTTCGTTGGCATCTTTGCGGCCACTGGGGAAAATGAGCGGCGCTCGTTGCGCTTGCCAGAGTGAACCTGCAATTTGCGATCGCGTTGGATTTTGTTCATAACCGCGTCCCAACACCACAATCGCATCGGCTGTAGCGCCCGAATCAGGTGGTACAAATAGGGTGAGTCCGCGAGTGCCGAGTGCGCTCACAAAAGGAGAAATAACCAGCAAATAGCCTAAAACCAATGCTGCGCTGAGCTGAAAAATGCGCTTTTTCCACAAGCGCGGGGTGAGCAACCACATCAGGCCCGCACAAATGGCAAAGCCCGTGATCGCGATGAGAGGCCGAGAAAGCATGAACAATAAGGCACTGCTCGACAGCGCCCACACCCGAGTCGGGGAGACTTGTTGGCACAACGAAGGATCAACAGCATCTAACATGCGGCTTCTGACAGTTGGGTAGGCATCAGTCGCATGTTACCGAAATCTTGGCGATGCTTGCTCAGTCTTTCCGCCTACTTTTGGGTGCGATTGTGTGCTAGCAGCACGGGGTTTCTCATGGGTATGATGGCCTGGGCGCTGATGGCCTTGGTTAGGCTAGCCCGACGAGCTTTGCACTCAAATCCCACAGTTTGTCAGCTTTGTTCGCATCTGCAGCTTCGTTAGAAACTTCCTGGCAAAATGCCTCACGGTTTTTGTCCTGTCGGTTACCCCAGCTCCAGTACACGCCCGATTTATTAAAGCCTTTATCGGCCACTACTTGAGCCACACGGTTCCCGGATTCTTCTTCCGTTACGTAGCCGCCGGTAATGTTCTTTTGAAAGAGTGGGAAAATAACTTGGAACAGCTTAGGCGCATCTCTGAACAAATCTGATTCAGCAACACAGCCCGGATACAGCGCATTAAAAATGATGCCTGTCTCGTCGTGGTAGCGGCGGTGCATTTCAAGCATGGTGAGCATATTACACAGCTTACTGTCTTTATACGCCTTTCCTGGCTTGAACTTTTTCCCGTCGATCATAGCAATGGGCGCTTTGAAGCCCAGTTCCATACCTTTCAATTCACCCAAATCAGGCGGGGCTGGAATCGGAATTTTGCCGCCCAGCTCTTTAGGGTTAGCCGTGACGGTACCCAGGGTGACCAAGCGCGGCTCTGGATGAGAAGACTTTTTCATATCTTCTAAGAGCAGGTTGCACAGCAAAAAGTGACCCAGATGATTAGTGGCCACGCTAATTTCATAGCCTTCTGCGCTGCGTTCTGGCGCTTTAAGACGAGGCTTATAAACCGCCGCATTAACGACTAGCGCATCCAATGATTTACCCGTCGCCCGAAACGTCTCTACAAACTTACGCACACTCTCGAGCGATGCTAGGTCAAGCTCAATAATGCTGTAATTTTCAGACGCAATTCCCTGTTCTTTTGCAACTTGCTCTGTCTTCGGAAGATTACGACAGGCCATAATCACATGCCAGCCTTTTTCTGCCAAGGCTTTTGCGGCATAGAGTCCGACGCCTGACGAGGCTCCGGTAATAATTACGTTACGGCTCTGCTGTTCCATGGTACGTCAATAGGGCTGTTGATAATTGAGCGGCTGTCGCTTGGGGGCTGGCTACTAATAATTTGCAACCATTAAGCATCCGCCAAATGTGCCAATGCTTATCAATAATGCTGCCACATTAATGTCGCAATACAACCAACCATTACCTTTTGCAAAGGAGTACATCGCTTTGCTAAGCACTGGCCTTTAAGGGGGCAACTTGTGATGCAAAGTGATGGGTTGTTTCTAGTGCGCCTGTGTTTTGGGCTTCAGCTAGCTTTTCTCCGAGCGCTATCAGCAGATTGTGCCTCACCGTTTCTTCGATGGCGATGTAAGGAGAAAGCGTGCTTAGCAGTGCCAAGTATTTTTCGATGCTGTAAGTGGAATGGTGCGTTTCAATTTCAACCTTAGAGGGCGCAAAGAAGCCTGATTGGTTGATCGTGTCTGCGAACTGTTCAAAGTTGGTTTGGTAGTAATCGCGCGATCGCTGTTGGCCTATGCTGAGTTCTGATAGCTCATATCGATCATAAATAGGCTGCAAATAATCAGAGATCTCGGCGTTAGGCTGAGGTGGCGTAGCCCATAGCAAAATGAGTGAACCACCGGGTTTCAGTGCTGTGGCAGATTTGGTGCAAGCGACCTCTGGTGTAATCCAATGAAAAGAGGTGGCGGCGAGTACGGCGTCATATTGCTGAGCGGGCTGGCCTAAGTCGTATTGTTCAAAAGTGTTGTTCACAACTGTCACGTCTTTGTGGTCTCGGCAGCTTTTGCGGGCTAGTTCACAGGCCGCCGCGCTAGGTTCTACCGCTACAATGCATAGCCCTTTGGTTGCGAAGGCTTCAGTCGCGATGCCAGGGCCGCAGCCCACTTCCATTAGTGAATGCCGTGGCTGTAGATGCGCTTGTTTGATGACTCGATCAATGATGGCCTCAGGGTAGCGAGGTCTGGCCCAGCGATAAGCGGTCGATGAGTTGCTATACCATTCGTACCGCTTGTCTTGGCCATAACTTTGGTCAAACTGTGCGTACCAGGTGAATCCTTGATCAGTGCTGGGCTCGCTCATTCGCTTATAGAGTCCTTATTCTGGAGGCTAGCTGCTGGCAGTTTGCGTTTAATGTAGGCGCTGAGCTAGACCTTACCAGATGTGCGATCGCCTGGAAAATGTCCTGACCATAATTGGCTACCGGCATTCAGTAGGGATCTCTAACTTTTCCGCTGTTAAAGTGCTAGTTCAGTCGCAACTACTCATCGCCAAGGATTATTCTGGCCTCAATTCTTGGCGATGAGTGGTTGGGGTGCTGGTCAATCCGCTGGTCTCGTTCCGAACGTTTGCGTCAGTATGCTGAGTTCAGAAATAGGGAAAAGCTGTCAGTGAAACTTCCCGAGTTTGAGCAAGCTAATTCCTCAGACCCCCTACTCATGGATTTTCTCTATGGGAATACTAGAAATAAATATATCCAAGTCAAGTTCTAAATCGAGTAAAAACCCTACTTTTATTTCCGTCTGTCATTTTTTTATATAGCAATAGTTCGGACAGAAAAAGGAGAGAAGATAGTCAAAAAAGCCATTCGGGCATACGGTTTAGTTAACACAACAAAACCCACCAAAATGGCTATGCCAGCTATCATACCGGGTCTACTGAGCAAAGTAGGCTATTTA
>JBGCGG010000051.1:0-6349 GCA_045110585.1 Phormidesmis sp. | reverse complement strand
TGGCTGGCGGACAACAGTTCTGTCGGATTCGAGGCTATATATCGACGCTGAGAAAGCAGGGCATAGCTGTACTTGACGCACTCTCTCGTACCTTTGCTGGAGACCCGGTGATGCCAGTACTTTAGCCTGAGTAGTTACTTGTTTTGACAATATGAGCTAGAGCGCCACTTGTTTATGTAAATTTAAATGATAACGCTCCAATCTTATCTAACGAATCGTAATCGTCCCGCACCGTGATTCTAACCGTTCTAGCCATAAAAAAACGGCTGTATGCCCTACGATCACACTCGTTTTTACAAATGCATTACGAAATTTAATTGTTGTTCTCGATTTCACAGTGTCTCAAGATCAAGCACTTGAGTTTGACCAGCCTTATATTCAGCCATTGCCTCAGTTGCTAAATTCGCCAGCAAATTATGAGAACTAAAAAATACAGTCTCCCATTTTGCTTCATCCTCAAGTTCTTTCATAATCAAGGACGCGATTTTATCCTGCTTGTCAGCATCCAAGCTTTTTAAGTGCTCAATGGCTTGTTCCAGGAGTTCAGTCATAGAGTAAGTTAGAAACTATAACCATTCGGTCAAATTATAGCGAAGTTGTAATTTGACCGAATGCAACGCTTTATTTGAAGTACGAGTAGCTGGAAATACCTGTTAGGCTTCCGCTTTTTCAGATTCTGTCTTTTCTGGCTTTAGCAGCGGGAAAGCGATCGCATCCCTTATACTCGCCGCATCCGTCATCACCATCACCAGCCGATCAATCCCGATCCCCAAGCCAACTGTCGGCGGCATGCCGTACTCTAAGGCCGTAATAAAGTCCTCATCCACGCTGTGCGCTTCCAAATCACCCGCTTCCTTCTTCGCCGCCTGAAGCTCCAAGCGCTCCCGCTGATCCACCGGATCGGTTAGCTCCGAGAAGCCATTTGCCGTCTCCCGGCCCACAATAAATAGCTCAAAGCGCTCTACCAGCCCTGGCTTACTGCGGTGCGGCTTCGCCAACGGCGAAATCTCCACCGGATAATCAGTGATAAACGTCGGCTGAATCAGGGTTTCTTCCACCTTCTGCTCAAATGCTTCATTCAGCACGTGGCCGATGCTCTCGCAATCATCCACTTCACCAATGCCTGCATCCTTCGCGGCCTGCTTCGCTGCGGCCAAATCATCAAACGCGGCAAAATCAATGCCCGTCTTTTCCTTTACGGCATCGTGCATGGTAATCCGCTTCCAAGGCTGCGCGAAGCTAATGTCTTCGCCCTGATACGTCACCGTCTTGCCGCCGGTCACATCAACGGTAATCTCTTCCACCATGTTCTCGGTCAGCGCCATCATATCTTCGTAGTCGCCGTACGCCTGATACATTTCAATGGTGGTGAACTCAGGGTTATGCCGGGTGGAAATGCCCTCATTACGGAACACGCGGCCCAGCTCAAATACTTTCTCAAAGCCGCCTACCACCATGCGCTTCAGGTGCAGCTCTGTCGCAATTCGCAGATACAGCTCCATATCCAGCGTGTTGTGATAGGTCACAAATGGACGAGCCTCTGCGCCCCCTGGCTCCGATTGCAGCACGGGCGTTTCTACTTCTAAGTAGCCCAGGCCATCTAAGTGGCGACGAATGGCGGCGGTAATCTGCGCCCGCTTGCGGAAGGTATCGCGCACTTCTGGGTTCACGATTAAGTCCACGTAGCGCTGGCGGTAGCGCTTGGCCACATCGGTGAGGCCGTGGAACTTATCGGGCAGGGGCAGCAGGGATTTGGTGAGCATGGCGTAGTGCTTCACCTTCACCGAAAGCTCGCCCTTATCGGTGCGCTTGATGGTGCCTTTTGCACCGATGATGTCGCCGACATCGGTGAGCTGCTTGAGGTGGTTAAAGGCTTGCTCGTCGGCGTCGCCCATTTCCGCTTGGATGGTTTTCTTTTCTAGGTAAAGCTGAATGGTGCCGGTGGCATCTTGTAGGGTGAAAAAGGCGAGCTTGCCAAATACGCGCCGCGCCATGATGCGGCCTGCAATGGAGACGGCAAAGTCTTCTTCTGCGCCTGCTTCTAGGTCAGCGAATTTGGCTTGCAGGTCGGCGATGGGGTGGGTGATGTCCCACTGGTAGGCGTAAGGGATTTGGCCCGCTTGTTTTAAGTCCGCTACCTTTTGCAGACGGGTGGCGCGAATGCCTTCGATGCCGGAATCGCTGCTGTCGTTAGGGTTAGGTGCGTTTTGGGACTTTTTGGGGGCCATCAGTTGAGAGAGCTCTTGTAAGTGAGCCTGTAGTTGAACGTTGGGTTTTGCAAGCCCCATTGTAAATGAGCGTGCGATTTATAAATGGCTTCTCAGCAGTCTTCAATATTATTTCCTTATCCAGCGGCCTGCTGGATAGGGCGGCGCTGCATCTGTCGGGCAAGTCGGTACGTGTTCAAGTAGGTGCTGTCTTCGCTGCTTTAAAGGCATTCACAGCAAGGTTTCACAAATAACGCGATTGCGTCCGGCTGATTTGGCCTTATAAAGGCAGCTATCTCCTTTTATCATGGCCCGATCTAAGTCAAACTTGTGGGGTTCAGGTAAGTAAATAACGCCGATGCTCACGGTCATAGAGATGGGTTTGGCATCATGCATAAAGGGAGTTGAGGCTACTGTTTCACGAATTCTTTCGGCTATTGAGGTTGATTCTTGTGCGGTGGCATTAAGCAGCGTAATGGCAAATTCTTCTCCCCCTAGCCGAGCTAAAATGTCTCCTTTACGGATAAGCTCGTTCATGATTTTTACCAGATGAACAAGAGCGAGGTCTCCGACATCATGACCGTAGGTGTCGTTAATTTGCTTGAAGTGATCGATATCTATCATCAACAAGCTGCCGTAGTTGCTGTGGCCGTTTCTGTGGTCGCTTCTGTGGTCGCTTCTGTGGTTGTCAAAGAGTTCATTTGAGTTAATCGAAAAGGCCCGGCGGTTGCTACAGCCGGTTAGTGGGTCGGTGTGGGCCATCCGATAGAGTTCAGTGGTTTTTTCTTCAAGCTGTTGTTGTTGTTGTTCGAGTTTTTGATTGGCTCGACTAATGTCTGTGATATCGTGCAAAATACCGACTAAAAAGATTGCGCCATCCGGGCCAATCAGTCGGCTTTTGCGAGTAAGGATTTTTCGGGGTTGGTTGTCAGCGTTAAAGGCTGTTTCATAGGCTTCGTCAATTTCGCCGGTGTTGAGTACCCGCAGGTCACCGCCATTACACTGCACAGCCTGTCGTTCTTTGAATACGTCTTTATCTAGCTGGCCAATTAAGTCTTCTCGACGAACTTTAAAGAGATCCTCAAAGGCTTTATTGATGAGTACATATCGAAGCTGATCATCTTTTACCAGCACGGGGTTAGGCAGAATATCGAGGATGGCAGGGTGTAAGTAAGGGATGTTAACCATCAGGGGATAGGTGTATGTATAAGTGGTTCTATACCTAATGTTATTAAGCCCGACTCTAAGCGCTGTGAAACTACATGGTTTTTTGCAGTATCTCTAGTTGATAGGTTCCTTAAGTTTCATTTGCTCGCTGTAAGCATGCAAATGCACTCGATAAAATTGCGGTCAGCATCAGTGACTGTTTTTGTTGTCTTTTATGGCACAGCTTTCTATGGTTATGGGCATCCCGCTACTTTCGATACAGGCGTGTGGCAGGGGTAAAGAAGGTGGCGTTGTGTGTTGGCCATAGAGTTGCTTGTGCATAGGAGATAGCGAATTGTGCACAAAAAGCTGTGTTCTGTGCTCGTGAGGTCGTTTTCTGTGCTGGTGAGATGGCAAATTATGCTCACGTTAGTGCAGATTGTGCTTGTGAAGTAGCAAATTATGCTCGCAAAGCTGTGTTCTGTACTCGCAAAGTTGCAAATTGTGCATAAAAAGCTGTGTTGGCTGCACAGTTTGCCGTGGGCTTGCGGAGGTGGGGTGAAGGGCGAGTATGCAAAGCGGCTAGTTTTGTGTAAATACCCGCAAATCTTGATGTGCTTTTTAGCTTGGTAGGGCGGGTACTTTAGCGGTAACGCACAGGTGGTTTGTTGTTTGTTTATGCAACGACTAAGGCTGTGGTTGTTCTTTATTTAAATTTGCAGGGGCATTATGGCTCGTAGAAAAAAGGAATCTAGTACGTTGATGAAGGCGGAGCGTCGCCTATCTGGGATGAAATCCATTAATTCTAAGTTGGATTTGGGGAATGGCATTTCAGTGACTGCGATGGAGAAGGAGATTGTGGCGCTGCGGGATAAGATTTCTGCGTATAATATGCTGCTTTCTAAGGCGGATGCGGCGGGTAATGAGGTGGCGAGAATGGAAAAGGCGCTGGCGAAAATGACGTCGCGGGTGCTGATGGGGGCGGCGGTGCGTTATGGAAAGGATAGTAGTGAGTATGAAATGGTTGGGGGGACGCGGGAGAGTGAGCGTAAGCGGCGGCGGGTGAGTGCGGTTGTGAGGGAGGTGGAGTCGGAGGTGGCGGTTGCTGTGGTTTAGTAGGACGGGTGGGTTGCTATAGATCCTGCGTCGGGGGCTTTTCGCCGCCCCCGGCAACCCCTTCGAGCAGGGCGATCAGTCGCCCTACAACCCCTGAAAGGAGTGTTCGGTTTGAGGCATGAGTTAGGGGTTTTCGGTGGGTGAGTGCAGAATGTTTGCGCACAAACATTCTGCAAACAACAGTTGCTGAAGGGGTAACTGGTTGGTTTCTTTCTTTTTGCAGCAGGATTTACTGGTTTTAAACGGGGGCTATTCTGTTGTTGAGGCAGATTCATCTAGGGATTGAAGTTGCTTGTTGCAATCTTCTACGTCTTTAGAAAGGCCCATTGCTTCATAGAGCTGTCTCGCGGCTGTAAAGGCTGTGCGGGCAGCTTCTTTTTTTTCTTGCTTGATGAGTGCAAGGCCCATGTTGAATTGGGCGTTGGCTTCGCCTTGGCGATCGCCGATTTCTCGCGCTATCTCTAAATAGTTGTCCCTGAAAAACTGCCAAAGGCTAAGCTAGCTAGATGCTTCAGGCTGAGGATGGCAAGTTAGAATTACAAGATAAGCCACTATCGCCAGAAAAAGCTTGCAAAATGAAGCCCTCTCCCTTGACGTCTAATCTGGAACCAACGCTATCAGCGCTGGCGCGTCAGTTGAATCTGAATCATCCGTTGGTGAAGATGGCTGAAACGATAGACTGGCAGTCATTTGAGGAGAAGTTTGGTCGGGTTGTGAAAGCGAGTGGCGGACGGCCAGCCCTGCCGACAAGGCTGATGGTGGGGCTACATTATCTGAAAGCGCTGTACGACGAAAGCGACGAGTCAGTGGTGTCGAAGTGGGTGGAGAATCCATACTGGCAGCATTTTTGCGGAGAGCGGGAATTTCAGCATGAATTTCCGTGCCATCCAACGAGTCTGGGAAAGTGGCGAAAACAAATTGGCACAGATGGTTTTGAACGCCTACTAGGACAAATTATTCAGACAGCAATGCGTGTGTCTGTGCTGAGACCAAAAGAGATTGAGCGAGTGAATGTAGACACAACTGTTCAAGAAAAAGCAGTCGCCTTTCCAACCGATGCGAGACTTTACAATCACGCTAGGATAACCCTGGTTCGTGCGGCCAAGAAGCGTGGAGTCAAATTACGTCAAAGCTATGTGAGAGTTGGGAAGTACGCTTTCTTCAAACAAAGTCGCTACCGTGTGGCCAGACAACTTAAACGAGCCAGGAAACATACTCGAAAACTGCGGACTTACTTGGGACGTGTGATTCGAGATATTGAACGCAAGCTACCGCAACCAGATGTAGAAATGGAATTGTTGTTAAGCCGAGCGAAACAGATTAAGCAACAACAGCGAAGTGATTCAAACAAAATCTACAGTATGCACGCACCAGAAGTCGAATGCATTGCAAAAGGCAAGGTTCACAAGCGCTACGAATTTGGGTGCAAAGTGGTACTCGTGACGACCAGCGCCAGCAATTGGATTGTGGGCACTGCGGCGGTTCATGGCAATCCCTACGACGGCGTAACCCTGAGCGATGTGGTGCAGCAAACGAGCCAGTTGACGGGGGTCACACCCAAACAAGCGGCTGTGGACAAAGGTTTTCGTGGCAGCAAACATCACCCGGAGGGACTACAGGTGCTCGTAGCAGGCACTCGTAAGTTCAAAGGCGTACTTAAACGGTTGGTTAAGCGGCGTAGCGCCATTGAACCGGTCATTGGCCATATCAAACACGACCACGCGCTAGGGCGTAACTTTCTCAAAGGCACGCAGGGCGACCGCATCAATGCGCTGCTTGCTGCTTGCGGATTTAACCTACGGAAGCTTTTTCGAGCCATGGAAGATAGCGAGTTTTTGCGAGCACCTGCTACCTAGATTAGGTTTTTCAGGGACGACTAA
>JBGCGG010000050.1:0-14784 GCA_045110585.1 Phormidesmis sp. | reverse complement strand
CTAGTGGGTCATTTGCTATGGTCATGACCATAAGGATAGGCGAAAATTAGAGTGGTTGTTCACGGTTCCTGAAAAGCAGGACAAGTGTCATGACTCGTCGGCAAAAAGATCCCCTTCGTTCCCTCACCAGTGAAGAACGCGACATGCTAGAGCGCTTGAGCCGCGCCAGCCAAGAACCAGCTGTTCATGTTATTCGTGCTCAACTCCTGCTAGCGGTAGCTGATGGCAAAAGCTACAGTGCAGCCGCCCAATCAGTGGGACGGCGTTCAGGAGATGCTGTTTCACACTTGGTTTCGCGCTTCAACCAAGTCGGCTTAGCAGCCCTAGAGCCTTTGCACGGTGGCGGTGCCGCTGTTGTATATGACAGTGAGCAACGTCAGCATATCTTGAAAACGGTTAGTCAGCCGCCTGATGCCGAGCGAGATGGCGCTGTTAGCTGGTCTTTAAGTCTGCTACAACGCCGTTTGCGGCAGCAGCCTGAGTTTTCTCGCATCAGTACGTACACCCTCTGGCAGGTGTTACACGAAGCGAATTGGAGTTGGCAGCTCAGTCGTAGCTGGTGTAGTACTGGCGAAGTCAAACGCCGCCGCAAAAGCGGCATTGTGGAGGTGGTAGACCCCGATAGCGAAGCAAAAAAGTCTTGATTGAGCGGGCTTATCGCCTAGGTGAGCAATTAGGGCTATCTGTTTGGACCCAAGATGAAGCAGGCCCCTACCGAACGCATCCTTATCCGGGAAAAGACTGGCAGCCCCAGGGTGAGCCGCTCAAACAATCGCATGAATATTTTCCGAATGGAACGGCCAAGATCATGACTTTATTTCATCCCAGTGACGGTAGCGTTCGAGTTCAGGGAGTAGAAGCAACCCCCAATCAGGTGCTTCATGCTTGGTTAAAGACAAATCTCTCTGAGATTGTTGTCGAGCTGCCCGCCTCATCTACGGTTGGTTCTGATAAGCACAATCGTATGATTTGGGAGAGCTGGCGACAAGATTTGACAGTGAAGTTCACATTGCCCGAGACGCTGCCACCGTTACGGATGCTACTGGTGTGTGACAATCTCGCAGGCCATAAGACACCTGCGTTTGTGGTGTGGTTATGTGAGCACGGAATTTTGCCGCTCTATACCCCGCTGGGAGGGAGTTGGCTCAATATGGCTGAGTCGATCCAGAACATCCTCAAGCACAGAGCTTTAGATGGGCAACATCCCACGACACCTCAACAGATTATCGATAACTTTGAAGCAGTTGCCAACGCTTGGAATCGTCACCCCACACCCTTTGTCTGGGGTGGAAAGCGGGCACAGCGCCGGCAGCAGACTCGCCTCCGTAAGCGCTATCAACTGCCTGCCTCGGGCGCTTGTACCTACACGCCTATTCGTAAACGATTGTCTTTGTTGGAGAAATACCTATGACCATAGCAAATGACCCACTAGCGTAGGCACCTGCATTGGTAGCATTTAGAAGCAGAGCGTGGCGAAGCAGGGTTTCAGCTTCGTTGAGTTGGCCTTGCGCTTTAAGCAGGACGCCAAGGTTGTAGTGGGTGTCAGCATCAAAGGGTTGGAACTTGATGGCTTGTCGGTAAGCCGCGATCGCGTCAACTGTTTGCCCTTGAATATTCAGCCAGTAGCCAAGGTTATAGTAAGCGTCAGCATTTTGCGGATCGAGCTGAAGAGTGGTTTGATAGGCCGCGATCGCCGCTTCCACTTTGCCCTGAGCGCTGAGGGCATTGCCTAAGTTGTAGTAAATTGTCGCGTTCTGAGGTTCCTGCTGAATAGCTGTGCGATAAGCCGCTTCAGCCGCTGAGTAGTTCCCTGCATTTTGAGCAGTAATTCCCTGCTGAATAAGCGTCAAATCTTTGTTAGCCAAAGCCGATTGCTGGCAAGAGAGAAGCGCAAGGGTCGCTAAACCTATTCCCGTCAAGGAAAGGCCCGTTAAACGAAGCCCCGTTAAACGAAGGCCCGAACAAATAAGAGAACGAATAGGGGCTATTAATATCAAGGAATTGAGCCAAGGAACACTGTTCTCTTTAGTCTCAATTCAGTCGTTTTAAGTTGCTGTTTGCCCAAGGGTTCAACATCACTTAAAACGCGATTCATACCAAGTTCATGAGGAACCTTGTTCATGAGGAACCTTATTTTGAACTAGCCACACAACCCAAGGCAGAGGTCAATAGTGGCCTCTGCCTTGGGTTGTTGCAAGCGTATGAATCCAAAAGCGTATGAATCCAAAGATGATGATGTCTAGCAACGGGGTTAAGCCAACAACGTACACATCTTAGATTTACTTCTTAGATTTACTTCTTAGACTTACTACGGCTTTTACTCTTAGTTGTTTTCGCTTCAGCCACTACTTCATCAACGACTTCTTTTGCATCCACATCCACTTCTACCGGTGCAGCCAGTGGTTCCTCACCGGGTTCAATCGGAATCGCTTCCGGCTTAAGCTTCGCCATCACCAAGTCTTTCACCTTCTTCGCAAACTCCGGATCTTCTTTCATCCGAATAATGGTGTTGTCACGCCCTTGGCCAACGTTAGTCCCTTCAAAGCTGTACCACGCACCTTTGCGCACCACGATATCGTGCTCTTCAGCAATGTCTAAAAGACAGCCAAGGATAGAAATACCTTCACCAAAGATGATGTCAAACTCGGCGATACGGAAAGGCGGTGCGACTTTGTTCTTTGCGACCTTCACCTTCACACGAATGCCGAACTGATCGTTGCCTTTCTTTAAGGTTTGGATACGGCGAATATCGAGGCGGACAGAGGCATAGAACTTGAGGGCATTACCGCCCGTAGTGGTTTCAGGGTTGCCGTAGGTGACGCCAATTTTGAGGCGAAGCTGGTTAAGAAAAATAACCGTGCATTGAGATTTACCAATGTTACCGGTGATTTTGCGCAGCGCTTGGCTCATTAAGCGCGCTTGCAAACCCATGTGAGAATCGCCCATTTCGCCCTCAATTTCGGCGCGGGGCGTGAGGGCGGCCACGGAGTCAATCACGATGAGATCGACAGCAGAGGAGCGCACGAGCTGATCGCAAATTTCGAGGGCCATCTCACCCGTGTCAGGCTGGGAGATGAGCAAATCTTCGATTTGAACGCCCAAATTTTCGGCGTAATAAGGATCAAGAGCGTGTTCTGCATCAATAAAGGCTGCGACACCGCCTTGCCGCTGAATTTCAGCGATTGAGTGGAGTGCCAGCGTCGTTTTACCCGAACTCTCTGGGCCATAAATTTCAATCACACGCCCTTTTGGCAAGCCACCGCCAAGTGCCATATCAAGCGTCAGCGCGCCAGTTGGGATGGTTTCTACCTGCATGCGGTTAGCTTCACCTAACCGCATGATGGAACCTTTCCCAAAGTTGCGCTCTATTTGGGTGAGTACTGAAGTGAGGGCTTTTTGCTTATCAGAAGAGGCACTAGCAGCCATAGGTAATGTCCGGGGATGGAGAAGAGATTAGACAGGAAAGCATCTGATGAAGAGCATCTGATGCAAAGTATCAGATGATGAATCTAGCGTAAATAGATGCTGGGCAAGGGAGCAAAATCAGCGCTGAACCGCATCTGTTTAGCTAGGTTATATTGTTATGCTATATTTTAGTACAACTGAACTAAATCGACACCCCTAGAATATATCAGCTCATTCGATTAAGCAAAATCCCCTTAACACAAGCATAAGAAATACGTGCTTAATCACCACGGCCCCTTTCTCCCTTTTGCAATAGTCAGCCCATGCAATTCTGCGAACTCGTTGATCTCTTTACGTATCCCGGCTGGGCGATCGCCGTTGGCCGCACCGAACTCGGCTACCGCTGTTGGGTATTCACCCCAGACTTTACCGTGCTAGACGATGGCGAGTTTTACACAACCAGCGAAGAAGCCGCTAAAAATGCCAAGTGCTTAATCAGCGATTCCCGAGAGTTTTAGATAGTGGCCTTTAGATAACGGCCTTTAGATAACGGCTAAGCAAGAAATTATCTGCGCCCGCATCCTCTCCCACTCAAAAACCATCCCACTCCAAAAAAGAAATCTATGCCTATTTAGCATCTCTGCCTATTTAGGCTATCTATCTATTTGGCATCTCCGCCTATTTGGACAGAGGCATGGCACAATATAATGTCAAAAAAATCAGAATGACTAGAAAATCCTCCCCAATGCCTTAAGGCACCTGGCTTACCATGAGCGAATCGCGCCGCTATCACGTCACCACCTTCGGCTGCCAAATGAACAAGGCAGATTCCGAACGAATGGCTGGCATTTTAGAAAACATGGGTATGGACTGGGAAGAAGACCCACTTGCCGCAGATGTGGTGCTCTATAACACCTGTACCATTCGCGACAGCGCTGAGCAAAAGGTGTATTCCTACTTAGGCAAGCAGGCTAAGCGCAAGCGCAAAAATCCAAACCTCACCTTAGTGGTAGCAGGTTGCGTCGCCCAGCAAGAAGGCGAAAAGCTGCTGCGCCGAGTACCCGAACTAGACTTGGTGATGGGGCCGCAGTATGCGAACCAGCTAGAAAGCTTACTCACGCAGGTGGCGCAGGGGCAGCAGGTGGTAGCCACCGAGCCGGTGCACATTATGGAAGACATTACAAAGCCACGCCGCGATAGCAAGGTCACAGGTTGGGTAAATGTGATTTATGGCTGCAACGAGCGCTGCACGTATTGTGTGGTGCCAGGTGTGCGCGGGCTAGAGCAGTCACGCACAAAAGAAGCGATTCGGGCGGAGATGGTGGAGCTAGGCAAGCAGGGCTATACAGAAGTCACGCTGCTGGGCCAAAACATTGATGCCTATGGTCGAGATTTACCAGGGATCACGCCGGAAGGACGGCGGGAAAATACCCTCACTGATTTGCTATATTACGTTCACGATGTGCCTGGAATTGAACGAATTCGCTTTGCCACTAGCCACCCGCGCTACTTTACTGAGCGCTTGGTAAAAGCCTGTGCGGAGCTACCGAAAATTTGTGAGCATTTCCATATTCCGTTTCAGTCTGGAAATAACGACATTTTGAAGGCAATGGGGCGCGGCTACACCCACGAAAAGTATCGGCGCATTATTGATACGGTGCGCAGGTATGTGCCAGATGCATCTATTAGTGCAGACGTGATTGTGGCGTTTCCAGGAGAAACAGAAGCGCAGTTTCAAGATACGCTCTCGCTGATGGAAGATATTGTGTTCGATATGGTGAATACGGCAGCGTATTCGCCTCGCCCCGGAACGCCTGCGGCAGAGTGGACGAACCAGCTAGATGAAGAGACCAAGCAAGATAGACTGCAACGGATTAATCACTTGGTGGGAGAACAGGCCATGGTGCGATCGCAACGCTACGAAGGCCGCATTGAAAATGTGCTGGTAGAAGCAGTGAACCCCAAAGACCCAAATCAGGTAATGGGGCGTACACGCGGCAACCGGCTGACGTTTTTCTCAGGTGACATCAACGCCCTGAAAGGCAAAATTGTGCCGGTTAAAATTCACGAAATTCGGCCCTTTAGCCTAACCGGAACGCCTTGTCAGGTGCCTGAGCTGGTGACGGTATAGGCAGGCACGGTGTTTCAGATGCCGAGTTTTAGATGTACTGAGCTTTGCGTTTCCCTCATGTATTATTTGCCACCCCATACGCAATGACTGTAATGTGCCGTTACGTGTTTACGTAATGCTTTTTGGTGTGTTTTAAGAATCGCAACTAGATGTTTATACGTACATTCAGTTGTATTGTTTTAACCAGCTTACTTAGAGATCAACAACACAAAGGGAAGCGAGGCTAAACATTGTTGTTGATCACTTCATACAAGATGGCTGTGATCAGCGAGAACGCTACATATACTAAAGCTTTCCGCAGGGAAAGCTTTAGTATATGTAGCGTTTTTCACTATGCCGTCCGAGCTATTTTTAAGCCATTTGGCCATTCTTGAAAGCGGCATTGAGCGTTGGAATGTGTGGCGATCGCAAAACACCACCTCTTGCAATCTCTCCGATCAAGATCTCAGTAGCGGCTACTTTTTTGAAGGTAATTTTAGTCGTGCCAATCTCAGCAACGTCAACCTGAGCAGAGCCTGCCTTATTGGCGCCGATCTCTCTGGCGCAGATCTTTCTGGCGCGGATCTTTCCGGTGCGTACTTGGGTGATGCCAACCTCAACGGAGCGAACCTGAGCAATGCCAACCTCAGCAAAGCAAACCTAGAGCGCGCCGACCTCCGCTACACCAATTTGATCGGCACTAAGCTTACTGACGCAGACATCAGCACAGCCCGTCTGCCCAACCCTCACATTGATCCCTACCCCGATTTAGTCGTAACGCTGCTAGCCCAAAACGCGGCCTCGCAGCAACCGGCTGCCGCTGCCACAGAAGAGAACAATCCGCTCTCTCGTGAGACATTCCGCGCTGCGCTACTGGCAAAAATGCAAAAGCAGCTGGGGTCACTGGCGCCAGCCAAGCGTAATTTGTCTAGCCGAGAGTTGGCTAACTTGCGAAGCCGGACAACGCCCCCGGCCCCCCTCTCTTCAACGCAGATTTCGCCTCAGCCTTCCCGCTCCACCACCGTAAACACACCCGAAAACAAAGCATGGGGCCGTCGGGCAAAAGATCAACAGCTTTCGGCTCGGGTGCTCTATCGCCTGCGCCAGCCCAAAATTGGGGTGCCTGTGATGGCAGCCAGTTTGCTGCTCGCTATCGGCGTTCCGCTTAGCCTCACGCGCACCAGCACGTCAGTTGCCACTACGCCCGCTCAGGCGCAGTTTGCTTTAGCCAAGTCACTGACAGGCTCTAGCCAAGTGTGGACAGTGGCCACCCAAGTACAGAGCAATGGCGAAGCCTGGGTAATTGGCGGTAGCGCCGACGGCAATATTGAAGTGTGGAATGGTGAGACGGGCGAGCTGCTACGGACGATGACAGGGCATACAGATGGGGTGCGATCGCTGGCGATTTCACCTTCTGGGGAATGGCTCATCAGCGGCGGGCCAGATGGACTAAAAGCCTGGCAACCCAATACGGGCGAGCTAATGTACAGCATTCCAGAAGCCACTTCCCCCGTATGGTCTGTGGCCATTAGCCCCGATGGAAAAACCTTTATCAGCAGTGATTACAGCGGCCTGATTACGGCCTGGGATTTGGCCAGCGGCCAGCAGCAATACCAAATTGAGAATGGTAGTCCTGTATGGTCTGTGGCCATTAGCCCGGATGGAAAAACCTTTGTAGGCGGCAGCGATGATCCCACAGTGCGGCAGTGGGATTTGGCCACTGGCACCCTCATAAAAGAATTTGAGGGACATGGTGATGCTGTGCGCACTGTGGCGATTAGCCCCGACGGCCAAACCCTAGCCAGCGGCAGTTGGGATAGAACAATTAAGCTATGGGACGTAACCACAGGCCAACTACAAACGACGTTGAGCGGAGAGAACGGAGGGCATGGCGATCGCATTGTTAGCTTAGCGATTAGCCCCGACGGTCAAACCCTGGCCAGCGGCAGCAGCGACAACACCGTCAAACTTTGGGATTTACCCAGCCGTCAGCTTAGCGAAACCCTAAACGACCACACCAACTGGGTCTATGCCCTAGCCTTTGACGCCAACAGTCAAACCCTGGTTAGCGCAGGCAAAGATCAAACGGTGAAAGTTTGGCAGTAAGGCTTCTAGGCAGTAAGGCTTCTATAAAGTAAGGCGTTGACGCTATCAGCGTTGCCGCCGCCGCCGTGCGCTCACCTTTGCAGAAAGCCACAACTCTCATTGAAAATCTATACTTTTTCCGTGGACTCTCATCAAAGACTCAGATGAGCGGCATACTCTTCAGAGATAGTAATGCGAAAGCTCCCGTAGCGCGAATAAGAGAGGAAAATAAATGTCGGTAGAATACGATTTAGTCGTTATTGGTGGTGGTTCAGCAGGGTTAGTTGCGGCCAGTGCGGGTGCTCAAATCAATGCCAGAGTCGCCCTCATTGAAAAGCACTTGCTCGGTGGGGACTGCCTTCACTATGGCTGCGTACCCAGTAAATCTCTCATTCACGCTGCTCAAATTGCCCACAACGTCAAAACCGCTTCAGACTTTGGCGTGTACACCAAAGAGCCGGTCATCAAGCTTGACGAAGCGATGGGCCATGTAAAATCTGTTGTCGATACCATTCAAGTTCACGACTCTGCCGAGCGCTTCGAGAAACTGGGCGTCGATGTTATTTTTGGCACCGGTCAGTTTGTTGATGAAAAAACATTTGAAATTAATGGCCGTCAGCTCAAGGCCCGAGCCTTTTTGATTGCCACAGGCTCTCGCCCTACGGTGCCACCGGTAGAAGGGCTTAAAGAAGCAGGCTTTTTGACTAATGAAGAGGTCTTTAAAGTTACCGAAAGACCCGATGCCCTCGCCGTAATCGGCGCTGGCCCCATTGGCTGCGAACTGGGCCAGTCCTTCTCTCGCCTGGGATCAGAAGTTACGCTACTGGCCAGCCGCGACATCATCATGCCGAAAGAAGATCCCGAAGCGGCAGCGGTGGTGCAAGAAAAGATGAAAGCAGAAGGGGTGCGCATTTTAAACAACACCCGTGCCAAGAAGGTAGAGGTCATTGATGGGCGCAAGCATATCTTCACCGGCAGCGAGACTATAGTCGTCGATGAAATTTTGATTGCCACGGGCCGTACGCCTAACGTGGGTTCGCTAAACCTAGAGGCAGCCTGCGTTAATTACGACAAGCAAGGCGTGAAAGTAGATGCCAAAATGCGCACGAGCAACAAACGCATTTACGCAGCAGGCGACGTGATTGGAGGCTATCAGTTCACCCACGTTGCAGGCTACGAAGCCGGTGTTGCCATGAGAAACGCCCTTATCTTCCCGATGGCAAAGGCGGACTACAGAGTGATTCCGTGGGCCACCTTTACAGAGCCTGAGCTGGCCAGAGTGGGATTGACTGAAAAGCAAGCGCGAGATCGCTATGGCGATGATGTGTACGTGCTGCGTCAAAACTTTGACGGTGTAGACCGAGCGCTGGCTGAAGCAGCAGGCTACGGTTTCGCAAAGTTCATCACGAAAGGCAATGGCGAAATTCTGGGCGCGCACATCGTTGGCCCCCATGCAGGCGAGCTGATTCACGAGGCGGTAATCGCCATGAGCCAAAACCTAAAGGTAAGCGCGCTCCAGTGCATTCACGTGTATCCAACCCTGAGTGAAATTACCCCCAAAGCCGCGCTTCAGCTCACTAAGCAAAAGTTCGCGAAAAACACCTTCCAACAAAACGCACTGCGCAAGTTCTTTAACTGGCGGCGTTCCATAGCAGGCTAAGGCTGGAGCCAGTAAGCTCGGTTAACCGGCCACCGATTAATCGGTAGCCGGGTTAATCAGTGACAGGCGAATTTTGTGGCAGGCTAATACAGCAAGCGATCGCTGTCTGTTTTATGGGCAGACCTGCTGACATGCCTCCTCACACAACACAGCGCCATCTCACACAGCATCTCTATGCCGCCTGGCAACAATCAGTCAATGACAACAAGCTGATTAACCAATTTCAGGCGGTAGTAGACGATCCCGACGGGCGATGGGTCAAAGGTGACACCATCGCCTTTGGTGTGCATGGCCAGCCAGCACAAAAGGCTGATCAAAGCACTACAACCAGCCCCTCTCAGAATGTTTACTACGCTCAAAACCTCACCCAGTCTCGCCCTATTCCAGGTGCCGTCCAAGAGAAATCTATTCCGGGTTTGGGCTTTATCTGCCAGTACAACGGCTACCGCGCCCTACGCCCCGGCGGACAGCTTAAGCCTTTAGGCCGCCAAGTGGATATTCCGCCTGAGCCAGAACGCTGTCGATTCTCTTGCCAGGATGCGAGCGATCCGCTTAGTTTGCTCGTGCGCGAGCCGCTTTTACAGGTGCCGCTAACGAACTACGTTTGGAACGCGTATTACAATGCGGCTCCGATTGATCCAGATGGCCATTTTTTATGGGTTCCGACGGATGATGCGGTGCTAACGCACTATCCGCAAGCTCTCTCGCTTGCATTTGTTGAAGATGCCGTGAGCCTGTTCAAACAGCTTGATGGCACGCTGTTGTTCTTTAATTCGTTGCACTCAGGCGCTTCGGTAAATCATATTCACTTTCAGGCGATCGCCCACCGCACCCCACTTCCCGTTGAGACCTGGCCGCTCATTTTTAATCAAAAAGGTTACGCCTTACTGGCTAACTATCCGGCGTATGTAATGGCCTTTGACATCAACAATTTAGACAAGAAAGTCTCCTCAGAAGCTGTTGCAATGGCTGTTTTCCTGCACATCGATAGGTTTCAACAGCAAGACATTCCGTTTAATCTCATGTTTGTTGGCACACGCATTTTGTTGATGCCCAGAAACATAGATCACGAGATTGTATCGGAATTTCCGGGAAACGGGATTGCAGCCCTCGGCATGTGCGGAAAAATTATCACCGTTGATTATCAGGCGTATGCAAAAGCTGACCGGCACCGTATTCAAGCAGCGTTTGCCAAAATGACATCCCCCGTAGCATGACATCCCCCGTAGCATGACATCCCTCATAGGCTGATATAAATCAGGTGAATTTGTTGAGTGCTTTAACCCATTAGGGAAATCTTACATAGGTGTCCTATGTCTTGCTGTAGCTCAGTTATGAGTTCTTATCTGGTAGTAAGGCATAGCCAGATTCTATGGTTCATCACTATGTTTGAGACTATTTTTAAAGGTGTGAAAATGTATCGCCATTGTGCTTTGCTTTCACTTAGCATGAGTGCTCTTTTTCTTACCGTAAGCTGTAATAGCTCAGAGGTTGCAAGCACCGCCGAACCGGTCATACCCCCGACAAGTGATTTCGAAGCTGAAGCTGTCATAGCAGAAATCCTTGCAGGTGCCAGCGATGATCCACCGCTCCCGTCCATTCTTGACCCTAATCTTGTCTCCGCTCAGCCTTGGAAAATTGCTTACATTAGCAAAGAACCTCGGGTCGATATGCCCAAATCAGTTAATGATGTCTATTGGTATTCAGCATGGCTAGGGACTCAAGAGACCGCGAAAGAACTCAACGTACAAGTTGAGGATCATTCGATACCACCAGGTGTTTGTTCCCTCCATGAAGAATGCGTTTTACCCCAAATCAATATCATTAATAAAATTATTGAACAGGACTTAGCCGATGGCATTGTCATTGGCCCAACGGATTCATTTCGGCTGGCCGCAGTGATTGAAAAAGCAACAGAATCGGGTATTCCAGTCGTTGCGATGGATACGCCTGTGGATACAGATAGCATTCTCAGTTTTGTTGTTTTAAATAGCTATGAAAGCGCTAAGGAGATGGGAAAGTGGGTTGCTGAACAACTGAATGGAAAAGGGAATGTATTAATCCTTACAGGGCCTAAGACTGACCAAAATGCGACGGATCGCCACCGAGGGATTTTATCTGGATTGAGCGGCAGCGACATCGTTGTGCTAGATACTCAAGTTGCCAATTGGAGTGAAACTCGGGCACAAGAAGTCACGGCAGACTGGCTAGAAGAGTTTCCTAACATTGATGCGATTTTTTCAAGCAATGATGCAATGGCTTTAGGCGCAGTCTCCGCCATCAAAGCAGCTAATCGTGATGGCATTTTGGTAACGGGGTACGATGGCCTTCCTCCAGCGATAAATGCGATTCGTAAAGGTGACCTTGCCGCCACAAATCATCAAAATCCTTTGTTACAGGCTGAAATTGCCACAAGGATGCTAGTGCAAAATTTGGAAAAGCAATCGACTTTCCCTCCGGTTGTCTTTCTTCCCGGCAGCCCACTCATTACCTTGCAAAACGTTTCTCCTAAAGAGTGAGCCTACTGGTTAACCTACCGAGACTCCATACTAGCTGCAGCATGGGCTTAGTTGGATTTCATTAACAGCGTGATGTCGCGCTTAATATGCTGTACAAAGCCTTAACTATGTTCTCCTCGAAACGCCAATCCCTCAGTAAGCAGCTCACTCGTAAGGTCTTGCTGCTGAGCGTTATTGGTGTTTTGGGGTTAGGCAGCACAATCATGGTGACGCTCTCTCACCACCTGCTTTCGGTGCAGCGACAGTTAGAGGGTGCTAATGCGATCGCAGCAGAATCTTTTGATCTGTTTTTTCTGAAACTCCAAAGCGACTTAACGTCTCTGGCCAGCACCATTGAATACAGTAGTAATGTCGATCAAAATCTACGTGATTTTCTCGCTCGCCATCCAGGGTTACAGGGCATTCGCTTTATAGATGCCAATGGGCAATTGAGAGCACATCGAAGCACCTTTTCAAATCGACTGCACAGTGAGGATGGTCTTCCTGACTGGTTATCTACCTCTCTAAGAACTGGAGATATCGCCATTGGCCGTGTGGAGCGTGACGGGCCACAGCCCTACACAGAAGTGGTAACCCCAGTCACTGACTCCATTGGCATTCCTCAGGGTTTTCTCATTGCCCGGATTGATTTAACAGACCTCTTGGATATTGCCGTTGATATCAGAGTGGGGCAAACCGGCTATGCCTATCTCGTGGGCGAAGAAGGGCATGTGATTGCGCTGAGAGCACAGCATAACAGCAATGCCGAACTCACCTTGAGTGAGCTTAATGGTCAAAGCCCTCAAGCGATCGCCAATGAATCGCTCTCCATTCATCGCGGATTAGACGGCACAGTCACATTTGCAACCGCGAGACAATTACAGGTTGTTCCTTGGCATTCCATTGTTGAACAGCCTGCCTCTGAAGCATTAAGGCCCTTTTCTTTTGTTGCAATCCTGCTAATTTTCACTATTTTCATCGTTTGCCATCTATTGCAACGTGTCATCCAATTTACTCGAGGCCGGATTAGCGATCCTTTAGGTCAGCTCAGTCAGGCCGTTGCAGAGATGCAACAAGGAAAAGCCATCGCTGATTTAAGCTTGCGCCATGATGACGAGTTGAGAGAGCTTGCAAATCTACTCGCTAAAATTACTCGGGAAAATGCTGAATTCTACGATTCATTAGAAGCAAAGGTGCGGCAGCGAACCAAAGAGTTAGAGATTAGCAACCGCAAAGCGGAAGCCGCCAACCGAGCCAAGAGTGAGTTTTTGGCGCATATGAGCCATGAGCTTCGGACTCCGCTGAATGCCATCTTGGGATTTAGTGAACTGCTCCAAAAAGATGACAACTTGAGTATTAAACAGTCGGATAACTTAGAAATTATTAATCGTAGCGGCGAGCACTTACTGGGCCTGATTAATAATATTTTGGAGATGTCTAAAATTGAAGCGGGGCAAACTCGGCTCACAACGACAGACTTTAACTTACTCAGCTTTTTGAAAACCTTGAGCGAAATGATGCGCCTCAAGGCTAATGTAAAGCAGCTAAAATTGTCTTTTTTGCATTCCCCTGAGCTTCCCCTTTGTATTCATGCTGATGAAGGGAAACTGCGCCAAATTCTGTTGAACCTGTTGGCAAATGCCATAAAATTCACCTCTCAAGGAGAGGTAAAACTAGAAGTTTCGTCTCGATTGCTGGATCACGAGTCTCATCGTTATCAACTTTCTTTTACCGTCAGTGATACTGGATCTGGCATGGCCCCAGATGAGATATCGAAGCTGTTTACGCCGTTTACACAGACGAGATCTGGATATCTGTCTCAAAAAGGGACTGGCTTAGGTCTATCCATCAGCCAACGATTTGTTCAACTCATGGATAGTCACATTCAGGTTCACAGTGAGGTGGGGCACGGTAGCCAATTTAGTTTTGCACTAGAAGTCACAGCTGTAGAGTCACCATCAATGGTGGAGCTGGATTGTCCCATTGTGCTGGGGCTGAAACCCAGTCCAGTGCCCTATCGAGTGCTGGTGGTTGACGATCAGCGTGAAAGCCGCGTATTAATGGAGCAAAGGCTGACTGGATATGGCTTTGAGGTGAAAGAAGCGGCTAGTGGTGAAGCGGCGGTACGACAGCAGGAAACCTGGTTACCGCATTTAATTTGGATGGATATTCGCTTGCCGGGCATCAGTGGTTTAGAGGCTACGTAGCGAATTAAACAACAGCCCAATCCTCCCTTTGTAATTGCGCTGACAGCGAATGCATTTAAAGAAGATCGTGAAGAAGCGATCGCAGCAGGCTGCGATGACTTTGTGGCCAAGCCCTGCACAGACGAAGCCATTTGGCGGATATTGCACGATTACCTCAAGATTGAATATCAATACGCTGCCGAGTCAGACTCATTGCCAGATACAGCATCAGGATCATTGCCAGAGCAGGGCCTTTCTGCTCAGCAAATAGGTATCCAGCAGATGCAAAAAACCCCAAAACCTTGGCGAGAGGCCTTGAAACAAGCCGCTCAAGCCTTAAGTGAGCAGCGCATTTCTCAAGTTATGGCACAAATTCCCCAGCAGCAGGTTGAACTCCATTCTACGGTTTCTAAGTTGGTTGCAGATTTTCGGTATGACCAGCTGCTGGAGATGATTGCCAGTTGTGACTCGGGGAACTGCTAAATTCCCAAGCCCGCAGTATTAGGTTTAGATGCAGTCTCAGAGATGTTGGCATCGAGAAACATGGGCAGTGTAATCACAAACGCTGTGCCCTTGCCTGGTTCAGACTGTACTTCTATAGTGCCTTGGTGCTGTTGAATAATTTTGAAGCAGATACCTAACCCTAGCCCGGTGCCTTTGCCCACTGGCTTAGTGGTGAAAAACGGATCGAAAATCTTACGTAAAGATTCAGGTCGTAGTCAGTGGAATGAGCGAGGGCATTTCGATACGCTCATGATGCTGAGCGCTGAGGGCTTGCGTAAAAAATGCCATGGCAGACCGCCCCTGCCTTCGACAGGTCTGAATGACAGAGAGTAAATC